>NZ_JBEZFP010000114.1:0-31129 GCF_040649515.1 Streptodolium elevatio
GTAGTAGATGTAGCGGTACACCGTGTCGAGGTAGTTGTCGTACAACTGGGCGAACGCCTCGCCGTCCCCGTCCTGGGCGAGTTCGACCAGGGCCACGATGCGGCCCGCCTCCCCGTCGACAGGCTCGTCTGACGACACGTCGGCGACCCTGCGCCGGCCACCGTCGTGGTGCTCGGCATTGTCGGATCGGGTCGGCGTTTCCAACGACTCGACAGCGCCCACGACCTCGACGGCCACACGCACCAACAGCCCTGCGGAAGCAGTGGGCGTCGCAGTCCTCGAAGGGCCAACGCCGGCAGCGCACAGCAAGGACCACACCTTTTCGTCGGCGAGGGTCGGTGTCACCACGGGTTCCGGCGGCACAGGGGCATCGCCGGTGAGTGCCAACACCGCACTGAGGCCGGCCTCCTGGTCTTGCTCGAACCAGCGGCCGACTCGGTCGCCACTCGAGGCCAGGATCGCGTCCAACTCGGGATCGGTCCTTGCCGACCAGTTGTCGTTGGTCATTGCAGTCCCCCACTCCGGAGGTTGCGCAGCTTGAGGGTGCTACGCGCATCGAACAAGGCCTTGCGAACGGCGCCTGCCGTCGAGGAGATCCGTGCGGCGATCTCGGCCGGGGTATAGCCGTCCAGGGTCCAGGCGAGGACCTGCGCTTGGCGGCTGGGCAGTGTGCGCAGCACATGCAGGACGTGAGCCTCTTCGTCGGACAGCCCGAACGCAGCGCAGGCCCGCTCGTCGATGTGGTCTCCCGACGCGATCTCGGGTAGCGACGTCGTGACCCGCCACGCTGTGGAGCGTGTGGCACACCATTTGCGGGACGCCACAACGCGGATCCAACTACGCGGGGCGTAGATGGCGTCCCACTGGAGCCACAAGTCCTGCATGGCTTCCTGCGCAATGTCGCGGACGTCATCGAAGTCTGCGCCGCGCCTGTACAAGAAGCGACACAACGCTGTGAACTCCTGCCGATAGAAACGGCAGTACTCCTCCACGGCTTCGGGACTGCGTCTGTGGCGTGACCCCGTGTGGTGATCCTTTTCGTCGGGGCAAGCCGTGGTCGCTGGGGGCGGCGATTCGAATTGATTCACCGCGGCCTCCCCCACATCTGCCCGGCGGGCTGGCGGTGCGGACAGCGCATCCAGGTGCGCCTGCTGCCATCGTCGGGCAGTCGGCCCTCGAGTACCCGTGTTGAAACCGGGGGGTGTTCGTCCGGCATCGCGTCCTCCCCTGAGCGGCGCGGTGCCGCTTGTAGGGATAGGTGGGGCGCGACACACCGCAGCGTTACCTGGCCGGAGAAACCGATCGTCGACGGAACGGTGGGCAATGCTGCAACCGTTCCGCTGCATCAGGCCGCGCAGGAAGCACTGCTCCTCCAGGCCTCGTGTCGATCTGCTGACGCCCTGGTACCGCCGCCCCGGCCCACCAGCGCACACCCCATCCCGAAGCTCGACAGCCGCGGTCTGCGATGTTGCCCGCGAAGCCGAGGCCCAGCGGTAGGGCAACCTTTACCGCGGTAAAGCCATGCGGCCGGGCTGTCTCCTCCACGTGCCCGTAGGCATCTCGCCGTGTACGAAGACTCCGCAGCCTTTCGAAGGGTCCAAGGACTGGCACCCGAGCCGAAGAATGGTCTCAGCCGACGTTGTCCGTGCCGACGGAGACGAAGCCCCTCGGGAAGAGGAGCAGCAGGGGTGGCAAGACCCGCCTTCCCCGAGCGGCCCAAGGCACGGGCATGTGACATCGAAGCGCCGGGCGCCTCCCTCATGAACGGCGGGAGCGGCCGCCGCCGTCGTTCGACGACTGCAGGGGAGAGCCGCGGACGCGTCCGTCCCTCACGGCAAATGCTCGAGGCCTCGGCTCCCGAACTTCGGGAGCCGAGGCCTCGAGCAATGGTCGGCTCAGCCGACCGCCTACAGCGGGGGAGGGAGGCGCTGGATCACTGCCTCGACGTGCTCGTGCAGTCGAGACACCAAGGCCTGCGCGCGCGCCTGGTCAGCGCGGCTCGCTGCTTCGCACGAGGCGGGCAGTTCCTCAAGAGCCTCGGCGAATCGCCCCGCCAGTCCGACGGCCGACTCCAGTTCGGCGAACGCATCCGAGGCATCGGGAGGAGTGCCGGGTGAGCTACCCGGCGACGCCTGGTGGGGGAGAGCGGGCTGCCGCGCGGGCTTTACCGCGGTAAAGCCCGCGTCCTTGCGTTGCCGTCCCTCCTCCACATCGGCGGCCTTCCGGCGCTTCTTCGGTTGGGCCTGCTGCTCCTGCCGCACGGCATGGCGTGCCTGCCATGCGTCGACTTGCTCGTCGGCTGGGAGCTTTGCCAGTTCGCGTGTCTCCCGCACCGGCAGATCCCCCGTACTCACCAGGACCTGCAGATCGGGAGCAAGGTCGAGCAGGTACATCTGCTGGGTGACCCACCCTGCGGACTTCCCGTAGTACTCCGCGACCTTCGCTTTGCCGCCGAGTTCCTCGGTCATTGTCCTGATGCCCAGGGCACGCTCGATCGGGTCGAGGTCCTCGCGGTCGTTGTTCTCGGAGAGCACCGCGTCCAGGAAGTCCGCGCGGGACTTCGCCACCTCGTCGTCGACCACGACGTCCAGCGTCGGCAGCCCGACAGCTCGGGACCCGCGCCAGCGTCGCTCGCCGTTGGCGATGACGTACGGCGCGTTCCCGATGTTGTCGGCTTCGTCGGGCCACAGCGCGAGGTAGGCCTCGCGGGTGACTGCGACGGCCGGCTGGAGCTGCTTCTTCTTCAGCTTCAGGCCGAACTCGCGCTGTGCTTCCTCGGTCCCGAAGTTCCGGCGTGGGTTGAAACGCGTCGGGATCAGCTGCGCCAGGGGCAGTGCCCGCAGGCGGCTGTCCGCGGCGCCGGCGGTCGCGGCGCCGGTGGTCGCGGCGACCGCCTGCCTGCGGGCGCTGACACCGCCGCGGGCGCGGGCGAACGAGGAGCCGGTGCCCAGTTCATCGGCTACACGAGTCATGAGACCTCCCGGGCCAGGGCCCGCATCGTGGCGGACTGCTCGCCCCGCGGTGCGTACGACAGCAGCGGCTGCTTGAGGCGGACGGCTTTGCGTTGGTCGGTGAGTTCGCCGATGACGCCGACCACGCGCGGGTCCTTTATGTCGAACCAGTTCTGCAGCGAGGACGTGGCGATGAAGCCGCGGCGCGGGTCGTACATGTTGACGACGATCCCCAGGTAGTCGATCTCCACGGTCATGTCTTCGCGGAGGTCTTCGATCTGACTGATCAGGAGGTCGTACGCGTCCGCGCTGCTGTCCTCGGCCTGGACGACGATCAACGCGCCGGAACTGCCCGGGGCTTCGCCGTCTCGTCGGCGGCCGTAGTAGAGGGCGGCGTCCATGCTGAGGCCGAGGCTTGGGGGGCAGTCGACGACGATCTCGTCGTAGAAGGGTTCCAGGGGAGCCAGCGCTCGTTCGAGGGCGGCCTCACGGAACCGCACCTTGGACAGGGCTACGTCCAGCAGGAAGCCGTCCTGGCATCCGGGAAGCAGATCGAGGCGGCCGCCGTACCGGTCGTCGGCGATCGGCACGACAAGCTCCCTGATGTCCTTCTTTGCCTCCCCCGACATGTGCTTGCTGAGACTGTCGACGTCCGGGTCCATCGGAATCTCGTTCTGGCCCAGTTGGCTGGTCAGGTGACGCTGCGGATCGAAGTCGACCAGCAGGGTGCGGCGGCCCAGCCCGGGCAGTTCCTCGAAGTCCAGCGGGTCGCTGGTCTCGCCGGCGTCCTGGTCGAGGAGAGCAGCGAAGTGCTTGGAGATCCGCACCAGATGGAGCGCGTCGGGGTTCTCGGCAAGAGCTTCGCCGAGGCCGGCGGACACCGCCGTCTTTCCGACGCCGCCCTTCTGGTTGCAGACGATCCGTCGCCGCGGGTGCTCAGCTCGGGGGGTCGCCGGGACCGGGTTCATCTCCAGCCAGAGCTGAACGGACTGGGCCAGGCCTTGCGTTAGGGACACACCTCGGTCGGCTGCGGCCTGGCGGAACTCGTTCCATTGGCCGCGGGGGAGCAAGGTGGAGAACGACTCGGCGCCGGACGTGTCGACGGCTCCGGGAACGGAGGCGAGGGAGAGCCAGGCGGCGATGCCCTTCTCGACCGCAGTCTGGATCTCCGTGCGGTGCTGGGCTGCCCGGACCTTGAGCGCCTGCCACAGCCATCCCGGCAGCTTGGATACGACCTTCTCGCG
Organism: Streptodolium elevatio; assembly: GCF_040649515.1. Lineage (GTDB taxonomy): Bacteria > Actinomycetota > Actinomycetes > Streptomycetales > Streptomycetaceae > Yinghuangia > Yinghuangia elevatio. The sequence goes on from NZ_JBEZFP010000114.1 coordinate 4,196, forward strand.
GTCGCTTGAAGGGGAAGTCATGACAGGTACCTTACTAACGTGGCATCAGGTCCTGTTCTGCGACACGTTAGGAATGCCAGATCCTTTACCGCGGTAAAGTTGCGACCTGAGGGGCGTCCCGATCCAACGCCACCCAACTGGGCTCTTTCACCACGCAGTTCGCGAGCGTCTTCGGGGCTGCTGTCCGCGGAGAACCGTCCCCACAGCGTGCAACCGTGCTCACTCAGTCCGCGTCGGGGTCGAGACCTGTGGCGTTGAGGGCTTCACATAGGTCGAAGTCGAGTTGGCTTCCCAGGACTCGGCGTGCGTTCGCGTAGCCGAGCGCGAGGCCCGGGGGAGTGCAGTCAAGAGGGGGAAGCAACTCACGGCGCTCGTCGCGTTCGTGGGCGGGCAGGAGCGGCTCGGCGAAGATCTCCTCGTAGACGGCCTTGTGAGCCTTGCTGTTCACCTCGTCGTGCTGCCGCGACCAGGCATCCCGGTCCATCTGTGACTCGTGCTGCTCATCCCATCGCGCCAGGTATTTCCACCCCACCTCCGCGAAGACAGGGCTCTCCTCGTACCCGTGCTTCGTGGCGCAGCCCAGCCGAAGGAGATGGAGGGTGTCGCGGGGGGCGGGGTTCAGACCGGAGACGAACGGCACGACGAAATCCCGTGTATGGGCGCGCAAGGCTTCATAGGACTCGACGTGCGGTCCTAGGGGTGCTTCGCGCACCACGAACGTCAAGGCCAGCATCGTCAGATGCGTGTGGGTGAGTCGGGGGAGGAGCAGCAGGGACTCTTCGAGGACGATGCCCGCATGCGTGTTCGGGGTGGTGTTCGTCTGGGCCACGATCGTCTCGATCAGGACGCCTTCGACGGCGGCGTCGCCTCGAAAGGCATGGATCTCCTGGGCTTTAAACAAGCATCGCTGCATCCAGGGTTCGGCGAACAGTGCGAGCCTGTCCGGGGCGTCCGCGGCGAGGCGATGCAGCACCGCGTCCACGATGTCGGCTGCCCGTGCCTCTGCCAGGTGTGCGGCCTCGGTCGACAGGGCCAGGAAGTTGGCCCGGAATGTGTCGCGCGCGATCGCCGCCACGTCCTCGTACGACGGCCCCAGGCGCACGACCTCGGCCTGGATGTTGGTCGAGTTGTCACCGGAGCGCTGTCGCTGACGCCGTATCACGTGTTGCCGGACCGGAAATCATCACCGATGGTGAGGTCGTTCCCGACCTGGATGTTCGTCGAGTGGTCCCCACCGGCCTGGTGTTGGCGGCTGCTGCTGCGCCGATCGAAGAAGAACCACCCAGCCAAGGCGATGGGAATCGCCACACCGAAGCCACCGAAGACCCATGTAACCCAGGACATCGAGCCCCCCACGATGCCAGCGTGGGCTGTGTAGCCCATCACCACATACTCCGAGCGTAGCGGTGTGCCCCACCCGAGGAGGCAGCAATCGGCCCGGAGGTGAACGGAGTTGAACTGTCCTGGCTACGCCCACCGAGCCCACGCGGCCGGTTGTCCGGCCTCCTGCGCAGCGCAGCCCTTTCGGCGACCGCGACAGGCAGGACACGATGGATCGGCGTCGCAGCAAGACAGTGCCCCCCGGGAGATGACGGTCGCCTCAGCGCCGCCTCATTCACGGTTGTCTGCGGACAACCGACGGCGCCCAAGCGAGAAGTCCCTGCGGTTGCAGGCTCAGTCGCGCAGCGTGGAAGGCGCCGGATGACGTCCCGGCGTTCGGCAAGGGGAGTGCGCCTGCGCCGGATGACTCCCGGTTCTTTGCGTTGTGGAGGATTCGGTGGCGGATGACCGCTTGAGGCGGCTACGTCCAGATGGGGGACGCATGCGTAGGTGGTCTCCGAAAATTCGGGAGATCGCCGCTGGTCAGCGCGCTGCGGGTGACGTGTCCGACGTCGGGCAAACGTCACTTGAACGTCACTCGGACGTCGCTTTCCTGGCGGCGGTCAGGGGCTGTCGCGGTGCCAGCGCCAGATGCCGCCGGGGTCGGGTGCGTACCAGGACCGGCCACCGAGGTACGTGCCCCGTTCGCTGACCAGGGCGGTGCCGGAATCGTCGCCGTCGGTGCGGCACCAAGCCTGCGCGCCGTTCATCGGCCCGTCGTGGAGTTCGACCCAGGTCCAGTGCCCGGTGGCGGCTTCGTGCGTGGGTTCCATGTGTCCCAGCCTGCCGCGTGTCTTCTGAAGCCGGGAGGACTTCCGCGTTGTCAGCTGACCGCGGAAGGCCGGGTCATGTGGTGGCGGTGCGGAGCCACTTGTCGGTCTCTTGGAGGGCGCCGGCCGCGCCGAGGGCGTCGGTGAGCATGACTGCGGTGGTGACGGCCATGGTGTGGATCTGCCCGGTGAGGTCGTCCAGGTCCGCCACCGCCCCGAGGAACCCCGACTCTCCCGTGGCGACGCGGTCGACTGCGGTGGTGACGGCGAGTTCGGCGTCGATCGGTGCGAGGGCAGCTGTGGCGCGCAGGGCCTTCACCGAGTGCGAGGGTTCGCCGAGTTCGTCGAAGTTCACGTCGTGTCCGACGATGAGCACGGCCAGGACCTGCTCCAGCCGCTGCCTGTCCAGGCCTTCGAGGGCGCGGTGGACCGCGGCCTGGTCGCGGGTGACGTATGCCCGAAGCAGGTTCACGGACAGCCGTACCGCGGCGTGCAGTTCCGTCTCCGTCGTCATGCACCCGGCCTACCCCAGCGGCTGAGCGCAGTCCGGCCGGGACGAGGTGTTCACCCGAACGGGTCCCGGCTATCAGCTGCTTCGTTCGGGGCCGACGGCGGGCGGAAGAGGGCGACCATCTGGTGCCACTGGTCCATGGTGATGATGAGGACCTGGTCGCGGTGGTCGGCCATGCGCAGGTAGAGCTCTTCGCCGCCGGGGAGCGGGGCGAACTCGATACGGTCCTCGTCGCGGACGCCGAGCGGGAAGTACCAGTCCAGCCCCCCGAGGTCCTTCGTCGTCCCGACGGTGCGCACTTCCAGCGCCGCGGCGAGCGCGTCCTGGGCGGCTTTGGGGATCGCCAGTTCGCCCCTGGTTGGTTCGGGCCTGTCCGTCATGGTGAGCACTCCCCCTTGTGCGTCGGTGGTGTCCGGCATCCGCTTACGCGCCATCTCGCAGCGTCTCAGTGTGCCGTCGGACCGCCCCTCGGGTTCGCGGTTCGTCGGCGCCCGGGCCGGGCCGGTGGCTAGCGTGGGGGAGCGAGCTGTCCACGACGGGGGAGGACCGCCCATGCCGAAGCCCGATGCCGATGTTGTCCTGCCGGTGCCGGTGAAGCAGGCGCCGGCGCGCGACGACCACGCCTGGTCGTTCCGGGACGTGGGCGGGACGCGGACGCACGTGCGGCTGCGGGTGTGGCCGACCAAGGACGGCGGGCACCTGGTGGTCGCCACCGAACTGCAGATGGGCGCCGGCCTCATCAACGCCGCAGAGGCACTCGTGCGCGGCGTGGTCGCCGAGTTCGGCGACCAGGTCGCCGTGGTCCGGCACTTCCCGGCCTGGACGATGACCGCGTTCGAGACCGACGACTTCGACCTCCTGGTCCTCGACGAGCACGGCATCGCCCACGACCACCAGGTCACCCGCCAGCTGCTGGACCTCCTCGGCGCGCAGCTGCTCGGCTTCCCCGGCGACAACCTGCCGAAGCCGGTCGACACGGCTACGGACGTGCCGCCGCAGAGCGTGCACCTGGCGCGTATGGTCGCGGCCGGGCTGCGCCTGGACCAGGACCGCGTCACCCAACGCCGCCCGAACGGCTACCCGATCGCACACGGACCGGTCGCCGCGGCCGACGTCGACGCCGTCACCGCGCTGCGCCTGGCGCTGTCGGCGATCCAGCACCTGGCGCACTTCGTCGACGGCATCGACCTCGGCGCCCACGGCACCCGCGCCAGCGCCCGCCGGCACAAGACCAAGGACCGAGTCTTCGAGGCGCTGGTCGACCAGGTCTCGGAACTGGACGAGGTGTGCCGCGAACTCGACGACGAGCAGCGCACCCAGGCCTGACCGCACCGCGCGCACCGCACCGCGCGCACCGGCCGCCGGTGCGGTGCGCGCGCCACTGACAGATGCCCCGGGCCGCCTTGCCACGGCACGCGCGGCGCGGCACCGACGCGCGTCCGCGATGGCGCTGTCACGACACTCGTGCGGCGCACGGTGCGGTGCGCCGCACGGGAACCACACCCGGTTCATCCCGATATACCCCTTGACTGCTACGGTTTGTCCCTCCGTCGTTCTGTCTGATTAATCCGGATAACCCCCTCGACAGTCCTGGTTTGTCCCCTCAGCTCGGTGTCTTCGAGCGGCCGGGCGCTTTGCCGCGCGCCAGGATGCGCGCATCCCGGCGCGGCGCGCTTGAGGTGGTGCGCGCGTCCGGCCGTGCGGTGCGGATCGCTCCCACGCGGTCAGCAGGTGCGCGCACCGCGTCGGCGGCGCGCCTGCGGTGCGCGACCGCACCACGCGCATGCGGCGCCCCGCGCACCGGACCGAGGCGCGCGGCGCGCGCCCCCGCGCACCGCACCACGCGGCCGGTGCGCGCACCGCATTCCGGATTCGGGGCGAACCAGGAGGACAGGGGGCCCAATCGGACATGCGCAGCACCCTTGGCCACGTTGGCCTAGAGAGGTCTAGGCCGGGTGCGTTTGTGCTGGTCAGAAGGCTTGGCCGGGTTGGCCCAGACCGCGGACAAGGGGGTGGTGTTCACGCTGTGCGGTTCGTGGGTCGGCGAGGGGCCGGCCTCGGGGCGTGCCGGGAGGCGCAGCGTGGACGAGAACGACAACGGGACGGCCGGGCGGGGCAGTCGGAGCGGGCAGGCCGGGCCGGGTGGGGGAGCGGGGAACGGCCTGCCAGGCGGTCCAGAGCACGCCTCGCAGTCGCCTGGGAGGGGCGGTGCGGGGGCGGCGGACAAGGGGGCCGCGCGCCCCTCCGCGGGCCCCTCCATGGCGCCCTCCGCGGCCGCCGTGGCCGAAGACCCCGCGATCCCAGGCGGGGCTTGGGAAGCGGGCCCCGAGGGCGGGTTCGACTTCCCTTCTGTGCCTGGATCCTCGGCACAGCAGGGAACCACTCCCGTCCGCGCGGCCTGGCAGAGCACTGGCGTGCACCGGTCTGATTGCCTTCTCGCCCTCGCGGTGTTCCAGCGGGCGACCGGCGAGCAGTTGTGGAGGATGCTCCGTCCACACCACCGCCATGACCGGATCACCCGGGACACGCTCGGCGAGCTCCGGCGGCGGGGGATGGTGCGGGTGGAGAGCCGACTGGCGTCCGGGCACCAGCTGTGGGTGCTGACCGCGCGCGGTCATGCGGAGGCGAAGACCATGCTGCCGCCGCACGTGAGGATGTCGGCGCTGCGCCCGGCCCCGCCCGCCGGCGCGGTGCGGGCAAGAGGTGCGGGCGGGTTCGACGCGCACGCCGCCGCGGTCACCTCCACTGCGGCGCACTTGATCGGCTCGGGGTTCGGCACGGTGCTCTCATGCCAGACCGAGGTCGCCCACAAGCTGCCGTACGGGTACACCCAGTACGCCGACCTGGTGGTCCGCGCCCCCGACGCCGGCGTCCCCGTGCTCCTGGTCGAAGTCGACCGCGGCACCGAGCCGGTCGACGAACTGGTGGCGAAGCTGCGCCGGTACCGCGAGTGGTTCGAGCTCCTGGCCCCGAAGGCGGATGCGCAGAAGGCGGAGTACGCCCAGCACGGGGACGTCCACCCGTTCCGGCTGTGGTCGCGGGTCTATCCGGGGACGGGCCGCGAGGGCTATCCGCCGCTCGCGTTCGTCTTCGCCGGCACCACGCCCGCGCAGCGCACGAGCCGGATCCAGCGCCTGAAGGAAGGCGCCTGGCCGTACTGCGCCGGGCGCTACTACACCCGGGCGGGCGACGACGAGATCACCGCGGTCAACTACCACCAGGCCGTGCCCGTGGTCGTGACCGAACTCGAGCAACTGGACGCGCACGGCGCCGGCGCCGCGGTGTGGAAGCGGTTGGGGCGCAGCGGCTGGCAGACCCTCACCGACGCCCTCGACAACCCGAACGGCGACCGGCTCTACGAGGCCGAGCGCGCCGAGGTGCACCGCCGCGCCCAGGAGCACGCCGCGGCCGCGCGGGAGGCGCGTCGTCCAGTGTGCACCCGGTGCGGTGCCAGGTTCACCGACGCCCGGTGGGAGCAGGTCGAAGCCGCGCCGCGCGGGTCACGGAAGAACGAACTGTGCGGACCGTGCCTGGAGGCCAAACGCATCCGCGACGACGGGAAAGACCGTATGCGCGAACACGACGCCGAACTCGCCACAGCCGTCCAGGCGCGGCTCGCCGCACTGCCTGACCCCGCGCGCCGCTGGCTCCGCTGACCCACGCGCGAGAGCCCAGGCCTCGACACGGATCGGGACCGGGGCTCCCTGGGTCGCTCTCCGATAGGCCGGGTCACGTGTACAGCGGCACCGATCCCAGTTCCGTGCGGGCCTGGCGGGCGGCGGTGGCGATGGCTGCCACCCCGTGGCGGCCGTCCCGGGTGAGCCGGTAATAGGTGCGCAATGCGCGGTGGTCCGGCGTGTCCGGTGTGTGCTGCTCGGGGGTGCGGGTGGCCCATCCGCACTCGTGCAGTGCGGTGAGCAGTGCCGCGGCGGCGGTGTGGTGCGCGGTCGCGCGGGAACCCAGGTCGTGGGCGTAGTAGTCGGCGTCCGTTTGCAGGGCCAGGACGTCGACCATCGCCAGGCGCACGGGGGTCAACGCGAGCGGGGCGGCGTGCAGTGCCGTGTAGAACCGCGCGGCGGCCTCGCCGTGCGCGGTGAGCGTGTGCCGCACCGTGCCGTCGGTGCGTTCGGAGGCCGCCCATCCGTGGTCGCGCAGGATCCGCAGCGCCCGGTTCACGCCTTGCATGGACAACCCGTGCTCGGCGGCGAGCGCCGTCGCCGGATGCGGGCCCGGCATGCGGGCCATGAAGATCAGGAGGTCGGCGCCGGGGGTGTGCACGCGCGGCACAGGCGTGGGACGTATCGGCATGGCGGCAGGGTAAGGGCCGCGGCGTCGAAGATCACGGGATTCTCCGACCCGGGCACCCCCAGGTACGCCTGCCCATAGATGTGGTTATTTTCTGGGCCTGGGTATGGGCATATTGTGGGCATCTCTGGGACGCTGGTGTCATGCGGACCGACGAAGGCACCACCCGCCCCACCACCGGCAGCGAGGACGGTCTGGCGGCCGAAGTCCGGGCGCTGCTGCGCGCCGGCCTCCCGGTGCGCCTCGGAGCGTGCGGGCCGGGCCTGCTCGGGCTGCGCGGGGTGAAAGCCCGGACGCTGCACCCGGCCGACCCGTCACACCGGGCCCGCGCGCTGGACGGGCTGCTCCGCGAGCAACTGGACCGCTTGGAGAACACCGAGCTCGCCGTCGCAGCCCGGCTGCTGTTCGGCGCCGAGGCCGCGACGTCGGGCGCGACGCTGACCGCCCGCCGCCAGGCCGCCGCGGATGCGTCCGGGTACGAGGTGCACCACTTCCGCAAGCGGATCGAGCCGAAGCTGGTCGACCTGGTCGCGTGGCAGCTGCGTCGCGACAGCGACACCTTCGCCGCCCGCCACGCGACCGCGCCCGAACTCCGTGCCGCGTCCCGGCCGCTGGTGCTGCCGGCGGATGTGTTCGCGTGGGAGGCCGCCGAGCACCAGCATGCCCTTGCCCGCCTGTGGGGCGCGGTGTACCTGCTGCGCGCCGAACTGCTCACCGTCGCCCGCCTGGTGAGCATGGACGCCCCCGAGGCGGAGACCAACGCCGCGGCGACGGCGGCGCTGTGGCGGCATGCCCTCGTCCTGGCGGCCGCCGCCGAGTACCGCGCCGCGTACGGTGCCGCGCTCCTGGACACCGACGACACCAGCCTGGGCCCGGACCAGATCGCCGCCTACGCCGGATGGACCCCGCCCCTAGACCCGGCCACCGAACTGCTTCTCATCCAGCTCGCCGACCCCGCCGCTGGCCTCGCGGACTTCACCACCCGCCTCGAAGCCGCCCCCGGCGGCCCCGACATCGCCGCCGCCTGGCAGCACGCCCTGTCCGGCCGCGACCGCGGCACCGACCCGAACACCCCGCACACCAACCCGGAAGGGCCCACCTCATGAGCCTGGAAGACCTGCTCAATCCCGACACCCCGCCGCGCCGCTACGTCGTGACCGGCGGCCCGTCCGCGGGCAAGGAAGCCGTTATCGCCGAACTCCACGCCCGCAACGTGCCCGCGAGTGAGGGCGAACCGGCGCGGGAGATCTACCGCCGGCACCGCGACCGGCTCGGCCGGCACCTCCAGGTCGCCGACCGCCGCGCCTACTCTCGCGACGTCCTGGCGGCGTTCGTCGCCGAGTACTGCGACCACCAGTTCGGCTTGCGGTTCTACAACCGCGGCATCCCCGACGGCTACGGCTGGGACGCCTTCTTCGGCCTCGGCCCGTACCCCGAACTTGAGGAGGCGACCCGGGTCTACCGCTACGACGCGGTGTTCGTCTTGGACCCGCTGGACGACTTCGACTCCGAGGACGACCTGGTCTTCGCGAAGGAACGCGAGATCCGCCGTGTCCACGAGCTGATCGTTCAGGGCTACTACGACGCCGGATACCGCCCGATCTTCGTCCCCGCCGACGAGCCGGGCCGCCGCGTCGACTTCATCCTCGCCCAGATCCCGGTCCCCACCACCTGACCCGCCAACATCCCGCAGACACCGAAGAGGCCACCATGCCCGGCACCGATCCCGTGGAGATCATCAGCCCGAACAACGTCCTGGCCAACGCGATGCTGCGCAGCGTCGACATGGTCCGCCCCCGCCTGCAGGCGACCAACCCGGACCGGGTGGCGTTCTGCGTCGGCACGCAGATCAACGGCGCCCCGCACCTGGGCACCTCCCTCGTGCACACCGCCGCGTTCCTCCTCGCGAAGGCCACCAAGCGCACCTTCAACGTCGACGCCATAGTCCGCTTCGGCGCCCTCGACAACGCCCCCTACGACGTCCGCCTGGACCCGGAGACCCACCACGCCTACCAGCAGACCTACTGCCACGCCCTCGGCGCGGACGCGGTCGACGACCTGATCGCCAAGTACTACCGCGGCATGTTCGACTCCTTAGCCGACGCCACCGGCGTCGACTACGAGATCGAGACCTACAGCGCCCAGCAGGCCACCCCCGCGTTCCGGCACGAATTCCTGGCGACGCTGGGACGGTTGGACCAGATCCGCTGGCCGCTCGCCCCCTCCCACGGCCAAGTCCACATGCGCTTCCCGTGCCCGCACTGCGGCTGGGCGGAGAAACGCGCCGAACGCACCCGCCTCGCCGCCGCCGGATCCGGCGGGGCCGCGTTCACCGCCGTGTGCACCGACCACGGCGACTACCGCGTCGACGTCACCGCCGACACCGACACCTACCTCGACCTCGCCACGCTCTACCGGAACCTGGTCAAGGAGCGCCTGGCCGCCCGCGACCACGTCACCCTCTCGGTCATGGTCAAGGGCGGGGACTGGGCGTACGGCTGCCAGCTCGTCGACGAGGCCTTCGCGCAGCTGCCCGGACTGCCCCCGCCGCCACGGGTGTTCACCCCGATGGTGCTCACCGACACCGGCGCGAAGCTGTCCAAGTCCCTCATCCGCGACGGCAAGGTCCCGCCGCCGCCCGGCGCACGGCCGTGGATGCTCGACACCACCGAGTGGGCCGGCGACACGGACTCCTACGTCGACGCCATGGTGTGGCTGGTCGGCCGGATGCTCGCCGACCCGAAGCACTTCTACCGCTCCTACACCACGAAGGAACTGGACCGCGTGATGACCGCCCGCCCCGCGCCGGCCGCGACCGACCGCGCCCGCGAGATGAACCTGTACCGCCGCTACTTCGACCTGGTCGCCGACGGCAGCAAGACCATCGAGGTCCGCGTCCAGTACCCCAACCTGCGCACGCTGGAGGCCGGCGACCACATCCGGTTCGTGTGCGGCCGCGACAGCGCCCTGACCCGCGTCGTCCGCGTCGCCCGCTACCGCACGTTCGAGGACATGATCGACACCGAAGGCCCGGAGCGGGTGAACCCGACCAGCCCGCGGGACCAACAGCTCGCGAACATCCGCCGCATCTACGGCCCGGAGAAGGAAGCCCTCGGCGTCCTCGCCATCGAGATCACCCTGATCACCGACCAGGACACCGCACCAACCGCCTGAACAAGGAACGAACCAGGGGCGCACCCGAAACCGGGTGCGCCCCTTCGCGACGTTGATGGGACCATTTGAATCTCCCCAGACGTGCTAATCCTCCTCAGTTGATGTCGTGTTCAACCGAGTGGGGAGTGTTCGGGAGCAGAACGGTCAGGGGCCGTAGGGAAGTCCCACGACTCAGGCGCCTCGTGCCAGCACTGCACCCAGCCTTCGAACGTGACGCCGTCGCCGGTCGGAGCGAAGGGTGCAGCGCCGACCTCGCTCACCTGCCATACGCGTCCACGTTGCGCGCCGCTGACTACCAGGATCCAGTAGCAGGGCCCGTCGCTGGCGCCCAGGACCACCGATCCCTGCCGGAACACGGCGTGGACCAGGGACGCGGTCTCGTCCGCGTCGTTCGTCCTCCTCCCAGCACCATGCCTGCTCCAGCGGGAAGTCCGCCGCGGGGTCCTGGCCCTCGAACGGCGACAAGGGCGGAAGCCCGCCCAGCGGAAGCAGCCCGTCCTCGGGTGGACCGAGCGACGAGCCGTTCGCGATGGTCGCGACGAAGGTGCGGTAGGGATCCGGCAGGACCACCGCGTGCTCGGCCTCCCATGCAAGCACCGCCGGCCAGCCCAGCGGAGGCTCGCGCCAAGCTTCAGGGAACGCCGCGGCCAGGTCGCGGACGGCAGCGGGGGACTTCGGTGGCATCTCGTCGCTCATGCGAACGATCTATATCGCGCCTGCCCGACAGGGTTCCACCGGGGCCGCACGCCAGGATCGGAGCGGGGAACGCCGGTCAACAACTTACGACCGGTGGAGAGATCACCTCAGCAAGTGTGGCCAATGAGTCAGCACGAGGTGAGGAATTTCAGGGCTGTGGCGGAGATTTCGTGACCGCCGCGTCTGTCCGCCAGGCAGGTTGAGATCTACGGGCGGTACTCGTCGCCGGTCACTTCGTCGACGATCACGCGCCATACGCTGTGGGGCGGACCCACGGCTGCGGAGTCGATGGCGAGCAGGCGCTGCACGATGCGTTCGCGTTCTGCGAGCGCTGCCCGCTTCGGAAGGAAATCGCACTTCTCGGCATCGCGGTGGGCGATGAGCATGCACGCGGTGAACTGTTCGAACGAACTGTTCATCGGCATGATCTCGTCGGCTTCGTGGTGCGAGATGTACAACACGCGACCGTCGTCCGGAACAACGCACACGCTACCCGCGCGCCAGTAGCCGATCCGCAGCGTCGCGCCGGCCACGTTCGAGCAGGGGATGCCGTAGTCGGCGCACCAGGCCGCGTAGGTGGTGAACCCGTCCTGGACGAGGCCGGCGTACACCGCGGAACGGCAGTACATGGGCACCCCGACCTCGGTCAACGCGCGCCGGACAGCGTCGGGGAAGGGGTACTGCGCGACCTGGTTCTCGTCGGCCAACGTGATGCCGTGCTCGCCGAAAACCTCGACAAGATCTGCGCGCTGCAGCATTGACCCTCCCAGCAGTGGACGGAGTCTCCGACGTTAGCGCGCCCGACAACCAGGTAGGTCTGCGGTGCGTGATCGGGATGTCAGCTCAGCGGCGAGGTGCGATCGGAGACTGGAGACGCAGCGGGACGGGGCATCCAGGCGCTGAGACCATCACGAAATATCCGCCACAGCCAATTTCAGGTAGCGCCATCAACGTAGAGGCCGGACAGACTTCCCTGGCAATCGAACAGGATTCGCCGTCAAGTGACACCGACGTGCCCACCCCCCCGCAGGTTTCGTAGGCGGTTTCGCTGGAGGGTTTGTAACCGGTTTCGCAGGAGGGTTTGTAGGCGGTTTCGCAAATGCACCCGCCCCGGAGCGGCAAAGGCCCAGGCCAGAGCCCGTGGCCTAGAGCCTGTGGGAACGCCGACTACTTCTGTACAGGGTGGTTCTCGCGCCATAGGTCCAGCTTCACAAGCGCCGGACGCGCCCGACTCGACACTGGGTGGTTCGGTCTCGTCGGACGGTCTCGGTGGACGCACAGTGGACTGCTCCTGCTGCTGACGTCCACGGGAAGACTGCTGGGTGAGGGTCGGCGAAGAGGAGGTGCCCGGAACAGGGACGGTGATCCCCGATGGTTCGTCTGGGGGATTGCGAGACAGCGCACCATGAGCCGGCGCGACGCCGAACTTGGCGCAGCCGTGCAGGCCCGGCTCGCCGAGCTGCCTCACCCCGGGCGCCGATGGCCCGCGTGCGAGAGCCCCGGTCTCGCTTGGAGTCGAGACCGGGGCTCTCGTCTGGGGGAGAGCCGCGCGGGGAGCACGCGCGGGTGGAGGTACCGGCTTCGCGCGTCGTGGACGCCGGCCTCTCTCCCCGTTCCCGGGGAAGGGGTCCTGAACGTACGCCCGACCGGTGACACACGGAACGACTCCGCTCGCGGGCGGCCGGGTGGTGCGGGCGGTCCCGGGCGCGGTGGGGGGTGTCCGCGCCGCGGGGCCGCCGGTGCCGGAGGCCGTGTGCCGGGTGGGGGTGGGCATGCGGACGTAGACCTCACCGGCGCCCGGTGCGCCGTGTGGTCTCTCCGGGGCGAATCACCGTAGACCTGTCCGGGACGGAATGGAACAGGCCAGAACTGTAAATTCGGCCAAGATCAAGCGCGTTGGCGCTGCCACGGCTGACCTGGCCCGCCCTGGCGCCGCGAAAGCCTGCTGACAGCACCGGAGTTGCGCGGCGCTGGGATGCGGCCTCGCGGGTTCGCGCCGTCCACGGCATCACTCGATCGGGTGAACGCCGCGTTCCTGGGCGTCGGTTGGCGCCGGGGTGCGGGGCTGCCACTCGGGGGTCGAGGCAGCCCCGCACGTTCTCGGGGGGTGGGAGTCAGCTGCCGGTCCGGGCGCGGTGGCGTCCCGGCCGGCCTGGCGGACTGCCTTCCGGGCGGCGGGTGGTGTCGTGGCCCGGGCGGCGCAGGACCGTGGCCAGGGAGTCAAGGAACCCGGCCCCTGTTCCGCGTCGCCCGCTCCTGCGGCCGCGACCAGGGGTCCGCCCGCCGCCGGGTGTGGTCATGCGCAGTACGCACGCCCGCGGACCGGGTTCCCGGCGTCCGGCAGCACCGGCGCCGCTTCGGCCAGGACGCCGGACGCGGTCAGGCGACCCACCACCTGTTCCAGTGCGGCGACCGGGCCGCACACCGGCATCACCTCATCCGCGCCGCCGTTGCCGACCTGGTCCATGTCACCGTCCAACGAGCGGCCCCTCGACGGGGTGACGCCACGAATGGGCGTACGTGGACCAGACGCGCGTCCCGCGGCGGATGGCGTCGTTGACTCCGGTATGACCTTGCCCCCGCCGCGTGACCGGCGCACGGAGCGCGCCCGTCGGCGTCGTCTTGCCGTCAGCGACCCGGAGACGCCGATCTTCAACGCGCTGGCCGCAGAGTGGTCCGCAGGAGACCGCGGCTTTCCCGGTGGCGTCCCGGGCCCGCCGCAGGTGGTGATCACGGACGGGACGGCCCTGTTCGGTCGGAACCTGCCGCCCGCCCGGGACTGACGCCTAGCCCATCTCGGGAGGCCGACGCGGCGTCCTCGCCGTGGGCACGCGCGCGTGCAGCAGTGCTGCTTGGCGGCGCAGGGACGCGACGGCGGCCGCCGCCTCGGCTTCCAGCCGCGCCGCCACCGCCGGCAACTCGTCCCCGTCCAGCTCCGAGCGGACCGCCTGACCGTTGCGTGTACTGCCGTCGGCGTGCATGCGCTCCAGCGTGGTCCCGAACGGCGGGGACGACAACGCAATCGCCACCCGTCGCCAAGACACCCGCGCCCCGCCCACCGCAACTGCCCGGGATGCCGAGGGACCCCAACCGGCATACGTTGCCGGGTGAAGCACCCCTCAGCGCGCGGCCGCACCTGCTGCCTGCGCACCGATCAGGGGAGGCACTGATGCACGAGGTTCGTCTCGACGCCGGCGGCGGCCACCGCCCTCGCGCCTGGCACATCACACCCCCGGGCACCTGCGCCGCGCTGTGCGGCGCCGACATCGACCCCGTCGACCCGCACACCATCGGCGGGATCACCGACGCCGACGCCCGCGCCCCACACTGCACTGATTGCTTGGCCGCCTTCGCCACCGCGGTCACCGCCGCTCCCGCATGACCCGGCCTGGCATGTCGCTCGCTCGTCGCCCACGGACGGAGGGGGAGGTCACCCGTGGGGGTGGGCTCCACCAGTCCGAGGCGACGCCGCCCGGCGGCGCTCCACGCCTCGGCGACCAGGTGTACCTGGGCCTGGCTGCCGGGCGGGTCGGTGTCGGCGGCGCGTTCGGCCGCCAGGAGCCGGGGCTGTTCCGGGGGCGCCGGTGTGGTGGGGGCGGGTCCGGTCCCGAGGCAGCGGCGTGTGGCCAACTTCGTGATCCTGGTGCTCGAGGACGCGGCAGGGGATTCAGATCACAGGGTGGCGGCCGTGCGTACCCCGGCGCGAACGCGCCGCGCGGTCCTCGCGGGTGACAACCCGCTCTCCCCGCAGCCTGCCAACCAGGGCAAGCCCGCGCTACGGCACGAGCCCGCCGTCCGCGTCTCGCGGCAGCCCGGCGGCCCGGGATGGGACGCACCCGCGTGCCGGGCACGACGTGGACTTCGTCGACCGGCCCGGGTTCCCACCCGCCGCGGTTCCAGTCGGTCATCGCCTTCCCCCCGGGTAGCTCGGCTTGCAGGGCCCACGCGCCGGAGCTGCTGCGCACCCACCGCAGGACCCGGACCCGGACGGTTCCCGCGCCGTCCGGCAGGTCGACCCACGCCCACGGCCCGCCGTCCTCGGGCGGCGGCGGCCCGTCGACCCGCGCGACGGAGCGCGGCCCAGAGGCCGCCGCCGGGGGAGCGGCGGCCGCCGCGCTGTTGCCGTCGGCCCCGGCGTGGGTCTGGTCGTCGCCTCGGTCGTCGGTCGCGGTGCGTGCGGCGAGGGACCGGGCGGCGCGCTCCCCGAACGACCCCCAGGTGCCGGCCGTCAGATCCTTGCGCCCCATGGCTCCGATCGTAGAACCGACAAGGCCACCTTGTCGCACATGCGTTCGAGTGTCGTCTGTGTTCGCCGTTCGGCACCCGCCGACATCCGCTTCGCGGCCTGGTCGTTGGACCGGCATGACCGTGCAGACCTTGACCATGCGCGAGGCCGCCGGCGCCTGCGGGGTGTCGTTGTCGACGATCCGCCGCCGCCGCGAGGCCGGCCACTTTCCCGGCGCTGCGCTGGACGAGGCTGGGTGGACCATCCCGGTTGTCGACCTGGCGGCCGCCGGGCTCACCATCAACGCGGCCCCCACCGATGCGACCCGAGACGACGACAGCCACGATGACGGCGACCTGCGCCGCCAACTGGCGGCTGCTCGGGCGGAGGCCGACCACCTGCGCGCGCTGCTCGCCAGCAAGGACGCCCACCTGACTGACGTCCGCGCGCTGCTGCGCATCTTCGGCGGTCCGACGCCGACTCCTCCCGCAGAGACGGCAGGTGCAATCACCCGCGCCCTCGGCTGAGCCCCGCCCGGGGGATTCCCGGACCCCACCGGCGTGCGCGACCATGACCGCGAGGGCCGCCGGCCTGCCAGCCGACGAGCCCGTCCGGGGTGCTTGGGAGGTCGACCTGATGAATACGCACATCGGCACCGGCGAGGGGCACCGCGGCCCGCCCGCGCCGATCAACCCGGCCCCGCCGAACCCGAATCCGCCACCGGACCCGACCCCGAACCCCGACGGCGGCCCCCCGCCCGGCCCGGGACGCCGACGCCGCGACGGCAGCTGACCCGTGGACACGAACACCCAGCCAGAGACGCCTCCCAAGCCGACGTCGCCGTCAGCGGCCTCGCTGGCCGCGTTGCTGACCGAGGCGGACGTGATGCCGCCCGGCTGGGCCGCCATCTTCGCTGCCGTGCCGCGCGCGGTGTTCGTGCCCGATCTGGTCTGGGCCCACGACCCCGCCACCGGTGCCTACACCGCCCTAGACCGCAGCAGCGACCCGGACGCCTGGACGGCCGCCGTGTACGGCAACACCGCGCTCGTGACGCAGTGGGACGACGGCGACCACACCGGCCCCGAGCCCGGCCGTCTGGCCACGTCGTCGGCGTCGATGCCGTCGGTGGTCGCGGACATGCTCTACGACCTGAAGGTCAGCGACGGCGACCGGGTCCTGGACGTCGGCACCGGCACCGGCTGGACCGCCGCCCTGCTCGCCGCGCGCCTCGGCGTCGGCCAGGTCGTCACCGTCGAAGTCGACCCGCTCCTCGCCGAGCAGGCCCGCGCGAACCTCGCCCGCGCCGGCCTCCCGGTCGCCGTGGTGACGGGTGACGGCGCCGAAGGCTGGCCGGACGGCGCTCCGTACGACCTGGTGCACGTCACCGCGGGCACCCGGACCATCGCCCCGGCCTGGCTCGCCCAGACGCGCCCCGGCGGCCGCATCGTGGCGCCGTGGGGCACCGACTACACCCCGCACGACGCGCTGGTGGCCCTCACCGTCCACGACCCGGCCCACGCGTCGGGGCCGTTCACGGTGGCCGCGTCGTTCATGAAGCTGCGCGACCAGCGCCCGACCCGCCGCGACCATGCGGCGTACGCGCCGCCCGGCTGGACGGACCGTGCGCGCGTCTCCACGCCCGGGCTGACGCTCGAAGAGGTGACCGGCGGGGCGTACGACGCCCGCGACTTCGCCGTCGGCCTGGCGGTGCCCCACTGCGCCAAAGCCGTCTCCCGCGACGCCGACGCGACCACGGTGTGGCTCTACGGCCTGCCCACGGCCGCCGGGGACGCCGGCCTCTCCGTTGCCGCCGCCACCTTCCCCCGCGACACCGCCGCACAGCCCGCAGCGGTGTGGCAGGCCGGGCCACGCAACCTGTGGGACGAAGTCGAAGCCGCGCACGCCTGGTGGACCGACCTCGGTAAGCCGGAGGTGTACGACTTCGGCCTGACCGTCATTGTCGCCGACGACGGCACCGTTCGGCACACGCCCTGGCACCAGGACACCGACCACCCCGTGCCCGCCGCCTGAACAGCACTGCCCCGCAACGCGCGAGGTCCCCTGAGACCAGGGGCCTACGGGGAGAGCCGCGCGGAGAGCGCGCACGAGAAGGTAGCGCAAAGGCGTCAGCCTCTCTCCCCGCCCCGGGGAGGGGGCGCTGACCATACGCCCCACCACGGACATCCGAACCGGATTTGCCCGCGCACGTTCGGCCTCGGACTGCACTGGGACCAGTGCTCCGCACTAGATCTATGGCTCGGTGCTGTCGGGCGCGGGGGCTTGGGTTTCTTGGGCTTGGCGTTGCGTGCGCCGTTGTCGCAGCCGTTCGGCGGTGCGATCGTTTTCGGCGCGGATGGAGTCGGCGTTCGCCCGCCGGTAGTGCCCGGCCAGTTCTTCGAGGCCGGTCCCGATCTCGCCGAGCTTGTCTTCAAGCTTCTTCGTCGCGCGTTCCCCCAGCAGTGACCCCCGCCAGGTGCCCAGGTCGACGGTGTACTCCAAGTCCTCCACCGGGCCGTAGGGGCCTTCGGACTGGACGACGAAGTTATAGACAAGGGGGAGGCCGCTGTCGAGGCGCTTTTCATCGTCGAAGAGGAACGTCAGCCGCCGCCCGGGCGGCAGCATCGGAATGGTCCGGGCGAGGGCGTCCTGCAGGTTCTGCGTGAGATCGTCGCCCCAACCCGACTCCAACGGCGGCGTCGCGGTGATCCGCACATTCCGCGCCACTGTCGGCCCGATGTTCTCAACGACCAGCATCAACACCGGGACGCCGGGTCTGTCCTGCTGGATGTCGACGATGACATACGGCTCGTTCGCCTCACGATGTGCCCGCTGCGCATGCTCCAGCTGCTCCCGCGCGACCCGGACCTGCTCCTCAGCCGCGCGTGCCTGACGGTCCGAGTGCGCTGCCGACGCTCGCGAACTACGTGCTTGGGCAAAGCTGATCGCCGCAGATGCGACGGCCACGGCTCCGCCGCTCAGCCCCATCCACGCTTCCACATCCATGAGTCTCCCTGTCGTGCCGGTCGGTCTTACGATCTGGTCATCTCCCGCTTCTCACGCCGCAGGGTGCAACAGCCGTGGCTGTTGCACCCTCTTGCTATCTCGAGCGCCCCTCCAGGCCCGCTGCGGCGAGCTTGCCGAGTTGGTCGTCGGCGAGTTTGGCGCGGCGGCTCTTGGTGTTGGCGAGCCACACGCCGAGCTTGACCTCCACCGCCTTGCTCGCTGCCGTTCCCAGTTTGGCTACTGCCCCCGGTATGCGGCGCTGATTGACTCGGGCCGACGACGCCCGACATGCGGGGTGTACGCGGGAAGACGGGCCATCGCGGCCCGGTCCTTCGTATGTCCGCGGTGCGCCTACGCCTCGCGTTGCAGCGCGAACACCCCTGTGTGCTGGTCTCAGGTGTGGTCCATGGTTTCTCGTGCTATGTCTATGAAGCAGTCGAGCTGGCTTCGGAATTGTCTGTGGGCTTGGTGGAACGCCTCGTGCGGGCCGGTGTTCTGTGTGAGTGCCCATAGCGCGCGGTTGGCGCTCAGGGCTGCTGCCTGGAGGGCTTGCGCGGCGTCCGCGACTGGCACCGGGCCTTCCAGCACAGTGATGCGGACCCGGTGCATCAGTGGTGCGAATGCTTCACGCAACTCCACGCGAAGCTCTTCGATGCGCGTCGCCTGAGCGGCCGGATCCGGCAGCTGTTCGGCTTCGCCGAGGCGCCAGTGGAGTTCGCTGACCACGTGGGCCTGCTCAATCAGCTCCAGGTACGCCAGCCGTCGCGTTTCCCGCGAGACGCTTCGCTGGTGGGCTTCGGCTGCTGCCTGCGCCTGAACCTGCGAGGCTCGAACGTGCCCGCGGCCGGTCAACCAGCCAGCCAGCACCGCCGTCGCTCCCGTGCACGCAGCCACCCATACCGCACTGTCCACAACAACCCCCCAGGAAACTTGCTCCCCTCGATTCCATCGCGGAAGCGTGTGCAGGGCTTCGAAACTGCACCCTCGCTCGGCCGCACCAGTGACACTTGGCAGTGCGACAGCACGTGGTCGACGCCCGACGACCCGCCGGTCATCCCTCTCGTTAGCACCCGTGCGCAGGTCAGCTCGGGGTGCGGCCAGCTGAAGACCTGCGCCGTAAGGCGCACACTCGGACCTGACGTTGCAGGCTTGGCAGCGAGGAGTTCGTCGCGCTTTGGTTCGCCAGTGAGCGTTTGGACAACGAGGTTCCCGCCGTCTTCCACACCGACCGGGTCCGGCTCGGCTGGATCGTCTAGGGCGAAGCGGCCCCGACGGTGGACACCGTCGGGGCCGCTTCACGTTATGAGCTTGGTGCCAGGACGGCGGCTCGCAGGATGGGGTCCGCGCGCAGCCGCAGGCGGATCTGGCGTAGATGGACCCGTACCGTGCTGCGTGCCATGGACAGTTCGGTGGCGATGGCGTTGTTGTCCACTCCGGTGGCGTGCCGCCAGGCGACCTCACGCATCCGAGGCGGCAGGCGCCGCAGTGCGTGCAGCAACGCGGTGTGGGTCACCGACCGCACCACGATGTCCGCGGCGTCGTCTTCGACATCGGAGGTGTCGAGCAGTTCGCCGGTGGCCACCTCGTGTCGGAAGCGACCCGAGGTGAATTCATCGGTCACCAGGTTGCGCGCGATGGTCACCAGCCACGCACCGAAGTCGCGTCCTTCCCACGTGAACGTGCTGATGCCACGCAGCGCGCGCAGGAACGTCTCGCTGGTGAGGTCCTCGGCGGTCTCCCGTCGGCCGACCCGGTAGTAGACGTAGCGGTACACCGTTTCGACGTAGGTGTTGTACAGCTCGGCGAACGACTCGCTGTCGCCGGCCTGTGCCTGGTGAACGAGTGTCATGACGCGGCTGGGAGGTGGGGTGGCCATCATGCCGTGCCGTCGGCATTGCGCGGCGGGAGGTAGAGCGCCCAGAGGGCGACGAGGCCGCCGAAGCAGCCGATGCCGCCGGCGGCGCGGTCCAGCGCGGTGGGGTAGGCCGCGAGCAGTACCACGATGATCAGGATGACCACCGTGACTACCACCGGAGGCCGGCCACCCCGCAGACGCGACTTGCGCACGGGGGAGACGAGGCATAAGGAACGGGATGGCCACCGTCGAAAGTAGCGGCGCGGCAGGGAACGGGACACGAGAACCTCCACGTCCGAGAGGGCTCTCCGCCGTGCTCCGACCAAGGACTGCGTCGGGAGCCCCGCCAAATAGACACTCCAAAGTGTGGGGTGTGTCACATCGAATGGTCCACGAGCTCCGCGCCTTTTCGTGCGTGAGAAACACGACGCCGAAATCGCTAAACGCTGCGGCACGCCTCGCCGTTGGAACATTCGAAGGCGTGCCCGCGCGCCCGCCTTCCCACGGACGAGGGGTTTCTCCGCGTCCGAGAAGGGCCCGTCGTCCGCTCCGGCCAAGAGACTGAGGCGGCGGGCCCTCGCACGATGTCCCACGTGACCTCAGTTGGCGTGCTCGACGAAGAGCGGTGAGGCGACCACAAGTTTGCGGGGGCTGAACCTCGCCGGGTGATCTCCCAAGAAGATCCGATCGGCGCAGGCGAAGCTGTCGACTACCTGTGCGTAGCCAGCCATTCGTGGGTAGCTGGGAACATCCATATGGATGCGTTCGGCCATGCTCACTGCACCGTCCCGAAAGTTGCTCGGGAGGGGGTGGCCGTCCGCCGTCGCGACCGTCTTGATCATGCTGATGAGGCTTTCGGTATAGGAGTCCAGGTCCTCAACGCCGACGACCGCCTCGTCTCGGGGCGGTGATACTCGGTGCCGAGGGGACCCGAAGAGCAATAGGGCCACGTCGACGGGGTGATCCGGGGAGGGCCCGAGGAACAGCATGCGATGGGGTGGGCTGGAGACCAGGGCCATTGCAAGGTGGGCATTGAAGGTGACCCAATCGCCCGCACAGACTGAACGTTCGTCGAAGGGCTTAGCGACGCGGTCAAGGTGCCGACTGATCTTGGTGATCTTGGCGGCAGCGCCTTCTGGTGCGCGCTCGGCGGTAACACTCAACTTGCCTGGGCCGATGGAAAGTTCACCGCTCGTGGTGCGGCGAAACCGGCGAGGCTTCCTGTCCACGAACTGTGCGGCTTTTGCTTCCGAGAAATACACAACTTGCCGCATTGCTACCCCACTCACCCGTGATCGGCGACTTGCAGAGGACCCTCCAAGCTTCGTGTAGTGGCAGCTCCCTCGTCGATGCCGATGCGCTCCTACGGGCGTGCCGAACGCCGTGCGTGCCCCCGCCACCTTGGTCTCCCCGTCTCAGCCGGGTGCAGTTCTACGGAGCGCGATTCTCTGACACAACGTTCGCCATCACTGCCGAGTGCTGGCAGGCCCCACGCCAGACGGGTCACCACTGTTCCCCTGCCCAGTCCCGGATGACTTCGCGCAGGAGGCGCTCGGCTTCGGCTGATTCATACAGCGGGGCCGGACGCACTGCCGGCCCCGCTGTCCGGTGTCAGCGCGACTGGATCCAGAGGCCGCCGCACGCGACGATGGCGGCGCCGGTCGCGGTTGCGGCGCCGCGGATCAGGTGCAGGCCGGCCTCGTTACGGATCCGTCGAACGCGCTTGGCCCAGCGGGTCCTGGATGCCTTGCCATCCGCTGTTGGGAGGGGTTCCGGTGCCGGGCTGCGGCCCGTACGCTCGGGCTTGGACATGGGCTTCTCCTTCGTCGGGGATGTTCGGTCTTCTGCAGACGGCTCCCTGCGCACCAGGGGGCCGTCGCCGTTTCGGGCGACAGCGTGCCGTGTTCACCCATTGAGAATTTCGGTGTCTCACCGGGTGAACGAGCACCAACGAAAGCACCTCGAAACCCGCTCTGACCAGCGGAAACAGTGGATTGTCGAAAGAAGTCCATCTGTGTCCGCGAGACGCTGACTAGGTTCTACTCAGGTCCTTGCAGGTCTTTGTGACATCAATACGCGTACATCCCGGGGCTACTTGGGGTGTCATGCCGAGGTTTCCTGAGGAACCGTGCGTCTAACTGGGGTGAAGCGTGCCAGAGTTGGCGGATGCCCCAGATGCTGCGGATGCCCAGCACCGTCGACCTGCCCGACGGGACCAGACGCGAGTTCGTCACTGAGCTGTTCATCCACTTCAAGGAAGCGGGACGTCCCACGCCCGCACGCATCGCAGCGACGACCGTTTCCATGCGGGACCCGCTTCCAGTGAGCCGGGAAACCATCCGCCGACTCCTCAAGGGAGAGACGGTCAGCACATGGGAGAGAGTCGACGCGGTCCTGCGTGCCCTGTGCGAGATTGGCGGCTTGGACCCTGACCGCAGACGCTGGGAGGAATCCCGTTACGACGATGACGATCCGACCACGTGCAGGCAGCGCCTGCGCCAGTTGCTGAACAACGACATCGACGGAGTCGAACCGAAAAACGTCCCGGCTCCCATCCCGCCCGCGCGACCCAGCTCGGGGTGGGGCCGCCCTCCGACGCAACCGCCTCAGGATGATCCATGGGCGACCGCGCCCAAGCCGTACGCGACGTCTCCAACCCAGGCTGCCTACACCGACGAACCGCCCTTCTAACGCCTTGGCGCGGCAGCAGTCCCGGTCCTGGAAAAGGTGACCTCCTTCGTACCCCTCATCACCCGCATGGGTACACAAGCCTTGGCGGCGTACGCCGACCAACAGCAGGCAGCAGCGCAACAGGCAGCGCAACCCGCACCGGCTCCGACAACCTCGCCGCCGATACAGGCGCCACCCTCAGTAGCCGAAGCGACGGGGACTGCGGGACAGGGAGGTGTGTAGACGTGCAGGCGGAGTCCTTCGCAGGCCGGGTCATTGCTGTGATGTCACGCCGCGCTCCTGCGTTCCAACATTCGGCCTCTACGTTGGAAGGCCGACCATTGTCTTCTCGGGTCCAAGCGCTGCTGGGGCCAAGCAGCAAAGGAGCCACCCACGTGGGCGCCTCGGCGGCAGTGGGCGCGAACGATGCCAACAAGCCCAGATCACGCAGTGGCGTGATCTGGGGTGGCAAGTCTGCCGGGAGCTCTAGGCCGTCCACGGCTGGCTCCGCCACGCTCACAGCTGACGACTTGAGCTGGTTCGCGCCTGGAGTCCGTCACCACGCTGGTGTCCTTGCTCGGTCCGGCGCACTGGGTGTCGTTGCCACCTTGGCCGTTGCTCTCGGACTGGCCTTCTTTGCCGGCACGACCATCCAGAGGTTTTCCGGCGCTGTTGCCTGGACCACGTCCGGGGCCTTGCTGGCCCTCACGGCGCTTGTCGTGACCGCCTGGACTCAGCAGCGTGAACTCAGAATCCAACGGAAACACGCACGACGCACCGCCGACGCCGCCGTCCAAGCCAACCATCTGGAACTTCTGAAACTGAGCCTGGCGGATCCCGAACTAGCAGCGGTTTGGCCTAGTTTCGCCGGGAACCCACCGAAGGCTCAGGAGCGACGATATCTATACGCCAACATGATCATCACGCATGTTTCGTACGCCTACCTCTCCGGTGAAGCCTCGGAGGAGGAGATCCGTGCCGAGCTCAACTATTTGTTCCGCAGCCCGGTGCTGTCTGACTTCTGGGATCTCAGCCGACCCTTCCGGCTCACGACACCCCCGGACGCGCCGCACCAGCCCTTCTACGAGATCGCCGACGAGGAGTGGCAGCGCGCGCGGGCGATGTCAGATGAGCATCGGCCTGTGCCGGAGGAACCCCGGAGTAGGGCACTCGAGGAATACCGAAGGAGGGCAGCCGCCAAACTGCCGCGCCCCCTTCCGGATGCTCCTGTCTAGCGCCAGTCGAGGCCGATCTCGGCGAGTTGGTTGAGTTGGTCGTCGGTGAGTTTGGCGCGGCGGGTTTTGGTGTTGGAGAGCCACACGCCGAGCTTCACCTCGACCGGCTCGCCGCCGTCCTCGGGCGCCGCTTCCAGGGTCTCCACGTGGCCCCGGGGGACGGTCAGGGAGCCGCTTCGGGCCTGGTACTGCCGCAGGGCGGCGAGTCCCTTCTCGAAGGCGCTGGAGGGGCCTCCAGCGGCTTTCTGGGCGGCTTTCGGGGCCTTCCCGGCCTTGGGGGCTGCCTGGGGCTTCACGCCTAGCTCGGAGAGGCGTTCGCGCTGTCCGGCGGTCAGGCCGCGCCACACCACCGGTTGCTGCTGGCGTTCCAGCCAGCGGCCGATGTCGTGTCCGTGGATGGTCACGCCGGGCACCAGTTGGTCCAACGTCGCGCCCGCGGTGAGGGTTTCGCGGACCCCGGCGTAGTGGCGTTGCCAGTCCAGCGGCCAGGCCGGGTTCCAGTCCGGGTCGATCGCCGCCAGGGCAGCGGCGCGTTCGGGGTGGCCGGCGAGGAACCCGGGGCGGCGCTGGTTGGACAGCCACTGTCCGATGGGCAGGTCCAGGGCGGTGGCGGTGCGGGGGGCGGCGAGGGTGCCGTGGTCGGCGAAGTAGACTCGCGCGGCCGCCAGGCCCTCCTCCCACGCCGCGTCCGCGTGGTCCCACACCATGCCCAGCCCTTCCAGGCGCTGGACCCGCAGCCCGGTCAGCGTGCCCGCCGCGTACGCGCGGCGCTGCTTGCTGATCCAGTGCCCCAGCGGGTACGCCTTGCCCTCCGGGCCCTCCCGGTGATCGAACGGCACCCTCAGGTGCCCCTCCCGCAACCGGAATTTTCGTGACGCTGAGTAACCACGGGACCAGTCGGCGCGCTCGGTGTCGAAGATGTTGAAGCTGACCCACTCGGCGACCATCGCAGGATCACGTGGTGCGGCGAAGCGGAGCAGCATTCGGCTTTCTGCGGCGCCTTCTTCGGGGTCCGGTCCGATTCCCTCGGCGGGTTCGATTCGGCGTGCCTGGGACTCCTGGGGGATCGCCAGCAGCTCCACGGCCTCCTCGTCGTGGGCCCGCAGAGCCTGGAGGACTTTTACCAGCGGGCGGTAGGAGCCGGAGACGAACATGTCCTCCGGAACCTCGTCGGTACCCAGGAATACCGGCACGATAAGGGACGCCAATTTCCCCTGTCCGGGCTTTTGCCGCAAAGCGCGGCCGATGGCCTGGACGATGTCGTGCGGGGCGCCCTTGGGGTCCAGGAGCGCCACGGAGTCGACCGCGCGGATGTCGATGCCCTCGCCCAGCACCTTGCAGTTGCTCAAGCTGGCGAACCCGGCCCGCCGGCCGAACTCCGCCAGGATCTTCGCCCGGTGGTCGGACGCGTGCTCACCCTGCAGCCAGTTCGCCCAGATCCGCGACGGGTACGTCTCCGGGTCCGCGTCGTTCAGCCGCCGCGCTACGGCAGGCAGGCCCTTGCTGTAGGCCTCGGCCTCTATGGTCCGGTGGTGGAAGGTGATCATCGTCTGCAGGTTGTGCTCCGCCGCGGTGCGCAGCATCGCCGCCTGGAGGGCGCCGAGCCGCTGCCCGCGCACCTCCTCCTCCAGGCGGCCCTGGCCGCGCAGCCGATCGGGGGTGACGACCGGGTCCGCGAGCTCCACCACGATGATCTGGTACCGCGCCAGCAGGCCCCGGGCGATGGCGTCCGCCAACGTGAGCTTGTAGACGACGGGGCCGAAGATGCCCTCGTCGTCCATGGAGGCCGCCATCTCCTCCTTCAGCGGCTCACGCACGCCCTCGCGGACCTCCCGCAGCGGACGCTCCTCCCAAATGCGGGGGGTGGCGGTCATGTACAGCCGCCGCGTCGCCGGGATCGCGGCCTGGTCGTGCACGGCCGCCCACGCCTTACCAAGCGATCCACTGGTCCGGTGCGCCTCGTCGACGACCACCAGGTCCAGCGGGTCCAACTTCTGCCCGTACTCGCCCCGGTGGGCCTCCTCGAGCACGCCCAGCGAGGCGTACGTCGCGTAGATCGTCACCGGCCCCGACCCGTGCCACAGCGCCAGCTGCACCGGGATGGTGGTGCACCGGACGTCCAGTGCGTCCAGCTCGGGGTCGTCCTGGAGCGAGCACACCGCCACCGAAGGCCCGGTGTGGCCGGCGTTCTGCCATGCCTTGATGGTCTGGGTGAGCAGGTCCAGGGTGGGGACCACGATCAGCACGCGCCCGTGGGGCACCAGCTGCCGCGCGGCGGTGGCGCCGATGACGGTCTTGCCGATGCCGCATGCGGCGTGTACCTGGGCGCGCAGGCCGCCTGCGGGGACGTGTTTCCCGGGTGGGATGTCGAGTCCCCGGATAATCGCGTCGACGGCTTCTTTCTGGTGGTCCCGCAGCTTTAACGCCATTTCCCTGTTTCTCCTTTCCCGGTTTCGCTTTCCGGGAATTCTGGTGAATTCATGAATTTGATTGTCGGGTTTCCCCCGGTCTTGCTGGGCCTTGTTTCTCGGGTTCGTGTGTGCCCTGGGAGGGTGCGGGGAGGGGGTGTGTCGGTATGGCTGAGTCTACACAGTGCATCATGGTGATGCATCAGGCTTGCCGGAATCGGGTGATGGGGTTCCTTCGGGGGCGTGTTGTGCTTCCGTGTGGGGGTCTGTGGTGGTAGTCTGGTCGGGTTGGTTCGGGGTTCCGGTGGGGGTGTGTGATGGTGTGTCAGGCGGGCTCTCGGGGTGTCTTGCGGGGTGTGGGGCGGAGCGCAGCGGAGTCCCTGCTCTGCGGGGGCCGGCCCCACGGCACGGTGGGGCTGACGGTTCGTCAACTCCTAGGCAATACAGGGGAATAGCTGTCTCTAAACAGTGCATCAGGTGGCGTGTCCCCGGGTGGCCGACCCCCTCCCGTCACCACCTCCTTGCTGCCCTGAATTCCCGCTTGCGGGAATTCCTAAATTCCGCGCTTGCGCGGAATTGCCTGCCTTTTGAATTCCGCTTGCGGAATTCGAATTGCGCGCTTGCGCGCAATTGCCCGGAGCGCAGCGGAGGGCTTCGCCCTGCCTGCCGCGCCAGCGGCAGGGCACCCGCGGAGCGGGTGCC
>NZ_JBEZFP010000115.1:0-30915 GCF_040649515.1 Streptodolium elevatio
CGACGGCCACCGTCATGGCCGCCCCGCCTCGTTCGTGTCACCGGAATTCCACCACCGAGGTGGGGTGTCCGGTCGCTGTGGTGTGCGCCTTTCCGGCGACGGTCGCCGCATGCGCCGAGCGGTACCGCTGACGGTCCCGTCCTCGATTGGCCGTGCAGGACGAGTTCTGACACTTCCAGCCCCAAGTACTCACGGGGACACCTCCGTGTGCGTCGAACGGTGTACCTCTTCCTCACTCGATCGAGGAGGTCGAGATACCGCACACAACATCAGCGGGGGTTCCGGGGTGTCGGTCGCCGGGGGCATCGAGATGGAATACGCACCGAATCAAGACGGAACAGCGAAATTCGCAACCATTCCGTGAGCGACGGAACCCAAGAATATCACGCAGTGCATTCGCGCGACTACACAGCGCGAAATCGGAGGAACCCGGGGGCCTATCCTGCCCCCGGGCTCCGGAGTGCCACCGAATTGCACATCCCGATACGTTTAAGAAGGCGGGTCATCCTGAGGTCGCCGTGTCTTCCCTTTGGACCATCCCCGCACGGAGAGCGGGGAACGGGAATCGAACCCGTATCCGACGATGACCGCCCGCCCCCGGTCGACCCGGGAATCGGTGGCGAATACTCAAACTGGAGCAGGACGTTGAGGCTGACCGCGGCTGCCTCTGCCATTTGGGCCACCCCGGCACGGAATGCCGGGGGAGGGACTCGAACCCCCACTTGACCGCGTCGTCACGACGAGTCTCAGATTGAGCTTGTGCTCCCGGCCCGCCTTTCGGCAGGGCCGGCGCGTCCCCCCGGACGTCGCCGGGGGGAGATTCGGAGACTACCCGAGCAGGTAGTCGAACACCACGGCGCCGATGGTGCGGTCGGTCACCTCCGCGCTGTTGGCCTCTTCCCGCGCGAACTTCACCGCGGTCTGCAACTTCTCGACGCGACCCAGGAGTTCGTTGATGCGCCGGGCGGGCAGCGCGCCGGAGAACTTGACGGTGGTCCAGTAGCCGACCGGCACGTCCTCGAAGTACATCTCGACCTGCGCCGGGTGCTCGGCGGTGGCCTCGGCCTTCACGTGGTTGCGCGGCACCTTCTTGGTGCGCACGGTACGCACGGGCTCGGTGCGCCAGGTGTCCGTCGACGGGTCCTGCGACCACGACTCGGCGGCGTCGAGCACCGGGAGCTTGCGGATGAAGGTCGCGAGGTCGACCAACTGCTTCTCCAGGAACAGCAGGTACGACACCGGCACGTCGCGCAGCAGCGTGGTCCCCGCGACCACGACGTCCGCGTGGGCCTCGGTGTTCGCCCAGTCCTTCGTGGCGGTCACGTCGAAGAGCCTCGTCAGCGTCGCCGCGGTGGAACGCAGCACCTCCTCGGCGTTGACCTGCACCCGGGTGGACTCGGGCGGCAGTTGCTCGCCCTCCTCGTCCTTGGGCTGGTAGGTCCGGGCGATACCGGACAGCAGGGCCGACTTCTGGAGGTCCTGGTGAGCCTGCGTCAACTCCTGGAAAGCCTTGGACTTGACGCCCTTCTCGACGGCGATGATCTGATTCAGCTTGGTCACACGGAAACCCTAGGTGCGGTACGACGAACCGACCTAATGGTTTTCGGAAATTCCGCGCGCCGGGGGTTCAGGCGCGTACCCGTTCCCCGCTCGGGTCGTAAAGGACGCGGGCCCCGACTTCTGCCGCGTACCGCTCGCCGAACAGCTCGACCTCGACGGGCGTCCCGGCCTTCGCGCGGTCGGCGGGCAGGTAGGCGTACGCGATCGACCGGCCGACGGTGTGCCCGAAGCCGCCCGAGGTCACCCGCGAGACCACCGCGCCGTCCAGCCACACCGGCTCGCTCCCCAGGCACACCGCCCGCGGATCCGCGAGGACCAGGCAGGCGAGCCGCCGGGTCACCCCTTCCGCGCGCACCCGCAGCAGCGCGTCGCGGCCGAGGAACCCGCCGGGCTTGTCCGCCTCGTCGAGCCGCACGCAGAAGCCGAGGCCGGCCTCGAACGGGTTCACCTCCGGCGTCAGGTCGCTCCCCCACACCCGGTAGCCCTTCTCCAGGCGCAGCGACTCGATCGCGCGGTAGCCGCCGGGCGTCACCCCGGGCAGTTCGGCGAGCGTCCGCCACAGCGCCGCGCCGTACTCGGCCGAACACGCGATCTCCCAGCCGAGTTCGCCGACGAACGTGACGCGGCTCGCCCGCACCGGGACGTCCCCGACGGTGGTCTCACGCGACGTCAGATAGGGAAACGCCGAGTTGGCGAGGTCGTCCGGGGTGAGCGGGGCGAGCAGGTCCCGGGCGCGCGGCCCCCACAGCGCGAAGCACGCGTACGCCCCCGACACGTCGGCGATCCGGACCGATCCGTCGCGCGGCGCGTGCCGCCTGAGCCACGCCAGGTCACGGGTCCCGCACGCGGTGCCGGTGTAGACGAGGAAGGCGTCCTCGGCGGTGCGGGTGACGGTCACGTCCGCCTCGATCCCGCCGCGCGCGTTGAGCATCTGGGTGTACGTCACGTCCCCGACACTGCGGGCGACCCGGTTGCCGCACAGCCACTCGACGAGCCGCGCCGCGCCGGGCCCCGAGACCTCGATCTTGGCGAACGACGACTCGTCGAACAGCCCGGCCGAGGTGCGGGTCGCGGCGTGCTCCGCCGCGACGGCGGGCGCGTGGTCCCGCCCGGCCCAGCCCCTCGGGCGTCCTTCATCCGCTTCTCCTTCCGCACCCTTCCTCGCTCCGTGTGCCGTCCCCGGGGCAGCGCCGTGGGTCGGAGAAAGCTCCGGCCCGGCGTTGCCGGCATAGAAGTTCACTCTCTCCCACCCGGCCTTCTCACCGAGCACCGCGCCGTGTGAGACGTGCCACGCGTAGGCCGGCGAGAGCCGCAGCGGGCGGCCCGCGCGGCGTTCCCGGCCGGGGTACGGAATGTCGTAGTAGCTCTCGTAGTTCTCGACGGTCCGCTTGCGGGTGTAGCCGGGAGAGCGGTAGTGCGCGGCGAAGCGGCGGATGTCCATGTGGTGGACGTCGAGGCCGGGTTCGCCGTCCAGGATCCAGTCGGCCATGACGCGGCCGATGCCGCCCGCACCCGCGATGCCGTGCGCGCAGAAGCCGGCCGCGACGAAGAACCCGCCGACCTCGCTCTCGCCGAGGCAGAACTCGTTGTCGGGGGTGAACGCCTCGGGTCCGTTGACGAGTTTGCGCAGCCCGGCGTCCGCCATTACTGGCACGCGGCGCACGGAGTTGGCGGTGATCTCCTCGAAGCGCGGCCAGTCCTCGGGCAGCAGCCGGCCGTTGAAGTCGGCGGGCACCGCGTCGCGGTCGCCGCGGACCAGCGCCCAGGGCGCGGAGGTGCGCTCGTAGCCGCCCATCAGCAGGCCGTCGACCTCTTCCCGGAAGTACACGAGGTTGTCGGGGTCGCGCAGGGTGGGCAGGCGGGTGCCGTCGCGCGGGCGGAGCGGCTCGGTGACGACGTACTGGTGGGACATCGGCACGAGCGGTACGCGTACGCCGACCATGCGGGCGATCTCCGCGGCGAACATCCCGCCGCAGTCGACGACCACTTCGCACTCGACGTCGCCCCCGTCGGTGCGGACCCGGGCGACCCGGCCCTCCGCGGTGTCGATGCCCACGACGCGGGTGTGGGTCGCGACGGCCACGCCGCTCGCGCGGGCGCCGGCGGCGAGCGAATAGGTCAGTTGGGACGGGTCGACGTACCCGTCGGTCGGCAGGTACGTCGCGCCGAGCACGCCTTCCGTGCTCACCAGGGGGAACAGGTCGCGTACTTCGGTCGGCGAGATCTCGGTCAGCGGCAGGTCGACGGTACGCGCCCAGCCGATCTGGCGGCGGATCTCCAGGACCCGGTCCGGCGTGCAGGCCAGGCGGATGCCGCCGCACTCCACGAACCCGGGCGGGTGGTCGCCCTGTTGGAGTTCGCGGTACAGCTCGACGGAGTAGGTGTTCATGCGGGTGAGCGTCGGGTCGGCGCGCAACTGGCCGACCAGGCCCGCGGAGTGGAAGGTGGAGCCGCTGGTGAGGTCGGCGCGGTCCACCAGGAGCACGTCGCGCTCGCCGCGGGCGGCGAGGTGGTAGGCGACGCTGGTACCGCCGACACCTCCCCCGATGACGACGATCCGGGCACGGGACGGGAGTTCACGGGTCACGGGGCGGTTCCCTCCGATGCGTGGCCGGTCCACACGACGACGCGGGTGCGGTCGCCGCGGAAGAGGTCGTCGGCGTGCTCGACCGGCGTCCCGGACGCGTCATAGGCGACACGTTCGACGGCCAGCAGGGGTGTTCCGTAGGGGATTTCCAGGAGTGCGGCGATCTCGTCGTCGGCGGCGACCGGCTCGATCCGCTCGACCGCGCGCTCCGGCGCGCGTCCGTACCGGGTGCGCAGCAGGTCGTAGACCGAGCCGCCGAGGGCCTGTTCGGCGAGGTCGGGGAACAGCCCGGCGGGGAAGCGCGAGCGCTCCAGCGCGATGGGTTCGCCGTCCGCCAGGCGGACCCGGGTGACGTGGACGGCGAGTTCCGCGGGTCCGATGCCGAGCGCCGCGGCGGCGCGCGGACCGGCGGGGGCGAGTGCGACCGTGAGGATGCGGGCGCCGGCCTCCAGCCCCTGGCGGCGTATGTAGTCGGCGAGTCCGCCGAAGGCACCGAGGTCGCGCTCGACCTTGGGGGACGCCACGAACGTGCCGCCGCCGCGTCCCGGACGGCGCACCACGAACCCGGACTGCTCCAGGTCGTGCAGGGCCAGGCGCAGGGTGGAGCGGCTGACCCCGAGCCGGTCGGCGAGTTCGCGTTCCGACGGCAGCCGGTCGCCGGGCCGGTAGCCGCCCGCCCGGATGGTGTCGGCGACACCGCGCCAGGCGCGGCCGCGCAGCGACGGATCGGCCGTACGGGCGGGCTCGCGGTCTCGGTCGACGGGCATGCGCCGTTTCCTACCACCACAACGCCTCTGAAGGACATACCAATTGGTGAATCGGACGGACCGAAAACTTCTCGGCGCCCTCTTGACGCCACCGGCCGGGACTCGCAGACTTCCGGAGCACCGCACGTCAGCACTCTGCCCACCCGCCCCGCGAATCACCCTGACCGCGCCCGTGTTTCAAATGGGTTAAGGGCAACCCATTGAGTGGCTCCGACTGCTTGGACACACCGTGACGGCTGCCCCCGACGCATCCGGGAACCCGGAAGACCTGTTCGCCGACCTCCTTGTCCGTGCGGGGATCGACCCCGGCCCGGACGCCGTCTACACGCCCTTGACCGGCGGTCTGAGCCACCGCGTCGTGCGGGTCGACGCGGGGGCGGACCGGCGCTGGATCCTGCGCGTGCTGGACCCGGCGGTCAACGCGGCGGGACTCGGCGTGCCGGCGTGGCAGGAGATCGACAACACGGTCCTCGCGGCGCGTACCGGCGTCGGCCCGCGCGTGCTGGGCACGGTCGGGCAACCGGCGGCCATGGTCCTGGAGTTCATCGACGGCACCACGCTCTCCGCGGACGACCTGGGACGGCCCGCGACGCTGGTGCGGGTCGCCACGGCGTGCCGCCGTCTGCACGGGCGGTCCCCACGCTTCGCCAACGACTTCGACATCTTCCGCAAAGCCGAGGAACTCCTCGGCCTGTGTCTGCGGTACGGGTTGCCGATCCCGGCGGACTACACGGACCGCCTCCCCGACCTGGACGACCTCGAACGGGCCCTGGCCTGCCACCCGTTGCCGGCCCGGCCCTGCCACAACGACCTGCTGCCGGCCAACCTGGTGGACGACGGCCGTGCCGTACGCATCATCGACTACCAGCTCTCCGGCATGAACGACCCCGCGTTCGACCTCGGAGACATCGCCGCCGAGGCAGAACTGCCGCCCGACGCCGTGGAGATCCTCGCGTCCGCCTACTTCGGCCGCGAGATGACCGCACGCCACCTCGCCCGGGTCCGGCTGCACCGCATCGCCTCCGACATCGCCTGGACCCTGTGGTTCTCGGTCCACCACGGACTGCTCGCGGACTCCGCCGCCTCACCCGGGTTCGACTACCGGGCCGAGGCCGCGGGCAAGTGGGCACGGGCCGTACGCGCCCTGGACGCCGACGACTTCGGCCGGCTCCTGGACCGTGCGGCGGGACGTACCGCACCACCGGCCGGACCTGCCGGGGCCCGGTCGACCGGCCCCTGACCAGTTCACCCCACCGCCACTGGAGGTGTCATGGCGACCACCGTGCCCGACGAGGCCCCGCAGGCCGCACCCGAGCCGCACGACGCGGACGCGGAACGGCTCGCGCAGCTCGGCTACAAGCAGGAGCTGTCGCGGACGTGGAGCGGGTTCTCCAACTTCGCGATCTCGTTCTCCATCATCTCGATCCTGTCCGGCTGCTTCACCACGTTCGGCCAGGCGTGGAACAACGGCGGGCCGGTCGCGATCGCGTGGGGCTGGCCGATCATCTCGCTGTTCATCCTGGTCATCGGGTTCTGCATGGCGGAGCTGGTGTCCGCGTACCCGACGGCGGGCGGCATCTACTGGTGGGCCGCGAAACTCGGCAGACCGGTGCACGGGTGGTTCACCGGATGGCTCAACCTCATCGGCCTGATCGCGGTCACCGCGTCGGTGGACTACGGCTGCGCGACGTTCCTCAACATCCTCATCAAGATGTACGCGCCGGGCTGGGACGGCGACCTCAACACCGTCTTCCTGCTGTTCCTCGGCATCCTCGCGCTGCACGCCGTCATCAACATCTTCGGGCACGGCCTCATCGCGATGCTCCAGAACATCTCGGTGTACTGGCACGTCTTCGGGGTCGCGGCCGTCGTGCTGATCCTGGTGTTCGGGCCCGACTCGCACCAGGACGCCGGGTTCGTGTTCACCGAGCAGATCAACAACTCCGGCTTCGGTGACGGGATTTACTGGTTCTACGTGCTGCCGCTGGGCTTCCTCCTGACGCAGTACACGATCACCGGCTTCGACGCGTGCGCGCACGTGTCCGAGGAGACGAAGGACGCCTCGGTCAGCGCCGCCAAGGGGCTGTGGCGGTCGATCTTCTACTCCGCGATCGGCGGCTGGATCCTGCTGCTGGCCTTCCTGTTCGCGGCCGACGACGTCGAGGCGGTGAACGAGGGCGCCGGGGCCATCGACGCGCTGCTCACGTCGGCGCTCAGCAGCGAACTCGCCAAAGCCGTGGTCCTGATCTCGGTCGCCGGACAGTTCCTGTGCGGCATGAGCTGCGTCACCAGCCTGTCGCGCATGGGCTACGCGTTCAGCCGGGACGGCGGCGTACCAGGCTCGCGGATCTGGGCGCGGGTCGACGCCAACCGTACGCCGGTCAACGCGGTCCTCGGCGGCTGCACGGTCGCCGCGCTCATCACGCTGCCCGCGCTGTACAAGAGTTCGACCGGTGCGCCGACCGCGTTCTACGCCGTGACGTCGGTGGCGGTGATCGGCCTGTACCTCGCCTTCCTGATCCCGATCTGGCTGCGGCTGCGGCAGGGCGAGGCGTTCCAGACCGGGCCGTGGAACCTCGGCGCCCGCTACAAGTGGATGTGCTGGGTCGCGGTCGTCGAAATCGCGGTGATCTCGGTGTACTTCGTCATGCCGTTCACCCCCTCGGCCATCCCGTGGAACGACGACTTCGAGTGGACGTCGGTGAACTACGCGCCGATCGCGGTCGGCGGCGTGCTCCTCGCGATCACCGCCTGGTGGTACCTCGGGGCCCGCACCTGGTTCACCGGCCCGCGCCGCAACATCGACGAACCGGCGGCCGGCGAACCGGCCGTCGGGACCGGGGAGAAGACCGCCGCCGCCGACTGACGCCGGGCAGGACGGAATCCGGACCGGGTCAGAGCCGAGTCGGGAGCGAGCCAGAACCGAGTCGGGACCGGGTCAGGACGTCGCCGCCCGTGCGGTGGCGAACAGTTCGGGCAGCGTGCCGGAGAAGTCCCGGAACATGCGCACCGCCACGACCCACGCCTCCGGGTCGTCCCCGAGCAGGTCCGCCGCCAGCGCCCGGGCCGCCTCGCACGGCTCCACGACCGCGGAGCGCGACGGGGCGGCCTGCGGGGTGCGGGCGATCAGGTCCAGGAACGCCACGGGAGACGTGCCGTACGCGAGCAGGTCCTCAGAGGTGAGGACGCCCGCGCGCAGCATCCGTTCCAGGACGGTGCGCTTCGGCGGCGTGACGGGGCGGCCGTGCCGGGCCCCCGCACCGAGCACCGCCATCGCGAACTCGCGTGTGCATCCCGGCTGTTCGCACAGGAGACCGGCCATCTGCCCGTCCAGGCGCCCGTCGAGCACCGCGTCGGTGAGCTCGGGCCAGGGCAGCGGTACGCCTTCCTGGACCGCCCTGCGCAGGTTCTCCTCGGCCTGTCCGCCCTTCTTCGCGAGGTACGCCACCACCTGCCCGGGCGCCATTGCCGCTGCCTGACGCTCGCGCAGCCTCGCCAGGCCGTCCTCGGCGGGTAGCAGGGCCCGCACGGTCTTGACCGTCGCGGCGGGCAGGCGCCCGAGACCGAGCAACTCCTCGACCTCGGTGGGGCCGTACCGCTCCCACACGGACACGAGCAGGAGCAGACGGCCGGCCTCGGTGCCCAGGCGCAGGCGCCGCAGGATCACCGCGGCCACCCCCGGGTCACCGCCGCCGAGCCCCGCGGTCAGGCGGGCGCGGTAGTGGCCGAGGTTGATGTCCTCCAGAACGGCGAGGACTTCGGGCGCGACGCGCCCGCGACTGCCGTCGGTGCGCACCCCGGCCAGGATGCGCACGCGTTCTTCGTCGGGCACCTGGGCGTGGGCGAACAGCGAGGCGTCGATGGCAGGTTCGTCGTACGCGAGCAACTCGGCCACCTCCTCCTTGGACAACCAGCCGCTCGCGGCGCGGGACGCCAGCGCGGGCACCCCGTGCTCGTCGACGAGAGCCTTGCGCACCTGCGGCGACAGCGCCTGGTAGTGGAAGACCAACAGGTGCTGAACCGCGCGGGCGTCGAAGTACGGGGCAAGCGCGACGGTCACCGAATCCGGCAGCAGGCGCAGCAGGTTCAGGAACAGGGCACGGGTGTTCTCCGGCTCCGTCGCCGGGAAAACCGCGGCGAGCGGCCGGGGCCACGTCGTGCTCCGCTTCGAAACCGGGGACGCGGCGACGCCGGCCACCATGTCCACCACCGAGCCGGCGAAGCGCGGCAGTCGGGCGTAGAACGTCAGCCACAGGTGCGGGTCGTCGCCCAGCGGCGCGAACGCCTCGGCCAACGCGGACCGTACCTCGGGGATGTCCGGCAGGGCCGACAACATGCGGTTGGCAGGCGCGGCCTCACCCAGAACGCGGTCGAGGGGCATCCAGCCGGCGGCTATGCCGCGGCGCATCGCGTCGTCGAACTCGGCGGCAGCCAAAGCCCCCTGATTGGACACGATGTCGAAGGGCAGCCACACCGCGTGCTTGAGCGCGACGCGCGGGCGCGCCGCCTTCAGCGCCTCGTGCACCAAGTCCTCGGGGCAGCCCTCCCAGGACGTCAGCCAGCCCAGAGCGGTTTCCCCGAGCCGCTTGCGCGCGTGCTCGCGGCGTACCAGGTCCCAGTCGAACTCCGGCCGGTCCTCGAGGCCGCGCGGATTCTCGGTGGACTGCCGCAGATGCAGGAACGTACGCGCGGCGGCGGGGTCGAGCCATTCCTCGGGCGGGCGGCGGTCGGCCAGATACGCGGACGGGTCCGGCGCCTGGGCGGCCTCGACCAGCATCGCCGCGAGGCCTGGATGGCCGAGCGGCTCCTTGGCGAGGTCCAGGAGGTCGGTACGCGTGCAGCGGTCCGCGACCGCCACGCAGAGGTCGACGGCGACCGCGTACGGCACGTCCGCGCACCGGTCCGCCGCGGCCTGGCGGACGACGACCGAGAAGGGCATCGTCGCCGCGCTCAGCGGGTCGCGGCCTGCGATCTCCCGCAGCGCCTGGACGACGCCGTACTCGGCGTGCCAGCCCTCGTCCTCCTCGTCGTCGACGTGCGCGAGAACTTCGGCGAACACGGCGGGATCCGCGTGTTTCCGCCGCCGATACAGGCTCGCCGCGATCGCGGGATCCCCCAGGCGAGCGGCGCGCATCAGGATTTCGTGCGCCTGCGGCCCACCGGACCACCCTTCGGCGAAGAACGCCGCGAGGTCGATGCCGTCGTCCGCGAGCACCCGCTCGACGGCCTCCTTGGGCAAGGCCGCGTAGCCCTCGACCATCGCCATGATCTCGACGCGAAACCGCTCCCGCAGCGCCGCGGCCACGTCGGGCCCGGCCAGACGCAAGGCGGTGGCCAGCTCAATCACGAATGCCCATCCCCGAGATCCGACACCGTTGGAAGGGCTTGATCCTGGCACAACCCGACGACAGCGGGCGGGGGCGGCCCGGCCGCCGACGTACCGCAAGTACCGCACGCGACGGCCCCGCCCCGAAAGCACCCGTGCGGGCGTGGACCCGGCGCCGGGCCCCCGTCACGCCCCGTCAGGCGCCCTGCTCGGCGCCGCGCTTCTTACGCCAGGCGATCACGCGCCGGATGAGTTCGATCAGCACGGTCATCACGGCGGCGGCCACGAGGCCGGCGATGATGCCCTTGAACGGACTGTCCTTGAACGCCGCGCCGCCCCAATACCCGAGCAGCGTGGCGTACGCCGCCCAGGTGATCGCCCCGATGGCCGACCACTTGCGGAACCGGGACCACGGGTAGTCCACGATCCCGGCGGTGAGCGAGATCGCGGTGCGTCCCCCGGGGATGTAGCGGCCCGCGATGATCATCATGCCGCCGTACTCGCTCAGCCAGCGCTCCGCCTGCGCGCGGGCCTTCTTCCCACGCTCACCCGACAGCATCCGACGGGTGGCGAACGGCTCGGCCCAGCGTCCGATGGCGTACGCCGTGTTGTCCCCGGCGAAGGCGCCCACGGCACCGACGAAGATCAACAGGAAGAGGTTCGGCGACCCGGTGGCCGTCGCGAAGACACCGCATGCAATGAGCGACGTCTCACTCGGCACGATCGGCAGGATCGCATCGAGGAAGGCCATGACGCCCACGAGCAGATACGACCACGGCGAGTCGGCGAACCGCATGAACGGGTCGAACCAGGCTTCCACGGCGCATCCTCACGGCTGACGGTCACGGCACACACGCCTGTGCTGCTACCCCCGAGGTGGCCATACCTCACGTACCCGGCCCCCCACCTGCACTTTTCCCCCACGCAACGTCGCCAGGACCGCCCTTTCGGATCTCGTCCAAAGACCACGTCGCGCCGGCCCAGGACGCCCCCTCCGCCATGCGGCAATCGCAAAGCAAGCCCGCACCTCGCCCCCACCCCCGCGCGCTCGCCACCGCGCGCACCCATCCCGACGCGACACTCGCGGACAAGGCCCGGTCCTACCGCAAAAGGCCTCGCCTGGAAGACCGCCCTGGCCGACCTCGGCGCCACCGGCAAACTCACCCGCCCCCACCGCCCGCAGGCCGACGGCAAAATCGAACGCTTCAACCGCACCCTGCTCGACGAATGGGCCAGCGCCCCTCCACCACCAACCAGAAACGCACCGACCAACTCGGCGCGTTCCTCCACCCCTACAACCGCCACCGCTGCCACACCGCACGCCGAGGCAAGCCACCGATACCCCGCGTGAACAACGTGGCAGGTCAGAACAGCTTCCCGCAGGACTCGTGATCGCAGCCGTTCGCATCTGAGCCGCGCGATGATCCAAAGGAAACTGCCTAGTCCCCCTGGCGGGGGGAGGGGGCGCGGGGGGCTGGGGGCGGGTCTGCGGAGTAGGGCATGCCGGAGGCGGACGGTGGGGGCGGGGGCGACGGCTGGGAGTCGAGCCAGCGCGGGGAGCGCAGGGCCGGGCCACCGCCGGAGCCACCGGAACCGCCGCCCGATCCACCGCCGGAACCGCCGCTGGGGGCGGAGTCGTAGCCGTGTGCGGACATCCCGGAAGCGACGCCGCCCGCCGCGCTGCCGGCGCTGGAGGAGCCGGTCGAGGCGGTCGCGGTGGCGGTCGTACCGCGACCGGCGTGCACGCCCATGCCGGCCTTGACGTACGACGCGGTGCCGCCGGTCAGGGCCGCCTTGGACCCCGCCGCCATCTCCATGCGGCCGGCGCGCAACTGGCCGATGTCGTCGCCGAGAGCCGGGATGAAGCGGTAGACCATGACCGACGCGAAGATCGCCAGGAACATGATGGCGAGGCCCGTGAGCACCCCGGCGAGCGCGTCGGAACCGCCGCCCGAACTGGCCGCCATGGCGAGGCCGAGCACGATGACGATGATGGGCTTGGCGAGCAGGATCGCCACCATCATGCCGACCCACCTGCGGACATGGCCCCACAGATCGCGGTCGACCACACCGGCGTAGACGATCGTGCCGAGGATCGCCCCGACGTACAGCAGCGCGGCGCGCACCAGGAGTTCGATCCACAGGATCATCGCCGCCAGGATGGCGAACATCGACACGAAGATGAGCGTCACCGGACCGCCGCCGAGGCTCTGCGGGTCGAGGCCCTTGGAGAAACCCTCCATGAACTGGTCGGTGTCCTGTCTGGTGCCGCTGGCGATGGCCGCGGTGATCGAGTCGACGAGCGACACCGACAGATGCAGGGCCAACGGAGTGAACGCGGACGCCATGACGGCCAGCCACAGGTAGCCAACCGCTTCACCGATGGCGGTGCCGAGCGGTACGCCGCGCACCGCGCGCTTGGTGACGGCGACCATCCAGACGATCAGGGTGAGGAACGCGGAGGCCGCAAACACGACGGCGTACTGCCGCAGGAACCCGGGATTCGTGAAGTCGACCGCAGTCGTCGCGTTGATGGCCGAGGCGAGCTTGCTGATGAACCACACAGCGGCCTCTGCCGTCGACTTGGCGATCGCGCCGAGCGGATCCGCGGCGAACGTCAGCGGGTTGCTGCCGGTACGCGCCTGGCACTCCTCCTTCGCCGGACTCATCAACTGGTCGCAGAACGAGGCATAGCCGCCGCCACTGCCGGGAGAGCCGGACGGCGTCGGCGAGCCGGTCCCGGTCGGCGAGCCCGATCCTGAGGGCGGCGGCGAGGACGGGGGCGTGGCCCTCGGGTGGAGTCCCGCCGCGGCGGGCCGCTCGTTGGGCGGCGCGACGGCCGGGACGCCCTGGTACCCGGCCGGTTCCGCGGCGAACGGAGCCGCCCGATGCCCCGCGGGTTGCGCGGACGCCCGCTCGCCGGTGAACAGCACAGCGGACAGCAGGCCGACCACGATCGGAACCAGTACCGCAAGCAGCCCCGCCACAGTCCGCAGGCGGCGTGTGCGCGAGCGTGCGTGCGTACGCGGTCGTGTACGTGGTTGCGGTTGCGGTTCCTGCTGCGATCGCGGTTGAACACGACCGGGGGTGCCGCTCTCGAGGACGGATTCGGTCGGCACTTCGTGAGTGCTGTGCGGCCGCGAAGCTTCCGAACTCGGCGTCTCGTAGGTGTACGCGTGCCTGCCGCGTGGTCGGCGGCGGAAGGGGCGTGTGGGTGGCCAGGAGGCTGGGGGTGGGGCGGTCGGGTCGGCGTCGGGGGTGTGGGGGGCGTCTTGCGGGCCGGTTGCCCGGTCCGCGGCCACACCTGTGCGCATGTCCGTCGTCGGGGCCCCGGCCGTCGGCGGCGCCGGGGAGACGCGGACCGCGACACCGCGACGCACCCCGGTCTCCACTGCCGTGCCCGCGTGCGGCACCGCAGCCCGACGGGGTCGAGCGTCCGGCCTTACGGTCATGCGAACTCCTGCGTTGGTGTGGCGCTTCGTCGATCTTTCCGGGCGTCCGGCCCGCTACGCCAGCGGGTTGGCGGACAGTGGCTGAGACTGCGTTGTAGGAGCGGGTTTTGTGGGTGCTGCTGGTACGTCCTGCGAGTCTTGTGCCGCCTGCGGGTCAATCTTCAGGGAGGACGGACCCACCTGGCCCACGATCGTCACGGGTGGGGGTGACGAAGGGGGCTTGTCTTGCGGCGGGTTGGCGGTGGACGGCGGTACTGGGGCGGGCTTGGGCGCCGCCGGCTTGGGGGCGGGCTTGGGCGGCGGAGTCGGGTCCGTGGCGGCCGGGGCGGGGGTGGGGACGGGTTTGACGGGCGGCTTGACCGGTTGCTCGGTGGGTTGTTCGGAGGGCTGCTCTGCGGGCTTTTCGGATGGTGGTGCTGCTGGTGGCTTCGGCTGGGGAGCGGGCTCGGCCGGGGCGGGCGCCGGCTTGCCGGGCTCCGGGGCCTCGGGGGTCTTCGGGATCTCGGGGATCTCGGGCTCGGGCTGCTCGGGCTGCTCCGGGGCGGGCGGCGCGGGCGGCGTCTGCGGGCTCTGCGGCTTCTGCGGCACCGGCGTTGGCGTGCCCGGTGGCGTGCGTGGCGGCGCCTGCGGCGCGGGTGACGCCGGTTCGGGCCGCGGGAGGACCGGGGCAGGAACCGGGACGGGGGCAGGGACGGGATCCGGGGGCGGCGGCGCGGGCTTGGCGACGGCGGGCACGACGGCGGGTTTGGGCGCGACGGGTTTCGGTGCGGACGGCTTGGGTGCCGAGGGCTTCGGCAACGACGGCAGGACCGCGGCGATCACCGGCCGTTCCGGCTTCTTCGGCTCGTCCGGCGGCTTCGGCTTCGTCGACAGCGGCTCCTGGGAGTTGTCGACAGGCGGTACGACCGGGGTGACCGGTGCGGGAAGCGGCTCCACCGGCTTGGGGGCGGGCGGCAGTTCGGGGACCACAGGTACGGACGGACCGCCCGGCTCCCGCGGACCACCGGACGGCAGGTCCGCGGCGGCGGGCGGTAACGGCAGGTCGTACGGGGCGAACGGGCCCATTGCCAGGACGCCTTCGGCAACCGGACCACTCAGCCCGGCAGACCCGCCTGGGCCACCTGAGCCGCCCGGCCCGTCGCTGTCTGTGGCGGCGTCAACCACCGGTACGACGCGCCCGTCGGTTCCGTTGCCGGACGAGGCCGCGGGTGGTGGGAACTCCTGTGCCGGCGGCGGCAACGGCAGATCGTCCACCGCGACGGGTCCGAGCGCGGCGCTCGGGCCGCCCGTGTCCGGCGCCATGGGGCCGTAGACGCCGGGGAGTTGGCCGCTGGTGGCGCTGACGGGGCGTACTCCGCCGTCTCCCGCCGCCGTGTCCGGTACCGCGTCGCGCGCCGCCGGGGCCGGGAGTTCGCGGGCCGGTCGCGGCAGCGGCAGGTCCGCGGGTGCCTCCGGCTCGGCCCCGGCACCGCGTGCGGCGACATCGGCGGCGGTGTCGGCGTCCGTGTCCGGCGCGGACGCCGGCGTCCCCTGGCCCGCGGGCTCCCCCGCACCGGCCCCTCGGATCTCCTCCGCGTGCGCCGCGCCCGCCGTCGAGAACGCGGCGACGGTCAGCGATACCGACACCGCTGCCGTGATGAGTTTGCGTCGCAGGTCGTGGTCCATGCGGAGACTCCTTGTGGCTATACCGACCAACCCTCTTACGTCGTCGTTCCGGTGCTGCCTGTGGTGCCGGTGCCCGCCGGTCCCGGGGACGAGCCCTGTCCCGGTGAACCCGGCGGCGTGCTTTCGCGGGTGAGCGCGTACAGGGTCGGTGCGGTCGACGGTGCGGTGTCCAGGATCAGGATGAGCCGTCCGGTCGGGCCTCCCCAGGGCAGGGGCACGCCGGTCCCGAGCGGTACGGGCGCGCTCTTCGGGTCGGTGCCGTCCAGGACTACGGCGGTCTGCGGGTCGGCGGCGGTCTGTCCGTACAGGAGGTTGCCCCAACCGATCACCGGGCCGAACCCCGAACGTACGGCGGCTTTTCCGCCTTTCAGGTCGAACACCAGCGGGCCCAGTGCGGCCACTTGCCCGTCGGTGCCCCACACCCACGCCGTTTTGCGCATCTCCTCGAGCGGCGCGTCCGCGGTGATGCGGGCCTCGCCGGTGGTGGCGTCGTACAGCACGACGGTGACCGTGGCCGCGTCCGGGCCGGTCCACACCACGGCGACGCGGTTGTGTCCGGCGGCGGCGATCCGGAAGAGCGTCGCACCGGGGCGCGGCGGTGCGGGGGTGATCGCGGTGGCCTCCCGGCCCGGTGCGGCGTTCCACCACGGGCCCACCGGGACCGCCGCGATGACGTTCGCGCCGTCGGCCGCCATCGCCGTGGCGCCGGGCGGGAGTTGGACGGCGGCCAGCCTGCCGTCACGCACCACCTGGACGTCGGTGCCGTTGACGACGAGCGGCGAGTCGCCTGCGTAGCTGACGACGGCTCCGGCGGGCACGTCGAGGGTCGTGGGGGCGGCGGAGCCGTCGGCGGGGGCGTACGCGAGCACGTCGCCCGCATGCACGAGCACCGACATGGTGCCGTCCACGGCGCCCAGCTTGACGCCGCGGTGTTCGCCCTTGGGCAGGTCGAACGAGCGCCGCACGCGGCCGTCCGCGGGATCCAGGATGGCGACCTGTTTGGCCGGGGTGATGACCGCGACGGCCGTCGTCCCGGAGGCGATGGTGGCCGCCCGGGCCGTCGGCGGGGCGACCACGGCGGTCCAGGCGGCGGTACGCGACCATCCGTTCGGGGCGGCGGCCGGCAGTACCGCGGGGCGCGAGGACGTCGACGCGGCGGGCGGACTGGGCGAGTTCGAGGGCGGCGGCTCCTTGTCGCCGTCGTCGCCGCGCTTGACGAAAGCGAGGACCACGAAAGCCGCGACCAGCACCGCGAACACCACGGTGATGATGACGAGTCGTCGGAACAGCGGGGGCCGCCGCGGGGGTTCGTCCCAGGCGTCCTCGCCCTGGAACCGGATGACGTGTGCGGCACCGGAATCCGCGGGGGGCGCGTCCTGCCGCCAGGGCGCGTCCGGCTGCGGTTGCCACGGGGCGTGGTCCTCGCCCACGTAGGCGGCCGGCGGGAACGGGTCCGGTTCCAGGTCGGGATCCGGTTCGCTGCCGTGGCGCGCGGCCGGTCCCCCGGCGGTGGACGCCGGGTCCGCGGCCGGGTCTCGGCCGGGGACGAAGCCGAACGGCGGTTCGCCCGGCCCTTCCCAGACGGGACGCCGCGACGGAGGCGGAGGCGACGACGGCGCCGCAGCCGGTTCCGCAGCCGTCTCCGGGGCGGGAGCCGGAGCGGGAGCCGGAATCGGCACCGGCCGGTCGCCCGATGCCGGAGGCGGCAACTGGGCGGTCGCAAGCGGTCGGTCGTCGCGCAGGTCGCGGGGCGGCGGGGCGGGATGCGGCCACGGGTCGCCCTCGGGAGGCGGCGGGCCGGCCGCGGCATCGTTGCGCTGCGCCGAAGTCTCCCCGGTACGCGGAGGCCCCAGGTGTGCGGCGGCGACGTCGCCGAGCAGCGCGGACACACCGCGCCCGGGCTCGACAGGCGGCACCCGCGGCGCGGGGCGCTCGATATCTGGTGCGGGCACTGCCGGTACGGGCCCCGGACGTACCGGCCCCGGACGTACAGGTCCTGGAGGCACAGGCCCCGGCGGCACGCGCCCTGGCGGAACCGGGCCTTGACGTACGGGTCCTGGAGGCGCCGGGAGCGCCGGCGGAGGGGCGGAGGCCGCCGGGAGCACGGGTGCCGGCCGTTCCACCTGCGGCGGGCGGCCCGACTGCGGAGGCCGTTCGATCTGCGGCGGACGCTCGACGTGCGCGGGCCGGTCGACACGCGGCGGCGGAGTCTCCGCGCGCGGCAACGGTGCGGCGGCGGAAGGCGCAACAGGGCCGTCCTTGGGGCGCTGCGGCGGTCCTATCCGCGGCCCCACTCGCGGGGGCACCGAGGGAC
This sequence comes from Streptodolium elevatio, assembly GCF_040649515.1. GTDB lineage: Bacteria > Actinomycetota > Actinomycetes > Streptomycetales > Streptomycetaceae > Yinghuangia > Yinghuangia elevatio. The sequence continues at coordinate 17,672 of NZ_JBEZFP010000115.1, forward strand.
GCGCGGGCGGGCCTGGGAGGACCGGTCCGGCCGCCTCCGGTCCGGCGGCCAACGCGGGCGGCAGACGGGTCGCGGGCGGCTCGACGCGCGGCGCGGGCCGCTCGACTTCAGGGGCGGGAACGGCGGCTCGCCTGCTCACCGCAGGGGCGGCCGCGGCCTCGTCCGGTCCGACCGGTTCATCGGCGACGTCGGACACGCCGGAGGAACCCCGCCCTTCGGGCGCTTCGGGCTCTTCGGGCTGATCGAACGTGCCGGGCAAGTCGGGTGAGTCGGGCAGGTCAGGAGAACCGGGCAAGTCACGCCGAGGCGGCTCGGGTTGTTCCGGTGGCCTCGTCTCCCCCGACGCGCGCCTGTCCGGGAACGCCTGCTCCTCCGCCCGTTCGGGCACCACGGGTTCACGAACCGAATCCGAATCCGGGCCCGAAACCGGACCGGAAACCGGATGCGAGGCCGGCCCCGAAACCGGGCCCGAAACCGGAGCCGAAGGAGGCGTTCCGGCCTCCGCAGGCGTCACGGCCGCCCACTCGCCGGAGTCCTCGACGGTCGGTTCCTGCGGTCCGTCCGCGTCCGGTTCCGACTCCCCGAATGCGTCCGGCTCTTCCGCCGCCCCGTCCCGCTCGGCCGTCTGCCCAGTCGCCTCTCTTGTCGCCTCTCCTGTCGCCTCTCCTGTCGTCTCCCCTGCCGTCTCCTCCGGCGCTTCCCCGTCCGCGTCCTCGTCGAGTTCCGCCAGCCAGGCCGGGGTGGGCAGGTCGTCGAGCGGCCCACGGCCGGGATCAGCCGGGGGCTCCGCGTGACCGTACCTCTCGCCGGACAACTGGTGGCCTCCCTCCGCCAAGTCGGTGTCCTCTCCTTCGGCGCCCGTCCCCGCGCCGCCGTACTCCGTGCTTCTTCCCCGCGACACCCGCTCACGACCTCACGAGCATGTCCGAGACACGCCACGGATCCGCCGCGGACTGACGGGTGAGGAGCGCGAAGACCACCACGGTGACCTCGGTCCCCTTCCAACCGTCACGCCCGGTCGGCGTGTAGCGCACGAGCCACTGCCGATACGCGGTCGTCGCGGTGTCGGTCGGCGCCTGGTCCCGCCCGCGTTCCAACACCGGAGCGGTGTACGCCCGATGCTCCGTCCACGTCGTCCAGTCCGCGCCCGGCGGACTGACCGACACGTGTTCCCGCTGTGTGGCCGCGTATTCCTCGGTCAGCCATGGTTGCGCACGCAGCACCGCGTCCTGCGACGTGGTGTCGGTGGTCGTGTCGTACGTGAACATCACGGTGAGCGCCGCCGACGAGACCGCCGACGCGTCGCTCTGCGCGACCTTCGCGGTGCTCGGCAGCGGCAGCGTGGGGGTCGCCGTTCCGCGCGGGATCGGCTGCGCGGGAGGCACGGTCGCCGGTGCGGTTCTCGACGGGGAGGACGACGACGCGGCCGGTGTGTCGTCCGCCGTGCCGGACGTCTTGCCCGCCTTGCCGATGAGGCCGCATCCGCCGAACAGTGCGGCGCCGACGATGAGCGCGAGAAACGTGAGCAACGCCACTGTGCCGCGCAGCCCTTGGGCCGCCCGCATGCCGGGGCCGTCGGAGCTCATCCGAACCTCCGTACCAACCAGGCCGAGTTCGCGTAGTAGGACTCCGACAAGTCGGACACCTTCACCACGTCCCCCGTCTTGGGGGCGTGGACCATCTGCCCGTTGCCGATGTAGATGCCGATGTGGCTGTAGTCGCCGTTGCGGTGCGGGTCGAAGCCGATCACGTCGCCGGGCAGCATCACCGCGAAGTCGCGCGGCACCGGCTGACCCACCGTCACCTGCGCCTGGGACACGCGCGGCAGCATGAGCTTGCCGCCCGACGCGTGGTACACCGCGTACTGGACCAGGCTCGAACAGTCGAATCCTTTGACGCCCGCACCGTTGCCGAAGCCCTCGGACGGCCCCGACGTGTCGCCGCCGCCCCACGAATAGGGCACGCCGCGATGGCGCATGGCGAACTCCACGACCGCCTGGCCGAACGGTGTCCCGGCGGCGATGTCGGGGATGACGTCCTGGTACTTGTCCATGAGGCTGCGGATGACGCGCACATAGTTTTGCGTCTCGGTGTACTGCGGAATGCCCGCGTACTTCAGCACTGCTCCGGGACCCGCGTTGTACGCCGCGAGCATGAGGTCCTGCACGTCGCCGCTCGCCCGTCCCGTCTCGATGTACCCGCGCACCAGCGCGGCGAGCTCGCAGTCGTACCGCGCCGCCGCCATGATCGCGTCACCGGGATGGTACGGGCTCGCGCCGCCGCCGTCCTCGTCCTGGCCGTAGTTCGGCCACGTGCCGGGCATGAACTGGGCGATCCCCATCGCGCCGACGGGGCTGACCGCGTTCGGGTTCCAGCCCGACTCCTGCTCCAACTGCGCGGCGAGCAGCTGCGGGGTGACCTCGGGGCACATCTGCCCGGCCCGCGTGACCCACTCGCGGTACTGCGCCGGAACCTGCGCCCCGTTGAAGGTCGCGTTGAGCCGCGCGCCCACCGGCCCCGTCGAAGGCAACCCGCCGGCCAGCGCCGCGATCACCAGCAGTGCCGCCACCATGAGGGCGAACGGCAGGACCAGGAACCCGGCGATCGCCCGCCCGGGCTTCACGCCGCACCTGCTCGGCGGACCCGGTCAACGCGTTCGCTCCGCGCGGAACTTGTCCTCGGTGCGCGACGCACCGCACCGCCGTTCCTGCGCGCGACCCGTGCCGCACCCGCCTGTTCGCGGGGATGGACCGGCCCCACCTCGGTACCCGGTCGTCCGGCGACCGTCGTCTGCCGCATGGTGCCCCCGATCCCACGGCGGTCCGAACTGGGCGGTGCCCGGGCCACCGAAAAGCGTCGCGCCCGATCTCGGTCATGCCATCCTGCCCCGACGCCACCCCTGCGTGTCCAGCCGTGGCCCCTCCGTAGCCACAACTGCGTCCACAACCACGCATGCGCGTTCGGGACCTAGGGCATTGTCCCTTCTATCCGGCCAACTCGCGCCCACTACCGGAAGGTTGGAAGGCTCCCGCGGTAGGCGTGGGGCGGCCGGGGCATACCGGGTGCATCGGGACGTGCGGTAGGTTCCCGCTGCTGGCCGGAATCGCGTCATCGCGCGGGGGTAGGCATGTCCAGGGAAAGCACGCCGCAACAGGCGAATCAGCCATTCGAACCCATGGAAACCCCGAGGGGGTTCGTACTGCTGGTGGCCGGAGTCGGCCAAGGGCGGCGCAAGAGCCGCGCGTTGGCCGATTCGGAGGCCGCGCTCGCCGGTTGGGTCGGCCTGCCGCCCCAGATCCTGGTCCCGGACGCTCCCGCCGACGTCGTCCAGTTGCCCGCCGGGTCCGGGCCGCAGACGGTACGCGGCTACCTCGAGCGCTCGTCGGTCACCCCCGGACCGGTCATCGTCTACCTGACCGGTCATCTGATGCCGGACCGGCGCGGCGAGTTGCATGTCACACTGCGCGACTCGTCGCCGGGCAGCGTGCGGTACGACGGGCTCCCGTGGGCCTGGCTCGCCGAGACCCTGCGGATCCGCGACCCGCGCAACACGCTGGTGATCGTCGACCTGACCGCGTCGGCCGACCTGCGCGCCGAGGTGACCGTCGCCCCCGGGACGCTCGCCGACCGCCTGCCGCTGTGGGGCGTCCTGACCCCGCCGGCCACCCACGACGACCCCGCGCACGCGTTCACCCGGACCCTGACCGTCGCCGCGCGCCGCGGCTTCGCGGGCTGCCCGGCGACCGTCGATCCGGCGACGGTCCACCCGGCGATCTTCGGCCGGGCCCAACTGCCGGAGGGCACGGTGCAGATCGTGCCGCCCGCCGACACGACGCTGCGGCTCGCGAACCGGATGCCCGCCGAGGGCTCGTACGCGATCTCGTACGGCGGCACACGCAGCGAGGCCACCGGCCGGCACCGCGCCGTCCCGGGCCGCGCCCCGCGCGATTCCGCGCCGCCCGCGCCCGAACCCGAAGTCGCGGTGCCCGCACCGGCACCGTTCCTGCAACCGGAACCGGGAGAGGCGCAGGACTGGGGCGCGGGGGTGGCGGCGGGGGTGCCGACCACCGCGCAACTGCGCGTGACCATCCCGCACCTGCTCCCGCAGGCCGCCGAGGAAGAGCGGGCCGCCGGGCCGTACCTGTACCGCGAGCGGGTGGGCAGCCTTCGCGCGGCCGTGGCGGCCGGGGACTTCGACGAGGCACTGGCACTCGCGCGGGCCATCACCCACGACATGGAGACGCGGTACGGCCTCGGCCCGGAACACCGCGACACCCTCGACGCGTTGGAGACGTGGGCCTGGCTGACCGCACGGGCCGGGCGCATCGACGAAGCGGTGACGCTGTATACCGAGACGGCGCGCCGCAGCGCGCGGGTCCACGGCCCCGGGCACGCCACCACCCGCGCCGCCGCCGACGCGGCGCACACCCTGTGGCTCGACCTTCCGGACGTCGCACAGGCCCGCGAGCTGGGCCCCGCGGTGGTGGCGCTGCGGGAGTTGGTGCTCGGCAGCGGCGCGCACACGCGTGAAGCCGCGGCCGCGCACCTGGAGGCGCTGTCCGCGCCTCGTGCCCCCTCCGAGCAACCGCTGCCGCCCCCGCCCGAGTTGCGCGAGGCGCTCGCGGACGTCGCGGCCATCGCCGCCGAGGGACGACACGACGAGGCGCTGGGCGCGGCGGACGCCATCGTCGACGCCCTGGTCGCCGACCTGGGTTGGGAGCACGCGCACACCCTCAACGTGCGCGAGGTCCGGGCGTATCTGACCGCGGAGTCCGGGCGGTTGGCCGATGCGGTGACGGCCTACCTGGACATTGCCGAGTCCCGGCTCCTCGCACGCGGGCCCGAGCACCCCGACACCATCTCCGCGGCGGACAACGCCCACGCGCTGTGGCTGCGCCTGCCCGACGACGACACCGCGACGGTGTCGACCGGTGTACGCCTCATCGCGGTACGCGAGCACATCCCGGGACCGGGCGGGCGGGCGCTGGTGGGGGCGCGGGCGCGTGTACGGGAGCTGACAGCTCGTCAGGCCGAACCGTACGCCGAGCCCGCGGGGCCGTTCCCCTTCCCGACGCGCGTCGGGGACGCGGGCGACGCCCCCATCGACATCTGGGCCGACCCGCCGACGATCGCCGAGACAGAAGCGGAGATCGGCGCGGAGACCGGGCCGTGGTCCGGTCCTTGGCGGGGACCGGCCGAACGGTTCGAACCGGTCGAGCCGGTCGAGCCGTTCGAACCCGGCACGCCGACCGATCCGCTCGCCGGCACGGCGCCGACCGGTCCGCCAAGTCAGTCCGAGCCGCCCGGTCAGTCCGAGCCGCCCCGTGCAACCGAGCCGGGCGCTCCGACCGCCCAGGCCGCGCAAACCCCGAAGACCGCGCAGACCGCGAAGACCGCGCAGACCCCGCAGACGGCTCAAGTACCCCCAGCACCTCCCGCAGTGACCCCAGTCGCGACGAGCGAGCCCCCGACGCCGACCCCCGACCCGTCCGGCGAACTGGTACGTCCGCGCGCGTCGATGCCCGCGCCGATCCCTCCCCCGCCCGTCGCGACCGCCGCCCACCTCGCGCCGCCGCCCCCGCCGGCCCCCCCGTCCCCGGCCCCGCCCGGCCACGCCGTCCCGGCCCGGAACGGATCCGGCAAAGCGACGTCCGCCGTCGCACCCCGCAAAGCGGCCCGGCCACCGGCGGAGCTACGCGCGGCGCTGCACGCCATAAAGGACGCCGCGGCGCACGACAACCACGTGGAAGCCCTCACCCTCGCCGAGGAGTTGATGCGCGGTGTCGAGGCCCGGCACGGTCCCGCCCATCCGTTCACGCTCAACGCGTACGAAGTACGCGCCCATCTGACGGCGTCCGCCGGTCTGTTCGCGACCGCGGCCCGGCAGTACACCACCCTCGCGCACCGGCTCGCCGAGGCCGGGGACCCGGACGACCCGGCGGCCCGCTCCGCGGCGGACGCCGCCCAGGCACTGTGGCTGCGGCTGGGACGTACCGAGGCGGCACGCAACCTGGGACCGGGGATCATCGACCTCCGCCGCCGCGTACCGGGCCCGGACGGCACCGCGCTGCTGGCCGCCCGCGACCACCTCAGCGGCCTGACGACGGAGCCGCGTCCGTGACGGCCCGGGCCGCCGCGAGGGCCGCGACGCCCCGCACCCCGTCGGCGCCCCTGACGGGAACGGGGGCGCGCGGCAACACGCGTCCGCCCCAAGGGCGGACGGATCACCATCGAAATGACACCGAATCAGGTAAGCGGACGTTCGCGTTGCGTGAACCCGCCACGGCTGTCGGATGCGACGGGCATCCTGGAACCGGGCAGGACGATCACGACAGGCTGGAGACCCCGATGCTGGACACACTGGTCGAGCGCTACCGGTGGGCCGAACAGGACGGACTTGTCGCCCTCACCATCTCCGTCGCCACCGGCCGTACGGAGGAGGAGGTCGTCGCGGCTTTCGGCGGAGCCCAGGCGCCGCGCCGGATCATGACGTTCCGTCAGATAGGTGACGTCCTGGCCCTGCCCGAGGCCGGCTCCTTCCACCCCATGCTGATCGTGTCGACCGACTCCTGCGTCGTGACGATCGAGAACACCGGCTACCACGGCAGCATCCCGGAGATCGCCCGGCGCGCGTCGGCGCAGGGCGGCCGGTTCTTCAGCGCGTACTGGGACATGCACGGCGACTGCCAGGTGATGTACGCCGAGGACGGCGACGTCCAGGTGGTCTTCGACCCGGTCGACACCAGACGCGTCCCGGCCGGTCTCGCCGTGCCCCTGCCGCGCTGGGCGGAAGGCGTGCGCCCGGACGCCTCGGCCGCCGGCGCGTCGTGCCTGGCCCTCCTGGAACGCGTGATGTGCGTCCGAATTGACCGGGATTGGATGCACAAGCCGCTGAGCGCGGTCATTCTGGCCGACCCGGCTACGATGTTCGACGATCCGGAGGCGGCCTGGCGGCCGTGACCCCAGGCGGTACCTCGGCACCCCGGCAACACCCCGGCGGCATCTCCGCGAACCGCGGTCCGGACGGCGCCGGGACGGGACCGCCGGAAGCAGCGAAGGGCGTGGCGACGTGCAGGCGACCATCGACCACATCGTGATCTGGGTGGAGGACCAGCTCAGATCACTGGACTTCTACGAGCGAGTGGTCGGGTTCCCCGGCGTACGCGCGCAGGAGTTCCGGGACGGCACGGCCCCGTTCCCCAGCGTCCGCGTGTCCGAGCACGCCATCATCGACCTCGCCGCGAAATCGAGCGCGGCCGGGGTCGACGAGAGCTTCAAGGTGCCGGGTGCCTCCGGGCACCGGGTGAACCACATCTGCGTCGCCCTGGCACAGGCCGACTTCGCGGCCCTGCGCGAGCGGGTCGAGGCCGAGGGCGGCGACACGTCGGTGGGCCTGGAGAACTCGTTCGGCGCCCGGGGCTACGCCCCCAGCACGTTCTACTTCACCGACCCGGACGGCAACGTGATCGAGGCGCGGTACTACGAGTAGGCACGTCGCAGGTGGCGCTCGGGCCAGGTCGAGCCGGGTCCGCACGCCGGGGCTGAAGCCACCGCGCGCCTGACCGAAGTCACCCCTTCGGGTCACCGTTCACCCCACTGGCCGATACTCGGCGGGCGGGCTCCCGTACCAGGACCAACGCTGGTGCCATGGGCCAGCCGCGTACCGCCGACCGCCGGGGCCGCCGTGCGCCGTGGTGGGGCCCGCCGGCCGTCGTGGCCGTGATGGCGCTGCTCGTCGCAGGCTGGCCCTTCCTCGCCTCGCGCCTGTCCGACGACCGGGTGCTGCCCGGCGGAGCCGTCCTGCGGGTGGGCCCGGGCAACGGCGACCACGCGTGGTTCACGGTGGTCGGCGACGGCTGGACCATGGCCGAGTCGGAGACGATGCCGTCGCAGGAGTACGTACTGACGCGGGGCGACACCGAACTGACGGTGGCGTACCTGAGCCTTATGTCGTCCGACTACGCGGACCGGCTGTGGGACGGCCTGCGCCGCAGCGCCCGCGTCTCGGCGTCGGACGCGCGCGTCGGCCCGCCTACACCCGTGGTCTCGGCAAGCGGCGCCCGGGGCAGCATCGGCGACCTCACCCAACGCGGCGAGCGCGGCACCGCCGCGATCTACCCGGCGCCGGACGAGAGCTTCGCGATCCGGATGGTCGCACTAGGGCCGACCGACGCCGCGTCCGCTTCCGCATCGGCGTCCGATTCCGGTACGCGCGACGACGCGGACCTGGCGGCGGCGCTCTCGGTCATCCGCTCCCTCACCTTCACGAGGCCCGCGTCGTGACGGGGGCGCTTTCCGTCCGGTCCTTCTCCCTGTGGGTCGGCCTTGCCGCGTGCGTCTTCGGGGCGATCTCGCTCGGCCTCAACTACTTCGACGCCGTCCGGGTGTTCCCCGCCGCGACGATGCTGGCGGCGGGGCTGCTGGTCCCCACACTGGTGTTCGGGTACGCCCTGGCCCGCCGCGTACGCCCCGTGCGCCCGCCGCCCGGCCCGCCTTCCGTCGCCTGCGTCGTATGGGGCATGACGGCGGCGACCGGCTGCGCGGTCATCGCCAACACCGGCCTCGGCGCCATCTGGGCGCGTACCTGCGGCGTTCAGTTCGCGGACGACTGGAGTGCCGCCCTGACCGCCCCGTGGAACGAGGAGACGCTCAAGCTCTGCGGCGTCGTCATGCTGACCTTCGTGGCGGCGCGTGCGGTACGCGGGCCGGTCGACGGCTGGGTCTACGGCGCGCTGGTCGGCCTCGGCTTCCAGGCGACCGAGAACCTCATGTACGCCCTCAACAACATCCTTCTGCAAGGCGCCACCTCCCCCGGCGGCTCGGTCGTCGGGTCGTTCGTCGTCCGCGTGCTCCTCACCGGCTGGGGCTCACACTGGGCGATGACGGCGGTGGCGGGCACGGGCATCGGCTTCCTGGTGGCCCGGGACGGCACACCGCTCGCCCGCCGCATCGGCATCGCTGTGGTGTTCTGGGCGCTGGCCATGGCAATGCACTGGCAGTTCAACGCGCCGATCCTCGGCTTCCCGGGCGGCATAGTCGTCAAGGTCGCGGTGAACCTGGTCGTCGCGCTCCTGGTCTTCCGGGCGGTGCGGCGGGGCTACCGGGCGAGGTTGGGGGAGGTCGCACAGGAGGAGGCGGCGTACGACACGGTCCGGCCGTCGGAGGCCCGCACCCTGCTGGGCCGCCGAAGCCGCGTGCGGGCCAGACGGATCGCCCGAACCCCCACGGTCCGGGCCCGCATCGCCGACGTACAGGAACGCCAACTAGACCTCCTGGAAGCCCGCCTGCCAACCGCAGACCCGGACACCCTGGAGATCGCCGCCGAACTGCGAGCCGAGGTAGCCGCAGCCCGAGCACGGTTGTAGGCGCGCGGGGCTCGGCGCTCGGGGCTTCCGGGGGATTGTCGGCCTGGACAAGCCTTCACGGGCGACCCACCCCATGAATGAGGGCCCCAGCGCGCCTACGGCCGCGTGCCGATCGGGGTCTCCGGGGTGTCGAGCCACTCCGTCTGGCCGGACTTGCGGATGGTGACTCCGAGGCGGGAGCGGGCGGGGGCGCCTGCGGCGTGCCACCAGCGCAGGGCGGCTTCGGCCTCGGCGAGGACGTCGCGGGGGCCGGCCCGCTCGGCGGCGAACTCGGTACGCCCCGGGACGTGTTCGACGCGAGCCCAGGAGCGCGTTTCGGGGTCGGTCAGGTGGAGGGTGAGCGAGTCGAGTGCGGCAACACCGGACGCCCCGGCCGTGCGGTGGATGTGCGAGCGTACGCCGGGCACCAGCAGGCCCACCGCGAAGGCGGCATCGCGCGAGACGGAGAGCACGCGGGCGTCCAGCGTCGTGGTCGTGGTCACGGTCGTGGCTGTCCCGGCGCCGACTGTGCCGAAGCCGAAGTCCGGCGCCGTGCCCTGGCCGCGCTCCCACATGAACGCCGCGTCGCCGACGACGCGGCCGGTGGCGTAGCGTCCGTCGGCGTCCTCCGCGACCTCCAGGTCGAGCAGCACGCCGTTGTAGAGCCCCGTGCCCCACGGCGTCAGGACGTGGCCGCCGGGGCGCGTCTGGGCGATCCAGGCCCACGGCACCATGCGTACCGAGCACGTCGACAACACCCGGTCGAACGGGGCGCGTTCCGGCACGCCGGCCATGCCGTCGCCCACCGCCAGGTATGGATGCCGCCCCGCTCGGACGAGTGACCGGCGGGCTCCGGCGGCCACGACCGGGTCGACCTCGATCGAGGTGACGGCCGAGTCGCCGAGCCGCGCGCTCAGCAGCGCCGCGCCGATGCCAACGCCGGTGCCGATTTCCAGCACGCGGTGGCCGTCGGCGACGTCGAGCGCCGCCATCATGCCGGCCACCATGCGCGGCATCATGGCGCTGCTGGTCGGCCACGAGGACACCTCGGGCTCGGTCGCCCCGCCCTCGACCTGCGTGACGAGAACGGTGTCGGAGTAGACCAGGGCGCGCCAGCGGTCCGGGTCGTCGGCACGGTCGAAACGGCGGTACCCCTCGGGGTCGGACACCCACACACGCGCGGGTACGAAGTCGGCGCGGTCCACGGCCCGCCAGGGCTCGACCCAATCTGGGGCGAGGTGGCCGGCAGCGGTCAGTTCGGCGGCCAGCCGCTCGGCACTCGGCTCCCCCACGCGCTTCAGCCTTGCCGGCGGGAGGACGACGAATTCGCCGACGAAGCTGACGATGCCGACGGCGCGGAGGGCACTGTCTCCGTGTCCTGCCCGGCGTCGCCTTCGCCGTCGGCGTCGGCGTGGACGCCGGCATCAGTCGCCGCCGCAGGCGTCGCGCCGCCGGCCAGTCGGGTCAGGTACGCGTTGTACGCGTCCAGTTCCGCGTCGCCGTCGCGATCCGCGGCGCGGTCCTTGCGGCGGGCGAGGCGTTCCTCCGAGCTCATCCACTGGGAGAAGATCACCAGCAGCACGATGACCGTCGGGACCTCGCCGAAGGCCCACGCGATGCCGCCGCCCATCTGCTGGTCGGCGAGGACGTCCGTGCCCCACGAGGGCGGCGGCTGCTCGAAGGAGTCGACGATCAGCGACGACGACATCATGACCGCGACGCCGAAGAACGCGTGGAAGGGCATGCCCGCGAAGAGTTCCAGCATCTTCATGACGTAGCCGTGCTTGCGGGGCGCGGGGTCGATGCCCATGATCGGCCAGAAGAACAGCAGGCCGACGGCCAGGAAGTGGAACGTCATCCAGCGGTGGCCCCACATGTTGCCCATGGCCAGGTCGAACAGCGGGGTGAAGTAGAGGACGTACAGGCTCGCGATGAACAGCGGGAGGGTGACCCCGGGCGACGACATGACCGCCGCGAACCGGCTGTGCAGCACGGTCAGCAGGATCTCGCGCGGCCCGCGCCCCGCCTTGCCGTCCGCGCCCTTGCGGGCGGGCCGGATGGACCGCAGCGCGAGGGTGATGGGCGCGCCGAGCAGCAGCAGGATCGGCGAGAGCATGCTCAGGATCATGTGCTGCACCATGTGCACGCTGAAGAGTGCGGTGCCGTACACCGCCACTCCGCTGGACGTCGACAGCAGCACCGTGCCCACACCCGCGAGCCACGCCAGCGTGCGGCCGATCGGCCATTTGTCGCCTCTGCTGCGCAGCCGCCACACCCCGGCGCCGTAGAACAGGACGGCGGCGATGCTGCCCGCGAGGAACAGCGGTTCGGGGTACCAGCCGAACATCCGACCGAACGTCGGCGGGCCCAGCGAGGCGGCCATGTCGGCCATGCCGCTGGTCGATCCGCCGCTGTGGTGGCCGCCGGACCCGTGCAGGTCGTCCATGCTGTCGCCGAGCATCAGCGCGCCGAGGAACAGGGCGATGCCGAGGGCGATCAGCGCGACGGCCCGGAACGCGCCCGGGCCCGGCGTGCGAGGAGATGGAGCCATGGCATCCACTGTGACGTACGGCGCCCGGCGTTCGGGCACCGGGTCGGGCCCGGCTCTGGTGGAGTCGCCCGGACAGGTGATATATCGGCGCGCTTGCGCGCGGGACGGCTCTGCGCACGGACGTCTGTGGGGTCGGCGGGTGTCCGCGGGCCCGACCCCGTCCCAGCCCTCAGTGCGCTCCGACGCCCGTGAGGGCGCGTACCTCCAGTTCGTCGAACGCCGCGTCGTCCTCGTCGGTCCGGCGCTTGTCGGTGAGCAGGGTTCCGGCCGCGGCGCACAGGAACCCGACCGGGATCGAGATGAGGCCCGGGTTCTCCAGCGGGATCGGCGCGACGGTGGTGCAGGACACGAGGGCGGTCGGGTTGCCAACGCTCCGCGAACCGTCCGCCACACCGCATTTGTCGGCCTGCGCGGCGGTGAGGGTCACCGCGGGCTTCGTCTCGCTCGCGCCGCCCCACACGATGGGCGACAGCGCCACCACGACGATCGCCGAGATCAGGCCGCCGAAGACACCCGCGATTGCGCCGGCCTTGGTGAAGCGCCGCCAGAACAGCGCGAACACGATGGCGGGCAGGTTCGCCGACGCGGCGATCGCGAAGGCCAGTGCCACGAGGAACGCGACGTTGAGCTCGCGCGCGAAGACGGACAGGGCGATGGCCACGCCGCCGATGACGATGGCGGCGATGCGCGCGACCCTCACCTCCTCGGCGTCGGTGGTCCCGCCGCGCTTGAGGACCCCGGCGTACAGGTCGTGGGCGAACGACGAGGACGAGGCGAGCGTCAGGCCCGCGACCACGGCGAGGATCGTCGCGAACGCCACGGCGGCGATGAACGCGAGCATCACCGCGCCCCCGGTGCTGCCCGGCCCGCCGCCGAGGTGTTCGGCCAGGCGCGTCGCGGCGGTGTTGCCGGAGGGGTCGGCGCCCCTGATCGTCTTGCTGCCGACCAGCGCGGCCGCGCCGAAGCCGATGACCAGGGTCATCAGGTAGAAGGTGCCGATGATGCCGATAGCCCAGTTGACCGACTTCCGGGCGGCCTTCGCGTCCGGCACGGTGTAGAAGCGTACGAGGATGTGCGGCAGTGCGGCGGTGCCGAGGACCAGGGCGATGCCGAGGCTGATCATGTCCAGCTTGGACCAGCCGTCGGTGGCGCCGTACTTGAGGCCGGGCTGCAGGAACGCGTCGCCCTTGCCGGACTGGCTCGCGGCGGCGCCGAGCAGGTCGGACACCGCGAAGTCGAACTTCGCGAGCACCCACACGGTCATGACGCAGGCCCCGATCATGAGCAGGACCGCCTTGACGATCTGCACCCAGGTGGTGCCCTTCATGCCGCCCACCGTGACGTAGACT
>NZ_JBEZFP010000116.1:0-30822 GCF_040649515.1 Streptodolium elevatio
TCGGTCTGCTGTTCCAGGTGCCGGGCCCGGATGGCGCCCTCGTGGGCGTAGAGCAGGTCGCGTTGGAGCGCGTGCAGCGACTCGCCCTTGTTCAGCTGCCGAGAGATCTTGCGCCGGTATGCCGGGTCGGCGAGGTAGCGGGCGGCGTAGATCGTGCGGCGCACGGCGCCGTACTCCTTGAGCGCCGCTGCGAGGGCGTTCTGCCGCCCGGACGTGGACAGCTTGCCGACCGGCAGGGACGCGGTTGCGTGCCCGAACTTCAGCGACGCGGCGAGGCGGAGCAGGTCGTCCCGGTGCCCGGCTGTCAGGTCGAGGTTGGCGCGGCGGGTCAGCAGCGGCCCGCTCGGCGGGAACGCCGCCTCGGCGTTGGCCTTGGACGAGGTGCGGTAGAGCGTGACCTTGCCCAGGTCCCGGATGCGCGGGGAGAGCTGCATCCCGAGCAGGTCGAACAGTCCGAAGTTGACCAGCGTCACCCCTGTGCGTGTCGGTCGCGTGCTCGGTGACGGGGATGTCGGTCGCGTTGCCGAGGATCTCGTCCAGCACGTAGTGCGCCTCGCGCTTGGTGGCGACGATGACCTTCGTGGCGTAGGTGGTGTGCTGGTCGGTGACGTGCGTGTACGTCGAGAGCCCCTCGTTCGCGAAATAACGGCTGGGTGCTCTGGCGGTGACGGACTTGCCGCGGGTGGGGAACCGCTGCCCGTCCGAGGACGACAAGGTCCCCGAGCCGAACACCGCGGTGAGCGGCAGCCGCTGGTGGTAGCCGGATGTCACCGCCAAGTCCCGTGCCCGCCGTACGGCCGGCCACCTCGAGGAAGGCGGGACCGCCGTATGAAGCCGCTGCGCACGTTGGGCCGGTTGGTCGGGATCGGTCCGGAGCGGTCCGCGCCGCCGCCGCGTTACCAGGCGGTCGCCGACGGCCTGGTCGTCACCGACCACCAGGCGGAGGCGTGGTTCGTCCTGGACAGCGCCAACACCGACCTCGCGCCGGAGGCGGACCGCGACGCCGAGCACGACCGCGCCGCCGCGCTGTCCCGGCTGGTCGCCGGGTACGCCTGCCATCTGCGGGTGGTGTGGGCGCCGGTGTCCGCGGACGCGTACGCCGCCGAAGCCGAGCAGCTGTTCACCGCGGGGGACGGCGCGGCGTGGGCCGCGCTGCGCGTGGAGCGGCTGCGCGAACTCGCCCTCCCGGAGCGGCACCTGCTCCTCGGCGTGAAGCTCGCCGACCGCGCCGCCGGCGCCAGGGCGCAGGCCAAGGCCGCCGCGGCGTCGGTGGTCGGGCTCGGCAACGCCGGGGCGGTCGACCGGCGCGAGCTCGCCCGCCTGGACGCGGCAGCGCTCCGCCTCGGCCGCCAACTGGAGGGCACTCCCTGGAGGGCCCGCTCCGCCGCGGTGGACCTACTCGCCTGGCTGATCGCCCGCGAACTGCACCGCGACGCGCCCGCACCCGGCGGCGGCGCGGTGACCGGCGCCAGGTTGGCGCAGCTGACCCGCGGCCGCGTGCTCCCCTACCCGGACCACGTCCGCGTCATGGACGTCGAAGGGCAGGTCGCCGCGTGGACCAGCGTCCTGGCGATGACCGGCTTCCCGGAGGAGATGACCTCGCCGGGCGCGGGCGAGTGGCTGCGCGTTCTCTCCGAGATCTCCTACGTCCCGGACTTCGACGACGCCGACGACTACACCGCCTCGGCGGTGTGGCCGGTCAGTCCCGAAGCGTCCGTCCGCTTCCGGGTGTTGAAGCGCCGCGACGGCCTCAAACGCGTCGACGCGGCCCGCAAGCTCGCCAAGGAGCAGCGGATGTCGGCGGCGCAGGGGCACGCGGGGGAAACCAGTAGGGAGATCGAGGAGACCGAGGAGACAATGGCGGAGCTGCGGCGCGCGATGCTCCGCGACGACGTCACCCTCGTCGACGACCACCCCCGCCTGCTGGTCACCTGCACCGCGTCGCTGGAGGACCTGCGCGCCGCGTCGACGCGGTGATCGGGTTCTACGGCGGCTGCGGCATCGAGGTGGTCCTCGCCGCCGAAGAGCAGCGCGAGCTGTGGCTCGAAGCCCAGGTCGGCGACCGGCTGCGCGTGACCGACCTGGGCCACACCCGCGAAGTCGGCGCGCTGGCCGGGTCGTGGTTCTGGGGCGGCGCGCAGGTCGGCGACGACGCGGGCCCGATCGTCGGCGTGCTCACCGGATCCACGCCGGGCCTGGTCCGGCACGACCTGACCGCGGGCACCGCGCGCGGCGACGCGACGACCACCGCGATCATCGGCCGTTCCGGACGCGGCAAGACGACGCTGCTGGCGCTGCAGTCCCTGGACGCGGCGTTCATGGGCGCCATGGTGTACGCCCTCGACTTCAAGGGCGACCTGGGCGGACTGATCGACGCCGGACGGCACTTCGGGCTGCCCGCGCACCTGGTGACCCCCGGCGCCGAGCACGCCGGCGTCCTGGACCTGTTCGGGCTGATGCCGATCGAGCAGGCCGCTCCGAGGTCGCCGCGCAGCTGCACATGCTGCTGCCCGGCCACCTGCGTGCCCGCGGCGCGGAGACCGCGATCCAGACCGCGGTGACCGACGTCGCCGCCCGGCCCCGCCCGGCGGCGTGGAAGGTCCTGGAGGAACTGCGTGCCGGGAGCGGGCTGGCCGCCGAGTGCGGCACAGCGCTGGCCAATTTCGCCGCGTCCGGGCTGGGGGCGCCGGTGCTGGGCCGCCCCGCGGAGGGCGCGACGCTGCTGGAGTCGATGCCGGGCCTGTGGCTGGTCCAGGTCCCCGGCATGCTGCTCCCGCCGGTCGGCTCGGCGCGGGAGGACTGGGAGGTCACCCACCGGCTGTCGGTCGCGCTGATGCAGTCCCTGATCGCGTACGCGCTGGCGACCGCGTCCAGCCGCGAACTACGCCTGATGCGCAAGTTGGTGGCGATCCCGGAGGTCCACGTTCTGACCTTCAGCCCGCAGGGGCGTTCCTACCTGGAGTACATCGCCCGCGTCGGCCGCGCCTGGAACACCTCCCTGGCCTCGGACACGCAGGACCCGGCGAGCATCGTCGATCTGCCGGGCCTGGTCGAGCAGTTGAGCACGGTGTGGGGGTTCCAACTCACCTCCGAGGCGCAGCAGGATGCGCTCGCCCAGCTGCTGGACCTGCCGGTCGACGCGCATACGCGGCAGTTGATCCGCGCCATCGGGATCGCCCCGGACGGGTCCGTGCGGCACGGCCACGCCATCATGCGCGACCCCCGATTCAGGAGCGCGACGGTGCAGATCGACATCCCCAGCGCCCACCTCGCCACGCTGCTGTCCACCACGCCCACCGCCTGCGAACCCGTGCCGGACGGGGTGGACGACGGCGCCGAAGGCGTGCCTTCTGCCTGGCATGCCCCGCGTCCCGCCACGGATCACGCGGAGGTGTCCGCGTGATCGCCCGCAGGATCCGGCGGCGCCTGGCCCAAGCCGCGGTCGTCCCCGCCGCCGTGTTGCTGGTCTCCTGCACCGGTCCCGGGAACGGCGGCGCACCGGTCGCGCAACCCGGCCCGCCCGCCGCAGTGTCGATGGCCGCCGCGGACTATCAGCGCGCTGTGCTCGCCAGTGACTGGCCGACGGTGTGCGCGGCCAAGACCGCCCGGGCGCGACACGGCGACAGCGTCGCCCGGTGCGTCGCACTGGGCAGTCCGGCCGATGGGGCGCCGTCCCGCCGGTCAGCGTCGATGCTCCGCTGCCGGTTCCGGCGACCGGCACGCACCCGGCGGGCTGGGCGGTGGCCACCCGGCACACCGTCACCGAGCCCGGCCGCGAACCGTACGAGGTGGTCATGGCCGTCCGCGTCGTCGACGAGGCGGGCGCGTGGCGCATCGACCAGTACGAACCGGTCGACGGCGCCGACCCGCGGCTGTCCCCGCACCCGGCGGTCGCAGCCCTGCTGGGAGGCGACCGCCGGTGACCCCCCGCCTCGTGCGTACCGCATGCACCAACCGGGAGTACCGCCGCCGTTGGCCGTCGTGGCGCACGCTGCTGATTCGGCGTCGATTGCCGCGAAGGCGCGCTCGTCCGCCTCGGTCACGGTGGTCTCGTCGGGGCCGTCGGGGCCGGCCGCGTCCGCGTCGTCGGCGAGCAGAGCCAGGAGCTGCGGGAGGTCGGCACGCGTGGCGGTACGGACGTGCATGCCGTGCCGCATGCCAGCCGGCGTGGGCGCGGGCCGCCTCCGCCCCTGGCGTACGGGCCCCAGGAGCCGGTCGATCCGACGGGCGTGTCAGGCCGGGGTGGGGTGGTGTGCGGCGAGCCAGGTGTTCTCGTCCTCGAGGTCGTTGCGGATCCAGTCGCGGACCTCGTCGGTCTCGGGTTCGCTGTGGACGCGGACGGCGTGGTCCATCGCCGCGCGCAGGACCTCGTCCTCTTCACCGATGATGACCAAGCTGCATCCGACCTCGTTGGGGGCCTTGGTGCAGTCGGCGACCTTGCGGGCCATGGCCGGCTCCTCTCGCCGCGACCGCCGCAGGGGCGCGGCGGCCCTCGTCTTCCACTCTCGCGCCCGACGCTACGGCGTCAACCGGACGCCCGCGGCGCCGATCCGTGCCGAGGGGAATCCCTCACGTACGGGCGCTTTCCGCGTGGCACGCGCGATCGGATGATCGGATGGATCGCGAGCGTGGGAAACCAGTCGGTCGTGTGACCGTCGGCATCGGGAGGGCTGAGTACTGGGCAGGCGCGCATGGACGAGCACAGCCATCGCCGGGATCGTCATCGCCGGTCTGCTGATCGCATGGTTCGTCGTCCGAGACGACTCCGCATCCGACGGGGCGGCGAACGGAAGGCCGGGCCCGGTACCCCAGCAGGGCCCGCGCCTCGCCGGAAACGACCCCGGCGCGCCCATCGTCGGCCTACAGCTCACCTCCGACAACCGGCGGGCGCCGCTGCCGGGCATGTACGACTGGTCCAAGGCCGGCTTCCGCTCCGGCGCGCCGCTGCCCGGCGACGGCGCCATCCGTTCCGAGGGGCAGTGCCGCATCACCCCGGACGTGCTCTCGGGCCAGTTCGGCGTCAAGGCAAACGACGGCAAGGACGATACCGACGGCATCCAGAAGGCGGTCGACCAGATCAAGTCCGCGTGCTCTCCGTCGGGTTCGTACGACAAGGAGAGCCTGATCCAACTGCCCGCCGGGCAACTGGACATCACGCACGAGATCCACCTCGACGCCGACTACCTCATCGTGCGCGGCGCCGGCGCCGACCCCGCCAACGGCACTCGGCTGGTGTACACGCCGGACGCCGACACCCGCTACGACACCGTCACCAAGGACGGCACCCGCTGGGACCAGGACAAGATGGAGTACGAGGACGGCTCCGGCGGCTGGCTGTGGCCCGGCCGCGGTCTCTTCCGCGTCCAGTCCCGGGCCGTGCATCCCGACTACGCCAAGGACCACGACTCGGCCCCGGACAACCGCAAGGACCTGTTCGAGGGCACTGTCAATGTGCACTGGAAGGCCGGCGTCGAACTGCGCGAGAAGCCGGGTGACGCGGGGTTCGCCGCGCGCGCCGGAGACACCGTCGTACCGCTCGCCCGGAACGCCGAGCTCGACAACCTCAAGGTCGGCACCCTGGTCAACGTCCGGGCGGCCAACTCCCGCAAGTTCTACGAGTCGATGAACGCGGCGGGCACCGGCGGCAAGGACTCCGGCATGGAGAACCTGCACATGCGGCAGCAGATCTTCACCGTCACCGCCATCGACGCGGGGGCCAAGACCGTCACCCTCGACAAGCCGCTGGAGTACGACGTCCCGGTCGACTCCGTCTCCGACGGCTCGGCGCCGATCCGCAACAAGCCCTACCCCTCCAAGGTCGCGCCGCTGGTCGACCCCGTGCTCGGCGTCGGCATCGAGGCGTTGTCCATCACCCAGACCGAGGAGAAGCTCGACGCCGCCGCGTCGGTGGACAACTACGGGAACATGGACCCCGCGTCCGCGATGCACGGCATCGTCCTCAAGTGGGCCGCCGACTCGTGGGTGAAGGGCGTCTCGATGCAGATGACCGGGTCGCACCCGATCGTGACCGAAGAGGCGTCGCACTTGTCGATCGTCGACAACACCCTCAACGGGTCCTGGAACAAGGGCAAGGGCGGCAACGGGTACCTGCGCGGCTCGCGCATGTGGGATTCGCTGTACGCCGGCAACAAGGCCGTCAACCTGCGGCACTTCACCATCCAGTGGTCCGCGTCCGGCAACGTCGTGATCGGCAACAGCTTCGACTCCGACCTCAACCTGCACGGCGGTTGGGAACGCCACAACCTGTTCGAGCTCAACAAGGTCGTCGTGGGCGCCGGGCACCGACCGGACAGCTGCCAGGCCAATTGCGGCGACGAGGGCGGCTCCGACCCGGACGGGGCCGACTGGTACCCGATCTGGTGGGCGGCGGGCCCCAAGGCGGTCAAGTGGTCGGGGGCGTCCGGTCCCGACAATGTCTTCTTCCACAACGAGATGAGCAAGCAGGCCGCAGAGGACGGGCCGTACCAGCCGTACTACGCCGACCCGAAGCGGATCTACCGGTTCGGCTGGGACGGCACGGCGTACCGGCCGCTCTCCGTGGACGGCACCCCGATCGCCGACTGGGCGGGAAACGAGACAAAGGACTTCACCAACGGGCAAGGCGTCGACGCCTCGAAGACCTTCGACGGCCCGTCGATCTTCCTGAAAACCGTCCCCTAACAGATCGGCGGGCGAAGTGTGGGCCGGCCGCCGGATTCGGCGGTCATCGGCCGTCCTGCGCGCAGCCAACTCGTTGCTCGACCTGGGCGCCGGGCCATCGCGCTATCGTCGGCGGTCGTGACTCAGCCTGCCGAGGATGACACCGCGACCGGACCACATACTGCGTCGACTCCACGAGGCGGCGGCTGATGAGCGCGCCGCCGCCCCCGAGCCACCCGCCGAACCAGCCGCCGCGCCCGCCAGGACCGCCGACCGTCCCGGGGTACCCGCCCGGCGGGGGAGGAGCCCGGCCGCCCGCGCCGCGTCGGCGGCGCGTGTTCGGGCTGATCGCGGTGGGCGTGGTCCTCGCGCTGGTCGCGGCAGTGCTGGTGGTCGTGCTGCGGGACGACGACGGCCCGGCCGGGCGGATCCGGCCCGCGGACGTGCTCGACGACCGGCAGTTGGCGTTGATCCGCCAGGCTGTGCCCGACCCGAAATGCGACCGGCCCGACCCCGCACCTCGCCCGGACGACCCGTCGCTCAGGGCCCTCGACGTCATGCGGGTGGACGGCACCTGCCTGTCCATGACGACCGAGTACCTGCCCGCCGACCAGGTGCAGGCACGCCGCGACGCGCTGTCGCGGGACCCGGCCGTCGTGGAATCGGCAGTCGCCCCGCCCATGTCGCCGGACACCCTGCCAATCTCGCCGGACGCGGTGGACCTGCCCGCCCTGGAGGACCGCCGCGACAACCAATGGGCCCTGGACGTCCTCGGCGTTCCGCAGGGGTCGACGGACCTGCCGTGGCCGGACGGCACCGGCGTGGTCGTCGCGGTAGTCGACTCCGGGATCGACGAGACACATCCCGACCTGGCGGCGGCCGTGGTCGGACGCCGCCACTTCGCGGGCGAAGGAGCGCATGACCCCGACGGGCACGGCACGCACGTGGCCGGGATCATCGGCGCCCGCAACGGCAACGGCGGCATCACCGGTGTCGCGCCCGGCGTGTCGATCCTGGACGTGCCCGTCGCGCTGAAGGGCATCAACCCTTCGGGGCCCTCCTCGTGGGTCGGCGTGGTGTGGGCGGTCAACCACGGCGCCGATGTGGTGAACATGTCGTTCGGGGCCGCGTACAAGTCCTACGACACACCCGAGTACCGCGGCGCCATCACGCTCTGGGCTGCCACGGTCCAGTACGCCCGGGCCGCGCAGGTGGTCCTGGTCTCCTCCGGGGGCAACTGCGGCGGCCGGTTCGCCGGGAACCCGCTCGACAAGGACTGCGTCGACCGCAATCAGCGGCAGGTCCCGCAGACTTTCGACGGGGTCGTCAACGTCGGGGCGGTCGATCGCAATCGCGAGGTCACGTCGTACTCGACCAAGCGAGACGAGATCGACCTGGTCGCACCCGGCGGCGACAACGGCGGGCCGCCCGTCGGTCCTTGGACCGTCGACATGGTGGAGTCCGACGCGCCCGGCGGCGACTTCGCGCGGATCCAAGGGACGTCGCAGGCGGCGCCGCACGTGGCCGCCGCGGCGGCGATCGCGCGTTTCGTCCGCCCCGACGCGAGTGCCGACGAAATCATCGCGGCACTGAGGGACTCCGCGGACATGAAGAAGCTCTACGTACTCAACCGCGACAAGAAAGGCAGCGGACGCGGCCTGCTGAACATCCCCGGCATGCTCGACCGCATGCGAGCCGGCCCACCGGCCCCCTCGCCAGGCACCCCCACGGGCCCGTCGCCGACGCCCGGTCCCGCGGACCTCGCGGCACGCACCCAGGCCGCGTACGTCACCGACGGCACCCTGTACGTCTACGACGGCAAGACGTCGAACTCGGTGCGCCGCGTGGACCCGCAGGCCCCCGTACGCTGGCTCACCTGGTCCGCCGACCACACCCTGCTGGTCGGCGCCGACCGCAGCACCCTGTTCTCATGGGCCGGCCCCGGCACCCAGGTGGTCGAGAAACCGTGCGACTGGTGCGACGACCCCAACAGCCGGCCGGCGCTCGTCGACAACGCCGCCGTCACCGACCCGTCCGGCGGCGCGGCCACCGGGGACCTCGTCGTGCGGATGTCGTACGACGGCACCCTGACCCGGTTCAACGCGCACACCCTCGACGAGATCGGCTCGTCGCCCGTGGTGTTCCCCCATGACCAGGTCGGCAACATCACCTTGCACGGCAGCGTAGGTGGCAAGTTGTTCGTGCACACGTCCGGCGGCGCGCACTCGTTGGACACGATGTGGCTTGTCGACCCCACGTCGGGCCAGGCGGGCCCGTCCCACGAGGTCTTCGGGTCGGTACTCGGCGATGTCGGGGTGCCCGGCATCGGGGACTCCGGCGACATCGCGGTCTCCGCCGACGGCACGAAGGTGGCCTTGGCGACCGGCTACTCCAGCTGCGGGTCGCCCGAAGGCATCCACGTCCTCGCGGGCGCGGACCTGAAGGAGATCTCCCAGACGAAGGCGCCGCCCGGGCTCCAGGTCGACGAGCTGTTCTTCAACGGCGGCAGCCTGTTCGGCACCATGTCGACGTACCTGATCGCTTCGGGGCAGCCCTGCAAACGGCTCGCCCCGGCCGGCCTGTGGCAACTCAACGGCACCTCCTGGCAGCGGCTCGACCAGAAGATGACCACCGGCCGCCCGCTGGAAGGGCGCACCGGCACCACCGAGCACGGCTGGCTCACCGTCCGCGACGGTAAGGCCGCCCTCGAACCCGCCACGCCGACCGACCTCGCCCAAGGCGACCTCGGCCCCGTGGCCGGCCGAGTGTGGGCCACCCCGACACGAACCGAGGTACCCATCCCTCCACCGCGGTAAAGACCTGGCACGGTGCGCCGCATCGCTTCATGGCCGCATCGCTTCATGTTCGACGGGATCGCCCTGTACACCACCGATTTCGACCACCTCCCTGAGCGGTGAATTGGCAGCGCCGGTGGGCGGCGGGGTGGCCCGCGGCCGCCCGCCGTCTCGCGCCGAAACCTCGTGCCCGGGCCCCGGCCCACGACCAAGGCCACGCCACCGCGCAGCAGTTCCGCCATCCCGCATCGACCGGGCCGACGCGAGCGTGGGCAGCGCGGCCGGAAGCGTGCGTGTGTGATGGCCGACCCGAACAGGCGCGAGATCAAGGCCCGTCAGCAGGCGACGGGCGAGAGGCACATGCAGGCCGCCGCCGGATGTGCGACGCGGCCGACGGCGCCGCCACCACTCCCGGGCCGCAGCCTGTCCTGGTCGAATACTCGGCCACCAGAAGCGCGAGGATCTGTCGGTGTCCGAGGTCGTCCAGGCGCAGGGTGCCGAGGGCGGGGGATGAGGTCGTTGTTGACGTAGTCGCGGTAGCGGGCGTACGTCGTGGGTTTGAGCGTGAGTTGCTTCTCCGCGAGCCAGGCTTCTAGGTATTCGGGGAGGGTCCGGTTCGGATCCGCGTCGAACCCGCCGGCCTCACCGTCGAGGAGCCGTCGAAGCGCTGCGCGGGCGGCGGGCTCGTCGGCGAAGCCTTCGGCGGACGGTGGTGCGATGTGCTCGCGGTGCGGGGACATCGACGGCGAACGCCCATGTCCTGTGGTCGGGGTCGGTGGCGAGCCTGGGGCAGTGTGCGCCGAGCTGGTGTCGCTCGGAATTACGGCAGCTGCAGCGGCGGTAGACGCGTCCGCGGTTGTGGAGGAGCCCATGGTGATCGCCTCCGGTCGTGCACGGTCCCCGGGCACTTCCAGTGTCCGACCACCGCCACCACCGAGTCGAGAGGACCAAGACCGGGCGCCCGTCGAGTACTTCTGACCGGGATGTGCGGCGCGGTGATCTGCACTGGGTATCCGAGGTGTCCGACGGATAGCGGCGCGGAGATTCACCGCGACGCACCCACCCAGGACGTCGATGATCAACATCGCCATCTCCAACGGACGCCGGTTGCTTCACAGGCTCTAACGGTTGCCTCAGGTTCGCTCGTTAGGAAGTAGGCCTCAGATAAGCGATGCAACTCGTATGTAGGAGGCTGGTGATGGCAGTCAACGCAGCGCCGTCCGAGGAAGCGCCGGCGGGTCGGTTGGCAGGCCGGTGGGTGCCGTGGTTGGTGATTGGCTTGTGGGTGGTGCTGGCGGCGTTCATGGTGCCGCTCAGCGGAAAGTTGAGTTCGGTCACCACCGACAGCGCCGCGGACACCCTGCCGGCCAGCGCCGAGTCCACCAAGGTCGCGGTACTGGAGGACAGTCTCCCCGGCGGTGACGACAACACGTTCGTCTTCGTGTATCACCGCGCCGGCGGCATGACCGACGCCGACCGCGCGACGGTGGAGCGCCACTACAACACCCTTGCCAAGCGGTACCCGCCGAAGGTGGCGGCCCCGGGGGGCGGCGACGACGAGGGCCCACCGACGCGGCCGTCCACCGACGGCAAGGCGATGATGTTCACCCTTGAGGTCAGTACGGCCTACGGCGCGCCGGAGGCCGTCGTCGGCCCATTGCGTGACGCCGCGAAGGACCGCCCCGCGGGCCTGGAACTCGACGTGACCGGCCCGGCCGCGGTCGACGGCGACATGGACGCCGTCTTCGACGGCATCGACGTGCAGGTCTTGCTCACCACCGTCGTCGTCGTCACGCTCCTGCTCATCCTCACCTACCGCAGCCCCGTGTTGTGGTTGATCCCGCTGGTGGCCGTGGGCGCGGCCGCACTGACCGCGATGGCGACCGTCTACCTGCTCGTCAAGGGCTTCGGCATCGTGGTCAACGACCAGAACTCGGCGCTGCTGACGATCCTGGTGTTCGGCGTCGGCACGGACTACGCGCTGTTGCTCATCGCTCGATATCGGGAGACGCTGCACCACCACGAGAACGTCCGGGTCGCGATGGTCCACGCGCTGCGCGGCGCGGCACCGGCCATCGTCGCGTCCGCGGCCACCGTGATCGCCGGCCTGCTCTGCCTGCTCGTCGCCGACCTGAACAGCACCAGCGGGTTGGGGCCGATCGGCGCGGCCGGCATCCTGTGCGCGCTGGTGGCCATGCTGACGCTGTTCCCGGCGGTGCTTGTGGTGCTCGGCAGGCGGATCTTCTGGCCGGCCATCCCGCGGTTCAGCACGGCCACGGAGGAGAAGCCGGGGCTGTGGGGACGGCTTGGCGCCGCCATCAGCCGCCGCCGGTGGGTGGCGACGCTCGGCTCGCTCGGCGTCCTCGGCGTGCTCGCCATGGGGCTGGCGGGCAACACCGGCGCCCTGCGGGAGCAGGACCAGTTCCTGTCCGCGCCGGAGTCGGTCACCGGCTTCACCGTTCTCCGCCAGCACTTCCCGGAGCTGGGCGGTCAACCGATGACGATCCTCACGCGGCCGGCGTACCAGGAGCGGGTGCTCGACATCGTCAAAGGCACGCACGGTGTGGCCCTGGCCATCCCGGGTGAGGGCGGCGGTGGCTGGGCCGACATCTCCGTGTTCCCGACGGACGCGCCGGACACCGTCGCCGAGTACGAAACGATCAAGCGGGTGCGCACCGCCGTGCACTCGGTGAGCGGGGCGGAGGCGATCGTCGGCGGGCCGAGCGCGGAGAACCTCGACACCGAGGTGACCACCAGGCGCGACGAGAAGCTGGTGATCCCGCTCGTGCTCACCGTCGTCCTGATCGTCCTCGGGCTGCTGCTCCGAGCGGTCGTGGCCCCGCTGGTCCTGATGGCCACGGTGGTCGTCTCATTCGCCGCGGCCTTCGGCGGGAGCGTGTTCGTGTTCGACACGATCCTCGGGTTCAAGGGCGTCGACTCTTCGGTGCCGCTGCTGGCATTCCTGTTCCTGGTGGCGCTCGGCGTCGACTACAACATCTTCCTGGCCAGCCGGGCCCGGGAGGAGACCGTGCGCCTCGGTACCAGAGAGGGCATGCTCAAGGCCCTCTCCGCCACCGGTGGCGTCATCACCTCGGCAGGCATAGTCCTGGCGGCGACATTCGCGGTCCTCACCACACTGCCGCTGGTGATGCTGATCGAGGTGGGGTTCCTGGTTGCCTTCGGCGTGCTGCTCGACGCCCTGCTGGTGCGGTCGGTCCTGGTGCCCGCCCTCACCCTGCTGATCGGCCGGCGGATCTGGTGGCCCAGCGGGCTGTCACGTCCAGCGGCTCCAGCGGCGGAGCTCCCGGACGGCCCACAGTCCCTCTCCGACGGCGAGGAGCCCGCGCTGCAACGGTGAGCGCCGCGGCACGGACGAGATCCGGGACGGGGGCTCAGGCCCGTCCCGGATCCTTGTTCATGGGCCGACGGTCGCCGCCCTTTGGTCGCGCGCCACGCGCCGGGGCTGGGGTCGGCGCTTCGCGGTGTCCTGCCCGGTGGGGGCCGCTTGTTCTGCGCCGTGCGGCCGGGGCGGGTCAGCGCGCCGCGGTGTCCTCCCCAGCGGTGAGCCGCTCGATCGGGGCGGGCGGGGCCGCGGCCGGAAGCTCGACCCGAAGCAGTGCGCCACCGCGTGCGGAGCGGGCGACGGTGGCCCGGCCGCCGTGGGCGTCGACGACCCGCTGCACGATCGACAGCCCCAGACCGGATCCCGGCAACGCCCGGGCGCTGTCGGCACGGTAGAACCGGTCGAACACCCGTGATACGTCGGCGGCGTCGATGCCCGGCCCGGCGTCGTCGACCTCGAGCACCGCCGACGCGCCCTCGGCACGGAGCCGGACCTGGACCGGCTGGTCCGCGGGGGACCACTTGCCGGCGTTGTCGATGAGATTGAGCACCGCCCGCTGGAGCGCAGCGGGACGCCCGTTCACCCACACGGAGGTCACGTCGAGCGCGACCTCGATGTCGGGCACCCGGGAACGCGCCCGGGCCGCGGCGGCCGCCACCACGTCGGCGAGTTCGAGCAGTTCGGTGTTCTCGTCGCTGACGTCACCGCGCGCCAGGTCGGTCAGCTCGGCGGCAAGGGTGCTCAACTCGGCCACCTGGGCGCCGAGATCGTTGAGCAGCCGGGCCCGGCTCTGCGCCGGCAGTGCGCTGTCCAGGGTGCCGCGCCGATCGAGCCGGATCAGCAACTCGACGTTGAGGCGCAGGCTGGTGAGCGGTGTCTTGAGCTCGTGGGCGGCGTCCTCGGCGAGCAGCCGCTGGGCCCGCCGGGAGTCCCGGAGCGCGGCGAGCATGTCGTTGATCGACTGGATCAGCCGCCGGATCTCCCCACCGCCCTCATCCGGGATGTCGGCGTCGAGATCCCGGGTGTGCGCGACACGTACCGCGGCGGCGGTCAGCCGGTCGATCGGTGCCAGCCCGGTCCGCGCCACGGCCCGCCCGACAAGGGCACCGCCGACCACGCAGAGCAGCCCGACCAGCAACATGCCCAACCCGAACCGGTTGATCGGGCTGTCGTCGGCAACGCGGGCCACCTGGACCGCGCCGTCGCCCGCCCGCAGCGTGTAGATGCGGTAACCGTCCTCGTCGCTGTCTTTCGACTCCATCAGGTCGGCCGACGCGCCCTGCGCCACGCGCCCGGCGCGCTCGCTGACGGGGGGCAGCGCGGGTTGGCCGTCCGGCGTCCGGGTCGAGCCGTCGGGCAGGATGACCCGCACCAGCCGACCGAATTCGGGATACGGCGGTAGCGGGACCTGCGCCAGACCGGCGCGCTGCGCGTTCGTCGCCAGGACGCGGGCGTCGGCGCGTAGCTGATTCTCGGCGGTGTCCTGCAACTCCCGGTCCAGTAGCTCGCTGGCCAGCTGGAAGGCCACGAACACGCTGACCGCGATGGCCGTCGCCGCGATCACCGTCAGCCTGGCCCGCAGGGACCGCCGGCGCCACCATCGGGTCAGCCGGCGCGGTTCCCGGCTGGCGGGCCTGCTCACGGAGGAGTCTCCCGCAACGTGTATCCCAGGCCGCGCAGCGTGTAGATCAATCGCGGCTCCCCATCGGCCTCCATCTTGCGGCGCAGGTAACTCACGTACACCTGGAGGTTGTTGGCGGTGGCGCTCATGTCGAAGCCCCAGACCGCCTCGAACAGCGCGTCGCGGGTCAAGACCCGGGTCGCGTTGCGCAGGAGGACCTCCAGGAGGGAGAACTCGGTCCGGGTCAGGCGCAGCGGCCGCCCGCCCCGCCACGCCTCGAACCGGTCGGGATCGAGCCGGACGTCCGCGAACGACAGGATCTGCGACTCCCCGTCGGTCGGCGTGCGCCGGCGCAGCAGGGCGCGTACCCGGGCCAGCAACTCCTCGGTGGCGAACGGCTTGGGCAGGTAGTCGTCGGCGCCCGCGTCCAGCCCCGCGACCCGGTCGGAGACCTGGTCGCGGGCGGTCAGCATCAGCACCGGCAGACCCCGACCCGCGGCCCGCAATCGCCGGCAGGTCTCCAGCCCGCCGAGGCGGGGCATCATCACGTCGAGGATCAGCAGATCCAGTGTGTCACCGCCGTCACCGCCGACCGCGTCGAGCACGGCGAGACCGTTGGCGACGATGCTGGTGTCGTAGCCCTCGACCTGGAGCACCCGCTCCAGCGACTCACGGATGGCCGCTTCGTCATCCGCGATCATGATCCGCACGCCGGCCGCCCCCTTTCAGTCGATGCCTTTTGCGCTCAGTGTCCCCGATCAACCTGAGGCCAGGATTAGCGCGTCGCTGGGACCACGCTCAATGCGGCGCCGACGCGGCGGCAGGCTCGCGAAGAAGCTCCTGCCCGCAGTTTCGGAATCGCGAGCTCCAGATCACCGGCCTGCGTGCTCACGTCCTTGTCCCGGTGGCCGTTGCCATAGGCGGCCCTGGACTCGGTGTGCTCGCCCCAGTCTTCACGTGGACGTGAGGCGTGGCAGGCAACCTGGGTCCACCGTGTTGATGTCCTGGTTGCCCTGGGGGTGTTCTGGCGGGTGACCGGCGACCGGCGACCGGTGACCGGCGAGCAGTGGTGGCGCGTGCTGCGTCCCCATCACTGCCATGACCGGAGCACCGGGACACGCTGAACGACTTGTGTCGGCGGGGGATGGTGCTGGTGGAGTCGAGACTGCCGTCGGGGCACCAGTTGTTGGTGCTGACCGTGCGCGTTCGTGCCGAGGTCAAAGACGATTCTGCCGGCGGGCGTGCGGATGTCGGCGCCGCGTGATTGAGGGCGGTGCCGTGGTCGGGACCGCGTTGGCGAGGCGCATCACGGGCGGCCGAGTCAAGAGCTTGGTTATGAGCCTCGCGCTGATCCGCGGGGTGGTCCTGCTGCTGTAGGGCTTCACGAAGGGTTGACCTGCCTGCCTCCCGAGCCCCGGCTGGGGAGGCAGGCAGCAGCGCCCGGATGAGGACCGGTTTACTGTCCCCGTATCCAAGGATTGTGAACGAGGGCGGCTGCCGTGACCCACGGATTGTCGTCCGGCTCGGGGCGGTTACTGCGGGTCGTCATGACGAGCATGCCCACGCCGGTGATGGATGCGGCAAAACCGCCTGCAGCGACCAATGTCAGGTCCTTGGCGCCGGTTTTGGCCAGGGTCGGCGGCTCGGTCTCCGATACGTCCTGTGCGGAGTCGGGGGTCGGCGGAGCCACGATCTTTGCGGCAGGCGACTTCGACCGTGTCGGAGTCGTCGGTGTGCTGGTCGGCAGGGGCACGCGCGTGGGTTCGGTCGCCGACGTACCCGCCGTCGCGGACAAGGGCGTTGGCGGAGCTGTCGTTCCCGTGTCAGCCGTCGGTTGTACGAATGCCGTCGGTATGAGCGGGTTCGTCGTGGGATATCCGCTGAAGGACCCACTGGGCGTGAACGCCGTGGGTGTGCGGTTGGGACCAACCGTGAAGGGCAGTTCGTACAATGAGGTCTGCTCGGGCGCGGGTGAAATCGTGTAGATGTACACAGAGGGCGAGTCGTCCTCGGGCGCCGGGTCGACCACGTTGAGTTCGATCGGGCCCGTCGTCGTCTTGGTCGAGGGCTTCACGGAGGGCTTCGCCGAGGGCTTGGCCGAGGGCTTGGTCGTGGAGGGCTTCGGCTTCGTGGTGACCGGGGGAGAAGGCTTTGCCGTCGGTTTCTTGGTCGTCGCTTGCGGACGAGGAGTTTGCTTGGGCGTGGCCTGGTCGGTGGTCGGCTTCTTGCTCGGCGACACTTTGGGCTTCGTGGTCGTGGGCTTGGGCTTGGTGCTGGTCGGCTTTTTGGACGTGGGCTTGGACGTCGTCGAGTCACCGCAGATGAACGCGCAGGGCTTGACTGTGGACCCGCCAGGCGGAAAGGGCTCGGACTTCGTCGGGGTGTTGCAGAAGTACAGGCAGGTCGTCGGCGCCCCGGACGGAAAAGGCTTGGTGGTGGCAGAGCTGTCCGCCGCCATGGCGATACTGGGGGCGGACACTGCCACGAACAGCGCGACTGGCCCCGAGAGGATCAGGCAGCCGGCGCCGGCGGAGCTCACAACCCGAGTGATCCGTTGCAAGTCAATGCTCCTCTGTGGGTAGTGCCGCGGGGGGCCGCAGGAGCGTAACTTGCCGCGGGGAGCCCGGGATATCCGTCTCACGACGCCGCGTCCGACTGGATAGTCCCAACTCGGCGTCGGGTAAACACGTTTCGCCGCAAGGGACACTGGTGGCTGCGGGAGCATGCGGTATCGATGCCCGAATGCGCCGTTGTGCCAACGAGCTTGCGCACGGTTGCCGGCGATGCGTCCAAGCTGTGGGCAGGCGTGGGATGTGATGCAGGACGTGGGCCGCGGCGAATTGGGTGAGCGGGCTCGGCCGCACCGTGCATCGGGGGCCCAGCGGGGTAGTCGCCGCTCATGGATCGCATATCGGTGGGTACGTGCTCGTGGACCGACGCTGCCCTCAAAACCAGCGGTTGGTATCCGCCCGACTGTGCCGAGCTGCGATGCCGCCGACAATGCCGTCGGGGTTCGGCGTTCGGAGACCTGCCACCGGCTGCTCGAAATCGCCGAGGAGGCCGCCTTCAGTTCGACTCAAGAGCAGAATGTCGACAGTCTGACCGCGATGAAGGCCGTCGTGCGCGCGGCAGGCCGATTCGGCGACGATGACCGGTTCGATCGATTGCTTCCATCGCTGCTGTCTGCGGATGACACGTCGCCCGCTGTGACCGGAGCCGAAATGGCAGCGAGTGCAGGTCGTTTCGCCCAAGCCGATGCGTTCGCATCCGATCCCGATCCCGAGCCCGAGCCCGTATGGCAGTCCGCAGCTCTAATCGCCGCCGCCTCCGTAAGTCTGCGTGCTCGACACCTCGACCCGGGGGAAGCCCGACCGTGGATCAGGCGCTGGCTCAGCGGCGCCCTGCGCTTCGAACTGCACGGCGAACTAGCCAGACTGCTGGTCGAATTTGATCCGAGCCTGGCGCCCCGGCGTTGTCCTGGTTTCGACCCGGTGCCGAGCTAGTGCTGTGACCAGAGGCGTTCACGGGGTTGCCGGGTTGGTCCTGCGGCTTGGGTCAGGGTGTGTCCGCCGTACCAGATGCCCTTCTCGCTGCGGACGCGTGCGCGTTCGCGGCGTTGGGCGCAAGGAGTTCCGGGTTGTGAGGGCGGGCGTTGCGGCCTGATGCCCACCTGCTGTGCGGTCCCGCAGCGGGACCACGGCGGAACCACACGTGCCGAACAAGGCCGCACGCTGTGCTCGTTCTTGAACGGTTAGGGGTCAAGGGGTCGATGCGACAGGCTGGAGACCGTGACGTACGTCGTGCACGTGGACTGCGTGCCGCCGTCCGGGAAGGCGCCGTCCGACTCCCTGCAACGCCGCAGGCGTGGCCCATGTCTTCGGCGGCTTCCTGGCTCAGTTGGAAGGCATCGACGGCCCTGACGGGATCACCGTCGTGGTCGCGCCACCGGGTGGGTGCCCACCCGAGGACGCACGGCTGCTGTTGGTGTTGAAGGCCCTGCGCTGGAATTCGCGGAGGGCTTGGCGCCGGACCTGATGCCGTCGGCGTACGCGGAGCAGTACGCGCCGCAGTTCGTGCGAAGGTTCATTCTCGTGACCGCCAGCATGGTCGAGCCGCCTGACGTCGACTTCGTGGCGCGGACTGGTCAGCACGCGGAGGAACTCGCGTTCCGGCTCCTGCTCGATGAGGCCGGGGCGGTGCTGGATCTGTACGACCTGGACGACGACGCGACGCGCAGCGCGCTCTCCACGTTCAAGGCCGTCGTGTACGACGACTACTTGGGCGAGGCGGAGAGGCGACTTGGTCATGGTCGGTCCTTGGTGCTTGGAGGCCGCGGCACAGAGCTGGCGGGGCTCTCGGTGAGTCCGGCGGCTGGGGATGCGCCGGTGATGAGGCCGCCGTGGGCGGTGGCTGTACACCCCGTGTTACATCGCCCTGGGCTGAGCGGCTGTCTTCCACCTGCCGGACTTCGCGCGCACCGGCGGCACCGCGGTCGTCGTCCTCGAGTGGGGTGCGGATCCCGGTGGTGAGCGTTCGACGATCCGCCGGTCGCAGCCCCCGGTGGGCCCGCGCGGACAAGGCGACCTCGTCGCGGCGGTGTGCAGCGGGTTCACCGGCGTAGGTGCCGGAGAAGGCGGTGGCCACGACCGCGCGGAGGCGGAGACTGCTTGCTCCGGGGCAATCTGCGTGTAGCGTCTGGTCCAGCAGTCGTGGTTCCGAAGTACCGTCCGTGAGCGCGAGTTCGCGGGCGACGTGCTGTCCGGCAGTCTCTGAGGACCAGGACGACCACCTCCGGTTCCCGCGCCTCGCGGGAACCGACTCTATCCGTCTCCTTGGAGGACAAATGGCCAGCGGAACCGTCAAGTGGTTCAACTCGGAAAAGGGCTTCGGCTTCATCGAGCAGGACGGCGGCGGCCCGGACGTCTTCGCCCACTACTCGAACATCGCCGCCTCGGGCTTTCGTGAGCTCCAGGAAGGCCAGAAGGTGACCTTCGACGTCACCCAGGGCCAAAAGGGCCCGCAGGCAGAGAACATCGTGCCTGCCTGACCGTAGCTCCGCCTGATCGCAGCTCCGCGACGCCCGCCCCGGCTGCCCGGGGCGGGCGTCGCGCGCTGACCCGTCGCCGTGGGATCGCGTCCCTGCCTGGACGTAGGTCCGTCGGCGGTTGGGGACCCGTCCGTACGCCACGGTGGCGTTGTGAGCCGGGAAGGTCTTCCGCGCGGTGATGACCCACCGCGGACCGCTCAGCGTCCGGAGTCGGAACACGCCACCGGGCTGACCGTGCCGCAGATCCGCGCTGCGTTCGCCTGGCTGGACGAGCGCAGGTCCGTGACGCACCTCCCGTGTCGCCTCGTCAGCCGCCCGGGCCGGGCGGCCGTGGATGCCTCCCTCCGCAGACCGTAGGCGCGTCACACCGGAGGTGTTGTATTCCGAGACCGTGGATGTGATGCGCATCTCACTCTCTGAATACCTCGGGTCGGGCATGCGCGATCATGGTCCGAATGGACTCTCGTTTCCTTGGCATCCCTGAGCTGGTCGAAGCCCCGTCCGTTGCGGTCGTGGTCGATGTCATGCGTGCGTTCACGGTGGCTGCCTGGGCGTTTGCCCAGGGGGCGGAAAAGATCGTGCTTGCCGAGTCGCTGGACGAAGCCTTGGCACTCAAGGCTCGCCACTCGAATTGGGTGGCGCTCAAAGACGGCCCGCCGGCGCCCGGGTTCGACACCGTCAACTCGCCGGGCCTGCTGCGGTCTATTGACCTTGGCGGACGGACTGTTGTGCAGAAAACCACGGCGGGGACGGTCGGCGCCCTTGCGGTCAAGGAGGCGTCGCTGGTGCTGTGCGCCAGCTTCGTGGTGGCGGAGGCAACGGCTCGGCTCTTGCGCACACGCAAGAGTGACAGTGTCACGTTCGTGGTCACTGGCGAGGATGGGCAGGCAGATGAAGATCTGGCGTGCGCCCAATACATCGCTCGGAGGGTCACCAAGGCTGGGACGGATGCGGCTGAGTTCCTCCGCCGAGCTGCCGCGTCGCGCGCCGCCGCCGAGTTGGCGGAGGGTGTGCGCCAAGGAGTCCATCCCGATGACGTCGCACTCTGTCTTGAGCTTGACCGGTTCACCTTTGCCATGGTGGCGACCTCGGAAGACTCGCTCATGGTCCTGCGTTCGTGCGCCGTACCTGCGCTGACCGACGAGGCGTCGATCTGATCGCTGGCGAGGTCCAACTCTCGCCATGCGAGAGCCGGCATCCGGTCGGATATGCGGCATCAGCTGTGTGTCCCGATGACGGTGGTTCCGGGGCGGCGGCAGGCGGCTCTTTGTGGCGGAACTGGTAGGCGCGGCCCGCGACGCGTGTCAGTCCTGCCGCTTCGGTCCACTCCAGGAAGCGCCCCAGACGCCGTGACGCCGCCCATGGGACGCCGCCCGGTGAGGACCGCCGTCCCGAGGATCTGCGCCGCTGAATGGGTGGCCTGGAAGCGGTGAGGGGCGGACGGCTCGGCGCGCAGCGTCCAGGACGGGTGCAGGTGCCAGGTTCTCCTGTCCCCGGCGAGTTCGGCGTGCGCGTCGACAGTCGCGGCCGTTCGCGCCACCGGAGACAACCAGTCCGGAACGGGATCGGTCCAGGCCGCCGACACCGTGTTCACCACGGCCCTGCGACCTGGAGGCCGCAGGGGCCTCTTTGCAGCAGTTCGTCGACAGCTAGGACGTCGCCCTCGTCCTCACCTACCGTCGCGCAACACAACCTGCCGAACCGCTTCCACGTCGGGCGTCGACGCCCTGTACTGGACGTTGACGCCAACTACGGTTCGTCGTCCTCGCGGGTGAAGGGTAGGGGACCATGTCGCGGGACCAAAGGATCTTGTCGCGCGCGGCACTTGTGATTGCCGGTGCGTTCCTGTTTGCGATTCTCGTCGAGGACAGCCTCTTTCTCCTCGTGCTGGTCATCGTTGTCTGCGTGGTGACAGGGCACCTCCTTTCGTCGGACGGTGCCGACAGCGGCGATGCCGACGGGGCCGGTTACGACGGTCGGTCCTCTGGCGGCGACGGCTTAGGAGACGGCGGAGGTGGAGACGGCGGCGACTGAGCGCCACGACCCGCAGTGCTCGAACAGACGAACGTCTGCATTCGGAGGCCAACGCGCGTCCCGTACAGACACGGCGCAAGCCCCCGAAGCGCGGGACCGAGCAGAAGAAGCAGCCGCAGGAACTGGCTCAAACGCACACCGCCTTCGCCGCCGTCACGCAGCTGCGAGAGGACGGGGTACTGACACGCCCACCTTCGGAGGCATCGGTAGCTGCGCCCCTGTCAGTGCATTGGGATAGGCGACGTTGGTGTCCCACACATACAGGAGAGCCGATGCGTCCGCAGACCTTCCCCCTCACCGTGACCCTGGCCGCCGTTGTCGTCCTTGGCGGTGCCACCACCGCTTCGGCGGACGTCGGCGATCGCAGCGGCAGCAACGCTGTCGCCCAGAACAGCGCCGCCGTTGCCTCGGACGGTGTGTCCGCTGTGACGGACAGCACCGCCGTTGCCCAGAACAGCGCCTCGCTCCTCTGAACGTGCTCGTCCGGGCCCTCGGGCCCCGTTCCCGCTCGACCGGTCAGGGGGAGCCCGTGATGGAAGACGGCGACCCGACGAACTGGTCTCTGGCGGTCGTGCACGCCACGGTCCGCAAAGCATCTCCTGGTACGAGCGGATCGTGGGCATGCCGCCGCGTCTGCACGAGGCGTGCGCGGGCACGTACTTCATGCTGCGTGCCATCGACGAGATCGAGGACCGTGTCGGCGGGGGCGGCGAGCTGACTCCCACCGACCTGGAGTACTGCCACCGCTGCTTCCCGCCGTCGCAGACGGCGTGACCCCGTCGACCTTCCCTTCTCAGCGGTGGGAGTCCGTCGCGCTGCTCGAGGTTCCGGTGTGATCCGTCGTGGCCGCTCGGCGTTGTGTGCGCTTCGGCTGGGTAGGGCTTGGTCAACTTCGAGGAGGGGGCCGACCATGCCGCAGATCCGGATCGTCAAGCGTCCTACGCAGTCACGCCCGGCTCCTCCGCTCGACCTGCGGACGCCGTCTGGTCGGCCCCTGCCCTACTGAGCTCTGGCGGCAACCGCGAGGCCGGCCAGCCCCGGCTACCTGGCTGCTTCGCGCACATCGCCCTTGCGCACGCTTGTATGACTTCCGAACTGCCGTCGAAGCGACATCGCAACTCGGCGTACAGAGCCGTGTCAGAGCTTGCCTTCGAGCAGTACGGTGCGGTGGCCACCGAGACGGCGTGCGAAATCCACGACGAACTCCGGGCGCAGCGTGGGCCAGTTCCAGAACGTGAAGCCGAGATGGCCGAACGCGAAGTAGTTGTCGGCCCAGAGCCACGTGTGCACGGGAGCTGTCCGGCCGCAGGACGGGCACGCGACGGGCTCGTCGTGGCCCTCGCCCCACAATTCCATGGCATCCATGAACCGGGCCCACGTCTCCTCGACGAGCGGCCCGTGCTCGTCGCCGAGGGGCATCTCGGCTGCGCAGTGCGGGCACGTGACGGCCGAGGGTTCGCCCTGCCCGGCATCGAAGACCGTACGTCCTACAGTGACTTGCAGACCGTTGCTCCACACGTTGACAAGTTCGGGATCCGGGTCCTCGACGGCTTCGCCGTAACGCGTCCCTGGCGCGTGCCCGGTGTCAGCGCCGAGGACGCAGTCGGTACGTTCCGCTGAGACGAAGCCGTCTGCAATCAGCCAATCGAGTATGTTCGCCGCGAGTACCTGCGCCTCCTCTGGCGTGGCCTCGATGTCGACGATCGTCTGGAACCAGTCGCCCATACTTTCCCTCTCCAGTGTTCGTGCCTGCGTACCGTACGTCTCGCGACGGGCAATTGCAGCGGCACCACCGACGTCGCGTTCGTATCGAAGCCGTCGTTCGGGGCAGGGCGAGCGGACTGGGCCGGCGCGGGGCCGGCCGTAGCTGTCCTGTCATCGGCAGGGCTCGATGACCGCTCGGTCGGGCCGAGTTCCTCGGCAAGCGCCACGACCTCGGCGTGCGCGAGATGGACGGCCGGGTACGCCTGCTCGGCCGCACGGCCGGCCGCCACCAGTGCGGGGCCGAGGCTGAACGTCTTGTCGGCGGGATTGCGAATCAAGTAGTCGGCGCCGGCGAGGCCGGCGGTCACCGCGTGGCATGTGGCCTTGTTCATGCCCAGTGCTCGGGCGATGTCACCGGCTGCGCCTCTGCCCGGCGCGGGGCGGAGAAGTTCTCCCGTACCCCTGGCGCAACCAAGCAATCTTTCGAATAATCGCCCTCTAAGTTCGTATATTCGAGGAGCGGATCATGGGTGGCCAGGCGCGGGCGGCAGTCTTCCTGGGGAACGGGACCTACGAAGTGCGGGAGTTCCCGATCCCTGATCCGCCGGTCGGCGGCGCGGTGCTCCAGGTCGAGGCGGTGGGCATGTGCGGAAGCGACGTCATGCAGTTCCACGGGCAGAGCCACGTCCCCGGGGAGGCCAGCCCGGTGATCCCCGGACACGAGATCGTCGGCCGACTGACCGCCGTGACCCCAGAGGCGGCGGCGAATTGGGGGGTGGCCGAGGGCGACCGCGTGTGTGTCGACGAGATCGTCAAGTGCGGCCGGTGCGCCTCCTGCCTGGCAGGCGGTACGGGGCTCTGCGCGAACCTCCAGCTCTACGGCTACACCATGGGCCCGGACCACGAAGGCGGCCTGTGGGGCGGATACGGCGAGTACCTCCGCCTCCTGCCCAACACCCACGTGATGAAGGCCCCCGAAGGCCTCACACCCGCGGAACTGACCGTGTTCGAGCCGCTCGCGAACGCGCTCAACTGGGTGACGTCGGTACGGGTCGGGCCCGGCGACGTCGTCGTGGTGCAGGGCCCGGGGCATCAGGGCCTACTCTGCGCGTCTGCCGCCCTGGCCTGCGGTGCGAGCCAGGTCATCGTCACGGGAACCGGCGCCGACGCTCTGCGCCTCAAGACCGCCACGGCGTTGGGCGCGCACGCGGTGGTCGACGCCGAGGCGGAGGACGTGGTTGCCCGTGTCGGCGAGCTGACCGGTGGGCGTATGGCGTCGGTTGTGATGGACCTGACGCCGGTGACGGCCACCGTGCGTACGGCGCTCGAGCTGACGGGCAACTCCGGCGCCCGGATCGCCTTTGCGGGCCTCAAGCACTTCACCCCGGTCGACGGCCTGCTCACCGACCTGATCACCCTGAAGAACATCACCATCCAGGGCTGCGCCGGGTCCACCCCCGGTTCCATGGAGCAGGCCGTCCGGCTCCTCGCCGACCGGCCCGACATCGCCCGCACCATGGCGGGTACCCACGTGACCCTCGACACCGTCGAGCACGGCATCGCCCTTCTCGAGCGCCGCGCGGAGGGCGAAGACGCGGTGCACGTAAGCCTGGTGCACCAGCACTGACCCCATCCTGCGCCGGCGTGCCTCACTGCACAGTCGATGGGCGTGTTCCGCCTCGTTCCTCCTAGGAGGCCGAACACGCCCACCGGGGACGGCACTACCGGCTCGCCGCCGAGCGAGAAGGGCGCGGTGGGGTTTCGAGGGTCTGACGGCAGCGGTTCGGGTGCCCGGTCTGGCAGTACCGGCACATGCCACACGCCGCAATGGTGGTGATGACCACGTGATCGTCCGGCGCGACGGTGGTGACGCCCGCACCACACTCTCCACGACGCCGGCCCCTTCGTGACCGAGCACCGCGGGGGTCGGCCACTCGATCACCCCGTCCAAGACGCTGACGTCGCTGTGGCAGACACCAGTCGCGGCGATCCGCACCAGCACCTCGCCGGCCTCGGGGGCGCGGACTTCGACATCGTCCCGCGTCTCGACACCGTTTCGGGTGTGGACGATCGCGCGCATTTTCGTCTCCTCACTGCCGTGGCAGAAGCGTTCAGGGTGCCGCCGTCGGTTCAGGCACCGCGGTGCACGGACTTGCAGGCCTTCACATCGTCGACGCATCGGTCGTCCCATCCGTGCCGCGAGCCAACACGCACCTGCTCGTCACCGCCCTGGCCGAGTATGGGGCGGAACGGGTCGCGCAGGTGTGTTGACGAGTCCAGCGCCCGAGTGCCGGCGCGGTTCACCGTCGGAGGCAGGCGCCCTCGATCACGTGGTCCTGGAACAGACGCCGATCTGCGACAGGTATCGTCTGGTCGTCATGATCCGTGACCGACCGGGGCTCCGGCGTAGCCGACGACAGGGGTGAACCCGCAGGTGGACCGCGCAGTTGAAGGGCCACGAGTCGGCGTCGGGCACACGCCTGTCCACCACCAGGCGGTGGCCGAGGCGGTGGCGGCCACGCTGAGGCGGCGCATCCTGAACGGTGAACTCGGCGACGGCGACGTCCTGCCCAAACAGGACGACCTGCTCGCCGAATTCCAGGTGGGCAGGACCACCCTGCGCCAAGCCATGTGGATTCTGGAAACCGAGGGCCTGGTCACGGTCCGCAGAGGCAAGGTCGGCGGCGCGGTCGTGCACGCCCCGCGCCCGCAGGACGCCGCGCATATGTTCGGCATGGTCATGCAGGCACGCCGGGTCCCGTTGGAGGACTTGTCGCTGGCGCTGCGCTCCCTGGAGCCGGTCTGCGTGGGGCTGTGCGCACGGCGGCCCGACCGGGATCGTACGGTCGTCCCGGAACTCCAGTCGGTGCACGACGAGATGATCCGCCATCTGGACGACGGCGCGGCGTACATCCGCGCGACGCGCGGGTTCCACGAGGCGATCGTGCGCAACTGCGGCAACCAGACCATGCAGATCCTGTTGTCCGCCGTCGAGGAGCTGTGGAGTCGGCAGGAGCGACTCTGGATGACCGAGGGTCTGCGGGAGACCGGCCGGACCACCCGGCTGGCCGGGGCCCTGGAACACGCCCAGTTGATCGAGCTCATCGCCGCCGGGGACGACGTCGGCGCGTACCATCTCGCGGTGCGCCACCTCGAAGGCGCCCACGCCTTCCCGCTGAGCGCCCACGGAAGCCGCCCGGTCGAAGCCGGAGACTGAAC
Organism: Streptodolium elevatio; assembly: GCF_040649515.1. Taxonomy (GTDB): domain Bacteria; phylum Actinomycetota; class Actinomycetes; order Streptomycetales; family Streptomycetaceae; genus Yinghuangia; species Yinghuangia elevatio. The sequence goes on from NZ_JBEZFP010000116.1 coordinate 26,424, forward strand.
AACGGTCGCAAAGGGCCGGATCACTCCGGTGGCCCGCGCTCGGCACATCTACGACGAACTGCGCACTGTCGGCGTGCGCCGGTACGAGCACAGGGGCCGCACAAGGCACGGCGCATTCGCCGCTGCCTGGGGCGTGCTTGACGGCCAGGTCCTTCCGTCGATGTACGCGGTCTCTTCTCGCTGTCTCAGGACAGCAATTGCCGGATGGCCGGGCTGTTGAACGGGTGGATCACCGAAGACCCGGACCGTGACCGGCCCGAGGTGGCGACGGCGCTTGCCCGGCAGTGGGACAACTATCACCGGCACGCGGTCCAGGGCACCGACGCGCCCGTTCCGCCGCCGGTCAAGCCGGAACGCCGGCGGGCTCGCGGCGTCCTCAAACATAGCCATCTTTTATTCCTGGTGGTCCCTTGTTCTCCTTAACATATGCATGATAGCTATGTTTCAGGCCGACTCGGCCGACCTTCCCGGGCGTGCCCATCCGGCGCCGGCCTGTCTGCTGCGAGAGGACTCCGATGACTGACGACAAGCGCGTGCTGTACATCTCCGCCGTCTACGACGAAGCGGAGATCGAGGCGGTCAACCGCGTGCTGCGCAGCGGCAAGCTGGGAATCGGAGCCAACGTCGCGGAGATGGAGCGCCGTGTGGCCGAGATGACCGGCAAGCGGCACGGCATCATGTGCAACTCGGGCTCGTCCGCGCTCTACCTGGCGGTCGAACTGCTGGACTTGCAGCCGGGCGACGAGGTCATCACGTCCCCGCTGACCTTCTCCACCGATGTCGCCCCCATCGTCCGGGCAGGTCTGGTCCCGGTGTTCGTGGACGTGGAGCCGGACACCTTCAACATCGACGCCTCGCTGCTGGAAGCGGCGGTGTCGGACAAGACCAAGGCGATCCTCCTGCCCAACCTCGTGGGCAACGCGCCGGACTGGGACGTCGTCCGTGAGGTCGCCGATCGGCACGGTCTGAAGGTGATCGAGGACGGCTGCGACTCCCTTGCGCCCAAGCTGCGTGGCACGCCCACCGCGACGCGCGCGGACATCTCGGTGACCAGCTTCGCGTTGTCGCACATCATCACCGCGGGCGGCACCGGCGGCATGGTCCTGGTCGACGACGACGCGCTGCGCGAGCGCTGCCTGTTGCTGCGTCGCTGGGGGCGGCGCTCCGAGGTGCAGGTGTTCGGAGGTGTGGGGGAGCGCAGCTACTGGGAGGACCTGGACGGGGTCGCGTACGACAGCGGGTTCATCTTCGACGAACTCGGCTGGAACTTCGAACCGAACGAGATCAGCGCGGCGTTCGGCGTCGAGCAGCTGAAGAAGGTGCCGGTCAACTTCGCCCGTCGGCGCCGCAACTTCGCGCTCTACACCGAGTTCCTCGCGCAGTACCCCCAGTACTTCATCCTGCCGCGCGAGCTGGAAGGGCTCGAAACGGCCTGGCACACCTATACGTTCCAGATCCGTCCGGACGCCGGGTTCACCCGCTCCGACCTTCAGCAGTACCTGGAACCGCGCGGCGTCGACACCCGCACGGTGTGGACCGGCAACATCACCCGGCACCCGATGCTGAAGAACTCCACGTACCGCATCGCCGGCGACGGGCTGCCCAACGCCGACCAGGTCATGCGGCAGGGCATTCTCGTGTCCGGCAACCACGGCCTCGGTGACGCGGACATCGCCCGCGTCACCGGCCACATCGCCGACTTCCTCAAGACGCTCTGACCGACACTCCGAACGGATGCTCCGAGGCGCGCGCCGCCGCGGCGCGCGCCACCATCGGGGGGACTTCCCCACGACCAGGAAAAGAGGCAGGAGTGTCGCGCTTGCAGGACCGCGTCGCCGTGATCACCGGGTCAGGCGCGGGAATCGGGAAGGGCATAGCCCGCCGGTTCGCCGCGGAGGGCTGTCGGATCGTCGTGAACGACATTCGCGAGGAGCCCGCCCGTGCGGTGGCGCGCGAACTCGCCGAGGACTTCGGCGTCGACACGCTCACCCTGGTGGGCGACGTGACCGACCGGGACTTCGCGACGGGACTCGTCGCCGAGGCGGTCGACCACTGGGGGCGGATCGACGTCCTGGTCAACAACGCATGGGGCGGCGGACGTACCAACCGTCTGGAGAACAAGACCGACGCCATGTTCGCCCATGGCCTGAACATGGGGCTGTGGGCGGGCTGGTGGACCATGCGGGCCGCTTTCGAGCCGATGCGGGACGCCGGGGGAGGCTCGATCATCAACATCTGCTCGCTGAACGGCGTCAACGCGCATTTGTACACAGCCGAGTACAACGTCGGCAAAGAGGCCCTTCGCGCGCTCACGCGATCAGCCGCACGCGAGTGGGCCGAGCACCAGATCCGCGCCAACGTCATCTGCCCGGGCGCCAAGACCGAGGCGTTCGCGGCGTTCGCCGCGGCCAACCCGGAACAGGCCGCGGCCGCCGAGGCCAACAACCCCATGGGCCGCATGGGCGACCCCGAGACCGACATCGGCGGGGCCGCGCTGTTCCTCGCCTCCGACGACTCCCGCTATGTCACCGGCAACACGCTGTTCGTCGGCGGCGGCAGCCACATCAACGGCGTCGTCTGGCGGCCGGTTCCCGAAGAGGACCGGGAGGACGGGGCATGAGCGGGGAAGAAGATGCGGGTGTCGCGCCACACGGCGGCACGTTGGCCGGACGCGTGGCGATCATCGCCGGAGCCGGCGCGGGGATCGGCCGTGCCACCGCGCTCGCGCTCGCGGAGGCCGGCGCCGACGTCGTCCTTGCCGCGCGTCGACCCGAGCCGCTGCGCGAACTTGCGGACGGGGTACGGAAATCCACCGGACGGCGGGCACTGGCCATCCCCACCGACATCGCGGATCCCGACGCGGTCCGCGCCCTGGTGGACGGAGCGGTCGCCGAACTGGGCCGTCTCGACGTCGTCGTGAACGTCGCGACCTACAACCCCGGAGGTTTGCTGGAGAACCTTGAACGGGACGAGTTCCGCCGCGCCTTCGACATCAACGTCCTGGGCGTGCTTGAGGTCACTCGCGCGGCGCTTCCCCACCTGCGCCGCTCCAGGGGCGGGTCGATCGTCCAGATCAGCAGCGAGGCTCCGCGCATGAAACTCGCCGGGCTCGCCGCATACGCGTCCACCAAGGCGGCGATGGAGACCGCGTCCGCGATCCTGGCGCGTGAGGTCGGCGGCGACGGAATCCGTGTCAACGTGGTGGCGCCGGGGACAACCGAGAACGCCAAGCTGTCCGCGTGGATCGAGGAACTCGCCCGGGAGCGGAACACCACGCCCGCGGCCGTACGTCACGAAATGGTTGAGGACACCGCATTGCGGCGCATCACGCTTCCCGAGGACATCGCCGCTACAGTCCTCTTCCTGGCTTCCCCCGCCGCCCGCGGCATCACCGGGACCGTGACGCACGTGAACTCCGGTCTGATTCTCGAACCGTAGCCTTCACCGACCCTCCGGTTCTACCAAGTTCGCGGCGTACACATACCCGAAGGCCTCACGGCTCACGAGGCGTCGCGTGTGATGCCGAGCGGGTCGGCCAACACCCGGGCGACGACCTCGCCTGCGGCGCCACGAACAGCGCCTCCGGCGGCGAGGGCTGATGCACGGATGTCGGGGGTGCGGCCCCGTGTTCGGCTGCCGCCCCGGTCAAGCGCCGCTCGGACATGCGGGATCAACCAAGGGGCCAACCGGGCGTGCAGGCCGCCGAGGACAACGGCAGCCGGGTCAAGCAGATTGACCGCGGCGACCAGCGCGGTGCCCAGGCCTTCGCCGGCCTGGCGCACCGCGCGGTGCGCACGGTCGTCGTTGCTCTCCAGCCGCCGTAAGGGTTCCGCGACACCAGTCGAAATCGGTTCCGGGGCACGTGGCTTCGTGCCGACATCTGCTGTACGCAGGACGGGGTCCTGGCCCACCACCTGCTCCAGGCAGCCCCTCATGCCGCAGCGACAAAGGGCACCGCCGGGATCGACGATGACGTGGCCGATCTCCCCGGCGGCGCCGTGGGCACCGCGAAGGAGCTCCCCGGCGACGACGATGCCCGCACCGACGCCGGTCTCGCCGGAGATGTGGACGTAGGCGCCGAGTTCGCGGCCCGCACCGCGTTTCCTGGCTCGGAGCGCATCGAGATCGTGCGCCGCCTTGATCTGCAGCGAACGGCCATGCCCATCAGATCGCAGATGAGGCCGGGCGTGGCCGCGATGACCTCGGGACGGGCATAGTGCATGGCGGCCGCGCCGAACAGAATCTCCAGCCCAACTCCAGCCGGTGTTGGCGTCGCCGAGTCCAGCGGTTGTCGCAGCCCTGCGACCGCGCGCGGGGTCCACGGGGAGCACATAGCCCGTCTTGTTTTTTACCGCGCGGGGCTCGCACGTGAGCCCCGCCGGGATCGCGACTTACGCAT
>NZ_JBEZFP010000117.1:0-30512 GCF_040649515.1 Streptodolium elevatio
ACTGCTCCCACATGCGCACGATCTCGCGCGAGACCTCGTCCCACTCGGCCTTGGTCGAGTTGGTGTCCATGATGTTGAACGAGGCGACCTCGTGGGAGCCGGCGCCGCGGCCGGTGCCCCACTCGAAGCGGCCCTCGGTGATGTGGTCCAGCATCGCGGCGCGCTCGGCGTACCGGACGGGGTGCTCCTTGCGCGGCGACAGCGAGTTGATGCCGGTACAGAGGTGGATGCGCTCGGTCTTTGCCGCGACGTAGCCCATCAACACTTCCGGGGCCGACATGTGGGAGTACTCGGTCAGGGCGTGGTGCTCACCGAACCAGACGTACTTCCAGTTGTGCTTGTCCGCCTTGATCGCGAGGTCCAACTCGCGGCGCAGGCCCAGATGTTCGGACGCACGGTCGTGCGCGGCCGGCCCCGGGATGAATCCGTTGAGGAAGATGCCGAACTCCACGGGGAGCCCTCCTGGCTCGTCTGGCGGTGCAGGTTTCGCCCCGCCTGGGCTTGTGGGATGCGTAACGCTTACACAAAATGCTGGAGCACTCAAGGGGCGCTGTGCGGCGGTCGGACCACCGCCGACCAGGCGCGGCCGGGAGGCGGCGTCCCCTTGTGTTTTTTGCGTATTCCGTATTCTATTTTGGTCGGGCCGGAGCTGCCGGCAGCTCGGAGGATCGCCCACGTGACGCGGTTCCGGCTACGCGCCGACGCAGCGCACTGCCCGAGCCGTACCGCTTCCACCACGAGGAGCACACGATGGCGGTCATCGACGTCGACGCCCACTTTGAACCCGCGCGGGACTGGCTGGCCCAGTTCCCGAAGCTGCGTGAACGCCTCCCCGCCTTCCTGCCGGACGACGATCCCGAGTTCGCGCCGAACACACCGGAGCACTTCGCCTACGCGGCGTTCCCACTACGGCAGACGGCGGCGCGGGAGCGGCGGATCCCCGTCTCGGACATGACCACGCCATTCATGCGCGCGATCTTCCCCGACGAGCGCCCTGCGGACTTCACGATCGGCGGGCACTCGCAGTGGCAGGAGGTCGATCCCGCCGCCCGGGTACGCCTGTTGGATCAGCAGGGCATCGCCGTGCAGAACATCCTCTCCGGGCTCGGCATGGTGTACATGTCGCTCATCCGCGACACCGAGCTGGGCAAGCTCGCGGTCAGCTCCCTCAACACGCATATGGCCGCGTCGACTTCGGACCACCGCGACCGACTGCTCCCGGTGGCAATGCTGCGCTATGACGACCTCGAATGGTCGATCGCGGAGCTGCGCCGCATGCGGGAGCTCGGCAGCCGCGCGTTCTTCGTCACCACCGAGGCCATGGGCGGCGTGCCGCTCTTCCACGGCGACTACGACCGCTTCTGGTCCGCCGCGGAGGACCTGGGCATGGTCGCGATCCTGCACGTCGGGCTCGCGAACGCGGTGTTCGACCCGGGCTACGCCAACACCACCGACCCGAGCGTGCTCAGCCGCATCGCGACCGGACAGACCCACCAGATGGGGGAGGTCTTCCTCAACGCGATGGTCTTCGGCGGCGTCTTCGAGCGGCACCCGAAGCTCACCGCGCTCATCTGCGAGCTCGGCGTGGGCTGGGTGCCGTACACGGTGGCCGGCATGGACAGCCGCGCCACCGCGGAGTCGGCGGTGTTCCTGCACGAGTACAAGCTCCCGCTGAAGCCGTCGGAGTACGTACGGCGCAACGTGCGCGTCACACCGTTGCCGAACCAGGGGCAGCTCCCGTTCGAGCTGTTCGAGAGGCTTCCCGGCGTCGCGGTGTTCTCCTCGGACATGCCGCACTTCGAGGGCAACCTGACCCCGGTGGAGTTCTACGAGAAGGAACTCGCGGGCACACCCGCCGACATCCGGGACGGATTCCTGGCCGGCAACATCGCCGAGTCGTACGCCCGGATGGGCGACCCGCTGGTCCTGCCGACCGCATGACCCCCCGCATTCGCAACGTCCCCGCACCCATATGAGGTAGAGACACCATGCACGACCGCCTGGCCGCCCACGAACTTCTGCACCGCTGGTGGTTCGTCTACGACGAGGGGGAGTTCGACGCCTGGGAGGACCTGCTGACCGAGGACGTCTGGTTCACCTCGCGCACTGACACCGGGAACCACCCGCACGAGGAGTTCATCGCCTCGGACAACCGGGGGCGCGAGGCGGTTCTCGCGTGGCAGCGGGCGCACCGCCTGGCGAGTCCGTACCCGCTGCGGCACAACGGCACGAACATCCATGTCATCGGGGAGACCGAGGACGAACTCTCCTTGTCCTCCTACATCCACGTGACCTCGGTCGACGACCGGGTCCCGTCCAACATCGCCAGCGGTATCGTCCGGGCCGTCGCTCGTCGTGAGGAGGGCGTCTACCGTCTCGCCCAGGTCCACGTCGTGCTCGACACGATGAAGGCCGTGGCCTTCTCCGAACGCTGACGCGGTCGCGATGACACGCGTGCGGGGTAAGCCGGGCGTACGACCGGCCTACCCCGCACGCGTGCGTCCCGTGCAACTCGACGGACTACAGCTGGATCGCCTGCAGCTCGTAGTACTCCTCGAGCCCTGCCTTGCCGAACTCCCGTCCCGTGCCGGAGAGTTTCATTCCGCCGAACGGTGCCGCGGTGTTGAAGCCGCCGCCGTTGACGTCCACCTGGCCGGTTCGCAGCCGCCGCGCGACGGCGACGGCGGATTCCTCGTCCGGGCCCCAGACCGCACCCGCGAGGCCGTAGGGCGTGCCGTTGGCGATCCGAACGGCCTCGTCCACGTCGTCGTAAGGAAGGACCACCAGCACCGGGCCGAAGACCTCTTCCTGGGCGATCTCGGCCCGTGGGTCGGCGTCCGCGATGACCGTCGGGCGGGCGAAGTATCCCCGTTCGAGTCCGTCGGGCGGAGCGCTGCCGCCTGCCGCCACGTTGGCGCCGTCGGCCACCGCCCGGTCGATGAACCCGCGTACCCGGTGGCGCTGTGCGGCGGAGACCAGCGGGCCCTGTTTGGTCGCCGGGTCGCTTGGATCGCCCGGCGTGAACCTGGCCGCAAGAGCCGCCGCCGACCCGACGGCGTCCGCGTACCGCTCGCGCGGGACCACGAGACGCGTGACGGCCAGGCAGGTCTGCCCGGAGTTCAGCAGGCAACTGCTGACTGTCGCCTTCACCGCCCGCTCAAGGTCGGCCTCGGGCAGGACCACCGCGGCGGATTTGCCGCCGAGTTCCAGCGACACTCGCTTGATGCCGCCCGCGGCGACGGCCGCGACCGCACGGCCGCCCTGTGTCGAGCCGGTGAAGGACACCATGTCCACGTCGCGGTGCGCGACGAGTGCGGCTCCGACTTCGGGGCCGAGTCCACTGAGCATGTTGAAGACCCCTGGGGGAAGGCCGGCTTCGTGGACTGCTTCGGCCAGTACGTACGGCACCAGCGGTGCCACCTCGCTCGGTTTCAGCACAACCGTGCTGCCGCTGAGCAGAGCGGGGACGACCTTGCCGACGGTCTGGAGCAGCGGGTAGTTCCACGGGGTGATCGCCGCGACGACGCCGACGGGGGAGCGGTGGACCAGCGAGTTGCGTACTCGCTCCGGCTCCTCGATACCCTGCGCTGCCTCGATGAAGTCCCGGACGGCGGCGAGGGGCAGACCCGTCTGCAACTTCTCCGCGATGCGGCGCGGGGTTCCCACGTCGTCGACCACGGCCTCCGTGAGCTGTTCGCTGCGGGCCTCAAGCGCCTTGTACACGGCTTCCACGGCGGCGATCCGCTCGGACTGCGGGGTGCGACCCCAGCCCTCCTGCGCCGCGCGTGCCGCCGCCACGGCCTGGTCCGCGTCCTCGGCCGACCCGCGGGGGACGAAGCCGATGACCTCCTCCGACGTGGGATTGGTCACGGCGATCGCGTCCGACCCCGTCGCGTCGCGCCACCGTCCTCCCACGTAGATCGGTTTGGGCGGGTTGTGGGGCATCGAGGGCCTCCTCGTTCGCCGCGCGGCGCATCACGGCCGCGGGCCCGGATCTTGACGTCGTGTCGTCATGATGATGTATTTCATGTATAGGAATTACAAGTTCCTGTCATCGTCGGACCGCTGCCGCGGGGCGCCATCGCCTCCGAACGCGCCGAGGCACCGCGGTCCAGGGAGGCTGCCGACAGTGTTCGAGGGACGCATCGCGGAATTCACCGCGCCGAACGAGCCGTTCGAGATCCGCGAGGTCTCGTTGGCGGGTCGTGGCGTGCTGCCCGGCGAGATCCTGGTCAAGGTGACCCGGGCCAACGTCTGCGGCAGCGATCTGCACGCCTGGCACGGCCGCTTCAACACCCGGGGACTGGGCGGCAAGCTGCCCACGGTGCTCGGGCACGAGATGGTCGGCGTCGTCGCCGCCCTCGGCGAGGGCGTGACGCGCGACACCACGGGTGGCGCGCTGGGCACGGGGACGCGGGTCGTCTTCCCCTACTTCTTCCCGTGCCACGTGTGCCGCTACTGCGTGGCGGGCCGGAGTTCGAGTTGCGGCCGGATGACCATGGCCATGCTCGCCAGTTCCGAAGAACCTCCCTATTACGTCGGCGGATTCGCCGACTACTTCCTCCTTCCGGCCGGCGCACTGGTCTATTGCGTCCCCGACACGCTCTCCGACGAAGCCGTCAGCGGCGCCAACTGCGCACTTGCCCAGGTCATGCAGGCGTTCGACCGGGCGCAGCTCAGCTTCGGCGAGACCGTTGTCGTGCAAGGCGCGGGCGGGCTCGGCCTGTACGCCACCGCACTCGCCAAGGCACGGGGTGCGTCGACGGTGGTCGTGGTCGACGCAGTTGCCGAACGCCTGGAACTCGCCCTGGAGTTGGGTGCGGATGCCGTGGTCGACATCAGTGCCGTCGCCGACGAACGCTCCCGCGTCAAGCGCGTCCACGAACTCACCGACGGCGGGGCCGACGTCGCGATCGAACTCGTCGGCTCGCCCGCTGTCGTCAACGAAGGCGTGAAGATGCTCGGCCGTTTCGGGCGCTACCTCAGCGTCGGCAACATCGGCCACGGACAGACGTACGACGCCGACCCGTCCCGTCTCACGCTGACCAACAAGAGCATCATCGGGGTCTCGCTGTACGAGCCGGGCGCACTGGGCAGGAGCCTTCAGTTCCTCGACGCGGTCCGGGACCGGCTGCCCAAGCGGTGGCTGGAGAGCACCGCGTTCCCGCTCGCGGAGATCAACGAGGCCTTCCAGGCCGCCGACCGACGCGAGGTCGTCCGCGCCAGCATCGTGCCGTGACCGGTTCGATCCGGAGCGAATCGCCGTCGGTCGTGCGACCACGGGTATGCCTCCGTCGGCCTCGTCCGTCATGACATGGAAGCAAGGAGCAAGTTGTGAGTGATCCCGGAGACACCGGCGTCGAATCCCGCGAGCTGGAATACCGCGTGGCCGATCATGTCGCGACCATCACGCTGAACCGGCCGCACCACAAGAACGCGTTCACCATGGAGATGGTCGACGCGTGGGCGACCGCCCTGCGTGACGCCGAAACGGACCCTGAGGTCCGCGTGGTCCTCGTCACCGGTGCGGGCGACGCCTTCTGTTCCGGCGTCGACCTGGGGGTCTTCGCCGATCGCGAGCGCACACCGCTGGCGGAGAAGAACCTGCTGACCAACCGGATCCATCAGGTGGCGTACGCCGCCGAAGCGCTGACCAAGCCGTACATCGCGGCCGTCAACGGTGTCGCGGTCGGGGCGGGCATGGACATGGCGCTCATGGCCGACATCCGCATCGCCGCGAGCTCGGCGCGCTTCAGCGAGGGCTACATCCGCGTCGGCCTCGTACCCGGCGACGGCGGTTGCTGGTATCTGCCGCGCATCGTGGGCACCGCCACCGCGCTGCGCCTGCTGTGGACCGGCGACTTCGTCGCAGCCGAGGAAGCACTCGGTATGGGACTCGTGACCGCCGTGCATGCCGACGCCGAGTTCGCCGCCGCGGCACGGGCGTTCGCGGACCGGCTCGCGAGCCAACCGCCGGTCGCCGTCCAGCTCATCAAGCGCGCCGTCCGCGAGGGCGAGCGACACGACCTGCGCACGGCGCTGGACCTCATCTCCTCGCACCAGGCGGTCGTCACCTCGACGCAGGACTCCCAGGAGGCGCTGGCGGCCTTCCGTGCGAAGCGCCCCGGCGTGTACACGGGCCGATGAGGAGCACGCGATGACCGCCACTCGGCATGACACGAACGAGATCGCGCGCCTCCGACGTGAGGTGCGCGAACTGACCGACGCCTGGCGCGCCGAAGGCCGGTACGTGCCGCGCAGCGACAACTGGATGAGGGGTTTCGACCCCGACTTCAGCCGCGAACTCGCCACCCGCGGGCTGATCGGCATCACCTGGCCGCGCGAATTCGGCGGTGCGGGACAGAGCCAGCGTGCCCGTCTGGCCGTCAACGAGGAGCTTCTCAGAGCGGGTGCTCCCGTGGCCGCGCACTGGATCGGTGACCGCCAGATCGGGCCCGCCGTGCTGCGGCACGGAACGCCCGAGCTCCAGAAGGAGGTTCTGCCCGGCATCGCCGCCGGCCGGTCCGTCTTCTGCCTGGGAATGAGCGAACCCGAGGCCGGTTCCGACCTCGCGGCAGTGCGGACCACCGCGACGGCGGTGGAAGGCGGTTGGCGGGTCAACGGCCGCAAGATCTGGACCACCGGAGCGCACAAGGCCACCCACGCCTACCTGCTGGCACGCACCGCCCGAGGCGAGCGCAAGCACGAAGGACTCACCGAGTTCATCGTGGACATGGACACACCAGGCGTCGAGGTGTCGCCCATCGTCGACCTCGCGGGCGAACAGCACTTCAACGAAATGGTCTTCACGGACGTTTTCGTGCCCGGCCACCGCGTCCTGGGCACCGTCGGCAACGCGTGGCGGCAGGTCACCGAGCAACTGTCGTTCGAACGCGGCGGCCCGGAACGCTTCCTGTCCACGTACCCGCTCTTCGCCCTGGCCGTGCGAGACGCCGCCTCCGTCGGCTCCGACGACCTCAAGGCCGCGCTCGGCCGCCTCGTCGCCCGACTGGCGACACTGCGGCGCCTCGCCTGGAAGGTGGCAACCAGTCTGGACGGCGGAGCCGCGCCGGTCGTGGACGCCGCCACGCTGAAATATCTCGGCAACGCCTTCGAGAACGACGTCATCGACTTCGCCCGTCGGCTGTGCGCCCCCGACCGGCCCGAACTGAGCGCCACGTGGGGACAGGCACTGCTTGCTTCCCCCGGGTTCACGATCCGTGGCGGAGCCGCCGACGTGCTGCTCTCGATCATCGCCAAACAGGAGACGCGGCCGTGAGCGACCACGCAGAGGAACTACGCCGACTCGTCGGCGACATCGTCGGCGGCACCCCCGTAGCGGACAGGTCGTCGAGCGAACTGTGGCAAACGCTGTGGGGATTGGGATTGCCGCTGGTCGGGGTCGACGAGGCCCGCGGCGGCTCGGGCGGCACGTACGAGGACCTGATCGCCGTCGTCCGCACGCTGGGCGAGTACGCGGTCGGCGCGCCCGTTGCGGAAATGGCCGTCACCTCCTGGGTGTTGGCCCATGACCGCGCCGTGGCCGAGCAGACCACCATCGCCTTCGGCGTGGACGCGGTATACGAGGACGAGCTTTCGACACTGCGGATCCCCCGGGTGCCGTGGTTGCGCGACGCAAGTGCGGTCGTCGTGTACGACCGCGCTGGGAGCGTCTCGTACGTCGAGGTCGGCACGCCGGGCGTCGAGGTGCGTGAGGGGACCAACCTGGCCGACGAGCCACGCGACGACCTCGTGTTGCGGGGTGACGCGGGCACCCGGCTGTCCGCGGCACCGCCCATGCCGCAAGTGCGCGCGAGATTGGCCCTGTTGCGCGCGGCCGCGGTGGCCGGCGCGGTTGACGGGGCGTACGCGTTGACCCGCGACTACGTCATGGGCCGCGAGCAGTTCGGCAAACCTCTCGCCCGGATACCCGCGGTCGCGTCTTCACTGGCCGCCATGCGCGTGGCAGGCGTACAACTGGACGCCGCACTGGAACGCGCGGTTGAACAGCTCTCCCCGGCGAACGGCACGTCGAAGGCGTACCTCGCCGCGGTTGCGGCCGCCGCGGTGGTCGCCGCCGAAACCGCGACCACGGTCGCGCGTACCGCCCACCAACTACACGGTGCGATGGGCGTCACCCACGAATACCCCCTGCACCACTACACGAAGCGCCTGTGGTCCTGGCCCGGCGAGGTCGGATCCGAGGCGCACAGCGCCGAATACCTCGGGGCGTTGGCGCTGGAACACGGCGAATCGGCCGTCTGGGACGAGTTGACCGGGTGAACGGCCCGCCCGTCGGAAGGGAACCCCGCACCGTGCAAAGCCCGTTGCGCTACGGCATCACCATGCCGTTCCCCGCGCCTCTCCCTGACCATCCCGGGATCGCCCGCGAACTCGCCGACGCCGGCTACACCGACGTCTGGAGCATCGAAGTCGACGGCCTCGACGGCTTCACCCCGCTGACCTTGGCCGCCGCAGGCGCACCCGAGGTGAACCTGGGCACCGCGATCGTCTCCCCGTACACGCGCGGCCCGGCGCTGCTCGCCATGACCGCCGCATCGCTGGCCGAACTCGCGCCAGGACGCTTCCACTTGGGGCTCGGAGCCGCGTCGCGCCCTATCGTGCAGGACTGGAACGGCACCGCGTACGACCGGCCGTACCAGCGCGTCCGCGACACCGTGCGTTTCCTGCGCGCCGCCCTCGCGGGGGAGCGCGTCGCCGAGCGCTACGACACCTTCGAAGTCAACGGATTCCGGCTCACCCGCCCGCCGCGGACACCGCCGCCCATCTACCTCGCGGCGCTCCGCGAGGGCATGCTGCGCCTGGCGGGACGCGAGGCGGACGGGGCGATCCTCAACTGGCTGTCCGCGGACGACGTCAAACGCGTCGTCCCGTACGTCCACGAAGGCGGTTCCGGGAAGGAAATCGTCTGCCGGGTCTTCGTCTGCCCGACCGAGGACGCCGACGCGGCGCGCGCGACGTTCCGCCGCATGATCACCGCGTACCTGAACGTCCCCGGTTACGCGAACTACCAGCGCTGGCTGGGCCGGGGAGACCGCCTGCAGCCCATGTGGGACGCGTGGGAGTCAGGAGACCGCCGCGCCGCGCTGGCGGCCGTACCGGACTCCGTCGTCGACGAACTCCTGGTCCACGGATCACCGGAGCAGTGCCGCGAGGCCATCCGGCGCTACGTCGACAACGGCGTCACGGTGCCGGTGGTCTGGCTGATCGACGCGGGCACCGGATCCGACCCCGTCGCCGACGCCCTTGCCCTGGCCCCGTGAGCCGAACACCCGAGGCAAGCAGTTGGGTTGAACACCTGAGCACAACAAGAAGGCCGATGCCCCGCATCCGGGGCGTCGGCCTTCCGCGGAGCTGTCGGGTAGTTCCCATCAGTGGGCGGCGCCTTCGAGTTCTTCGACCGTGTGGCGGGAGATGTTGACGGACAGCGGCTGCCACGACTCAAAGCGTACGGTCCCGGCGCGGCCGTGGAGTTCCAGCAAGTCGACGTCACCGCGGGCGGGCCGGGCGATCGATTGCATGACCGTGACAGGCCCAGCACGGCGGGCGCTCCGACGCCGAAGTCCGGAGTGCGAGATCGTTCAGACGTTGTCGTCCGCGTATCCCAGGAATCGGTGTTCCAGTTCTGCGAGCAGTTCTTGGCCGCGCGGCGCGAGGTCGCCGAGCTGGCGGAGCGTCAGGTCCATGCCGGCGTCGGCCTCCGGCCTCTCCAGGTGCTCCGCGACTTCGGGCCAGTACCGCAGCATGGCGTCCTTGAAGATCTCCAAAGCCCTCTGGTCGCCGCGCAATTCGGAAACCCAGGAATCCAGGGTGAAGCGCGCCGCGGCGACCTTGGGGGCGGGGATGGTCCACGCGTGGTGTCCGGCGCCGACATCGGGGAGGGACCCGGCGCCCAGCAGGTCCACGGACGCGGTGGTGTTCGGTGGGACGTCTGCTTCGACAACGAGTTCGTCGCCGTTGATCCGCCACGCCACCGATGCCGGCCCGTACGGCGTGCGCAGCACGGCCTTGGCGTACGTGAGCCCGCCGCCGGGACGTGGCGCGATGCGCAGGCGTCGATAGCCCGGCTCGGCGCAGTCGAGGCCGGCGACGGTGCGGTAGAGCCAGTCGACGACCGCGCCGAGCGCGTAGTGGTTGAACGACGTCATGCCGTCCCGGTTCACGGTGCCGTCCGGGCGCATGCTGTCCCAGCGCTCCCAGATCGTCGTCGCGCCCTGGGTGACCGGGTACAGCCAGGATGGGCACCCGCGCTCCAGGAGCAGCCGATATGCGGTCTCCAGGTGACCGTTCTCGGCGAGGGCGTCGCAGATCAGGGGAGTTCCGAGAAAGCCGGTGCCGATGCGGTGCCCGTTGTTCCGGACGAGCGCGGCGAGCCGGTCCGCCGCGTGCCTGCGCTGCTCTGCGCCGGGCAGCAACGCGAATTGCAGGGCGAGGGAGTATGCGGTCTGGGCGTCGCCGATGATGCGGCCCTTGGAGGTGACGTACTCGTCCTGGAACGCCGTCCGGACAGCTGCGGCGAGTTGGGAGTACTGCCGCTCCTCGTCTTCGAGCCCGAGTACGGCGGCAGCTTGCGCCACCAATGAGGCGGAGTGTGCGAAGTACGCGGTCGCGACGACCTCGGCGGGCGTCTTCGCGGCCTGCGGCTGCCCGGCGGGTGCGCTCGGGTCGAGCCAGTCGCCGAACTGGAAGCCGGTGTTCCACAGCCGATCCGGCCCCGCCAGCTCGGCCACATGGTCGACCCAGGCGCGCATGCTCGCGAACTGGGCGGCCAGTACGCCCTTGTCGCCGTAGCGCTGGTACAGCGTCCACGGGACGACGGTGGCCGCATCCGACCACCCCGCCGCCGCCAGGTCGGCGAAGGGCGTGACTTTGGGGACGATGCTCGGCGCCGCGCCGTCTGCCCGTTGCTCCAGGGCGAGATCGACGAGCCAGGACCCGAGGAACCCCGCGGAGTCGTACAACTGGCAGGCGGTGGGGGAGAACACCTGGATGTCGCCGGTCCAGCCGAGACGTTCGTCGCGCTGCGGGCAATCGGTGGGCACGTCCAGGAAGTTGCCGCGCATGCCCCACACGGCGTTTTCGTGGAGGCGGTTGACGAGTTCGTCGGACGACTCGAAGAAGCCGACGCGCTCCATGTCGGAATGGATGACGGCCG
Source organism: Streptodolium elevatio (assembly GCF_040649515.1). GTDB lineage: Bacteria > Actinomycetota > Actinomycetes > Streptomycetales > Streptomycetaceae > Yinghuangia > Yinghuangia elevatio. The sequence continues at coordinate 11,177 of NZ_JBEZFP010000117.1, forward strand.
CGCGTACGGCGTCAGGGTCGAACTCGCCCGGCCAGCCCGTGACTTCCACGTAGCGGAAGCCGTGGAAAGTGAAGCGTGGCTCCCACGTCTCGGGGGCACCGCCGCGCAGGATGTAGCGGTCGGTAGCCTCCGCGGTCCGTAGCGGCTCGACGGCCAACTCGCCGTCCTGAAGGACCTCGGCGTGCCGAAGAACGATCTCCTGGCCGGCCGCTCCGTCGACCGTGAGGCGCAGGCGCCCCACGAGGTTCTGGCCGAAGTCCATGACCGTCTTCCCGGACGGCGATGTGGTGATGGCGACCGGCGATAGCTCCTCGGTACGGCGAACCGGCGGACCTGTCGGCGCCGCCAGGACAGCCATGTCGAAAGGCTCGGCGCGGACGCCGTGCCAGTTCTCCGGCCGAATGCGCGCGTCATGGGTCTCACCGTCGTACAGGCTTGCCCGCAGAGCGGGCCCCGGCGCCGCCTGCCACGTCCCGTCGGCGTCTGTGGCGACGGTGAACACCCTCCCATCCGCCATGACGATCTCCAACTGCGCGAGCAGCGCCAGGCGTTCGCCGTACAGCGCCCGGCCGCCCTCCCAACCGAGGCGGCCCCGGTACCAACCGTCCGCGAGCGTGGCGGTGAACTCGTTCGCGCCTTCGTGCAGCAACTCCGTGACGTCGTACGTCTGGTAGCGCAGCCGCTGGTCATATGCCGTCCAGCCGGGCGCAAGCACCTGGTCGCCGATCCGGGCGCCGTTCAGCTCGGCTTCGTATACCCCCAAAGCGGTCGCATACAGGCGAGCGGTGCGTACCGGACCGTCCAGCTCGAACGGGCGGCGCAGCACGGCGCACGGGTTGTCCTTCGACGCATCCTCGTCCCAATCCGGCGAGACGAACCGCGCAGTCCAGTCGCTCTCGTCCAGCAGGCCGGTCTCCACCCAGGTCACGTCGCTCCACGCCGACCAGGCAGGGTGCGCGCGGTCCGCGCTTCGCGCCGCGACTCGCACGCGCACGCCGACGCGTTCGCGCGACTCCAGCGCCGCGAACGGCCACGACACCAGTACGGATTCGTCCGACTCCCGGGCCACCGAAGACAAGCGCTTCCCGGCGGAATTGACAAGCTCCAGCTCATAGATGCCTTGTCGCCACCCGTCCGCGGTGGTCCGCGTAATCCACGACAGCCGCGGTTCACGCCACCCGATGCCCAGCGTGTCGCGTACGTTTTCCACTGTGGGTGGCTGCACGGCCGTGTTGGGTTGCGGCGTCGGGGTCATCACGAACTCCTTGGCGTTGCAGCGGCAGACCTGTTCAAGACCGGCGGCACAGGGATGATCATCTGAAACGTTTCATTAGGCCTGAAGTCGAAACCTTTGAGGCAAGTTAACGTACTACTTACACGAAGTCGCGCTCGGGGACAACGGGGCCTCAGAGAGCCGTCGCCCTTCACCGGCATGACCGGCTCCCTTCCTCGGATCTGTCGGCCCGTCGGCCCGGCGACAGCTCGGGTGGCAGACGCCGTGCATCGGGGCCCCGGCGGGGTAGTCGCCGCTCATGGATCGCATATCGGTGGGTACGTGCTCGTGGACCGACGCTGCCCTCAAAACCAGCGGTTGGTATCCGCCTGACTGTTCTGATCCCGAGGCCCGACTGCGTTACTACGCACAGAAGTTCGACGTGGTGGAGGTGGACGCGACCTACTATTCGCTACCCAGTACGCGCAACAGCGAGCTGTGGGTCGAGCGAACACCCGATGAGTTCACCTTCGACGTCAAAGCGTTCTCCTTGCTCACCGGCCATCCCACCCGGTCGGGATCCCTGCCGCCGGAATTGCGCCCATTGCTGGGACGTGGACGGGGTCGGCCGGACGCCCGTCTTTTGGACGAGGTCTGGCAGCGCTTCAGCGGCGCTCTGCGTCCCCTTCGTGATGCGGGACGCCTCGGGACACTCCTCTTCCAGTTCCCGCCGTCATTCGCTCCTGACGAGCCAGCCACCCAATTCCTCGTCGACTGCGTCGAACGGGCAGGAGACTGGCCGGTGGCAGTCGAGTTCCGCCATCCCGGCTGGTGGCGGGACGACAACATCCATGCGACACAGGCGCTTCTCAAGCGCTTGGACGCCGCCGCGGTCGCCGTCGACATGGCACAGACGCTGCCCGCGTCCATCCCGCCCGTAGCGCCGGTCACCGCGCCCCGGCTCGCGGTGGTCCGTTTCCACGGGCGCAGTCGGGCGTGGGGGACCGGCTCCAAGGAGGACCGGTTTCGTCACGTCTACTCGGCCGACGAACTGAGCGAATGGGTCCCCCGGTTGCGCACACTGGCCGAGCAAGCGGACCGGGTGCACGTGCTGTTCAACAACTGCTGCGCCGATGCCGCGGTGCGGGCGGCCGAGAAGATGGAACAACTGCTCCACGCAACCCGTCGGGCAAGTGACGCTGCGCGGGCGTCGGCCGATTGACCCGGCATCACGTGCGCGGTTCCGGGCCAGGAGGGCGCGCGTGCGCGGCGCTGTCCGCGCACGCGCGCGACATGCTCGGGACGGCGACGGCGACGATGTGTGATGTGGAGCCCACGCGTGCGGCGGCTACATCCAAGGCATTCGCCCAACTGGCGAGGTTGTGCGGAGCGCCCCGCAAACGCGCGGGCCTGCACCTACCACGTCGTCTCAACCGTCGCGCGTTGGAGGAGGCCATCCCGCTGGCGGCGCACCTTGGCTCCAGGGAACGGGCGAGATTGCCGGGGATCAAGCCCGCGATGGCGGCACATCGGCGGCTTCCACGAGGAGTACGAGGGGTACGGCGGCGAGGACACCGACTTCGGTCGCATGGCCGACAGCGCGGGAGTCCGACTGTGTTGGGTGGGCGGCGCTCCGGCGTACCATCAGCACCACGAGACAAGTCGACCGCCGGTAGGACACCTCGACGACATCCTGACCAACGGCGCCGTCTTCCACCGCCGTTGGGGGGAGTGGCCGATGCGTGGCTGGCTCCAGGAGTTCGCCGATCTGGGCCTGGCGGAGTACGACCCGTCGATCGACTGCTGGCGTCGCCCCGCGCGCGCCGAGTGACCGAGTTTCACAGGCCGAGGTCGATGACCACCGCGTGATGCTCAGAAGGCGGAGGGACTTCGGTTCCGGCAGGGGCCCGTAGTTGCTCCGTTCGAGCGGCACCCCGGTCGGGCCCCGGCCGGGCCGGTGGTCGCCGGGCCGTCAAGCCCGACTTCGGTGGGCCGGCGGGCCCGAGAACCTCGTGGGCGCCTGTGGTTCGCCGTACCACACCTATTTACCCATTTGCCGGTGCCGAGTCGGCATGTGCGCACCGCCGGTCGGGTGAAACCTCAGCGCGGCGGCCGCGCGGTGACGCTTCCGAGGCGTGGCGGGCCCGACGATTGCGGGCAGCCCGCATCCGCGCCGACGTACGGCTGCGGGCGTATCCAAGCCGAACCGGAGGAGCCGCAGTGCTGGAGCGCACCCGCCGCAAGGACACCACCCAGGTCACGTTCATCCTTCCGCCCGACCCGGCATGCCCCGCGGTCAGCGTGGTCGGCGACTTCAACGACTGGACTCCCGGCACCCACGAGCTCCTGGTACGCAAGGACGGCACCCGGGCCGTGACCGTGGCAGTGCCGGGGGAGGAGCGGATGCACTTCCGCTACCTCGCCCACGGCGGCCACTGGTTCGACGAAGCCGACGCGGACGGCCACGACGGCCACAACAGCTACCTGGAGCTCGCCCGAGTGTGACCCGGCAGAACCCCGCCCTCGGCCGACCGGCGGCGGCCAAAGTCGGCGCAGCGCCGATCCGACCGCAGGAGCAGGTCCGCGACCGGGGCGGCGCTCGCGCACACGCCGCGGCGTTCGTGCACGCCTTGGCCGCCGCCCTGCACTCGGACGGAAGCCGCGTAGCCGCGGACTGAGGCCCGTAGAGGTACCGGGACTGGCGGGCCCGTGCGAAAGAAGCCTTCGACAACACGCTGCCAAACCCGCCATAAATCCTGGTATTCGGAGATAAGTTAGCCCCGGCCACGACCGTTCCCTTCCGGTGGGAGGCAGATGTCGATGATGCGCAGACTGCCGGTCCACCTGGCCGTGGCGGTCTCCCTGGCTGCGGTGTGCGGGTGCTCGACCCCCTCGGAACGACGGGACGCCGCGACTGCGGCCGCGCGGCACTACGCGCAAGCCGTCCGTGCCGGCGACTGGGCCATGGCGTGTGCGGCACTGGCGCCGACGAGTCGCGAGGAACTCGAGCAGGCGGGCAAGTCCTCCTGCCCCGATGCTTTGGGACAGGAGGAGTTGCCGGACGCGGGCGAGGCTCGGCACACGGATGTGCACGGCAACCAGGCCAGGGTGGTCTTCGCGCAGGACACCGTGTTCCTGGCGCGCTTTCCGTCAGGCTGGAAGGTCACCGCGGCCGGCTGCCACGAGCAGGCAGGCGATGAGCCCTACCAGTGCGAGATCAAGGGACGGTGACCGTGCGGACGATGTTCACTGTGTGCCTGCTGATCATCGCCGCCGGACTGGCGTACTTCACCGCCGTCGGGCTGATGCAGCGATGAGCGGGTCGCGGCGCTCCTCCGACCATGAGCGCCGCCAAGAGGCGGCGCGTGTCACCGGGTTCCTGCGCGACAACGCGCTGGGCCTGGCGTTCCTGCTGGCGTTCGCGGCCGCGTTGGTGGGGCAGGCGTTCGCCGGGCGTGCGGAGTTCAACTCCCAGCTCGCCGTCGACGGCTTCGCCCGGGTCGGGTTCTGGGAGTACGTGTCCTCGTCCGATTTCGCGGTCGATGTGACGGAGAACTGGCAGTCGGAGTACCTGCAGTTCTTCCTCTACATCACGGCCACGATCTGGCTGTTGCAACGCGGGTCCCCAGAGTCGAAGAAGATGGGCACCGCGGGCACCGAGACCGACCAGGACCAGCGGGTCGGACGTCACGCCGGATCCGACTCACCCGCCTGGGCAGGGGCGGGCGGCTGGCGGCAGCACGTGTTCTCCCGCTCCCTTGGCCTGGTGATGGGCGGCATCTTCGTGCTGTCCTGGCTCGCGCAGTCGGTCACCGGAGTGGCCGCGTACAACGAGCAGCGGCTGCGCGACCTGCAGGCCCCGGTCGACTGGGACCAGTACGTGGTCTCGGCCGATTTCTGGGACCGCACCCTGCAGAACTGGCAGTCCGAATTCCTCGCCATCGCCTCCATGGCCGTCTTGTCGATCTACCTGCGTCAGCGCGGCTCCCCAGAGTCCAAGCCCGTCGGCGCGTCCCACAAGGCCACCGGAGTCGAAGGCGGCTGAGCGGCTTTCATCCGCCGCCAAGTGGACCGGCGTTGGGTGAGCATCACCCGACAGCAGCCGGGTATCCGCGCGGCATGCGTCTGCGGCACAGTGACATCCACGGGCCTGGGTACGGCCGGGTGCGCTCGGGCCGCGGGTTCCGCTACGTGGACCGGCACGGGCGGACGCTTGACGATGCCGACGAGAAGGCCCGGATCAAAGCGCTGGCTATCCCGCCGGCGTGGACCGACGTGTGGGTGTGCCCCTTCCCGAACGGGCACATCCAGGCCGTCGGCTTCGACGCCGCCGGACGCCGCCAATACCTGTACCACCCTGAGTTCCGCCGCCGTCAGGAACAGAGCAAGCACGAGCACGTTGCCGAGGTCGCGGCCACGCTGCCGCGGCTGCGCGACCGGGTCGAGCACGACCTGCGGCGCCGTGGTCTGTGCCGGTCCCGGGTGCTGGCCTGTGCGGTCAGACTGCTCGACCTCGGCCTGTTCCGGGTCGGAGACCGGGGGTATACGCGCGACAACGACTCGTATGGCCTGACCACGCTGCTGCGCGAGCACGCCTCCGTCCGGCAGGGGCGGATCTCCTTCGAGTACCCGGGCAAGTCCGGACGCACCCAGGTGACGGAGGTCGCCGACGAGGCCACCCGGAAGGCGGTGCGGGCGCTGCTACGCCGCCGCGACCCGGGGCCGCGGCTGCTGGCCTATTGGGAGGGCGGCACGTGGCATGAGGTCGCCGGCTCAGAACTCAACGCTTACCTGTGCGAGGCGTCGGGAACGGAAATGAGCGCGAAGGACTTTCGAACCTGGCACGCCACCGTCATGGCCGCCGTGGGCTTGGCCGTCTCCGCGAACCGGGCCGACGACGGCACGGGACCGCGCCGTCGCGCGGTGGCTCGCACCGTTCGCGAGGTGGCGGACTACCTCGGCAATACGCCGACCGTGTGCCGGGCTTCGTACATCGACCCGAGAGTCGTCGAGCTGTTCGAGGACGGAGTCACGGTCGCCCCCGCGCTGCCCGAACTCGGAGCGGACTCCCCGGCGGGCCTTCCGGCGACACGCGGCGCCATGGAGGACGCGGTGCGCGAGCTTCTGCACCGACGACCGGACTGAGCCGCTCGGAGCGTCGCTCCCGAGATTGGCGATGACCAAGGCGGTACGCGGTCGGTCGGGAGCAGACACCGGATCACCCACGCCGGAGCCCCGCGCACGAGGGGCCGTGCCGGTTGGGAACGAGGTCCGCCATGACGAACACAGCCGTTCCCGTCATCGACATGATCAACACCTACGAGCACGCGGACGCGGACCTGCTCGTCCCTTCGGTACGCCGCGCGCTCCCGGCGTTGGGTGAACTGATCCGCAAGGCCCGGGAGACCGGCACGGACGTCGTCCAGGTCAACGACAACTTCGGACGGTGGAGATCGGACCATGCGGAGGCCGATGGTGCTGTGCGGCCAGGTCACCGAGCAATGTGTGCTGTACTCCGCGATCGACGCCCACGTACGCCACCTGGAGATCACCGTCGCCGAGGACGCCGCCGCGTGCATCCACCGGACCTCGTTCGGGCCGCTCTCCGCATGGCTGAACGCAACCTGGGAGCCGAAGTTCGCCCGGTCGGGCGAATCGCGTTGAAGTGACGACACCAGCGCGTACGTCGTCGGTCATCGGCACTCGTCAGGAGTTCGCGCGGGGCAGGACCTCGTTGCTGTAGAAGGCGAAGAAGTCGGCGTACTCAGGTCCCATCTGGTTGACGTACACCTCGTCGAACCCGGCGTCCGCGTAGGCGCGCAGGCCGCGTACGTGCTCGTCGACGTCGTCGCCGCAGGTGATCGCGTCGGCGACCATCTCCTCGGTCACCAGGCTCACCGCCTGCTCGAAGTGCCGGGGCAGCGGGAGAACCTGCCCCAGTTCTCCGGGCAGGACCTCGTTCGGCCAGGTGCGATGCGCGGTCTCCACGGCCTTTTGCCGGTCGCGGCCCCAACACACCTTCAGTCCGCCGACGACCGGCTTGTCACCGCCTCCGCCGTCGCGGAACCGCCACACCGCCTCGGCGTCGGGCTTCATGGTGACCAGTCCGTCGCCGATCCGCGCCGCCAGGTCGACAGCCTTGGGGCCGAAACCGGAGACGTAGATCGGCAGTTTCCCGTCCGGAGTGTTGTACAGCCGGGCGTTCTCGACCGTGTAGTGCGGGCCGTGATGGCTGACCATGCCGCCGTCGAACAATTCGCGCATGATCGCGACGGCCTCTTCCAGCATGCCGGCCCGCACCGGGAACGGAGGCCATGCCGCCCCTGTGATGTGTTCGTTGAGGGCCTCGCCCGTGCCGACCCCGAGCCGGAACCGCCCACCGGTCATGACGCTGGAGGTCGCCGCCGCCTGCGCGGTGACCGCCGGGTGCAGGCGCACGGTGGGGCACGTGACCAACGTGGTGATCGGCAGCGTCGTCACCTGGGACAGCGCGCCGATGACCGACCACACGAAGGGGCTGTTGCCCTGCTCGTCGATCCACGGATGGAAGTGATCGGAGATCGCAAGCCTGGTGAATCCGGCCTGTTCGGCCAGTTTGGCCTGCTCGATCAGCACGTGCGGGGGGAACTCCTCGCTCGCCAGGAAATAGCCGTAGCTGGTCATTCGTGGTGCCTCGCTGGGGTATCGACGCGCCGCCTTCAGGAGGGCCGCATGGCCTCGGCGAGGGACGGCGATTCCCCGCCGTCGGCGCGGGTACCCGACGACCGGGATGGCTACGCGTCGTCCCAGCCGGTTGCGGACGTCGACCAGGGCACACATCCCTTCCGACCTCGCGACCATTCGACAGACCCGTTGGGTGCCGCCCGCCGGATAGCCGTAAGCGCGCCGTGCAGTCGGAACGGACGACGGGATCGCCCACGCGGAGGAGTCGGATGCCGTCTGACGCCGCGATTCGCAGGCTAGCCGCCGGCCGTGAGACTTCGTGCCCACAACCCGCAGGCCGTCGTGATCACCGGTGCCGGCGGGGGAGTCGGCGGTCGAGGCCGCCGCGGCTGCCGCCGAGGCCGAGTTCGGGCCCATCAGCGTGTGGGTCAACAACGCCTTCAGCGGCGTCTTCGCGCCGTTCACCGAGGTCACGGCCGAGGAGTTCAAACGCGTCACCGGGTCACCTATCTCGGTTACGCCCACGGCGCGCAAAGCACGGCGCGGGGGTGCGGTCCACGATGGTGCAGCTGCCGGCCGTCAACACGCCGCAGTTCGACTGGGTGCTGTCACGGCTGCCACGCCGCGCGCAACCCGTTCCCGCCATCCACGAGCCCGAGATCGCGGCCCGCGCGATCGTGTACGCCGCGGACCACCCGAGCCGCCGCGAGCACCCGGTCGGTGCCTCCACCGCCGCCACCCTGCTCGCCAACGCCGTGGCCCCGGGGCTACTCGACCCAGTGGCGTCAACCTCGGCCACCGGGCAGGCCCCATCCCGGATGAGCTGGTTGCGTTGATCGTGCGGTTCGCGATCGAGCAGGCCTTCGTCGTCGGCCGATGCGGCGACGGAGTGTCCCATCTGGACCTGTAGTCCGGCGACGGCAGCCCGCACGACCGCTTTGGTACCGTCGCCGCCGCGGGCTCGTTCGGTGGTCAGGGCGGTGAACCCGTCCGGCCCCGTCCACACGATCAGGACGCCCTGCGAAGTCGCGTGGATCCGCAGACCCGGGGCCGAGTCGTCCTTCGTCGGCCAGGTGGAAGCCTGCCCGGCTCAGGGCATGACGCACCCGGGGGGGCAACTCGGTGACGGCAGACGGCACGTGTTTCCTCGTGCCGTGGAACGCATGGCCATGCGTCGCCCGCGCTGGAGCCCGCATTCGAGTTCGGTGTCGATCATGCTGCGCCGTGCTGCCGCGACCCCGCACCCGGTAGCGCAACTGTCGCGGGCGGCGGTGGGTCACGCTGGAAGTTCTGGCACGGAACACAGCACGTGTGCTCTGCATCCCGTCCGGCGCAGTGCGTCACTTCTTGGCTGACTTGCCGCCTTTGCCTTTGTTGTCGGCGCGGTTGTTGTCTTTGTCGCTGCGGCCGGGCTTGTCCGGCACGGGTGCGGCGGTGGCCAGAGGAGGGGGCGGTGGTGTCGTGCCCTGGGGCGGCTGGATGGGCGGTTGCGTGATGGGCGCGGCGGGCGTGGTGGGCGCGGCGGGCGGCGTACTGGACGTCGTGCTCGGGCTGTTCGCGGCCGAGGGGACGGCGCCGGGTAGTACTGCGGCAGGTGCGGGTGGAGGTGGGGTGCGTCCCGCTTCGTGGCCGCCGCCTGCCCCGAGGACGAAGGGCACGGTAGCGCCGCCCGCCCCCAGGACGAGCCCAGCCGCCAGAGCCACGGCCGGAGCGCGATGCCGCAGTTTGCGCAACCCCGCCGTGGTCGACATCGCGGCAGGGGCCGGGCGAGGGGGCCGGACGGCGACGGCGACGTCCCTGCGGCCGTCAGAGGGGGTCTCGCTCTTTGGGGCAGCGTCGGATGCTCCGGACCCGGCGGCGTTCTCGAGGAGGCGCACGCATTCGCCGGCGTCCGGCCGGTCGGCGGGCTCTGCTTGGGTCATGGCCTCGATGGCCAAGAAGAGTCCGGTCGGCGTCCACGTCGGAATGCACGGCGCTCGCAGCGCGCGTTCGGTTCCCGCTGCGAGCGGGCCTCCGGGGTACTCCTTCTCGCCTTTCAAGGCTTCGAGGAGGACCAGGCCCAGTGCGTGGATGTCGCTGGCCGGGCCCGACCCGCGGCCGAGGAGTTGCTCGGGCGCCAGGTAGGGGATGGTGCCGATCAGCATGCCGGGCGCGGTACGGGTGGGTTCGTCGACGAGCCGGGAGATCCCGAAGTCCGCCAGATACGGCGAGTCGTCGAGCCCGACGAGAACGTTGGACGGTTTGACGTCGCGGTGCACGACACCGGCCGCGTGCACGTGCTCCAACGCCGAAGCCAACCGCATGCCCAGCCGCGCCACCCGCGCGGCGGGCAGCGGGCCGTCGAGAATGTGCTCCCTCAAGGTGACGCCCTCGACAAGGCGCATGACGACATAGACATGACTGGCCTGCCTGCCGACGTCGTGCACCTCGACGAGCGCCGGATGCGCCAACCGGCCCAGCAATTCGGCTTCCTGACAGAACCGTTCCGCAGAAACCGCGGAGGCACCGGGCCGGAACACCTTCACCGCGACATCCCGCCGCAGCCGCACATCCACGCCCCGGAAAACGTCAGCTGTGCCACCCGAGCCCAGCGGCTCCGTCAGGCGGTACCGGTCGCCGAGGACCACGCCGCTGCGCGGCACTGCGGGCGGTATTCGGCGCGGCAAAGCCGTCATGCTCTCTCCCTGCGTGCGTCCCGGCGGTGCCATGCTCCCTACCCAACCGGGAGCGCCGCATGCCGTAGCCGCCGGTGATCCGGATCGGGAGACTTCGCCGGCGTCCACGAGCGACGCGGCCCGCTTGCGGGGGCGGGGCAGCGGTGTGAGTACGGTCGCCGGGCGGGTTCCGATGGCGCCGCGCGAGTCGCGGCGCATGCCCGAGGGCGTTCGGGACAGCGGCAGAGCATGTCACGCTGCCGCTCGCCGCGCCCGTCGTCGACGCAGCAGCCCTATACGTACTTGCCTTCGGACTCCCGGACACGCCTCCGCCCCCGCGTACACGTGGATCCAACTCGCCCTCGCCGCCTGCGCCCTGCGCCAAGACAAGGAAAGCCGACGCCACCTATGTTCGTACATCGCCGTAGGCCGCGGAAGGCCGAACCGCATCAGGCTGCGGCCCCGACAACCCTGTTCGTGGCACTACCCCGACCGGGTCGCGGTCGCTTCCGTGGCATGGACCCGGTCGACGGCTGCGGAGCGGACGAGGTGGTGCTGGTGTCGGTCCGGTCGCCGCGCTTGAGCAGGCGGTGGGTCGCCTGACCGAGTGGGCCGCGTTCTTCGTGCAGGGGAAGTACGCTCCCGCGTGCCGCCGGTCGAAGGCGGGCGGCGGGGGGGGTGTGTCAGCGGTTCTCGGGCAGGCGTGGCAGTCCGGTGACCGACAACACTGCCGAGTACACGGTTGTGTTGGCGGTCAGGAAGACGCGGTTGCGCTTCGGGCTGCCGAAGGTGATGTTGGCGACGGGTTCCGGGGTGACGAGACGTCCGATGAGGGTTCCGTCTGGGTCGTAGCAGTGCACGCCGTCGTCCATGGCGGCGACCCACAGGCGGCCTTGGTCGTCGAAGCGAATGTTGTCGAAGCGGCCTTCGCCGGGGCGGCATTCGACGAAGACGCCCTTGTCGGCGAGGCTGCCGTCGACCTGAACGTCGAAGCGGCGGACGTGGTTGGCGCGGGTGTCGGAGACGTACAACCGTTCTTCGCCCTGGGACAGGACCAGGCCGTTCGGGCCGGCGAAGCCGTCGGCGACCAGGTGGACTTCGCCGTCCGGGTCGACGCGGTAGACGTTCGTCGCCCCGATCTCGCTCTCCGCGCGATGGCCTTCGTAGTCGGTGGTGATTCCGAAGTCCGGGTCGGAGAAGTAGATCGCGCCGCTGGAGTGTACGACGGCGTCGTTCGGACTGTTGAGCCGCTTGCCCTGGTAGCGCTCGGCAAGCACGGTGATCGTGCCGTCGTGCTCGGTGCGGGTGACACGTCGGTTGCCTTGCTCGCAGGTGATCAGACGGCCCTGGGCGTCAAGGGTGTTGCCGTTGGGGTGGCCGGCGGGAGAGCGGAACACGCTGACCGTGCCGCTGGTTTCGTCCCAGCGCATCATGCGGTCGTTGGGGATGTCGCTCCAGATGAGGTAGCGGCCCGCGGGGAAGTAGAGCGGGCCTTCCGCCCAGCGGCAGCCGTCGTACAGCACCTCCAGACGGTCGTCGCCGAAGACGCAGCGCCCGGTGCGGAAGCGCTCATCCAGCACGTCGTAGAGCGCCGGGCTGTTCGCCATCTCCAACCCCCAACATTCGGAATGAAGTTCTGTGTCCGAGAGTATATGCCGAACATGATCCTGTCATTGCGGCAATCGGCGAGGTGTGGTCATGGCGTGTAGCCAGCCTGGGCATGCCTGCGGGTACGCCGGTGCTGCGGCGGCAGACGGGTCAGGCGTCGCATTGCGAGCCGCGCATTCAGCGGGGCGCTGCGGCAGCTCGCTGCTGGACGCCCCGCTACTGGACGCGCCGTTGCTCGACGCGCCGCTGATCGGCGAGGTGCGCGTCGCTGAGGGCCTCCAGCGCACGGTCGGCGTACGGCTGGCGGTTGCGCGGAACCTGGCCGTCGGGTGCGTAGTAGAAGAAGTGGTCGCCCCACGAGATCTCGGGGTGTTCGCTCCTCGGCACGGGCGCGAGTTCGAGGACACCGTCGTAGGTTCTGACTTCTGACAGGATCTGCTCCATCGACATGATTCAAGTGTGAACTTGAAGTGCTGATGGAGGGTTCCGGACGTGGCGGCGGCAGGCGAGCGCGACGCGGAGCAGTACTCGACGAGCCGTCTTGCCGCCGTCGCGGGCTACTCCGTGCAGCAGGTCCGCGACCTCGAACGCCTCGGCGTGATCCCCCCGGCAACCCGCCACCCCAACGGATATCGGCAGTTCACCCACGTGCATGCGACGGCGCTGCGCGCCTACCGCAACCTGGCGACCGCGGTCGGCCCCGTCACCGCCCGCGCCACCATGCGCAAGATACGCAAACTCCCGCACGACGAGGCAATCGCCACACTCGTCGCCCTACACGTCGACCTCGCGCGCTCCCGCAACGACACCATCGCCGCCCTCCACGCCCTCGACAGCATCATCGACGAAAGCACCCACGACGCCGCTCCCGCGCCCGCAGACGCGATGAGCATCACCGAGCTCTCGGCCGCGCTCGGCGTACGCTCCTCGGCCCTCCGGTTCTGGGAACAACAGGGACTGATCACCCCCCCAAAGGCTGAAAGGGCGCCACACCCGGCACTTCCCGCCCGACGCCGTCAGAGACGCCCGCATCGTCGTCGCTCTGCGCGCCGGCGGCTACCGGATCCCGGCGGTTCAGGCCGTCATGGCGTCTCTGCGCACGATCAAGGGCACCGAGGTCGCCCGCGACGCCCTCCAGACCCGGCTGCGCACCATCGCCGCGCAATCCGAGGCGCTGCTGCGCGCCGGCACCGACACCGCCGACCTCCTGAACCGACCGGGCGACGGGAACACCGAGCCCCGAAACCACCCGGCGTAGGCCAAAGAAGCCTCGGCATCCAGAGCTCCAGGACGTCGGTGGCGCACGGAATGATCCATTCACATCGCCCTCAGCATGTGGCGTCGGCGTGAACGTGCGGCAGGTCAGCGCGCAGAGGTGGGCGTTCGGCTGGTGGTGGCCAGCCAGGCGAGCGCGGTCAGTGCCAGCACCGCCGCGATGGTGAACATCGTCCCCGCTCCGGCGGGGACGGCCAGGCCGCCGATCACGGTGCCTGCCCCGATTCCGAGGTAGATCGCGGAGGAGTTCAGCGCCACAAGCAGAGGGGCCTGTGCCGGCGCCGCCTCGATCAGGCGGTGCTGCTGCGGCGGGGTCTGGCACCAACTCGCCGCACCCCACACGGCGGAGGCGACCCCGACGGCAACCGGGGCTCGCAGACCGGTCGCCGCCAGTAGCGCGAAGCCCGTCATCGAAGCAGCCATCAGCGTGTAGCCGACGGCCAGCACCCTGACCGGGCCGAGGTGGTCGGCAGCGATGCCGGACGCCAGGTTCCCCGCCACGGCGCCGAGGCCGTAGAAACCCAGCATCCAGGTGGTGCCCGAGCCCGAGACGCCCACCCCGGCGAACGCCGGGACGGCGTAGGCGTACACCGTGTACGCCGCGGTCATGCCCAACGCCGTCAGCGGCAGCACCGCCGCCACTCCCGGGTGGCGCAGCGCCGCCAGCCGGGCGCGCAACGGCACCGGCATTCCTCCCGGGAGCGACGGCATCAGCGCCCCGGCTGCCACCGCCGTCACCAGACAGAGCGCCGCCACCAGCCACAGCGCCGCCCGCCATCCCATGACCGCGCCGATGGCGTCGCCGAGCGGCACCCCCAGCGCGGTTGCCACAGTCAGCCCGCCGACGACCACGGCCAGCGCACGGGCTCTCAGCTCCGGACGGACCAGCGCCACGGACACCGCGCCGGCCGTCGGCGTGTACGCCGCTGCCGCGACCGCGGCCAGAACGCGGGTGACCAGCAAGAACGGCAGGTTCGGCGCCAGCGCGGAACCCGCGTTCGCCACCGCCAGCAGCACCAGCGCCGCCACCAGCAACGCGCGGCGCGGCACCCGCGCAGTCATCGTGGCCACCAGCGGCGACGCCAGCGCGTACGCGGCGGCGAACACGGTCACCGCCTGCCCCGCGCCTCCCGTGGACACGTGCAACGAAGCCGCCACATCCGGCAGGAACCCGGCCAGTACGAAAGCATCCGTGCCCACCGCGAACGTTCCCAGCGCCAGCACGGCGGTGCGGCCCAGTCCGGCGGGTACGGCATCGGCGCGGTCGTCCGCCTGCCCTGCCGTTATCGAGATATCAGACATCCCGAATTACCTTTCGAGAAAGCCCGGCCGACGGCCGGGCGCAAAGAACGTATCTGGGGCGGGCGAAGCCAGAGTCAGGCGGAGAAGCCAGGCTCAGGCAGAGAGGCCCTCGCAGAACCGGCGGACCCGCGCGGGGGCCGCCGCCGGGCTCACGGCGAGGAGATCCGCCAACGTCTGCGCGGCCAGCTCGCGCCGCCACGCCAGCTCCGCCCGTCGCATCGCGGTCGCGACCCCGCAGGGGCGGCCGAACTCCGAACTCGGCGCCTCCGCCCCGGCGCCGCGCTGCCGGATCTCGGTGCAGCGGAAGGCGTCCTCCCGACCCTCCACCGCGGCCACGATGTCCATGAGGCTGATCTGCTCCGGGGCGCGCGCCAAGGCATAGCCGCCGCGTGGCCCCGGCGACGAGGACAGGATCCCGGCGCGCACAAGGGGCTGGAGGCGCTTCTTCAGATACTCCGGGGGCAGCTCGAACAACTCCGCCAGTCGTCCCGTCGACACCGGTGCCCGATCCTCGAGCCACGACAGGGCCAGGCAACAGTGCATGCCCCACTCGACGCCCTCGCCCATCAACATGATCGGGATGCTATACATCCCGATTAGGCAGTGCAACCACGGCCTGGATCCGGCGACGTGTCGCGTCGTGGCGAGCGAGAGTGTTGACGGCCATGACCGCGTCGGCGTCAAGGGCGCGAACCGGCCTCACCGCACCCGCCGCGCGGGCCTTGGGCCGGTTTCACAGTGCCTGGGCGGTCTGGCGGCGAGTAGTGCTTGTGGCGCCGGTGGAGGCGCAGACTTCTTGGCCGCGGCCGGTGGGCAGGGTTTCGTTGCCGGGTGACGGCGATCGGACACGTCACCGCCGGAGACCCGGTCAGGTGTGGGAGGGAGCCACCGGGCGTTCGAAGAAGGTCTCCAGGCACACGGTCGCGTTGGTGCCGCTGACGCCGTCGACGGCATAGAGCCTGCGCAGGACATCCTGCAGGGCTTCGGTGCTGGCGGTGCGTACCTTGACGAGGACGGAGGCCTGGCCCGCGATGATGTGGGCTTCGAGCACCTCGGGGATCGCGGCGAACGCGGCGGCGCTGTCGCCCATCCAGGAACGCGACTCGACCATGACGAACGCCAGGACGCCGCCGCCGACCGCTGCCGGGTCCACGTCCACGGTGGTGCGGCGGATGATGCCGCGCTCCCGCAGTTTGCGAACGCGTTCGTGTGTCGCGCCGGCGCTGAGGCCGACCTCCTGGCCCAAGGTCACGTACGCGAGGGTCGCATCCTGCTGCAGCAGCGCCAGCAACTTGCGGTCGATCTCGTCCACAGCGTCCCCCTTCGCGGCCTTGCGGGCGTCGATCGATCGCACCCGTTCGTTCGGCGGTGACTCTATTCCCATCGGCCCCGCGAGCCGTGTGCCGGGTGGGGCCGGGCACGCGGACACAGACCTCGCCGGCGCCCATGCGCCGTGCGGCCTCTCCGGGACGAAGCACCGTAGACGCGGCAGCGGCGGTGGGCGCCCAGCGCGCCACCGGGCCGTCGTTCGGTGGGGCCTGCACCTCGCACAGATGCGGCCCCCCGCCGGTCTGTTCGCGGTGTACGGGCAGACGGGTGATGGCCCGCGACAACGTGCTGTCAGTGCGGGAGGCGCACTTCAAAGCGGCAGCCGCCGTGGATATTGACCACGCCCACCGAACCGCGGTGCGCCTCGACGACGCCGCGCACAATCGCCAGGCCCAGGCCCAGGCCCAGCCCGCGCCGCCGTCCGGGCCGGGAGTTCGGGCATTCGGGCCGCGCGGTGTCGATGACCCGCTCCAGGTCGTCCTTCGAAATGCCACCGCACGCGTCGGTGCAGTCACCATCACGCCGCCGTCCGGGACTTGCTCCACCGCGACGGCGACCGTGCGTCGGCTGGGGTGTACCGGGTCGCGTTGACCAGCCAGATCGGTCAGCGTCCTGCTTGATCTGCTCGATCACCGCCTCGGGCAGTTCGGCGGCGGCCGGGGCCTGCTGTCCGTCGGGCCGGGGGGCCACGGCGTTGACCCGGACGCCGTCGCCCGCGACCTTCACCGCCCGACTGCGGGTGAGCTGCTCCAAAGCGGCCTTGGACGCCGCGTAGTGCGCGACGTCGGAGTCACCCGAACCCGGCAAGAGGGCACCCGCTGCTTTGTCGAGCTGCGCCGACATGACCTGCAGACGCGCTTCCCGTCTTGGCTCATGTACACCCCACGCAGGAGCAGCCTGTGCGGTGAGCGCCTTCGTTGCCCCACGGCAATGAACAGGGTCGTCCCCGATGTCGGGCTCAGCCGCGCCGTGTTGGGCCCAAGGCAATGGTGGCCTGGTGAAGCTTGCGCGTCTGCTGCAACTTGATGCGTGCGCCGGCGAGACTGACTTGCAGGCCTTCGACTTCCCCCAGCCACCCCGCGGTCGCGCGCCTCGCGGACGCGCTCGTGCAGATTCGTGATGATCTCTGCCACGAGTAGGGCCTGCGCGGGGCGCAGTTGCGGGGCCGCACATCGCGAGCATGCTTCTCTGAGCTAACGCTGACAGCTCCAGATCACGTGGTGTCGGAGCTGATTGCCGAGATAAGTGCGTCCAGGGCGGCTCCGTATTGGCGAAGTTCGAACCGGAACGGGCCGAACGTCGTGTAATCGCGGGTCTTCCGGTGGGGTTGCTTGAAGGAGTCCCAGATCACGAGATCCGACGTCACGGTGATGCGGGCCATTAGTGGCCAGCATCCCCACTCTCCGCACTCACAGCCGAGCAGCGGCGTCCCCGGCCCCATCGCGTCCGTGGACAGTCCGCGAAAGTGGTCCTCCATCGGCCCGAACCGGTAGAACTGCGGGATCAAACCACCGTATGCGTCCCCTGCGGGCGTCATCCCGGCATCGATCTCGAAGCTGTCGATCAGCTCGGTGAGCGGTGCTCCATCGATGCGAGGGACGATCACGAGCACGCTGCCGTCGCCACGCTGCTTTTGCCGGCAGTCGAACCGGAGCTCATTGATGGTCACCCACTGATTGTCCCAGCGCAGTTGGTCCTTCCTCCGCCCGGATCAGCTGAGTTGGGGTTCTGCGTGGCATGCCGATGTTGTCGCCGCGTCGACAGTGCGTCGGTCCATTTGAGTGAGCTTGTCTTCGCCGCCGGCCCAAGCTGACACGGAGGCCTTCCACCTCAGGCTGGTTGACGGTGAGCTGGGCGTGTCCGGTACGTCTCGCACTCACAAGGTCCTGGCGTCAGGAGTTCCCGGCATGGGCGAGGAAGGGGTACCGGGGACGATCAGGCGCCGGTGGCGGGGGGCGTTGCCGGGGAGTGCGCGGCCGGTGGCGGTCCATTCGGCAGCGAGGGCGTTGAAGACCGGCGTGTTCGGGTCGACGGTCAAGTACCGCAGTGGGGGCGGTGGGGGGTGCGGGGCGCGGGGGAAGGGCGGCGTCATGTCCGGGTTCAACGAGCGCGGCCCGGCGTTGGTGGTGGCCGGGTCGGTCATTGGCGGAAAGGTACGGGGTCGGCTTCGTTTCGGCCTCGCCGGCCGCGGTGATCCAGGCGACGGCCTCGGCGACGAGGGTGCGGACAGTGAGGGCATCGCTCATGCGTTGCACAGTGGAGGCGGTTCCCAGGTCGCCACGGCAACTGCTGATCACGACGGGACGGCGCTGCTCATGTGCCCGGGGCCTGCGCCTGCGAATGGTCACCCGCCCCCGTTCCTCGCCTGCGGCCGGGACTTCGCGCCCGCGTAGGAGCCGAGCTCATCGAGGCCGAGGCTCCCGGCTGCCGCCAGGCCGACCCCCCGCGGCATCTGGCTTCCTGCCACCGCGTCGGCGGCCGGCGGGGCGGGCCCCGAACATCCCCGAGCGGGGCCCGCCCGACCGGCCGTCAAGGAGCCGCCGGCCCCGCCCGGTCGCTCCCTCGTGGTGGTGTTCCCCGCGGCGGCCGGGCTGAACACAGTTCTTGTCACTTGTTCGAGATCGATTGGCTCATTTGAGGACAAGGGAAAATCTGTGTTGGCTGGAGTAGACATTGGGTTGTGGTGTGGCTATGGTTTCTGTTGTAGCCAGAGAGACAGCAGGGCTTGGCAGAGGATGAACTGTCGGCCGGTAGGACATGCAAGTGTGTTGGTAGGACAGTGCGGTGGTCGGGTTCCGAAGCCGGGTTGTTGCGGGAGGGCGACGGGGCCGATGGCCGGCCGGGTAGCCCGCAGTGTCAAGGGCGCCGCGAGCTGGGCCGCACTGGCACGACTGATGGATGTAGTTCGCGGTATCGCAGCGAAGTAGTAGGCAGTACCTCGGTGAAGGCGTCGGCTGCGGGCGCGCGCGCCGGGAAGTTCGGCGGTGGGGTTCCACGCCCGAGCAGGTGTAGGGCGGGCGATGCGGGGCTGGCTGCCGGAGGGTGACGGTTGAGTAGGTCACCCAGCAGTACGCAAAACCTGTAGTACGCAACATCGGTAGTAGCAGTAGTGCGCAGTACCGGCACCACACAAGTAGTTGATCATCCGAGGGATGAACGGAGGAGCCGAACGCCATCAGGATCGCCCGGGCGTAGGGCTTGAGCCCGGGTACCGCAGGACATCGATAGTGAGGTGGTCTCCGGTCAAGCAACAGCGATCCCCGCACCCCCGGCAGCCTTCCGGCCGGGCCCG
>NZ_JBEZFP010000118.1:0-30092 GCF_040649515.1 Streptodolium elevatio
GTAGTAGATGTAGCGGTACACCGTGTCGAGGTAGTTGTCGTACAACTGGGCGAACGCCTCGCCGTCCCCGTCCTGGGCGAGTTCGACCAGGGCCATGATGCGGCCCGCCTCGCCCTCGCGCGCGGTGCCGTAGCCCGACGACCCTCGGGCCGGGCGGGCGGGTTCGGTGGTGCCGGTACGGGCGGCGCGGCCGGCCACACCGGTGTACGCGCGTTCGCGGGCGGGCCCGGTGTCCGCGACGGCGGCGAGAACGAGGTGGTTGGGCCAGGGGTCGAGCGCGGCGACCACCGCCGCCCGAAGCGTCGCCAGCCCGGTCACGTCAACCCGGACGATTCGGTGCACGGGACTCCCTGTTGCGTCGGCATCATCATCGGCGTCATGACTTACTGTGCGGGGACGATCACCCATCGTAGGGACAATGGGGACTGCTGTGCGCCGATCGAGAATAACGCTTAGTAAAGGAAGGGATACCAAGTGTGCTCATCGGCGATGCGAAGCTACCCGCATGGCCAGCCGAAGTGTGCTGTTTGGGCCATTCCCGGGACGCGGTGACCGCCGAGTGCTATAAGCCGCACATCTCCGCGTGTTGGGCGTGTCAGGACATCGCGCGGCACGCGTGGACACGTGCGGACGCGCGCGAACACCCCCGCGCGTCCGGGTCCGCGGAGCGGAACGCACGGGAGAGGTCACACGAAGGGGCCGGTCGGCCGGACAGGTCACCCTGCCGAGTGCGGCCGACCGGCCGTGCGCGTCATTCGGTCAGGCGCGTGCCGTTCGGCTGCCCGCGTCGCTCGGCTGCCCGCGTCGCTCGGCCACCGTGCCGTTCAGCCGAGTGCGGCCCGTCGGCGTACGGCCGTTCCCGCCACGAGCGCCCCGGCGACCGCGCCGATGCCGGCCGCCGCGGGGATGCCGATCTTGGCGGCCTTGCGTCCGGTGCGGTAGTCCTTGACGCGCCAGCCGTGTTCCCGGGCGTGGCGGCGCAGCTTCGCGTCCGGGTTCACCGCGCAGGGGTCGCCGACCAGCGACAGCATCGGGATGTCGTTCGACGAGTCGCTGTACGCCGAGCAGTCCGCGAGATCGAGGTTCTCGTGCGCGGCGAGTCCGCGCACCGCCTCGGCTTTCGCCTCGCCGTGCAGCAACTCGCCGACCAGGCGCCCCGTGTAGACCCCGTCGCACGTCTCGGAGACGGTGCCGAGCGCGCCGGTCAGGCCGAGGCGGCCGGCGATCGTCCTGGCGATCTCGATCGGTGCGGCGGTGACCAGCCAGACCTGCCGGTCGGCGTCGAGGTGCATCTGGGCGAGCGCGCGCGTGCCCGGCCAGATCTTGTCGGCCATGTACTCGTCGAAGATCTCCTCGCCCAGGGCGGTGACTTCGTCGATCGAGTGGCCCTTGACGAACGAAAGCGCGGTCTCCTGCGCGTCGCCCACGTGGCCCATGTGCTCGCCGCCGAGCCGGAAGCGGGCCTGCTGCCAGCCGAAGCGGGCGATGTCGCGCTTGTCGAAGAACCGCCGCGCGTACAGGCCGCGGGCGAGGTGGAAGATCGACGCGCCGCGCATCACGGTGTTGTCGAGGTCGAAGAACGCCGCCCCGAGGACGGGCGGTTCCTCCGGTCCGGCGGTGTCCGCAGCACCGTCCGCGACGCCGGTCGCGTCCGCGCTTGTGAGGTCTGGCGGGCCCGCCGCGGCCCCGTCCGCGCTGCCGTTGAGCGTGCGGTCCGCGCGTCCCGCTATGTCGCGGGCGGCTGCGTCGGGGTGCGCCGAGGCATGGGCGGCCGCTGCCGCGGCCTCACCCGCCGTGACGGCGCGCGTCAGGGAAACATTTCGGACACTCCGTCGCAGCAGAGCCATATCGCGAGCGTAACGGCCTCGCGTTGCGACTGTGTGGCGGCGCCGTGGCGGTCTGTCGTCAAGCTCGCGTAATGCTTCTGATCCGGAGGTGCCCGGTCCGCAACGTGCGCGTGATCAATGGGCAAACAAGCGACGGAGGCGTGGGCCGGACGGAGGACAATCGAAGAGTGAGTCTTTTCCGACGGCGGGGTGCCGCCACACCGTCCGAGCGCCGGGTGACCATGTTGAGTCGCCCGGGCTGCCACCTGTGCGACGACGCGCGCGCGGTGATCGTGCGTGTCACCGGCGAGTTGGGCGTGCCCTTCGAGGAGGTGGACATCACGACCGACGCGAAGTTGGAGGAGGAGTACCGCGAGCAGATCCCGGTGACGTTCGTCGACGGTCGCCAGCACGATTTCTGGCGGGTCGACGAACGGCGACTGCGCGCTGCCCTCGCGTGAGCACGGGGTCACCACTTGTGATCGACTTCACAGAACTTCGCGGGAACCGTCGCGTGATGCATGTCACGGCGGGTGCACAAAACGGACACCAGCTTTGTGCACACGTTCACAAAAGCCTAACCTGGCATTCCGAAACCGCAGGTCCCACCCACAGGAGCACCGTGGCTACAGGCCGTACCGAGCGACCGGCGCACCGGGGACGCGGTATTCCCGAGGCGACGGTGGCGCGGCTTCCTCTGTACCTCCGGGCGCTGAGCGCGCTCTCGGAGCGCGGTGTCCCCACCGTGTCCTCCGAGGAACTCGCCGCCGCCGCCGGGGTCAACTCCGCGAAGCTGCGCAAGGACCTGTCGTACCTGGGGTCGTACGGCACGCGCGGCGTCGGCTACGACGTCGAGTACCTCGTCTACCAGATCTCCCGCGAACTCGGTCTGACGCAGGACTGGCCGGTCGCGATCATCGGCATCGGAAACCTGGGCCACGCGCTCGCCAACTACGGCGGGTTCGCGTCGCGCGGCTTCCGGGTCGCGGCGCTGCTGGACGCCGACCGCGCCGTGGCGGGCCAGCGCATAGCCGGGATGGTCGTGCGGCACATGGACGACCTCGAGCAGATCGTGCGCGACGACCACGTCTCCATCGGGGTCATCACCACTCCCGCGCCTGCCGCGCAGGGGGTGTGCGACCGCCTCGTGGCGGCCGGAATCACGAGCATCCTGAACTTCGCCCCGACCGTCCTCTCCGTCCCCGAGGGCGTCGATGTGCGCAAGGTCGATCTGTCGATAGAGCTGCAGATCCTGGCCTTCCACGAGCAGCGCAAGTCCACCAGCGACGGCGCTGCCCCCAACCTTCCCCCCGCCGCACCCGGCGCCGCGGCCTCCCGGGCCGGCGACGTGGGCGGCGACCTGCCCGAGGTGATGCCGGCGTGAACGCCCGGAGCACGTACGTCTGTTGCCAGGGGGCGACATGAACGAGCGCAGCGAGCGGAACAGCAGAGGGATGCGTTTCGCGAATGCGGCACCCTCGCGTACCGAGGAGGCCGCATGAGCGTCCTCGTCGTGGGGCTCAGCCATCGCACGGCCCCGGTCAGCCTGTTGGAGCGCGTCGCCGTGGCCGGCGACGGCCAGGCCAAGCTGCTCCAGGACATGGCCGCCGCGGAGCCGGTCGCCGAGGCGTTCCTGCTGTCGACGTGCAACCGCGTCGAGCTGTACGCCGACGTCGACCGCTTCCACGGTGGCGTCTCCGACCTGTCCGGGCTGCTGGCCCGGCACACCGGCGTACCCCTCGAAGAGCTGACCCCCCACCTGTACGTGCACTACGAAGAGCGGGCGGTCCACCACCTGTTCTCCGTGGCGTGCGGCCTCGACTCGATGGTGATCGGCGAGGGCCAGATCCTCGGCCAGCTCAAGACCTCCCTCGCGCTCGCCCAGGAGTACGACACGGCGGGCCGTGTCCTCAACGACCTCGTGCAGCAGGCGCTGCGGGTCGGCAAGCGCGCGCACAGCGAGACCGACATCGACCGTGCCGGCCAGTCGCTGGTGACCGTCGGCCTCGAACAGGCCGAGCTGGTCGGCGGGCACGTCGGCGGCACCCGCACCCTCGTGGTCGGCGCCGGCTCGATGAGCGCGCTCGCCGCGACGACGCTGCAGCGCCAGGGCGCGGGCACGATCCTCATCACCAACCGCACGTACGAGCGCGCCGAGCACCTGGCCGACCAGGTCGGCGGCCGGGCCGTGCCGATGGCCGCCCTCCAGGACGCGCTGACCTCCGCCGACCTGGTGATCTCGTGCACCGGCGCGACCGGCCTGGTGGTCACCGCGGCCGACATCGAGGCGGTCCTCGAAGCCCGCCGCGAGCGCGGCGTCGACCGTCCGCTCGTGCTGATCGACCTGGCGCTGCCGCGCGACGTGGACGCGCGGGTGCGCGACATGGACGGCGTGCACCTGATCGACCTCGAAGTCCTCGCGGACGTCGGCACCGGCGCGCACGGCACCGTCGACGTCGACGTCGTGCGGCGCCTGGTCGGCGACGAGGTGGCCGAGTTCGCGGCCGCGCAGCGCGCGCAGGCGGTGACCCCGACCGTGGTCGCTCTACGCGCGATGGCCGCCGATGTGGTGCGCGGGGAGCTGGAGCGACTGGCCGGGCGTACCCCCGACTTGGACGCGAAGGAGCGCGGCGAGGTCGAACTGACCATCCGCCGCATCGTGGACAAGCTGCTGCACGCTCCGACGGTGCGGGTCAAGCAGCTCGCGGGCGAGCCGGGCGGCGCGTCGTACGCCGAGGCGCTGCGCACGCTGTTCGACCTCGGCCCCGGCCCGATGGCCGCGGTCAGCCGTGCCGATGTCGGCGCGGACGCCGACATCGACGTCGCCCAGGTACTCGACGCGGACCTCTCGTCCGGTGCCTCCGCAGGAGAGGCAGGTGCGGCATGAGCGAGCGAATCGACAAGAAGGTGCGTTTCGCGGATGCGGCCGCCGTGCGAATCGAGGTGGCGGCATGAACACGGAGACCGCCCTGCGCCTCGGCACCCGCCGCAGCGCGCTGGCCATGGCCCAGTCCGGCCATGTGGCCGAGCAGCTCACGAAGTTGACGGGCCGTCAGGTTGAGCTGGTGGAGATCACCACGTACGGCGACACCTCGCGCGAGCACCTGGCGCAGATCGGCGGCACGGGCGTCTTCGTCTCCGCGCTGCGCGACGCGCTCCTGGACGGGAGCATCGACTTCGCGGTCCACTCGCTCAAGGACCTGCCGACCGCGACGCCCGACGAGTTCGCGCTCGCCGCGGTGCCGCCGCGCCACGACCCGCGCGACGCCCTCGTGGCCCGCGACGGGCTGACGCTGGGCGAGCTGCCGGCCGGCTCGCGCATCGGCACCGGATCGCCGCGCCGGGCCGCGCAGTTGCTCGCGCTCGGCCTCGGCCACGAGATCGTGCCGATCCGCGGCAACGTCGACACCCGCATCGGGTACGTCACCTCCGGTGAGCTCGACGCGGTCGTCCTCGCCAAGGCGGGCCTGGCCCGCCTCGGCCGTGCGGACGAGGCCACCGAGGTCCTCGACCCGCTCCAAATGCTGCCGGCCCCCGGTCAGGGGGCTCTGGCCGTCGAGTGCAAGTCTTCGGACCCCGCACTCGTCGAACTGCTCGCCGTGCTCGACGACCCGGACACCCGGGCCGCCGTGCTCGCCGAGCGCATGCTGCTCGCCGAACTGGAGGCCGGTTGCTCGGCTCCGGTGGGCGCTCTCGCGGACGTGTCCGTGGGAGAGTCCGACGGCGAGGAGGTCACCGAGCTGTACCTGCGGGCGGTCGTCGCCAACGGCGACGGATCCCACAGCGTACGGTTGTCCGCCACCGGACCCCTGGACGAGGCGGCGTCTCTAGGCCGAGAGCTGGCCAAGGAGATGCTTGCCCGGGGTGCCGCCGGTCTTATGGGGGAGCGCGTCCCTTGAGCCCCAGAGCGAAGAAGAAGCCAAGCGGAACCGTCACCTTCGTCGGTGCGGGCCCCGGCGATCCCCGACTCCTGACCCTGCGCGCCGTCGAGGTGCTGGCCGAGGCCGACGTCGTCGTCGCCGACGCGGCCACGCGTGCCCAGGTGCTGTTCCACTGCCGTGCCGACGTCGAGGTCGTCGACCCCGCGGGTGCCGAGGACGGTGAGCCGCTCGCGGCCGCCGGCCGGGCGAAGCTGATCGTCACGGCGGCCCGTGCAGGCCGCGCCGTGGTGCGCACCGTGGACGGCGACCCGGTTGTGGACCACGGCGTCGTCGACGAGATCACCGCCGTCGCCAAGGCGAAGGTGCCGTTCGAGGTCGTCCCCGGGGTACCGGTGTCGACCGCGGTCCCGGCGTACGCCGGTGTGCCGCTGACCGGCCCCCGCGCGGGCGGCGGGGTACGCGTGCTCGACACCGCGGAGCCGTCCGTGGACTGGGCGACCGTCGGCGCGACCGACGGCACGCTCGTGCTGCGTGGCGCGGTGGACCAGATCGCCGAGATCGCGCAGGAGCTCGTCGCGGGCGGACGCAAGCCGGCCACCCCGGTGGCGGTGACGACCCAGGGCACGACGACCGAGCAGCGCACCATCTGCTCGACGCTGGCCGCGGTCGCCGCCGACCTCAAGGCCGCGCGCGTCACGCTCCCGGCCGTCATAGTCGTCGGCGAGGTCGTGGGCCAGCGGGACATCCTGTCCTGGTTCGAGACCAAGCCGCTCTTCGGCTGGCGGGTCCTGGTGCCGCGCACCAAGGAGCAGTCGGCCTCGCTGTCCGAGCAGTTGCGCTCGTACGGTGCGGTGCCGCACGAGGTGCCGACCATCGCGGTCGAGCCGCCGCGTACCCCGCAGCAGATGGAGCGGGCCATCAAGGGCCTGGTCACCGGACGCTACGAGTGGGTCGCGTTCACCTCGACCAACGCCGTCAAGGCGGTACGCGAGCGCTTCGAGGAGTACGGGCTCGACGCGCGCGCCTTCGCGGGCATCAAGGTGGCCGCGGTCGGCGAGCAGACCGCCCGCGCGCTCATCGACTTCGGCGTCAAGCCGGACCTGGTCCCGTCGGGCGAGCAGTCCGCGGCCGGGCTCCTGGAGGACTGGCCGCCGTACGACCCGGTCTTCGACCCGATCGACCGCGTCTTCCTGCCGCGCGCCGACATCGCCACCGAGACACTGGTGGCCGGTCTGGTGGAACTCGGCTGGGAGGTCGACGACGTCACGGCCTACCGCACCGTCCGGGCGGCGCCCCCGCCCGCGGACACCCGCGAGGCGATCAAGGGCGGCGGCTTCGACGCCGTGCTCTTCACGTCGTCCTCGACGGTCCGCAACCTGGTCGGCATCGCGGGCAAGCCGCACGCGGTGACGGTCATCGCGTGCATCGGCTCGGCGACCGCCAAGACCGCGGAGGAGCACGGCCTGCGGGTCGACGTGATGGCCCCCGAGCCGTCGGTCGCCGCCCTCGCCGAGGCCCTCGCGGAATTCGGCGCGGCCCGCCGCGCCTCACTCATCGAAGCAGGCGAACCGGTGACGAAGCCCAGCGAGCGCCGTCCCGGATCGCGGAGGAAGGCGAAGTAACCCATGTCTGACGCGCTGTCAGGGTCCGGCGGGTTCCCTCTGGTTCGACCGAGGAGGCTGCGCCGGACCCCGGCGGTGCGCCGACTGGTCGCGGAGACCCGGCTGCACCCGGCCGACCTGATCCTGCCGCTCTTCGTACGCGAGGGCGCCACCGAGCCGGTGCCGATCTCCTCGATGCCCGGCGTCGTCCAGCACACCCGCGACACGCTGCGCAAAGCCGCTCACGAGGCCGTCTCGGCCGGTGTGGGCGGCTTGATGCTGTTCGGGATCCCGTCGGCGAAGGACGCCTGCGGCAGCGCCGGCACCGACCCGGACGGGATCCTCCAGGTCGCCCTGCGCGACGTCGCGGCCGAAGTCGGCGACGACACGGTGATCATGTCGGACCTGTGCCTCGACGAGTTCACCGACCACGGCCACTGCGGCGTGCTGCGCGAGGACGGCACCGTCGACAACGACGCCACCCTCGACCGGTACGCGGAGATGGCCGTCGTGCAGGCCGAGGCGGGCGCCCACATGCTCGGCCCGAGCGGCATGATGGACGGTCAGGTCGCGCACGTACGCCGGGCGTTGGACGCCGCCGGCCACACGGACGTGTCGATCCTCGCGTACAGCGCCAAGTACGCGAGCGGCTTCTACGGCCCCTTCCGCGAGGCCGTCGAGTCCACGCTGCAGGGCGACCGCATGAGCTACCAGCAGGACCCGGCCAATGCCGACGAGTCCCTGCGCGAGGTGCTGCTCGACATCGCCGAGGGCGCCGACATGGTGATGGTGAAGCCCGCGATGTCGTACCTCGACATCGTGCGGCGCATCGCCGACGAGGTCCATGTCCCGGTCGCCGCGTACCAGGTGAGCGGCGAGTACGCGATGGTCGAGGCCGCCGCCGCCAACGGCTGGATCGACCGCGACCGGGTGATCCTGGAGACCCTCACCGGCATCCGCCGCGCGGGCGCGACCAGCATCCTCACCTACTGGGCCGCCGAGGTCGCGCGCAAGCTCCGCTGACCCGCGAGCCGCCACGGGGCGTGCGTCACAAGCTGCTTCGAGCCGCGCGTCGCGAGACGCGCCGAAGTGCGCGTCGCGCGCCTTGGATGGCGAACCGTGCCGTGCGGCAAACCCGCCGAACGTAAAGAACATCCTTGGCTATGAGGTTGCGGGTGTCTCACTGTGCAGTCGTTTTCCTATCATGCGAAACGCTCCTGTAGGACGACGAAGGATCGGGCGACCGCATGACGGACGGGATCCGAGGATCATGGTTCCGGGACAGGCGAAACCTCCGGTGGAGCGCGCAGCAGGCGGACCTTGACTCCCAGGTCCTGAGAGACGCCCTGCACACGGCAGTTGGCGGAGTGCGGCGGGTATTGCGGGACACCCCGCCCGAGTGGCGCGCGAGCGGGGCCTACAGCCGCGTGCTCTGCCAACTCGCGGGACACGGTGTGGTGGTCGGCCTGCGCGACGGACTCCTGGACGTACCAGTGCAGTTGCCCCGGCCCCCGGATCACGGGCAGGCCTGGGCCTCCCGTACGATCCTGCACCGCATGGTGCGCGAGCTTGCGATCGACGAGGCCCTGCGCGGGCTGCTCGGGGACCTGTCGGACGTCGTCGGCGACGACGGGCTCGACGACGTGATGGCCGAGGCGGGTCTCCTGGGGGCCGACACGGTGTGGCGTACCCGGGTCGCCGAACCGCTGGAAAAACTGGACGCATTGTGGGCCACTGCCACGCGCGCGGTGCTGTGTCGGGAACCGTCCGGCGAACTCCTTTGGCAGCTGGACATGTTGCTGCCGTCCTCGGTGGGCGCGAATGCGGTGCCACAGTCGCCGGGTGACTTCCTGGAGGCCCTGCATGCCCGGGTCACCGAAGGGGACATCGCCTGGGGTGCCATCGAAGGCCCTTATGAACAAGGGAAGTTGGGCGCGGCGCTGGTCGACGGGCAGCCCCCGGCGGCAACCGCGGAGAACCCGTGGCTGACGAACGCCACCGCGGCCGCGGACATCTCGGCCGCGGACATCTCTGTCGCGGACATCTCGGTCGCGTCGACGTCCGCCACGGAGCCCGCGCACTTGCCGGTTGCGGCGGACCAGGCGGTTCCGGCGGATCAGGCCGGTCCGTTCTCGGCGACTGCCGCCGCCACGAGGGTCGTGGCGCTCTTCTGGGACTGGACGCGGGGGCTGTGCCTGCGCCTGCACGCGTGCGTGGTCTCGGGTCTCATGCCCGTCGCGGCGTCGATCTACTGGGAGGCCGTGGCGCGGGCACTGGCTCTGTTCGCCCCTGCTGCCCCTGCGCCCCCCGCGGCACCTGCCCCCGCTTCCGTCACCGCCACTTCCGCCACTTCCGCCGCCCCTGCCGCTCCCGTCGACGAACGCGCCGAAGCCGAGACGCCGCTGCCCCTCCCGGCCCCGCGCGCCGCTTCCGTCGACGCTCCCGCTGCCGACCTTCCCCCTGCCGACCTTCCCGCAGGCGACCCGGCTGCCGTTGACACCGCTGCCGTCGACCCGGCCGGCGTCGACGCTCCGTCCGTCCGCATCCCCGCCGTCGGGACCCCGGCCGCGCCCCGGTTGGTCGATCCCTTCCCGTCGGCGCCGCCCGCGTCCGCTCCGCCGCCGCCACCGGAGAAGGATCGAACACCGCTGCCCGCGAAGGGAGTTCCGGCACCCGCCGAAGCGGCGGCGCCGTCCGGACCGCCGAGGCCGACCGCCGAGGTGCGTGCGCCCGAGACCGCCGGATCGCGTTTGTCCGTCCCGGACTCGGCATCGGTGAACACGGACCTCCGGGACATGATCGACACGATTGCCCGGACCATGTCCCCGATCGCCGCCGCGGCCGACCGGTCCCGGCGCTCGGTCCGCCGGGCGTGACAGCGGGCGTGACAACCGGCGGCGAGCCGAGTGCCGCCGCCGACCGCGGTACGTCAGGCGTTGCCGATCGGGCGGGGCTGCAACCGCGCCCGGTCCGCGGCCGCCTTGCCGTGGATCCAGCCTTCCTCGTCGCGGATCCGGACCCGGTGCGTCGTCAGGTTCGGGAACATCTCCTCGGCGGCCTCGCGTACGGCGACGTCCCGGGCGGCAAGCACCGGCAGGAGCGCGTCGTCGGAGCCGGCCGGGCTTGCCGCGCCGTCGGCGTCGACCCGCCCCGCGCCTGCTCCGGCCGCCGCCTCACGGGCGGCTTCGCGTTCGGCCCGCAGGGCGGCCGCCGAGAGGCGCTCGCCGATGCGGCCCGCGTACGCAATGAGGAACGACTGCCGGAAGTCGCGTGAGCCCGACCGATTGCGCCCGCCGCGCGAGCGGCCTCCGGCGCGCGTCATCGCCGCGGTCGCCTGCACGAGCAGCGACGTGTAGAGGAGTTCGACCGCGTCGACGTCGGTGTCGAAGCCGATGACCGTGGAGAAGCCGAAGTCGGGGGACCAGACCGTACGGCAGCGGTTCGCCTCGGCGACCGCGTCCAGCAGCATCGCCTTGGCCTCGTCGTAGGGCGCGTCCACGCCGACCCGGACGGCGGTGGGCCGTACGCCGGGTCCCGCACCGGGGCCGGCCGCGAGCAAGGCCTCGTCGATGCTGTGCCGGGCCATGAGTTCCTGGGCCTTGGCGGACAGCGCCTCGGCCTCCTCGGGGAACTCGGTCGACTCCGCCTTGGCGAGCAGCGCGCGGATGCGTCCGAGCATGCGCGGCGGCTCGGCGCCGGTTCCGCGGCCGTTCGCGGCGGCCGGATCGGCGCCGTGCCGCGGCCCCGGTTCGGCGGCCTCGGCGTGCAGCGGCACGATGCCCGGGAGGCGGGCGAGCACCCGCAGGACTTCGAGCACGTAGCCGGCACAGGTGAAGCGGGTCACATTCATCCGTGCGGCCAGTCCGGGCAGGTATGTGTCGTCGCCGTCCCACCACACGTCCGCGTCCAGCTCGCGTATCTGCCGCTGCCACCGGGGTCCGCCCGCGGCCGCGGACTCGCGGCGCTGCGCCGCGGCGACGACGTCGACGGCGATGCGGACGTGCCGGTCGGCCGGGCGCTCGTCGGCGAAGGCGCGGTCCACCATGCGTACGACGTCGGCGGGCTGCCATCCGCGGGCCCAGCAGCCGGCCGCGACACGTTCCGCGAGGGCGAGGTACGCCCTGCTCATGTCCGGCCACCGCGCGGCCGACTCGGCCAGCCGGGACGCCCCGGAGTCGACCGCGAGCTGCACGGCGTCCTCGTCGGGCGCGCCGATGAGGCCGTGCAGGATCTCGTCCAGGAGTGCGGAGGGCATCCGTCCATTGTCCGGTACGCGGCGGCAACCGCGGTCCGCCGAGTCGGCGCACCCCGCGTGCGCGGCCGGTCGGTGCGGTTCCCGGACAAGGCGGGTGACCTTGATCGTCCGGCACGGCATGATGCCCGCTACGCCATCCGCCCCGGCCGCGTTCCGTCGCAGGCCGGTCCCACGGCCTCACCGGGGGTCCCTCTTGCTGTGCCCTGACTGCGGCGCCGAGTCCGCATTTGCGACCCGCTGCACCGACTGCGGAGCGCCGCTGCCCGGCCCGGTCGACCCGCGGCCGCCGACCTCCGACGGCTGGCAGTTGTGGCGGATCAAGCCGCTCGTCCGCCTGGCGGTCGTGCTGTACGTCCTGCTCGGCGCCACCGTGATCGCCTTCGCCGTCTCCGCCGCGGCGTACCTCCACCGGGCCGAGCGCGTGGACGATTTCTTCCACGGCGACCCGAAGGCCAGGTCGTTCGGCGACCTGAAGGCGATGGCCGCGGCGGACGACTTCGTCGTCGTGAGCACGACGGTCTCCACGGTCGCGCTGGCGGTGACGGGGGCCGTTTTCATCGCCTGGTTCCACCGGGCCCGGCGGAACGTGATGTGGATGGGACCGGACCGCCCGCGGCTGGGCCCGGGCTGGTCGGTCGGCGGATGGTTCTGCCCGGTGGTGAACCTGTGGTTCCCGGCGCGTATCGCGCACGACATCTGGACGGGGAGCCACGGGGCGCGGGGCGCCCGGCAGACCGGCGGTCCGGTCGGACGCACGGTCCTGATCACATGTTGGTGGGTTCCGTTCGTCCTCGCCGTGTCCGTGGACCGGCTCGTCGCGGGGTTCGGGGCGGTCGCCGACCGGTTCCACATCCTCCCGTTCGACGACGGCACCGACGGGTTCCTGCTGTGGAGCCGGATCGCGGCGGCGTCGGGGCTGCTCATGGTGGTCGCCGGCGCGTTCGCGATCCCCCTGGTGCACCGCGTCACCGCGCTCCAGACGGAGCGGACCCGGCAGTTGTGGGCGACGCACGGGTCGCCGCCGCGATGGCGTACGACCGCCGCGGCCTCGATCGCGCCTCTCCCGAGGTCCCCGTGGGCCGAGGCAGCGCGGGACTGAGCCCACTGCGGGGCCCGGAAATCGCGCGTGACCTTGCTACCCCGACGCGGCATGATGCGCGCTACACGAACCGGCCGCTTCCTGCCGCGGCCCGTCTCATGCCATTTCGGGGGGTTCATTTGTTGTGCCCGGATTGCGGTGCGACCTCGACGCTTTCCACGCGTTGCACGAACTGCGGGAGACCCGCGGCCGGTCCGGGCGCCGACCCGTGCCGGCCCGGCGGCGGTGCCGACGACCGCGCCGACGACCACCGAGGCGACCGCCCGGACGACCGCCCGGACGACCGCGACGAAGCCGCCTGGAGCTTCGCGGAGGACCGCGGTGACGACTCGTGGCGGTCGCCAGCGGACACGGTCGGCACACTCGAGTCCGCCAAGGCGGCCCGCGCCGCCTGGGACACCGCCCCGCCGGCCCCGGCCGCCCAGGGCTGGCAGCTGTGGCAGCTCAAGTCCGTCGGCGGCCTGGCGATCGCGTTGTACGCACTGCTCGCGGCCTCGATGGCGGCCTCGGCGGCCGTCGCCGTGGCGAGTTTCCGGCGGGCGTCGCTGGTCGGGGACCTGCGCGACGCCGATCCGTTCGACGTCGATCCATTCAGCGGCGAACTGGGCGGCGTGAGCCTGGACGAGTTGGCGTCGGCGGACGACTTCGTCCTCGTCGCCTCGGGGCTCGACATGATCGTGTTCATCGCCACGGCCGTGGTGTTCGTCGTCTGGTTCTTCCGTGCCCGGAAGAACGTCGAGATGTTCGGGTTGCACCGGCCGCGGCTCGGCCGCGGGTGGGCGATCGGCGGATGGATCTGCCCGGTGGTCAACATGTGGTTCCCGGCGCGGATCGCCAGTGATCTGTGGAAGGGCAGCGACGCGTCCAAGGGCGCCGCCGACATCGGCAACCCGTTCGGCCGCGTCACGCTGATCGCCAGTTGGTGGGTGGCGTTCTCGGTGGCCACCGTGATCAACCGGGTCGGCACAGCTCGCGCCCGCGACGGCTACAGCCAGGACGACACCGGGTCGCTCGACGACGTCATCGCGTCGGACCGCCTCGGCGCGATCGCGGGCGTGCTCTTTGTGATCGCCGGAGTCTTCGC
Organism: Streptodolium elevatio; assembly: GCF_040649515.1. GTDB lineage: Bacteria > Actinomycetota > Actinomycetes > Streptomycetales > Streptomycetaceae > Yinghuangia > Yinghuangia elevatio. Next base: position 13,747 of record NZ_JBEZFP010000118.1, read on the forward strand.
GATCCTGCTGGTGCGCCGCATCACCGCGCTCCAGAACGAGCGCACCGGGCAACTGTGGGCGATGAGCGGGCCGCAGGCGATGTGGGGTGCGCCGCCGACGTCCGGCGGCTTCCCGGTCCCGGCGCCGCCGCAGGCCCCGCTGCCGCCGAGCTCCGAGCCCTCGGCGCAGCCCGGGCAGCCCGCGCAGCCCGGGCGGCCCGCGCAGCCCGGGCGGCCCGCACTGTCCGAGGCGTCGAACTCGCAGCCCGGGCAGCCCCCGCAGCCCTCACAGCCCGAGCCGCAGTCCTGACGACCGTTCGCCGACAGCAGGACGCCGCCGATGTCCAACTGCTCAGACGTCGGCCGCCGTACCGTCCCCGCACTTGCCGCGCCGGGCGTCGCGCGGCGAGCGTGCGGCGGTGTCGACGTACACGGTCCCGTCGACCGTCACCACCGGGTACGTCCGCAGCGCGCGGCAGGAGAACTCGCCCGACGACTTGCCCGTGTCGACCCGGAAGACGGTCCGGTGCGACGGGCACGTCACCGAGTCGCCGGAGACCTTGCCGCGGGACAGCAGGGCGCCCGCGTGCGGGCAGCGGTCCTCGAACGCGTGCACGGTGCCCCCGTGCCGCAGCACCGCGATCGGCGGCCGGTCGTGCACGCGCCGTGCGGCGCCCTCCGGCACGTCGGAGAGCGGCCCCACGCGTACGGCCCCGTCGGGGACCGCGGCGGGTGCGGCCGCCGCGTGCGTGGTGCCGGAGCGGTCCCGGCGGAACGGCACCTTCATACCGGGCAGGGTAGGCATACCTCATCGGGAATGACAGGCGATCGGTGATCGAATTCACCCGCGTGACCTCGCCCACCCTTCCGGCGCGGACCTCTTCTGACGTACCGTCAGGTCGGCATGTTGTGCCCGTCGTGCAGGCGCGGAAAACAGCGGCCGGGTTGGCGAACCATCTCACGTGGAGGGCACGTGTCTGATCCGATCTACGACGCCAGGACGCTCTGGGAGCTGGTCGAGCGCCGTGCCGCGGCGTCGCCGGACACCCCGATGCTGCTCGACCCGGAGGACCGCAAGGTCACCTTCGGCGAGTTCAAGGCGTGGGCGGAGCGGGTCGCGGCCGGCTACCACGCTCTGGGGATCACCGCCGGCACGCGTGTGACCTGGCAGCTGCCGACCCGCATCGAGTCGATCGTCGCGGCCACCGCGCTCGCGCGCCTCGGTGCCGTGCAGAACCCGATCATCCCCTTCTACCGGGAGAAGGAGGTCGGCTTCTGCCTCCGGCAGACCGACGCCGAGTACTACATCACCCCGGGCACCTGGAAGGGCTTCGACTTCGTCGCGATGGGCGAGGCGCTGGCCAAGGAAGTGCCGGGCGGCCTCACCGTGTTGACCGCGTACGACAACCTCCCCGAGGGCGACCCGGCCACGCTCCCGCCGGCCCCGGCCGACGGCGACGGGGTGCGCTGGCTGTACTACACGTCCGGCACGACGTCCGACCCGAAGGGCGTGCAGCACACCGACGGCACGCTCATCGCGGGCGGCATCGGGCTGGCCAAGGCGCTCGACATGTCGGAGACCGACGTCGGCTCGATCGCGTTCCCGTACGCGCACATCGCCGGCCCCGACTACGTCAACACGCTGCTGATCACCGGCTTTCCGGCGGTCATCATCGAGACGTTCGACCCGGCCGGGGTCATCCCGGTGTACGCGCGCCTCGGCGTCACCATGGTCGGCGGCTCCACCGCGTTCTACGTCGCGTTCCTGAACGAGCAGCGCAAGCAGCCGGGCGTCAAGATCATCCCGACGCTGCGCATCGTCTCGGGCGGCGGCGCGCCCAAGCCGCCGGAGCTGTTCCGCGAGGTCGTCGACGAGATGCAGGCGGTGCTGTGCCACGGGTACGGCATGACCGAGTGCCCGATGATCGCGCAGGGCGGCCCGAACGACTCCGAGGACCAGCTCACGTACAGCGAGGGCAAACCGGTCTTCGGCATCGAGGTCCGCATCGTCCGCGCCGACGGCACGCTCGCCGGCCCCGACGAGGAGGGCGAGGTCCGGCTGCGCGGCCCGATGGTGTTCAAGGGCTACACCGACCCGGAGCTGACGAAGGACGCGTTCGACGCGGACGGCTTCTACCACACGGGTGACCTGGGCAAGCTGCGTGCCGACGGCCACCTGTCGCTCACCGGGCGGCTCAAGGACGTCATCATCCGCAAGGGCGAGAACATCTCCGCGCGGGAGATCGAGGACCTGCTCTTCGCGCACCCGAAGGTCGCGGACGTCGCGGTCGTGGGGCTGAACGACCGCGAGCGCGGCGAGCGCGTGTGCGCGGTGGTCGAGCGCCAGCCGGGCGAACCGGACCTGGAGTTCGCGGAGATGGTGCAGTACCTGAAGGACGCGGGCCTGATGGTGATGAAGGTCCCGGAGCAGTTGGAGATCGTGGACTCGCTGCCGCGCAACGAGACGCTGCGCAAGGTGCTGAAGTTCAAGATCCGCGACGAGTACAACGCCAAGCCCTGGGCGCCGCAGAGGTAGTTGCCGACGTCTGCGGCCGGGGACGCACGTTCACGCGAGTTGCCGCGACCGGACACGACGGGACGCAACGGGAGGCGCCGAGAGGCGCCGGGAGGCGCCGAAACGCGACGAGGGGCGCCGCGCGCGAGCGCGGCGCCCCTCGTCGATGTCCGGGCCGGTGGACGGAAGATCGTCCCTTATGTCCGGCTCATCAGGTGCGCCAGGCGGCGGCCACGGCCTCCGTCGTCGTGATGGTCGCCACAGCGCTCAGCGTGTTGGCGAGCACCGCTTCGGCGTATTCGGGAGGGAATCCCGCCACCGCGTCGCGCGGGACCACGAACTGGAATCCGGCGTTCACCGCGTCCATCGCGAAGTTGACCATGCCCACGTTGAGCGACACGCCGACCCCCACGACGGTGGTCACGCCGAGGTTCCGCAGCACCGACGCAAGACCGGTATCGGCCATTGGCCCCAGTCCGTGATACCTCGTCAGAACCAGGTCGGAAGGCGCCACTTCGATACCGTCCGCGACCTCCGCGGCCGCCGATCCGGGCGTGAGCTGCACGGATGCCTTGGCCGCGGCGCCGAACATGCGCGCGTTCCGGTTCGCGCCCTGCGCGTCCTCGCGGCGCAGCGCGAGGCAGTGCAGCACCGGGACGCCCGCCGACCGGGCCGCACGGCACAGTTGGTCGATGGCCGGAATCAGACCCTGGGTCTGCTCCGCCAAAGCCGGGAAGACGGCGTTCTTTCCGATCACCCCGTTCTGGCATTCCTGGGTGACCAGCGCGGTCGTGCCCGGGGCGAGCAACGTGCCCGGATCAAGTGCCATGTGAGTCTCCTGACTGACCATCGGCTTGCTGTTGCCTGCGGGGAGAGATTACGCTAAATCTGACGGTCCATCAGATTCAGTCCGTAGCGGTCCATCAGATTCAGTCCGTAGGAGGGGCCGATGAGCGCCAACCTGCCCGAGCAGGACGCCACCGAGTCCGGCAACAGCTTCGGGGAACTCCCGAAGATCATCAGTGTCGATGACCACGTCATCGAACCGGCGCACCTGTTCGAGCGTTGGCTGCCGGCCAAGTACCAAGACCGGGGTCCCAAGCACGTCCAGACGGGTATCGGGCAGCTCGAGTACACCGGTGCCAGCTACAAGATCACGACCGACCCCGACGGCCCGCTCGCGGACTGGTGGTTCTACGAGGACCTGCGCTTCCCGTACAAGCGGAACATCGCGGCCGTCGGCTTCAGCCGCGACCAGATGACCCTTGAGGGCATCACGCGCGAGGAGATGCGCCCGGGTCTGTACGACCCCAAGGAGCGCCTCAAGGACATGGACCTCAACCATGTCGAGGCCTCCCTGTGCTTCCCGACTTTCCCGCGCTTCTGCGGCCAGACCTTCTCCGAGGCGAAGGACAAGGAGGTCGCGCTCGCGTGCGTCCGGGCGTACAACGACTGGATGGTCGAGGAGTGGTGCGGTGACTCGGGCGGCCGCCTGATCCCGCTGATCATCATCCCGCTGTGGGACGTCGACCTCGCCGTCGCGGAGATCATCCGCAACGCCGACCGCGGCGTGCACGCGGTGTGCTTCTCGGAGATCCCGGCGTTCCTGGGCCTGCCGAGCATCCACACCGGCTACTGGGACCCGTTCTTCCGCATCTGCGAGGAGCGCGAGGTCACCATCAACATGCACATCGGGTCGTCCTCGACGATGCCGGCCGCGTCCCCGGACGCGCCCGCCGCCGTGCAGGCCAGCCTCAGCTTCAACAACGCGATGGCGTCGATGGCGGACTTCATCTTCGCCGGCATCCCCGCCCGCTACCCGCGCCTCAAGCTGGCGTACTCCGAGGGCCAGATGGGCTGGATCCCGTACGCGCTGGAGCGCATGGACGACGTGTGGGAGGAGCACCGCGCGTGGGCCGGCGTCGGCGACGGCCTGCCCGAGCGCCCGTCGTTCTACTTCCACCAGAACATGTTCGCCTGCTTCTTCCGCGACCAGCACGGGGTCAACTCGCTCGATGTCATCGGCGTGGACAACGTGACGTTCGAGACCGACTACCCGCACGTCGACTCGACCTGGCCGCACACCAAGAAGGTCGCCGAGGAGCACCTCGCGGGGCTCGACGCGGGCACGGTCTACAAGATCATCCGCGGCAACGCGATCCGCATGCTCAACCTGGACCACGACAAGTAGGTCCGGTGGGGCCGTCGTCGACGGCCCCGCATTCTCGGGCGGCCCACCACGACGCGGAAGCGAAGCGTCCGGTGGGCCGTCTCCGGGTATTTGACTAGTCGTCATTTGATTGGCCGTCAGATCTAGACTCCAGGGCGAAACCGGACCAGGGGTACTTCAAAAGGGGTAGAGGCGTGGGTATCTGCGAGGGACGCGTTGTCATCGTCACCGGTGCGGGGGGCGGCATCGGACGCGAGCACGCACTGGCGTTCGCCCGCGAGGGCGCGCACGTCGTCGTCAACGACATCGGCGCGTCGCGGCAGGGCGACGGCCGCTCGCCCGGCCCGGCCCAGCAGGTCGTCGACGAGATCGAGGCGATGGGCGGCAAGGCCGTGATCAACGCCGACGACGTCGCCGACTGGGAGGGCGCCGCGCGCCTGGTACAGACCGCGATCGACACCTTCGGCCGCCTCGACGTGCTGGTCAACAACGCGGGCTTCCTGCGCGACCGCATGCTCGTCTCGCTCGGCGAGGACGAGTGGGACGCGGTCGTCCGGGTCCACCTCAAGGGCCACTTCGCGACCATGCGGCACGCCGCCGCGTACTGGCGCGCGGAGGCCAAGGCCGGCAACCCGGTCGACGGCCGCATCATCAACACCAGCTCGGGCGCGGGCCTCATGGGCTCCGTCGGCCAGGGCAACTACGCCGCCGCCAAGGGCGGCATCCTCACCCTGACGCAGATCGCCGCCGTCGAGTTCGGCCGCTACGGCGTCACGGTCAACGCGATCGCCCCCGCCGCCCGCACCCGCATGACGGAGGAGGCCATGCCCGACATGGTCGCCGCCCCGACCGACGGCTCGTTCGACTTCTACGACCCCGCGAACGTCTCGCCGCTGGTCGTCTGGCTCGGCTCCGCCGAGTCCAAGGACGTCAACGGCCGGGTCTTCGAGGTCGAGGGCGACAAGGTCTCGGTCGCGGTCGGCTGGCAGCACGGCCCCGAGGCCAAGGCCGGACGCCGCTGGAACCCGGGGGAGCTCGGCCCCGTCGTCGCGAAGCTGATCGACGAGGCCCCGACCCCCACGCCGGTCTACGGCGCCTGAGCGCCGCCGCAGTCGAGCTGTCGAGAAGGGGCCAGGACCATGGACCTGAGGTACACCGAAGCGGAGGAGAGCTTCCGCGCCGAGCTGCGCGCGTGGCTCGACGAGGCGCTGCCCAAACTGCCGGCCAAGCCGGACCGCAACGACTGGCCGGGGCGCCGCGCGTACGACACGACGTGGCAGCGCATGCTCTTCGACGCCGGGTACGCCGGCATCCACTGGCCCGTCGAGGCCGGCGGCAAGGGCGCGACCCCGACCGAGCACCTGATCTTCCTGGAGGAGACCGAGCGTGCCGGGGCGCCGTACGTCGGCGCCAACTTCGTCGGCCTGCTGCACGCCGGCCCGACGATCAATGCGGCCGGCAGCGAGGAGCAGCGCCGCAAGTACCTGCCGGGCATCCTGTCCGGCGACGACGTGTGGTGCCAGGGCTTCTCCGAACCGGGCGCGGGCTCCGACCTCGCGTCGCTGCGCACGCGCGCGGTGCGCGACGGCGACGACTACGTCATCAACGGGTCGAAGATCTGGACCTCGCACGCCGAGGTCGCGGACTACTGCGAAATGCTCGTGCGCACCGACCCGAACGCGCCCAAGCACAAGGGCATCACCTGGCTGATCGTCCCGATGGACACCCCCGGCATCACGATCCGTCCGCTGGAGACGGTGATGGGGACCTCGGAGTTCGCCGAGGTGTTCTTCGACGACGTGCGCGTGCCGGTCGCCAACCGCGTGGGCGAGGAGAACGACGGCTGGCGCGTCACCATGGTGACCCTGTCGTTCGAGCGCGGCACGGCGTTCGTGAGCGAGGTCGTCGCGTGCCAGCGCCTGCTGCACGAACTGGCCGAGCTGGCCAAGAAGGTCACCCGCCGCGACGCCACCGCCTGGGACGACATCGCGCTGCGCCGTGAACTGGGGCACCTCACCGCCGAGTTCGAGGCGCTGTGGGCGCTCACCAAGTGGAACGTCTCGGAGGCCGCCCGCTCCGGCGTACCCGGCATCGGCGGCTCGGTGTTCAAGCTGCGCTTCTCCGAGACCAAGCAGAAGGTGTACGAGCTGGCCCACCGCCTCCTCGACCGCGCCGCGCTGGTCGTCGAGGACGTGGCGGGGCTGCCGAGCGGCGACCTGATGGACGAGCGGTTGTCGTCGCTGTCGTACACGATCGCGGCCGGCACCTCGCAGATCCAGCGCAACATCGTCGGGGAGCGCATCCTCGGCCTGCCGAAGGAGCGCTGATGGACTTTCAGCTGAGCGAGGACCAGCGCGACCTGGCCACCGGCGTACGCGAGTTCTGCGAAGGCCGGTTCGACCGCGACCGCATGCGCGACCTGGTGGACAAGAACCGCGTCGCCGGCATGGTCGACAAGAAGCTGTGGGCGGAGCTCGCCGAGACGGGCTTCTTCTCGCTGCGCGTCGCGGAGGACGAGGGCGGCGTGGGCCTCGGCACGGCCGAGGCCGCGCTCGTGTACGAGGAGGCCGGCCGCGCGCTCCTCCCCGGGCCGCTCGTCGCGACCCACCTGGCCGCCTCCCTGGGCGGCGAGGCGGCCGCGGGCCTGGCCGCGGGTGCCGCGTCCGGCGAACTGGTCGTGGGGCTCGTGGCGGGCGACGCGTCGCCGATCCTGGTCGAGCACCTGGACGCCCTCGACGTCCTGCTCGTCCTCGACGACGACGGCATCCGCCGCGTCTCGCCCTCGTCGGTGGCCGGAACCCCGGTCCGCACGCCGATGGACCCGTTCACCCCGCTGCACCACGTCGAGGCGCTGCCCGAGGGCGAGTTGATCGCCGACGCCGAGACGGCGGCGCGGTTCCGCCGGGAGGGCGCGGTGCTCACCGCCGCCGTGCAGCTGGGCATCGCGGGCAAGTTGACCGAGCTGTCGACGCAGTACGCCAAGGAGCGTGAGCAGTTCGGCCGCATCATCGGCAGCTTCCAGGCGGTCAAGCACCTGTGCGCGGACATGCTGGTGCGTACCGAGATCGCCCGTGCGGCGGTGTACGCGGCGGCTGTCACGCTGGACGACCCGGTCGTGGGCGACGCCGCCGTGGCGGTGCCCACCGCCAAGCTGATGGCGGACGACGCGGCCACCCGCAACGGCAAGGACGCCACCCAGGTGCACGGCGGCATGGGCTTCACCTGGGAGGTCGACGTCCACCTGTACCTCAAGCGGGCCTGGGTCCACGCCACCCAGTTCGGCTCCGCCGAGGACAACGAAGAGGCGCTGGCGCTCACGCTGTAGTCGGCCGCGCCTCGCGATCGTGCGGGCAGGGGTCGACGGACGATCGTCCGTCGACCCCTGACGGGGGGTCGCCCCCGGCCGTGTCGCGAGGGGCGTTTTCCGGCCGCGCGACGCGGCGCCGGTGACGCGTTCTTGACGGTTGGTCAGGTCGGCCGCCAAGATCACCGCGGAGATCGTCGACAATGGAGGAATCGTGGCGCGTGGGAGGTCGGTGAGAGCGGGCATAGCCGCTCTCGTGGGTGTGGGAGCGGTGCTCGCGACCACAGGCTGTTCGACGGCCGCCAAGGCGAAGAAGCCGCCGCAGGACCTGTGCGCGCTGGCGACCAGTCCCCCCTTGGTCCAGTTCACCGGGGACGACACCCCGCTTCATCGCTCCCAGTACAACAAGCTGACGTCGCCCGCGGACTGTGTTGCGGAGTCCGACGCCGGGGGCCTGGCCATCGAGTTGGAGCGGCACGGGGACACCAGTAAGACCAAGGGCGGCAAGTGGGCCCAACGCAGCTACCAGAGCAAGAAGGACAGCGAGTCCTGGACCTACCGGTGCGCGCCGACCGCTTCTCCGCGCCTGGGCAAGGACTCGTCCGAGTGCGTCTCGGACGAAAGGTTTCGCCTGTTGGTCCGCAAGGGCAAGGACGTGCTCTCCTTCACGGTCGACGGCGACCTGGCCACGCGTTCGGACACCGCCGACGTCATACGCTCCTACGCCGACCAGGTCCTCGCGGGCCTTGCGGCCAAGAAATGACAAGGCCGCCGGGCACTCCGCGGACGCGCGCCCGGGTCGGTTTCGGCGAACCCGCCCGGGGCCGGCCCATGGAACCCGCGTGCGGACCGGCGTACCGGCGCGAACCCCCGATGTGTCCGATCTTGTCCGGTCTTCGATTGCGGATCCGAGCATGACCGTCCAAACTCCGGGGTTTCCTGAGAGAATCCGGCCGTCCCGAACCACGGTGCGGCACAAGGCCGACCGTTCACAGACGGGGGCTCCACCGCCATGGATCCGCTAGCGCCCACCGATCCCGAACGCGTCGGGTCCTACGTGCTGTTGGGCCGCCTGGGCGGCGGCGGCATGGGGCAGGTGTACCTGGGCCGCTCACCCGGCGGACGCCCCGTCGCGGTCAAGCTCGTGCACAGCGCACTCGCCGCCGACCGCGACTTCCGGCGCCGCTTCGCCCAGGAGGTCGAGGCCGCCCGCTCGGTCGGCGGCTTCTACACCGCGCCCGTCGTCGACGCCGACCCCGACGGCGACCCGCCGTGGCTGGTCACCGCGTACGTTCCCGGCCCCTCGCTGCACGACGCCGTCGTGTCCGCCGGCCCGCTGCCGCCCGGCACGGTACGCAGCCTCGGCGCCGGACTCGCCGAGGGACTGGGCGCGATCCACGCGTGCGGGCTCGTACACCGCGACCTCAAGCCGGCCAACGTGATCCTCGCCGACGACGGGCCGCGCGTCATCGACTTCGGCATCGCGCGCGCGATGGGCGGCTCCGAGCTGACCGTCACCGGAACCATGGTGGGCACCCCCGGCTTCATGTCGCCGGAACAGGCCATGGGGGAGACGGACATCGGTCCGGCGAGCGACGTGTTCTCGCTGGGGTCGGTGCTGGCCTTCGCGGCGACCGGCGAAGGCCCGTTCGGCGGCGGGTCGATCGCCGGGATCGTCTACCGCATCGTCTCCGGGCAGCCCGACCTCACCCGTCTCCCGGACGAGTTGCGCGACGTCGTGACCGCGTGCCTGGTCCAGGAACCGTCCGGGCGCCCGAGCCTGGACCAGGTGACGGACGCGCTGGCGTACGGGCGCGAGGCCACCGAGATGTTCACGCCCGGCTGGCTGCCCGCGACCGTCCCGCACATCGCGTCCGACGCCGTACGCGCCGCGACCGTGGTGGTGCCGCCGTCGGATCCGACACGCGCCGTACCGCCGCCCCCGACGCCCGGCTCGGTCCCCGGCCCGCCGCCGACCGCGGAGACCGTCGCCGTACCGGGGCGGCTCGCCCCGCCGCGGGACGCGACCACTGGGGACGGGACCGGGTCCACCGGGTCCACCGGGTCCACCGCCGAGACGGTGGTCGGGACCGGCGGTGTCGGTGCCACACTCGCCGCTCCGGAGTCGGACGACAAGGCACCCGGGCGGTCCGGCCCGTCCCGCCGCCGCTTCATCATCGGCGCGGCGGGCGTGGCCACCGCCGCGATAGCCGGGGCGGGCGCCTGGGCCGCGCTGCGCGACGACGACAAGCCCAAGGGCGAGACCGGCGCTTCGCCGCCTCCCCAGGACGACGCGTCCCCCTCCGCCGCCAAGTCCGGCGAGCCGGTGTGGCAGTTCGCCACGTCCGGAACCGTCCTGTCCTACCCGCGCGTCGCCGGCGACACCGTCTACGGCGCGAGCAACGACGGGACGCTGTACGCCGTCAACACGGCCGACGGCACCGAGCGCTGGAACTTCCGTACCGGCGCGGCGATCGGCTCGTCCCCGTCCGTCGTCGGGGGAGTCGTCTACCTCGGCAGCGACGACGGCAAGTTGTACGCGGTCGACGCGGTGTCCGGCACCGAACGCTGGTCGTTCCCGACCGGCGGCATCGTGCACTCGCCGGTCTTCAGCGGCGGGGTCGTCTACGTCGGCAGCGCGGACGGCTTCCTGTACGCGGTCAACGCCGACGGCAAGGAGCGCTGGCGCTTCCAGACGGGCAACGACACCCACTCCGCCACCATCGCGGGCGACGTCGTCTACGTCGGGTGCAGCGACAGCAACCTCTACGCCGTGGACGCCGTTTCGGCCGCGAAGAAGTGGACCGCCCCGACCGGCGGAGCCGTCTCCGGGTTCCCCGTCGTCGACGGCGGCGTCGTCTACTTCGGCAGCACCGACGGCAAGCTGTACGCCGTCAACACCGCGGACGGCCGCCAGCGCTGGGTCTTCGCCGGCACCGCCGCCCAGGCGGGACCGGCCGTCACCGGAGGCACCGCCTACATGGGCGGCGGCCCCAACGTCTATGCGGTCGACACCAACACCGGCAAGGAGACCGGCAGATACACCGCGGGCGGCGACGTAGGCCGCCCCACCGTCGCCGCCGGCGTCCTGTACGTCGGCAGCACGGACCAGAACCTCCACGCCGTGGACGTCCGTACGATGCAGCCGCTCTGGAAGCTCGCCGCCCCCGGCGCCGTCCAGACCCCCACCGTCGCCGGCGACCGCGTCTACGTAGGCGTCGACGACAACACCCTCCACGCCATAGCCATCTGACCGCACGCGCGAAAACGCGAACGGCGCGGTGCCCGGGTGGGGCCGCGCCGTTCGGGTGGGGTGGTTATGCGTCGAGGATTTGGGCGGCGATCAGGTTCTCCAGGTAGCGGTCGTCCCACCAGTTGAGCTGGAGGGACTTGGCGCGGCGGAAGAAGAGCTGGACGTCGCACTCGACGGTGAAGCCCATGCCGCCGTGGACGTGCACGGCGAGGTCGCTGACCTCGCGGTACGTCTTGCAGGCGAACAACTTGGCCATGGGGGCCAGCTTTTCGACGCCGCGGCCGTTGTCGCGGGCCCAGGCGGCTTCCCAGACCAGGGTCTCCGCGCCGTCGACGGCGGTGACCGCGTCGGAGAGGTCGTGGGCGATGGCCTGGAACGCGCCGAGGGGCTTGTCGAACTGCTTGCGGGTCTTGGCGTATTCGACGGTGATCTCCAGGACCCGGCGGGCGCCGCCGACCGCGAGGGCGGCCAGCAGGATGATGCCGTCGTGGAGCACCTCGGACCACACCGGCCACGCGCCGTTGACGTTGCCGACGACCGCGTCCGCGCCGACCCGGACCGAGGTGAGGTCGAGGCGGTGCTGCGTGTCGGAGGCGACGGTGGGCTGCGCGGTGCGGGTGACCCCTTCCGCGGACGGGTCGACGAGGAAGAGGGTGATGTCTTCCGCGGCCGTGCCGGTGCGGGCGAGGACGAGTACGCGGTCGGCCGAATTGGCGTACGGGACGTGCCGCTTGACGCCGGTCAGCAGCCAGTCGTCGCCGTCGCGGGTGGCGGCCAGGGCGACGCCCTTGGGGCCGTAGCCGCGGTCCGGTTCGACCCATGCGGTGGTGACGACCGCGTCGCCGGAGGCGATCTTCGGCAGCCACTCCTGGCGCTGCTCGTCGGTGCCGGCCGCGGTCAGCACGCCGCCCGCGACGACCGAGCTGACGAAGTGCGGGGAGGGGGAGAGCGCGCGGCCGAGTTCGTCGTAGACGACGACCGCGTCCAGCATCGACATCTGCGACCCGCCCCACTTCTCGGGGATGGTCAGGCCGGTCAGACCGCTCTCGCCGAGCTTGGCCCAGAAGGCGGGCGGGTAGCCCTTCTCGTCCTCCTCCATCGCGCGCACCACGCCGAGGTCGGCGTGCCGGGCGGCGAGCCCGCGCACGGTCTCGCGGAGGACTTCCTGCTCATCGCTGAATGTCAGGTCCATCGGAGCTCCTTCCGTGTCACGGGGTCACGGGGTCCAGCGCTCGGCGCGCCGGTCCCAGGGGTTGTCGTCGTCGGAGACCGGGAGTGCCACGCGCGCCTCGCAGGTGGTCTTCGGCTTGCCGTCGACGGTGAGGGAGACGTCGAGTGTGACCCAGCCGCAGCCGGTGCCGTCGGTCGAGACGTCCTTCACGGTCGCGTTGTAGACCATCGTGTCGCCCGGGAAGACCGGCGAGGTCATCCGGAACACGACCCGGCCGATGCGGCCCTTGGGGCCCGTCCAGTCGGTGAGGTAGCGCTCGAACCACGCGCCCTGGTTGGGGGTGTTCAGGAAGATGTCCTGCACGCCCTGCCGCTCCACGGCGAACTTGTAGTCGTGGTGCATCGGCCGCCAGTCGCGCGACGCCATCGCGCCGAGGATCACCGTCGTCGCGGTGACCTCGTGGGACAGCTCCGGCAGCGTGTCGCCGGGCTTGACCCGGTCGAGGGTCAGCTGTGCGGTGGTGTTCGTCATGCCGAAGCCTCCCGGCGGTAGCCGTAGCCGGTGTACGACTCGGTGCCCAGCAGGTCGCCGTTCTGGTTGTGGTACTCGACGTCGATCACCCAGAAGCGCCCGATGCCGAGCTTGGTGCGCTTCTCGCCGCTGACCGACTTCAGGACCTGACGCGACGTCACGAAGTCGCCGGGGCGCAGCGGTTCGTAGAAGACGTTGGTGTTGTCGGTCATGATCGCCTCGGGCAGGCCGAAGCGCTTCTTGAGGTCGAAGTGCACCTGGAGCGACAGTTGCTCGCCCTCGGCGCCGGGCGCCCAGTAGTGCGGGCGGGCGTACGCCGAGATCAGGCTCGGCGGCGAGATCGGCCCGCCGGTGACCTCCTCGGCGACCTTCGGGTCCCAGTAGAGCGGGTTGCCGTTGAACACCGAGGCGCAGGAGGTCCACACGTACCCCTGCTCGACCGGGAAGTCCGCGGTCTTCTCGTACTGCGTGGCACCGATCAGCGCGGCGACGTCCTCGGGGAGGGTGTCGTCCAACGGCGTCTGGTTATCGCTCATGCCGCTACCTCGCTACGCTCGGCGGCCGCATTCGCGACACGCATCGCCCTGATGGTTAGCTCGCTGCGCTCGCTCACGCCACCACTCCTTCGTCGCGTAGTGCGGTGATCTTGTCGGCGGACAGGCCCGCCGCGGCGAGCAGTTCGTCGGTGTCGGTGACGTCCGACTCGCGGACCAGGTACGGGTCTTCGGACGGCACCATGCCCGCCAGCACCGCCCCGATCTGCCGGAACGTGCCGTGCTTGGGGTGCTTGGCGGTGGCGAACGCGCCCCGTGCCGCGAACTGCTCGTCCTCGACCAGTTCGGGGACCGACAGCACCGCCGACACGCAGGTGTCGGCCGGGGCCAGTTCGGCGACCCACGCGTCGCGCGACTTGGTGCGCAGCACCTCGGCGATGTCGCGGCGGATCTCGTCCTGGACCGCGTCGTCGTTCTGGTGCGCCGTCCACTTGTCGAGGCCGAGGAGGCGGCACAGGTTGCCCCAGAAGCGCGGTTCGATGGCCGCGACCGAGAGCCACTTGCCGTCGCCGGCCTGGTAGGTGTCGTAGCAGGCGTAGCGGCCGAGCAGCAGGTTGGAGCCGACCTCGACGTTCTCGCCGGTCGCGAGGTACTCGTCGACCGACAGGGCCATCAGGGCCAGGACACCGTCCGCGACGGACACGTCCAGGTGCCGCCCCTGCCCGGTCGAGGCGCGGTTCAGCAGCGCCGCGAGGATCGCGATGACGGCGTGCATGCCGCCGCCCGCGCTGTCCGCGACGGTCGCCCCCGGGATCGGCGGCCTGCCGTCCGCGTCCTTGCCGGTCAGGTGCAGGAAGCCGCCGGTGCCCAGGTAGTTCAGGTCGTGCCCGGCCTGCTGGGACTTCGGTCCGGACTGCCCGAACCCGGATGTCGAGCAGTAGACGATGCCCGGGTTGAGTGCGGACACCGCCGCGTGCCCGATACCGAGGCGGTCCACGACGCCGGGGCGGAAGCTCTCGATGACGACGTCGGCCTTGGCCGCCAGCGCGAGGAACGCGTCGCGGCCTTCCGGCGCCTTGATGTCGAGCAGGACCCGCTTCATGCGCCGGTGCGCGCTGTACGAGAAGAAGGGAGGGGCGATCTGCACGCCGCTCTTGGCGGGGACGGGGCCGACCTTGACCACGTCCGCGCCGTAGTCGGCGAGCCAGCGCGAGGCGCGGGCCGCGGGGCCCACGCTCGCGAGATCCAGTACGGTGACGCCTTCCAGGAGCTCGGTCATGTCGCCCGTCAGAAGTTCTTGGGGAGACCGAGCTTGCGCCGGGAGAGGATGTTCTTCTGCACCTCGGAGGTGCCGCCGCCGATGGTGTCGAGCACGGTGTAGCGGTACGTCGACTCTGCGCGGCCCTTCATCGGAGCCTCCTCCGTGCCGACCTTGAGCTGCGTGCCCGGCCCGCCGAGGTCCATCGTCGCGTTGGCGAGGCGCTTGGACAGCTCGGTGGCGTACAGCTTGTACTCGGACGCCTCGGTGGTGGGCGGCGCGCCGCCCTTCTCCGCGGCGGCGACCACGCGCAGCCCGAGCAGGCGCGCGACCTCGGCCTCGGTGGCGAGGGTGGCCATCTTCTGGCGTACGACCGGGTCCGCGCTCAGCGGCTCGTCGTCGACCGTCGCGGTCCTGACGTAGTCGGTGAGCAGGTCGAGCCGCTGCGAGATCGGCGCGAACGAGAACATGGTGAAGCGTTCGAGGTCGAGCGCCTGGGATATGTACTGGAAGCCCTTGTTGACCTCGCCCACCACGTAGTCGTCGGGCACGAACACGTCGTCGAAGAAGACGTCGTTGGTGCGCTCGTCGCCCATCGTCCAGATGCCGCGGACGGTGATCTGCGGGTGGTCGAGCGGGACCAGGAACAGCGTGATCCCGTGGTGCTTGGGCTCGGCGGTACGCGCGCCGACCCAGTACCACTCCGCGAAGTGCGCGGAGGTGGTCCAGGTCTTCTGCCCGTTGAGGACCCATCCGCCGCGGACGTCGTCGCGGATCGCGCGCAGCTTCATGGACGCGGCGTCGGAGCCCGCCTCCGGCTCGCTGTAGCCGACCGCGAACTCGACCTCGTTGCGCAGGATCTTGGGCAGGAACTCGGCCTTGAGCTTCTCGCTGCCCACCGCGAGGAGCGTCTTGCCGATGATGCCGACGCCCTTGCCGATCTGCGGCCCGCCGCGGCCGGCCAGCGCTTCGTTGAGGATGTACTCGTAGATGCCGTCGCCGTCCTGGCCGCCCCACTCCTCGGGCCAGGTGATACCCAGCCAGCCCTGGTCGGCGATCTTGCGCATGAACGCGCGGCGCGCGGGAGTGTCGACGATCTGGGCCATGTTCTCCCGGGTGACGTCGAAGACCTCGGGATCGTCGTTCTCGTTGAGGAAGCGCTCCACAGTTTCGGCGAAAGAGCGCTGGTCGGGGGTCAGTTCAAAGTCCACGGCACCTCCTGGGGGCGCGCGTGCAGAGACCGACGGGAGGTACAAGACGCCGGTCACCACGGAAACCTGACGGACAGTCAGATCAACGTAGCACCGGCCCAAGATCAAAAACAGCGGCAACTCCGCGATCTTGGCGGAAGATCACCCGGGCCGAGGTGTTGACCAGCGGTGAAACGGTGATCACCCTGGGTGTGGCGGCCTCCGAGCGAGGGGACGACGAGGCGCCCCGGACGCTCGGAGGGTCCGGGGGCACCTCGACGAAACGAGGCCGCCCGAACGCCGGACGACGGCGTCTCGGCCGGGCCGGGGCCCGCCCGGACGCCGCCGTCCGGCGCTTGTGCCTCGCACTGAGCCGCTCAACGGCGCTAGGGAGTGTCTTCAAATTCGCGTCGGATAGCCCGCGGGCCGTGGTGCGTGCGCTCGCAAGGCGCGGGCCGCAGCTCGGCCTGGGTTTGGCCGG
>NZ_JBEZFP010000119.1:0-29983 GCF_040649515.1 Streptodolium elevatio
GGGCCGCGCCTGGGGCGCCCGGGGGGGGGGGGGGCGGCCGCCCCGCCAGCGATGCGGGCGCGCGCGACAACACGGGCCGCCGGACCGGGAGTCGGGCACTTCGTCCCCCGGAGCGGCAGTGAATGGACGTCAGGCCACCGCGGAGCCGTACACGTGGTCGACCTTCATGGTCATCAGCACCCGGCGGTCGGACACCATGACCGACCGGTACTCGTCCCAGTCGGGGTGCTCCCCGGCGGCGCGGCGGTAGTAGTCGACCAGGGCCTCGACCTCCGGGCCGCCCGGGTCGGTGCCGGGCCCGGTCAGGGTCACGGTGCCCTCGGCCGTCGCCCACTTCCAGCCGTCGGCGCTGGTGACCTCCAGGGCGGCCCTGGGGTCGCGACGCAGGTTGGCCGTCTTCGCCCGGCCTTCGGTCATCGACACGTACAGCAGGCCGGACTCCGGGTCGAAGAACGGCATGACCGGTGACAACTGGGGGCGGCCGTCGGACTTGATGGTCGCGAGCACACCGAGTCGGCTTTCCGCGAGCAGCGTGCGCGGGTTGAACGGTTCGGTCGTCATGTCAGAGCCAAGTCGTGGTCAGGGCCCGGCTATTCCGGGCCGGTTCGGTCAGGGGTGGATTTCGGCGGGCTTGCGGAGGAGCTGGATCAGTGCGGCGTAGCCGCCGTCGCCGAGGCCTTCGGCCAGCGCCCGGTCGCCCAGGGACTTGGCCAGCTTCGGAAGTTCGGCGTTGACGCCGAGGAACTCGCTCTCGTGGACCAGGTGTTCCATCGAGGCCACGTGGACGGCGAGGGAGGCGTCGGCCACGGGGAACGCGTTGTCGTCGATCTGCTTGGCGTACCCCGCCAGCCAGCCGCCCACGGTCTCCAGGCCCTTCTGCGCGACGGGGGCGAAGGCAGTGGCCTCGACGTTCGCCGTGCCGAGCAGCGCCGCGCCGTGCAGGAAGCCGTTGAGGATGCTCCACATCAGGCTCAGCGTGGCGGCCTCGTAGAGCGAGGCCAGGCCGTGGTCGGCGCCGAGGTAGGTCGCCTTGCCCGCGCCGAGCGCCCGCAGGGCCGCCCCGTGTTCCTCGAAGGCCGATGCCGGCCCGCTGTAGACGATGTCGGCCGCCTCGGTGCCGATCCCGTCGGGCGACGCCGGGATCGCGCCGTCGAGATACGCCGCACCGTGCCGTGCCGCCCACGCAGCGGTGTCGCGGGCTTGCTGCGACGTACCCGAGGTCAGGTTCGCCAGGACCCGGCCGTCCAGGGTCCCGGCCAGCGGCTCGAGCAGTTCGTGCATGGCGTCGTAGTCGGTCACGCACACCACGACCAGCGGGCTTGCGGCTATCGCCGCGGCGAGCGAGTCGGCCGGGACCGCGCCCTGGGCGACGAGGGGCGCGGCCTTCGCGGACGTGCGGTTCCACACGGTCGTGGGGTGCCCCGAGCGCAGGAACGTGGCCGCCAGCGCCTGGCCCATCAGCCCCAGGCCGACGACGGTGACGGGCGTCTTGGCGGTGTCGGGCGTCTGCATTTTTTGCTCCTCGAAACGGGTCGGTGGGAAGCCTTGGAGGGATCTTCGACGTTCACACCGGTATGAAGGTCAAGGAGGGAGACACATGCTCATCGGGGAGCTGAGCCGGCGCACCGGCGTGCACGCGCACCAACTGCGCTACTACGAGGCTCAGGGGCTGTTGGAGCCGGGCCGGGGGACGAACGGCTATCGCGAGTACTCCGACGACGCCCTGGTGACGGTGACCCAGATCCGGGCGCTGCTGGAAGCCGGGCTCTCGACCGACGACATCCGCTACCTGCTGCCCTGCGCGTCGGGGGCCGGCCCCGACCTCGCCGCCTGCCCGGAGTTGCTGGACCTCCTGCGCGGGCGCCTCCAGGGCATCGAGGAGCGCATGGACGTCCTCGCACGGACCCGGCAGGCGCTCAGCGGCTACATCAACGCCACCGAACGGGCGTTGACGCCGAGCTGAGCCGGGCACCGAGCCACCGGAGCCGGTCAGGAGTCGACGCGGTCCCAGCCGCGGCGTGGGGGTCGTGCGGCCAACTGCTGCGGGTCGCGGGAGCGGTAGACCAGGTACGGGCGGAACAGGTACTTCACCGGGGCGCTGAACGCGTGCACGAGGCGGGTGAACGGCAGCAGGGCGAACAGCACGAACGCCAGCACGGCGTGCACGTGGAACGCGAGCGGCGCCTCGGCCATCAGGTCGACGTCGGGCCGGAAGATGAACAGCGAGCGGAACCACGGCGACACGGTCTCGCGGTAGTTGTAGGTGTTCCCGAATCCGTTCTCGATCAGCGTGGTGGCGAGTCCGGCGAGGATCGTGGCCGCGAGCGAGACGTACATCAGCTTGTCGTTGCGCGTCGTGGCCAGGAACACCGGCCCGGTCGTGCGTCGGCGCCAGATGAGCAGGCCGATGCCCACGACCGTGGCGAGGCCGGCGACGAGGCCGAGCGACATCGCCAGGACGTGGTACACGTGTTCGCTCACGCCCACGGCATCGGTCCAGCCCTGCGGGATCAGCAGGCCCATCACGTGTCCGGCGAACACGAACAGCAGACCGTAGTGGAACAGCGGGCTGGCGATGCGCAGCAGGCGCGACTCGTACAACTCGGAGGAGCGCGTGGTCCATCCGAACTTGTCGTAGCGGTAGCGCCAGTACGTCCCGGCGATGAGTAATGCTGCGCTGACGTACGGGAGGACGCCCCACAGCATCACGTCGGCGGTGGATGTCACCGGGGTCCTCCCGTGACGGGGGTCGGGAACGGCAGGTCGACGACGCGGCCGCCGGGCGCGCTCGGCGGAGCGGGCATGTCCGGGGTTCCCGGCATCGGGCCGTACGGCTCCAGGCCGACGTCCTCGCGTGCCGGTCCGTTCGTCGCGAGTGCGCGGGCCTGGGCCTCGTCGGCCGGGGTCGGGCCCGGCAGGGTGGCGCAGACCGCGTCCAGGAGCAACGCGTACGGGGTGGCCGCCTCGGTGAGCGCGATCCGCAGGAGTTCGAGGCCGGCCCGGTGCTCGGCGAGCAGCCGGGTGCCCTCCCGCGGATCGCGGGCCGCGAACTCGAGGACCGCGGGCAGGAAGTCGGGGAGTTCGGCGGTGTCCGCCGAGCCGTCGAACGACCAGCCGGCCGTCCGGTAGCGCTCCTTCAGCCGGACCAGGGCCATGCCGCGCCGGCGCGTGTCGCCGTCGGTCCACCAGGTCAGGTGGAGGCAGCGCCGGTTCTGCTGGTCGAACGTCGCGACGTAGTGCTCGGCGAGTTCACGTTCGGGCGTCGCCGCGGCGCGCGACGCGAAGGCCAGGGCGGCGTCCCGGGAGGCGTGCGGCGGGAGCGAGGCGAGGGCCTCGACGATCAGTGGAAGGCGGTCGCGGAGGTCGGCGTCCGGGTAGTCGAGGAGGAGCGCGGAGGCCTGGCGTACGGCGGCGGTCTCCCGCGGGCCGGGAAGGGCGGCCGGGGACGCGTCCCCGAGGCGGCGCAGGCGTCTCACCGGGCCCCGCCTTCCGGCCCTGCAGGCCCGCCAGGCGTGGCAGCCTCGCCCGGCTCGCCCGGCCCGGCACGTCCGCGGGGCCCGTCGCCGCCTGCCTCGGCATCGGCGCGTTCGCGGGCGCCGGCCGGGCCAGAGGCGGGGAACAGGCCGTCCGGACGCCCGTTGCCGTCCCAGTTCAGCAGGTTGACGCGCGTGCGTGCGGTGTCGGCGGGCGCGTCGGCGGACGCCCGGTCGCGCAGCACGTGGAAGTTCTCGACCGATGCAGGCGCGAGGCGTCCGGAGGCCTCGCCGAACGGCCCCGAGCCGCCCATGCCCGGCCCGTCCGTGTAGTCGAGGCTGCACCCGTGGTCGAGCACGGACTCCTCCAGGGCCGCGGCGTCGCCGACCGCCGCGGTCGGAATCACGTACCGGTCCTCGTACTTCGCAATCGCCAGCAGCCGGTACATCTCCTCGATCTCCTCCGCCGTCATGCCGACCGCGGTGGCGATCGACGCGTCGGGCGGCTCGCCGAGGTTGGCGCGGCGCATGTGGGCGCGCATCGCGGCGAGTTTGCGCAGGCTCGCCTCCACCGGCCGTACGTCGCCCGCGGTGAACAGTTCGGCCAGGTACTCCACGGGGATCCGCAGCGTCTCGATCGCGCCGAACAGGTTCCCCTCGTCCTCGCCGTCGTGCCCGGTGGCCGCGAGGGCGTCCACGACCGGGGAGAGCGGCGGGATGTACCAGACCATCGGCATGGTGCGGTACTCCGGATGCAGCGGCAGCGCGATCCGGTAGTCCTTGATGAGCCGGTGCACCGGCGAACGGCGGGCGGCCTCCATCCAGTCGAACGGGATGCCCGCGCGCTCCGCCTCGCGCCCGACCTCCGGATCGTGCGGATCGAGGAAGACGTCCAACTGTGCCTCGTACAGCGCGTGTTCGTCGGGTGTCGCGGCCGCCGCAAGTACGGCGTCCGCGTCGTAGAGCATCACCCCGAGGTAGCGCAGCCGCCCCACACACGTCTCGGAGCACACGGTCGGCAGCCCGACTTCGAGCCGCGGGTAGCAGAGCGTGCACTTCTCGGCCTTGCCGGTGCGGTGGTTGAAGTAGACCTTCTTGTACGGGCACCCGGTCACGCACATGCGCCACCCGCGGCACTGGTCCTGGTCGACCAGCACGATGCCGTCCTCGGCGCGCTTGTACATCGCGCCCGACGGGCAGCTCGCGACACACGACGGGTTGAGGCAGTGCTCGCAGATGCGCGGCAGGTAGAACATGTAGGCCTGCTCGTACTGCAGCCGTACGTCGCGCGACACCTTGGCCAGCACGACGTCGTCGGCCCCGTGCTCCGGCATGCCGCCGAGGTTGTCGTCCCAGTTCGCCGACCACGTGATGTCGAGCTGCTTGCCGCTGATGAGCGACCGCGGCGCGGCCACCGGGAAGTCGGACCCGGCGGGCGCGTCGGTGAGGTTCTTGTAGTCGTACGTCCAGGGCTCGTAGTAGTCGCCGATGTTCGGCAGCACCGGGTTGCTGAAGATCGTGGCGAGCTTCTTGAACCGGCCCCCGGCCTTGAGCTTGAGCCGTCCGCGCCGGTTGAGCTCCCACCCGCCGCGCCAGCGCTCCTGGTCCTCGTGGCGGCGCGGATACCCCTGTCCCGGCCGGGTCTCCACGTTGTTGAACCAGGCGTACTCGACGCCGCCGCGGTTGGTCCACGCCTGCTTGCAGGTGACCGAGCAGGTATGGCAGCCGATGCACTTGTCGAGGTTCATGACCATGGCGATCTGGGCCATCAAGCGCATCAGTACCGCACCTCCTGGGAACGGCGGCGGATCACGGTGACCTCGTCGCGCTGGTTTCCGGTGGGGCCGAAGTAGTTGAACGCGAAGGACAGTTGCGCGTACCCGCCGATCAGGTGCGACGGCTTCAGCAGCAGACGGGTGAGGGAGTTGTGGATGCCGCCGCGGCGCCCGGTCGTCTCGCTCTTGGGCACCGCGATCGTGCGCTCCTGCGCGTGGTGCATGTAGACGGTGCCGGTCGGCATGCGGTGCGAGACGACCGCGCGCGCGACCACCACGCCGTTGCGGTTGACCGCCTCGATCCAATCGTTGTCGCGTACGCCGATCGCCGCCGCGTCGTCGACCGACATCCACACCGTCTGCCCGCCGCGCGACAGCGACAGCATGAACAGGTTGTCCTGGTACTCGGAGTGGATCGACCACTTGTTGTGCGGCGTCAAGTACCGCACGGTCACCTGGCGTTCGCCGTCCGGGCCGATGCGTGGCTCGCCGAACAGGCGGTGCATGTCGAGCGGTGGACGGTAGACCGGCAGGCACTCGCCGAGTTCCTGCATCCAGTCGTGGTCGAGGAAGAAGTGCTGGCGCCCGGTCAGCGTGTGCCAGGGTTTCAGGCGCTCGACGTTGACCGTGAACGCCGTGTAGCGCCGCCCGCCGGTCTCGCTGCCGGACCATTCGGGGGAGGTGATGACGGGCACCGGCGCCGCCTGGGTCTCGGCGTACGTGATGCGTTTGCCCTCGTTGTCCCGTGCGAGGTCGGCGAGTTCCCGCCCGACGCGGCGTTCCAGCGTCTCGAACCCCTGCACGGCCAGCCGCCCGTTGGTGGTGCCCGACAGTGCGAGGATCGTGTCGCAGGCCTTGACCGCCGTGTCGAGCAGCGGGCGCCCGGCGGCGACACCGTACGCCGCCGGCGCGGCACCGTGGCGCGCGGTGAGGTCGGCGACCTCCTCGGACACGTCGAAGGTGACCCCTTTGGTCGCCACGCCGAGCTTGTCGACGAGCGGACCCAGCGTCGCCATCTTGGCCGCGACGGCGCCGTAGTCCCGTTCCACCACGGTCAGTTGCGGCATCGTCTTGCCGGGGATCGGCACCGCGTCGCCGGTACGCCAGTCCGGCACCGTGCCGCCGGGCTGCGCCACCTCCCCGGGGGTGTCGTGCAGCAGCGCGGTGGCGACCAGGTCGTGGCGTACGCCCAGATGGGTGGCGGCGAGCTCGGAGAACCGCCGCGCGAGGGCGTGGAACGCGTCGAAGTCGCTGCGTGCCTGCCAGGGCGGTCCGACGGCGGCGGTGAACGAGTGCACGAAGGGGTGCATGTCGGTCGAGGACAGGTCGGCCTTCTCGTACCACGTCGCGGCGGGCAGGACGATGTCCGACAGCAGCGTCGTCGACGTCATCCGGAAGTCCAGCGACAACAGCAGGTCGAGCTTGCCCTCGGGGGCTTCGTCGCGCCATTTCACGTCGCGCGGACGGGCGTTCGGCGGCGCCTCGGCCGCGCGCAGGTTGTCGTGCGTGCCCAGCAGATGCCGCAGGAAGTACTCGTCGCCCTTGGCCGACGAGCCGAGCAGATTGGCGCGCCACACGGTCAGCACGCGCGGCCAGTTCTCCGGCGCGTCAGGGTCCTCGCAGGCGAACCCCAGGCGCCCGGAGGTGAGTTCGTCGACGACGTGGTCCGCGGGATCGCGTCCCGAGGCCATCGCCTCGTCGGCGAGGTCGAGGGGGTTGCGGTCGAACGTCGGGTAGGAGGGCATCCAGCCGAGCCGCGCGGACTGCGCCAGTACGTCCGCCGCGGTCATCCCCGCGAAGCGGCCCTCGCCCAGCGGGGACGCCAGCACGTCCGCGCCGAAGCCGTCGTACCGCCATTGGTCGGTGTTGAGGAACCAGTACGCCGTGCCGATCATCTGCCGGGGCGGGCGCCCCCAGTCGCCGGCGCCCGCGAGAGTCGCCCACCCGGTCACCGGGCGGCACTTCTCCTGGCCCACGTAGTGCGCCCAGCCGCCGCCGTTGCGGCCCTGGCAGCCGGTCAGCGCCAGCAGCGCGAGGAACGCGCGGTAGATCGTCTCGGAGTGGAACCAGTGGTTTGTGCCCGCGCCCATCAGGATCATGCAGCGGCCCTGCGACTTCTCGGCCGTGTCGGCGAACTCCCGGGCGATCTTGACGGCCCGGGCCGCGGGGACCGAGGTCAGCGACTCCTGCCAGGCTGGGGTGCCCGGCGCCTCGGCGTCGTCGTAGCCGCGCGGCCACGCCCCGGGCAGGCCTTCGCGGGCGACGCCGTACTGCGCCAGCAGCAGATCGAAGACGGTGGTGACCAGCGGCCCGCCCTCGCGCAGCCGCACGGCCGGGACGCCGCGCCGCAGCACGTCGCCCGAGCCGTCCGCGGTGTCGAAGCGCGGCAGATGGACCTCGACGCCCTCCGCGCGCTCGTCCTGATGGAAGGTCAGGCGCGGGGTGACCCCGCCCAGGTCGAGGTTCCAACGGCCTTCGGAGTCCGGTGCCCAGCGGTCGCCGAGCGTGCCGTTCGGCACGACCGGAGAGCCGGTGGCGTCGTCGACCAGGACCGTGCGCCACTCGGAGTGCGTGGCCGAGGCGTGCGCGCCGCCCAGGTCGCTCGCGCGCAGGAACTTGTCGGGCACCAGCCCGCCGTCCTTCTCACGGAGCGTCACCAGGAACGGCAGGTCGGTGTACGCGCGCACGTAGTCCATGAAGAACGGCACTTGGCGCTCGACGAAGTACTCGCGCAGCAGCACGTGGCCCATCGCCATCGCCAACGCGCCGTCCGTCCCCGGATGCGGATGCAGCCATTCGTCGGCGAACTTGGCGTTGTCCGCGTAGTCGGGCGCGACCACCACGACTTTCTGGCCCCGGTAGCGCGCCTCCGCCATCCAGTGCGCGTCCGGCGTGCGCGTGACCGGCACGTTCGAGCCCCACATGATCAGGTACGCGGCGTCCCACCAGTCGCCCGACTCCGGGACGTCGGTCTGGTCGCCGAACACCTGCGGGGACGCCACCGGCAGGTCGGCATACCAGTCGTAGAAGGACAGCATGGGGGCGCCGATCAGCCCCATGAACCGGGCCCCGGCCGCGTGCGACACCATCGACATGGCCGGGATCGGCGAGAAGCCCGCCACCCGGTCCGGGCCCTGCGTCTTGATCGTGTGCACGTGCGCGGCGGCCGCGATCTCCATCGCCTCGTCCCACGGGACGCGCACCAACCCGCCCTTGCCCCGCGCCTGTTGGTAGCGGCGCCGGCGCTCCGGGTCGCCCACGACGTCGCCCCACGCGGCCACCGGGTCCCCGAGCCGGCCCTTCGCCTCCCGGTACATCTCGACGAGCACCCCGCGTGCGTACGGGTAGCGCACGCGCGTGGGGGAGTAGGTGTACCAGGAGAACGCGGCACCGCGCGGGCAGCCGCGCGGCTCGTACTCGGGGCGGTCCGGGCCGACCGACGGGTAGTCGGTGCCCTGGGTCTCCCACGTGATGATGCCGTCCTTGACGTACACCTTCCACCGGCAGGAGCCCGTGCAGTTGACGCCGTGCGTCGAATTGACGACCTTGTCGTGGCTCCAGCGGTCGCGGTAGAAGACGTCGCCCGCGCGGCCTCCGGTCTTGTAGACCGAACGCAGGTCGTCGGACACGTCCGAACGGGTCAGGAAGCGCCCGGCCTTGAGCAGCGCGTCGACGGCGGGGCTGTCCAGTCCGGCCTGATCGCCGCGTACACCGTCGCCCACGCCGGCCTCCTCCGCCTGATGTCGGTCTGCCAGTCAAACTAGGGCAAAGGCCAGCAATACCGGTGTTTGTCCGCGTTGGATCCGCGTGTCGTGCGTCGGCCCGGGAGATCCGTGCCCGACGCCGCACGGACCGCGAGGGAGAACCCCCGGCAGTCATGGGCCGGATCTGACAGCGTGGAAGCGGCAGAGCGGGCGGAAGCGGAATCATGGCCGGCACCGGAAGCGGGGCCTCGCTCGGCCGCCGCGGCAGTACTCGTACAGCAGTTCGTCGGCAGCCGCCGTCCTCCGGCGGCCGCGCCCGACCCAGGGGAGGCACACGACATGGTGTTCGGCTGGATCCGCCGCCTCAGGCAGACGCCCGCGGCACCGACGGCCCGACCGGCCGCGCCGACCGCACCGACCGCGCCCGCCGCGACGGTCCGTACCGGCAGCGGCTCGGCCGTGAGCCTCGACAAGATCGAGCGCACCGCGCCCGGCCTGGTCAGCCTCTACAAGGCCGCCGGCGTCAGCCTCGACAAGCACCGGCTGTCCGGGGTTCGGGCGGCGGTCTACCTGGTGCTCGACCGCTCGGGCAGCATGTCCGGGTTCTACCGCGACGGGAGTGTGCAGTCGCTGGCCGAGCGCGTGCTCGCGGCCGCGGCACACTTCGACGACGACGGCGTGGTGCCGGTGGTCTTCTTCGACAGCAAGGCCTACCAGGTCGAGGAGATCTCGCTGAGCGACTACCAGGGCCGCATCGCCGAGCTGCACGCCAAGCTGGGCCGCATGGGGACCACGAACTACGTCGCCGCTATGGAGGCGGTCATCCGCCACTACAAGGACTGCGGCGCCACCGACCCCGCGTACGTCGTGTTCCAGACGGACGGCTCGCCGGACAGCCCCAAGGCCGCGGAGAAGGCGATCTGCAAGGCGGCCAAGCTGCCGATCTTCTGGCAGTTCGTGGGCTTCGGCCGGGACAAGTTCCAGTTCCTCCACCGGCTCGACGACCTGCCCGCGCCGCAGTACCGGGTGGTCGACAACGCCGGGTTCTTCGAGGCGGGGGCCGACCCCAAGCGGATGAGCAACGAGAAGCTCTACGACCAGCTCATGATCGAGTTCCCGGAGTGGCTGCAGTCCGCCCGGGCCGCGGGCGTACTGCGCTGACCGGCCGGACCGCGCGGCGCGTCCACGCCGACCAACCGCCGACCGGTGACAGCAGACGGCTGACGGCTGACCGTCCGGTTGTCGGTACCTGCGGCTAGGGTCGTAGGCGTGGAACCCGATCTGTTCATCGCCGCCGCCGAGGAGCGGCAGAGCAAGGACCCGGCGCTCGCCCCGCTCGCGGTCCGCATGCGGCCGCGGGAGCTGGACGAGGTGGTCGGCCAGCAGCACCTGCTCGGCGACGGTTCCCCGCTGCGCCGCCTCGTGCGCGCCGGCAACGGCGTCACCGCGCCCTCCTCGGTGATCCTGTGGGGGCCGCCCGGCACCGGCAAGACGACGCTCGCGTACGTCGTCAGCCACGCCACCAAGCGCCGCTTCGTCGAACTGTCGGCGATCACCGCGGGCGTCAAAGAGGTCCGCACGGTCATCGAGGCCGCCCGCCGCGAGTCCGGCGCGCACGGCCGCGAGACGCTGCTGTTCCTCGACGAGATCCACCGGTTCTCCAAGGCCCAGCAGGACTCGCTGCTTCCGGCCGTCGAGAACAGGTGGGTGACGCTGATCGCGGCGACCACCGAGAACCCGTACTTCTCGATCATCAGCCCGCTGCTCTCCCGGTCGCTGCTGCTGACCCTCGAGTCGCTGACCGAGGACGACATCCGCGACCTGGTCCGCCGGGCGCTCGCCGACGAGCGCGGCCT
Source organism: Streptodolium elevatio (assembly GCF_040649515.1). Lineage (GTDB taxonomy): Bacteria > Actinomycetota > Actinomycetes > Streptomycetales > Streptomycetaceae > Yinghuangia > Yinghuangia elevatio. The sequence goes on from NZ_JBEZFP010000119.1 coordinate 10,809, forward strand.
CGGCGGTGCCGTACACCTGGACCCGGACGCCGAGGACCACCTCGTGCGCATCGCCGGCGGCGACGCGCGGCGTGTTCTGACCGCGCTGGAGGCCGGCGCCGGATCGGCGATGGACCGGGGCGAGAAGTCGGTCACGCTCGCCACCCTCGAGGCGGCCGTCGACCGCGCCGCGGTCCGCTACGACCGCGACGGCGACCAGCACTACGACGTGGCGAGCGCCCTCATCAAGTCCATCCGCGGCTCGGACGTCGACGCCACTCTGCACTACCTGGCCCGCATGATCGACGCGGGGGAGGACCCGCGTTTCATCGCGCGGCGCCTGATGATCTCCGCGTCCGAGGACATCGGCCTGGCCGACCCCACGGCCCTCACCACCGCGGTCGCCGCCGCCCAGGCGGTCGCGCTGATCGGCTTCCCCGAGGCGCAACTGACGCTCGCCCACGCGGCGATCGCGCTGGCGCTGGCGCCCAAGTCCAATTCGGCGACGCTCGCGATCGGTGCCGCACTGGCCGACGTACGCGCGGGCCTGGCCGGCCCGGTGCCGCCGCACCTGCGTGACGGCCACTACAAGGGGGCCGCCAAACTCGGCCACGCGCAGGGCTACGTCTACCCGCACGACGTGCCGGGCGGCGTCGCCGAGCAGCAGTACGCGCCCGACACCGTGCACGGCAAGCGCTATTACCACCCGACGCGCTACGGCAACGAGGCGCGGTACGCCGACATCCTCGACCGCGTGCGCGGCAAGCTCGGCCACCCGGAGGAATGAGCCCTCCCCGAGTGCCCGAGGCACGCGGTGTACTCGCGGCACACCGAGCAGGAAACGGATCGCCGAGCGGGGCTAGGTCGTGTCTTCAAATACTCGCCGGGCCCGCGAATTTGAAGACACTCCCTAGGGGCGTTCGACCACGAACTTCACGTCGCCGTCCGCGCGGGTGAGCCATCCGGCCGTCGGGGACGGGAAGTGCGTGCCGACGACCAGCGTCCCGGAGTCCGCGTAGCGGTCCACGAAGGCCCGCCGTGTCGCGATCGCGCCGGCGACGTCCTCGTCGGCCGCGCTCGGCACCTCGGGGGCGACGAACTGCACCGGGTGGTGCACCAGGTCACCGGTCACCACGGCACGTTCGCCGGCGGACTCGACGACCACCGCGACCTGGCCGGGCGTGTGCCCCGGCGCGGCCTCCAGGCGTACGCCGTCCGCCACTTCGTGGTCGGGGCCGACCAGGTCCACGAGCCCGGCCTCGAACACCGGCCGCAGCGTGTTGTCCAGATCGGCGCGGCCCACCGAGTCGGTGTCGACGGCGTTGCTCCAGAACTCCCACTCCGCGCGCGGGATGACGTAGCGGGCGTTCGGAAACGTCGGCACCCACGCCCCGTCGACCAGGTGGGTGTTCCAGCCGACGTGGTCGAAGTGGAGATGCGTGCACACGACGGCGTCGATCGTCTCGGCCGGGTAGCCGAGCCCCTTCAGCGTCTCCAACCACGCGGTCTGGAGCGGTGGCAGCTGCGGCAGGGTCACCCGGTCGTTGCCGATGCACGTGTCGACCAGGATGCGGTGGGTGCCGGTGTCCACCAGGATCGTCTGGATCGCCATCGTGAAGCTGCCGTCCGGCTCCGCGAAGTGCGGCGCGAGCCAGGGGTACCGGCCCAGGAGCCCGGTGTCGGACGAGCGCAGCGCGCCGGTCACCGTGACCGGGAACTCCATCTCGACGACCTTGTGCAGGACCGACGAACCGACGTGCCACGTTGCCATGACCGAAAACCCTCCCAGGGTGCGGGACCGGCCGCCGGCTCCGCCGGCCGGTCGCCCGCCACACCTTCTCACTCACACGACTGTTTGAACACAGTCTTGTGATCGAGCGCTTGCGCACGGTAGAAACGACCACCGGGCGCCGTCCGTCTTCGCTCAAGGATTTTCAGGGGACGGCCGGGGGCGTACGGCGCCCGACTCACCCCCCAGCGTGCCGCGGGGGCCCGCAACGGCCCTCGCGGCACGTCCATGCCGGGGACGTGCGTCCCGAAGGTACGTCAGATCCGTCAGATAAGTCGACGTTCTCGTCGGACCTTCCGGTCAGAACCCGCGGGTGCGCTTCGCCGCCGCACGCTTCTCGCGGCCGCCGCGCTGCGGCGCGGGCAGCACGAACCGCGCGACCTCGCTCCCCAGGTTCACGCCCACCGCCAGCGCGAGCGCGAGTCCCGCCGCGTTGACCAGGCCCGCCCAGCCCCGGTCGGTGTGCCCGAGCGCGAGACCCAACATGCCCTGGTACATGGCGCTGCCCGGAAGCAGCGGGCCGATCGCCGGGATCACGTAGGGGAGCGCGGACGTACGTCCCGCGCGGGCCAGGAGTTGGCCGAGGAGCCCGACCACGCCGGTGGCCACGACCGTCGCGAGGATCGGCGCCGCGCCGCCGATGCGCAGCACCTCGAAGATGGACCAGCTCACCGCGCCGCCGGCCGCCGCGATCGGCAGCACGTGGTTGCGGACCTGCACCAGGACCGCGAACGTGAGGGACAGCCCGGCCGCCGCGAGGAGTTGCACCGGCGGGTTCGACTCGGGGAAGAACGATCCTTCGACGTCGAGGTCCACGCCCAGCTGGTTGCCGACGTACAGCATTATGGCGACGCCGCAGATGATGCCGATGATGAGGTAGAAGACCTCCAGGAGGCGGGCCGAGGCGGTGATGTAGAAGCCGGTCAGGCCGTCCTGGACCGCGGCGACGAGCGCACGTCCGGGCAGCAGGGCGAACAGCCCCCCGGTCACGACCGCGTACGGCTGCACCCCGAAGTCCGCCTTGATGAGCCCCACCGCGATCGCGGCCGCCGGCATCGCGGCCAGCACGAACTGGTAGAACTCCGGGACGCCGCGCTTGGCCAGCCCCTGCGCCAGGCTGTCGCCGACCACGGCCGCGAAGAACGCCGCGCACGCGACGACCGGCCCACCGCCGACCAGCACGCTCGCGGTCGCCGCCACCAGCCCGGTGGCCACCAGCACCAGCCAGGTCGGGTACGGGTGCCGGTTGCGGCGGATGTCGACGAGCCGGTGGTACGCGTCCTCGAGCGTCACCTCGCCGGTGGTGATGTCCTCGACGAGCCGGTGCGCCGCGTCCAGGCGCGTGTAGTCGGTCGCGCGGCGCCGGACCACGCGCTCGCTGGTGACCGGCGCGTCCACCAGGGACGGCTGGTAGGAGAGCGTGATGACGGTGAACGTGACGTTGGGTGTGCAGCGTTCCAGGCCGTAGGCGTCGGTGACGCCGAGCATCGCGGCCTCGACGTCCTCGCCCGCCTCGCCGCTCGCGAGCAGCAGTTCGCCGGTGCGCAGCGCGAGGTCGAGGACGCGCGGCACCGAGACGCTCGGCTCGCTCTTCTCCGGCGCGTCGATGCCGAGCGTCGAGCTGAACCGCAGCCGGGTGCGGAGCCGGTCCTGCCAGGGAAGCGTGGACAACGGCGGCGGGTGCCACGGCAGCCGTGTCCCGGATCGCCCGGACCGCCGGGCGGGGGGCGGCGTCGCCGCGCCCTCCTGGGCGGGTGCGGCCGACGTGCTCCGGGGGTCGCGGGGATCCTCCGTGCCGCCGGCGGTGTCGGGTCGCCCGGCGCGATCGAACACCGCGTCCGTCCTTCCTGCTGATCGGTCGTGCTCCTCCACAGTGCCTCATGGAGGAGCCATCTCCTCAATCGGAAGATGACGGCACGCCGAAGGTCAATCTCGCAGCAAGAATGCAGAAGCGGTCAAAAACTCTCAACTTGGCCACAAGAGGCGGCAAACACGACCGGGAGTGTGCCTGCCGACCGTGTACGCGGCGGGCGCCTACGCGCAGTCCGACTCGGCCGAGCGCGGGCCTTGGAAGAGCGCCCGCAACGCGTCGCCGAGCGCCGCCGGGTCACCGACGGGAGCGTCGAACTCGAACCGCACGTCGCGCGTACGCGTCGGCCCGCTGCACCGCAGGCGCAGCCCGAACCGGTCCAGCGCGACGGGCGCCACGCGCTCGCCCTCGTCGCTCGCGCCCGTCATCCGGCACAGGTGCTCGAGCTCGCCGCCGTGCGAGGCGTCCAGGTGCTGCAGGAGTTCGGTCTCGTGCTCCGCGAGCGGGTCGGGCGAGGCCTCCTCGTACTCGTCGGGCTCGACGTGCTCGGCGCCCCACAGGTCGTCGACCAGGACCTCGCCGGGCTCCAGGCGCACGACCGCGCCGGAGCGCGCACCGTCGAACGCCAGCAGCGCCGGGTCACGTGTCGCGGCGGTCAGGCGGCCGCGTGCGCGGGCGAGTTCGGCGCCGGTCGGCGCGCTCAGCCACCCGGCGATCCAGCAGTGCGCGCGCACCCGGTGCGGCACCGCGACGGGCGCCACGTCCACCACGTGCAGCACGGCGGCGACGTCGTCGCGGGCGGTCAGCACCGCGGCGCCGACCTCGGGCGGCAGCAGGAGCAGGACCGAGCCGTCGGCCTCCACGGTGCGGGCCGCCGGAACAACCTGCTCGTCGCCGATGTTTCCGGGGAGTTCGACGACCGCGGAGGCGGCGTACGCGGCGAGCGTGCGCGCCCGGGACGCGGCGTCCGGGTGGGTGCCGCGGGGCACGGTCCGCCCGGCGCACCGCCCGGCGTCGGAGACCGGGGTGTCGGTGGCGGAACTGTCGGCGGAACTGTCGGCGGAGGTGTCGGCGGTCGTGTCGGCGGCGTCGGTGGCCCGGGGCATGTGTCCTCCAGCGGTTGTGTGCCGATCGTGCACCCCGGACTTCCCCTCGAGGCATCGTCGACGTTAAGGTTAGGCTTACCTAAGAAGGCCGCGGCTGGCAAGTACCCACCGATTCGGAGGATCCGTTGAACCAGGCCCGCCCCAAGGTCAAGCGCAGCCGAGCGCTCGGCGTCGCGCTGACCCCGAAAGCCCAGCGCTACCTGGAGAACCGCCCGTACCCTCCGGGGGAGCATGGCCGCGGCCGCAAGCAGGCGTCGGACTACAAGGTGCGCCTGCTGGAGAAGCAGAAGCTCCGCGCGCAGTACGACATCAACGAGACGCAGATGCGTGCCGCCTTCGACACCGCGCACAAGCACCAGGGCAAGACCGGCGACGAGATGGTCATCTCCCTCGAACGCCGTCTGGACGCCTTCGTGCTGCGCGCCGGATTCGCGCGCACCATCTACCAGGCCCGCCAGATGGTCAGCCACGGCCACTTCGAGGTCAACGGCGGCAAGGTCGACCGGCCCAGCTACAAGCTGCGCCCCGAGGACGTCGTCGGCGTGCGCGAACGCAGCCGTGAGAAGCCGCTGTTCCAGGTCGTGCGGGCAGGTGGCTTCGCCGCCGAGACCACGCCCAAGTACATCGAGGTGAACCTGCCGGCGCTGGTCGCCCGGCTCGACCGGCTGCCGCAGCGCCGGGAGATCCCGGTGATCTGCGACGAGCAGCTCGTGGTCGAGTACTACTCGCGCTGACCCCCGCACGCCCGGACCAAAAAGAGGGCCCCGCTCCGGATCGGAGCGGGGCCCTCTCGTTCCCCCGCGACTGCGGGGCAACCCTCACGCCTACCAACGAGCGTCCCGACCCGAGGTCACGCCCGTACGAGAGCCGATGACCGGCGAACATCGGGGAACGAGCCGCCGCGCGCGAGGTCACGCCCGGTCCGTGCGCTGCACCCCGCCCGGCCGGTAGTGTCAGGCGACCATCCCGCTACGGCGCGGTAGGGTCGGGGCTTCCGGGGTCGCCCGAGCGGCTGTGTCCCAGGTGACGCCCTCTCAGCTTGTCGTCCGCCGTTGTCTTTCGGCCATTGAAGGAGCGCATCAAGGTGTCGGGTGGCGAAGTCGCGCTGATGATCATCGCGACGTTCTGGGCGATTCTCGTCGCCTTCCTCGCGCTGGTGCTGGTGAAGCTGGTCAAGGTGCTCAAGGAGGCCACCCGCCTGGTCTCCGACATCGCCGACCGCACACCGCCCCTGCTGGATGAGATGACCGACGCCGTCCGCGCGACCAACGCGCAGCTGGCCCGTGTCGACCAAATCGCCGGGAACGTGCAGACGATGTCGACGAACGCCACCGCGTTGTCCTCGACCGTGGCCGCCACCCTCGGCGGCCCGCTGGTCAAGACCGCGGCGTTCTCGTACGGCGTGCGCCGTGCCCTGTCCGCCCAGCAACGCGCCGAATTCGCCAAGCGCGTACGCTCCACCGCCAGGGCGGAGCGCATCGCCCGCCAGCGCGCCGCGCGCGGGAGGTCATGACATGGCACGGCTGTTCTGGATGGCCGTCGGTGCGGGCGCGGGCATGTGGGCCGCACGCAAGGTGAAGGACAAGGCGGCGAAGTACACCCCCGAGGGAGTCGCCGACAACGTCACCGGAATCGGCGACGCCATCCGCTACTTCGCCGACGAGGTACGCGCCGGCATGGCCGAGCGCGAGTCCGAGCTCTACCGCGCGATCGGCGCCGACGTGACGGCGGCCGCGGCGCCTCCCGTCCTCCCCGGACCCCAGGTGCTGCCCGGCCGCCACCAGATGCGGGCGCTGCCCGCGGCCCGCGCGCCGTACCGTGGACAGGATGCGTACGGCCGGGACGTCTACGACGCCTACGAGTACGACGAGGCCGCGTACGACGGCTACGACGCATACGACAGGCACGACAATCAACAGGGCTTCCGCCTCGGCCTCGCCCGCGGCGCAGCTCCCGCATCGACACCGCGCGAACAACGCCGCGGTCGCGCCAGGTACGACCGGAAGGACCGACGCTGATGGATTCCGCAGAGATCCGTAGCCGCTGGCTGCGCTTCTTCGAGGAGCGCGGACATACCGTCGTGCCGTCCGCGTCGCTGGTCGCCGACGACCCGACGCTCCTCCTGGTGAACGCCGGCATGGTGCCGTTCAAGCCGTACTTCCTCGGCGAGGTCAAGCCGCCGTACCCGCGCGCGACCAGCGTTCAGAAGTGTGTGCGCACCCTCGACATCGACGAGGTCGGCAAGACCACCCGGCACGGGTCGTTCTTCCAGATGTGCGGCAACTTCTCGTTCGGCGACTACTTCAAGGAGCGGGCGATCACGCTCGCCTGGGAGTTGCTGACCAGCCCCGTCGCGGACGGCGGCTACGGCCTGGAGCCCGAGAAGCTCTGGATCACCGTCTACCTCGACGACGACGAGGCCGAGTCGATCTGGCGCGACAAGATCGGCGTGCCCGCGGAGCGCATCCAGCGCCTGGGCAAGAAGGACAACTTCTGGTCGATGGGCGTGCCCGGACCGTGCGGCCCGTGCTCGGAGATCAACTACGACCGCGGCCCGGAGTACGGCGAGGAGGGCGGCCCCGCCGTCAACGGCGAGCGCTACCTGGAGATCTGGAACCTGGTCTTCATGCAGTACATCCGCGGCGCGGGCATCGGCAAGGACGACTTCGAGATCCTCGGCGACCTGCCCGCGAAGAGCGTCGACACCGGCCTCGGCCTCGAACGCCTCGCGTGCATCCTCCAAGGTGTCGACAACCTGTACGAGATCGACACCTCGCGCATGATCCTCGACCGCGCCGCCGAGCTGACCGGCCACCGCTACGGCGGCGACCTCAGGTCGGACGTCTCGCTGCGCGTCATCGCCGACCACGTGCGCACCGCGGTCATGCTCATCGGCGACGGCGTGGTGCCCGGCAACGAGGGCCGCGGGTACGTGCTGCGCCGCATGATGCGCCGCGCGATCCGCAACATGCGGCTGCTCGGCGCCCAGGGCCCCACGCTCAGCGAGCTGGTCGCCACGACCATCGACGCGATGGGCCCGCAGTACCCCGAACTGGTCGCCGACGCCAAGCGCATCGACTCGGTCGCCGTCGCCGAGGAGGCCCGCTTCCTCGACAAGATCGTCACCGGCACCTCGATCCTGGACAGCGAGATCGGCAAGGCGAAGGCCGCCGGCGCCACGACGCTCCCGGGCACCGCGGCGTTCGCGCTGCACGACACCCACGGCTTCCCCATCGACCTCACCCTGGAGATGGCGGCCGAGCAGGGCCTCGAGGTCGACGAGGACGGCTTCCGCCGCCTGATGGCCGAGCAGAAGCAGCGGGCCAAGGAGGACGCGCGGGCCAAGAAGCACGGCCACGCCGACGTGTCCGCGTACCGCGAGGTCGCCGACACCTCCGGGGCCACCCAGTTCACCGGCTACCTCCTCAACGAGGGCGAGGCGACCGTCGTCGGCCTCCTCGTCGACGGCGTGTCCGCACCCGCCGCGCACGAAGGCGACGAGGTCGAGGTCGTCCTCGACCGCACCCCCTTCTACGCCGAGGGCGGCGGCCAGCTCGCCGATACCGGGCGCATCCGTATCGAGGGCGGCGCCGTCGTCGAGGTCCGCGACGTGCAGCAGCCGGTGCCGGGGGTCAGCGTGCACCGCGGCACCGTGCAGGTCGGCGAGATCACCGTCGGGTCGTCCGCGTTCGCGAGCATCGACCTCGACCGCCGCCGCGCCATCGCCCGCGCGCACAGCGCCACCCACCTGACCCACCAGGCGCTGCGCGACGCGCTCGGCCCGACCGCCGCGCAGGCCGGCTCGGAGAACGCGCCCGGCCGCTTCCGGTTCGACTTCGGCGCCCCCGCCGCGGTCCCCGGCGGCGTCCTGACCGACGTCGAGCAGAAGATCAACGAGGTCCTGGCCCGCGACCTGGACGTCATGGCCGAGGTCATGAGCATGGACGAGGCGCGCAAGCAGGGCGCCACCGCCATGTTCGGCGAGAAGTACGGCGACGAGGTCCGCGTCGTCACGATCGGCGACTACTCCAAGGAACTGTGCGGCGGCACGCACGTGCACAACACCGCGCAGCTCGGCCTGGTCAAGCTGCTCGGCGAGTCGTCGATCGGTGCGGGGGTGCGCCGGGTGGAGGCGCTCGTCGGCGTCGACGCGTACCGCTTCCTGGCCCGCGAGCACACGATCGTCAACCAGCTCACCGACGTTGTGAAGGGCCGTCCCGAGGAACTGCCCGAGCGCGTCTCGTCGATCGTCGCCAAGCTCCGCGAGGCGGAGAAGGAGATCGACCGGATGCGCGCGGCCCAGGTGCTGCAGGCGTCCGCGAGCCTGGCCGAGCAGGCGTCCGACGTGCACGGCGTCGCGCTGGTCGCGCACCGGGTGGCCGACGGGACGTCGACCGACGACCTGCGCAAGCTCGCGCTCGACGTACGGCAGCGGCTCAACGCCCGCCCGGCCGTCGTCGCCGTGGTCTCGGTGGTGAACAACAAGCCCATGGTGGTCGTGGCGACCAACGAGACCGCGCGCGAGCGCGGCGTCAAGGCCGGCGAACTGGTGCGCACCGCGGCCAAGGCGCTCGGCGGGGGCGGCGGCGGCAAGGACGACGTCGCGCAAGGCGGCGGGCAGAACCCGGCGGCCGTCGAGGACGCCCTCGCCGCGGTGGCGCGCACGGTCGCCGAACGGGCGGCCTAGTTGGGGACCCGGATGGGGGGACGCGGCGCGGTCCACGGCACTGCGCGGTGTCCCCGGTCCCCGGTGCCTTTGGGGAGGCACCGGTGAGGCGAGGAGTACGCATCGCCGTCGATGTCGGCGACGTCCGCGTGGGCGTCGCCGCCAGTGACCCGCACGGCCTGGTCGCGACCCCGGTCGAGACGGTCAAGGCGGGGCGCGGCGACATCGCCCGCATCGCGGCGCTGGTCGCCGAGCGCGAGGCCGTCGAGGTGATCGTCGGCCTGCCGCGCTCGTTGTCCGGCCGGGAGGGGCCCGCGGCCGCGAAGGTGCGTGCCTTCGCGTCCCGGTTGGCCGCCGCGATTGCTCCGGTCGGCGTACGACTTGTCGACGAGCGGCTGACGACCGTGACCGCGACGCGAGATCTGCGCGCCTCGGGGGTACGCGGCAAAAAGGCCCGTACCGTCGTGGACCAGGCAGCGGCGGTCGTCATCCTGCAGAACGCGCTCGAAACGGAGAGGACTTCGGGACTCCCACCCGGCCAGGCGGTTCCTGGTACAACCAGTCCTACTGGTGATACCAGTAGCACCGGAACCACCGAACCGTCCTCGGGCGGCGAGTCCGCCCGAGACGCATCCCTGCCCGCGGCCCACGGCCCGACCCAGGCGGAGACCACCCCAGATGAGTGACCTCGGACTGACGATGGACACGGAGCCGCGCAGTCGGCGCCGGGGCAAAAACGGAGGTTCGCGCGGACGCCGCAAGGAGAAGCGCGGACGCAGCGGCTGTGCCGTCTTCATCGCCTTCGCCGTCGTGATCGGCCTTCTGCTGACCGGCGGGTGGTTCGCGTACGGCTTCGTGAAGGACCGTTTCGGCCCCCCGCCGGACTATTCCGGGGCCGGCGTCGAGGGTTCGTCCGTCGTGGTCGTCGTCAAGCCCGGGTGGGTCGCGTCGCAGATCGGCAACGAGCTGAAGCGCGCCAAGGTGGTCAAGAGCGTCGACGCCTTCACCAAGGCGTACACCGGGGACAAGCAGCAGCGGAACATCGAGGCCAGCGCGTACGTGCTCAAGGAGCACATGTCGGCGAAGTCGGCCTTCGAGTTCATGGTCAACCGCGCCAACCGGCAGAACATCACGCCGGGCGAGGGGCTGCGGGCGAGCAAGGTGCTCGACATCGTCGCCAAGAAGCTGAACGTCCCGTTCGCCGATGTCGAGGCCGCGTCGAAGGACCCCGCGCTCGGACTGCCCGAATGGGCGGGCGGCAACATCGAGGGCTTCCTCTGGCCGGCGCAGTACGCGGCGGCGCCGGGGATGAAGCCGATCGACGTACTCAAGGACATGGTCAACACGTCCAAGAACAAGTACGCGACGATGAAACTCGAGGAAAAGGCCGCGGCGGTCGGCAAGTCGCCCTACGACATACTGAAGATGGCCAGCATCATCCAGGCGGAGGTGCGCAACACCGAGGACATGACCAAAGTCTCCGAGGTCATCTACAACCGGTTGAACAAGAACATGTCGCTCGGCATGGACTCGACTGTCAACTACGTCCTCAACAAGAGCGCGCTCCAGCTCACCGCCGCGGAACTCAACACCGACAGCCCCTACAACACGCGCATAAAGAAGGGGCTTCCGCCGACGCCGATCAACAACCCGGGCGAGAAGGCGATCATCGCGGCGCTCTCGCCGACCCAGGGCAAGCTGCTCTACTTCGTGACGGTCAACCCGGACACCGGCGAGACCAAGTTCTCGGACAACCAGACGCAGTTCAACAAGGACGTTAAGGAACTCGAGCAGTGGCACAAGGACAACCCGGGCAGGTAGCAACGGCTGCGGGGGTCCATCGGGCCGCTGTACTCGGCTCCCCGATCACGCATTCGCTCTCGCCGGTCCTGCACCGGGCGGCGTACGCGGCGCTCGGACTCGCGGACTGGTCGTACGACGCGTTCGACGTCGACGAAGCCGGACTCCCGGACTTCGTCGGGGGATTGGACGCGTCGTGGGCCGGGCTCTCGCTGACCATGCCGCTCAAGCGGGCGATCCTGCCGCTGCTGGACGAGGTCTCGGAGACCGCGTCGGCGGTCGACGCCGTGAACACGGTCCTCATCGACCCGGAGGGCCGGCGCGTCGGGCACAACACCGATGTGCCGGGCCTGGTCGAGGCGTTGCGCGAACGCGGGGTCCACCGGGTCGAATCGGCGGCGGTGTTCGGCGCGGGCGCCACCGCCACTTCGGCGCTTGCGGCACTGGCCACCATCTGTGACGGCCCGGTTCGGGCGTACGTCCGAGGCGCGGTGCGCGCGCACGAGATGTTCGAGTCGGGGGAGCGCCTGGGCGTCGAGATCCTGGTCCGCCCGTGGGAAGATGCCCACAAGGGCCTCGACTTCCCGCTTGTGATCTCCACGACGCCCAAAGGCGCGACCGACCATCTCGTCGACAGCGTCGCGTCCGCCCCCGGCGTGCTGTTCGACGTCGTCTACGACCCGTGGCCCACGGCTCTGGCGGCGGCCTGGTCGAAGGCGGGCGGTCCGGTGGTCGGCGGGCTCGACCTCCTGCTCCACCAAGCCGTGCTCCAGGTGGAACTGATGACGGGGTACCCCGGCCCCCTGGCTGAAATGCGCGCGGCAGGAGAGGCCGCCTTGGCGGCGCGCACCTGATCGGGGCGCGTCGCACGAGATGCGTCGCACGAGATGCGTCGCACAAGGTACGTCACGCGAGGTACGTCACGCGAGGTACGTCGCGTGGCGAACCGGCGGGGCCCTTCCTGGCGGGAAAACGCCTCTTGCCGCCGCGGTTGCCACCCATGGTCGGAGGCCGACGCCGGAATTCGGTGCGCAGGCGGAGAACTTGTGGTGCGCGCCCACTCACCCGATGCTCAGACCAGCTTCTTCTGGGCTTCGACGAGCAGCGCGAGCTGGAGTTCGAGCAGCTCGTCCGAAACGGCGAGCGGGGGCGCGGCCTTCGCGTCGACGACAGTGTCGATCGACATGGCCTGGACCGCCGCGGTGCCGCTGCGCACCATGACCACCGGAATCAGGCTCTTGCGCGCGCCCTGCGCCCGAGTGAAGTCGATGCGGATGGTCGCGTCCCCCAGGGTGGCGCCGGTGCCTGCGGTGGCGGTGTAGTCGATCCTGGAGCCGTTCTTGTTGGTGCCGGAGAACTGGCCGCACTTCGGCAGCGCCGCGGCGGCGTCGACGAAGAGCTTCTCGACCTTGCCCGGGCCGAACTGGCCGATGCCCATGTTGATTTGACCAGGGACGTCGGCCTTGGTGATGGTGATGGCGGCTTTTGCGTCCGGCTGCAACGACGGCTCGGGGGCGACCAGATCGAGGAGCGGCTGACACTCGGGATTGTCGGCCTTCTCGGGCGATGCGGGAGCGGGCTCCCGGTCGTTCGCCAAGATCTGCCAGCCGCGTACGCCGGTGAGGCGCGCGGCTTTGAGTTCGGCCTCGGTCAACGCGGTACGCGGCGGGCTCTTGCTGGTGGCCGGCGCGGAAGCACCTCCCGACGCACCTCCTGAAGCGCCGGGGCCCGTATGGCTTCCGGCATTTGGCGGCGCGGTCTCCTTTTTCCCGTTCGTCTGGCCCGAGCCGCACGCGGCGGTGAACCCGAGCAGGGGCAGGGCGACCGCGAGTGCGGCGAAACGGGCGTGAAGGCGCATGAAACGGCTTTCCTCTCAAGGCGGTTCGGGCTCGACCTGGCGGTCTGACCTCACACGCTCGCCACCCGGCCCGACGCACGGCAAGGGGGTAGTCCGTCAACTGCACGGGTCCTCGGAGCCGACCCGTCCGAGCAGCGCGCCGTCCGCCGTGGGGCGGCCGCCTTGACGGGGTCTGTTTGGTGGGGGGTTTTCCACAGGAGCGGACAGGGCGGACGGGCTGTGGATAACTGAACGTCACCATTCGGTGATTCACCGTAAAGTCTGCTCTGTGTTCATGAGTTCCACGCTTGTGTGCGCCGCGGTGGGCTTCGCCGCGGGGCTGGTTCTGCGGGTGCCTGTCGAGAGGATGGTGGCGGGGATGTCCGGGGTGACGGTGGGGGTGGGGGTGCGGCTCGGGCGGCCCGCCTGGCCGAGAGTGCCGGTGGCGCCCGTGCTGGGGGTGGTCACCGGGGGAGTGTTCGGGCTGCTGGCCTGGCGGCTCGGGCCGGGCCTCGACCTGCTCGCGTTCTTGCTGGTCGCGGCGGCGGGCGTGGTCCTCGCGCTCGTCGACATCCATACGTTACGCCTGCCCGACTCCGTGATCGGGGTGCTGCTCCTCGCCGGTCTGACGCTATTGGGGATGGAGGCGCTGGCGCTCGACGACTTCGACGCGTACGCGCGGGCGCTCCTCGGTTCACTGGTCCTCGCCACCTACCACTTCGCCGTCGCGGTGTGCCGCAGGGGCTCGCTGGGCCTGGGCGACGTCAAGCTGGCGGCGGTGCTCGGGCTGCATCTGAGCTGGTTGGGGTGGCACGTGCTGATCGCGGGCGCGCTGCTGTCCTTCGCCTGTGCGGGCGCCGCCGCGGTGTTGCTGTTGGCGACGCGACGGGCCCGGCTGGACACGGCTCTCCCGTTCGGGCCGCACATACTCGTCGGGGCGCTGGGCGGGGTGCTGTGCGGCGAGCAGCTGGTGGGCGCCTATGCGGGATGGTGACCGGGATCGTCCGGGGATGCGGGCAAAGACCCGCCCGTCACCCGCCCACCCCGTGTCGTCCTCGGGTCCATCCCCACGCCCATCCCGGCGTACGCCCCGCGTCCGTCCCCGTCCATCCGCCCGGTCCATCCGCCCGGTCCATCCGCCCGGTCCATTCCTCGGACGCCCGCACGGGCCCCGCCCGCGGGCATGAAAGGATCGAGTCAGGCCATCCCCGTTGTCGTTGGCGGGGTTCCCCGGCACTGTCGCCGGGCCGCACTGGAGGAACACCGTTGGGCAACTTGCGCTGGCTGACCGCGGGCGAATCGCACGGGCCCGCCCTCGTCGCGACCCTGGAGGGGCTCCCCGCCGGAGTCCCCGTCACCACCGAGGCGATCGCGGACGCGCTCGCGCGTCGGCGGCTGGGCTATGGGCGCGGCGCGCGCATGAAGTTCGAGCGTGACGAGGTCACGTTCCTCGGCGGCGTGCGGCACGGCCTCAGCATGGGCAGTCCGGTCGCCGTCATGGTCGGCAACACCGAGTGGCCGAAGTGGGAGACGGTGATGTCGGCCGATCCCGTCGACGCCGAGGTGCTGGCCGGGCTCGCCCGCAACGCGCCGCTGACGCGCCCGCGGCCGGGCCATGCGGACCTCGCCGGCATGCAGAAGTACGGCTTCGACGAGGCGCGTCCGATCCTGGAGCGCGCGAGCGCCCGCGAGACGGCGGCGCGCGTCGCCCTCGGCGCGGTCGCGGCGTCGTTCCTGGAGGCCGTCGCCGGCATCCGCATCGTGAGCCACGTCGTCGAGTTCGGGGCCGCGAAGGCACCGAGCGGCGTCGTGCCGGTGCCCGAGGACACCGAGCGGCTCGACGCCGACCCGGTGCGTTGCCTCGACCCCGAGGCGAGCGCCGCCATGGTCGCCGAGGTCGACGCCGCGCAGAAGGCCGGCGACACGCTCGGCGGTGTGGTCGAGGTGCTCGCGTACGGACTCCCCCCGGGCCTGGGCAGCCACGTGCACTGGGACCGCCGCCTCGACGCCCGCCTCGCGGCGGCGCTGATGGGCATCCAGGCGATCAAGGGCGTCGAGCTGGGCGACGGGTTCGACCTGGCCCGGGTCCCCGGTTCGCAGGCGCACGACGAGATCGTGAACACCCCCGAGGGCGCACGGCGTACCTCGGGACGCTCCGGCGGGACCGAGGGCGGCATGTCGACGGGCGAGGTGCTGCGGGTGCGCGCCGCGATGAAGCCGATCGCGACCGTCCCGCGCGCGCTGGCCACGTTCGACGTGCGGACCGGCGAGGTGGCGCAGGCGCACCACCAGCGTTCCGACGTCGCGGCCGTCCCGGCGGCCGGCATCGTGGCCGAGGCCATGGTGGCGCTGGTGCTCGCCGACGCCGTCGTGGAGAAGTTCGGCGGCGACTCGGTGCCCGAGACGCGGCGCAACCTGGCCGGGTACCTCGATGCCCTGGAGATCAAGTAGCCACGGTGCCGCCGGGATGAGCGGGATCCGAGGGAAGTCCGAGGGAAGGGAGTTCCCCATGGGTGAGTCGACCGGCCGCGAACCGGCGGACGACCAGTCGACCGGTCAGGGCACGGACCGCGTGTCCGTCGACCGTGGACCGACGGGCGGCGAACCGGTGGGCGCCGGGCCCGTGGTGGTCCTGGTCGGTCCCCCCGGGGCGGGCAAGACCACGATCGGGCTGCTGCTGGCCGAGCGGTTCGGCGTCGGATTCCGCGACACCGACGCCGACATCGAAGCGGCGGCCGGCAAGCCGATCCCCGACATCTTCGTGGACGACGGCGAGCCGCACTTCCGCATGCTCGAACACGAAACGGTCACCGCGGCGCTGGCCGCGCACGCCGGTGTGCTGGCACTGGGCGGCGGCGCGGTGATGGATCCGCGGACCCGCAAGCTGCTGGCGGACCGCCCGGTGGTGTTCCTCGACGTCGAACTGGCCGACGCGGTACGCCGCGTGGGCCTCGACGCGCCTCGCCCGCTGCTGGTGGGCAACCCGCGGGCGCGCTGGCGCGAGCTGATGGAGCAGCGCCGTCCGCTGTACGAAGAGGTGGCGACCGTGGTCGTGGCCACCTCCGGGCGGACCCCGCAGGAGGTCGCCGACGATCTGGCGTCCGCGCTGGCCGCCGCAACCACGAAGGACCAGGAGCGATGAGCGCAACGAGCGAGCCCGTCCGCATCGGAGTCGGCGGCGACGCCGAGCCGTACGAGGTCGTGATCGGGACCGGCCTGCTGGGCGAACTGCCCGGCATCATCGGCACCAAGGCGCGCCGCGTCGCGGTGATCCACCCCGAGGCGCTGAGCGTCGCGGGCGAGGCGGTCCGCGAGGACCTCGCGGCGCAGGGCTACGAGGCGATCGCGATCCAGGTGCCGAACGCCGAGGAGGCCAAGGACGTCCAGGTCGCGGCGTACTGCTGGTCGGTGCTCGGGCAGACCGGGTTCACCCGCTCCGACGCGGTGGTCGCGATCGGCGGCGGTGCCACGACGGACCTCGCGGGATTCGTGGCCGCGTCGTGGCTGCGCGGTGTGCGCTGGGTGGCTGTCCCCACCACCCTCCTGGCGATGGTCGACGCCGCGGTGGGCGGCAAGACCGGGATCAACACCGCCGAGGGCAAGAACCTCGTCGGGGCGTTCCACCCGCCGGCCGGCGTCCTCGCCGACCTCGCGACGCTGGAGACCCTGCCGGGCAACGACTACATCAGCGGCCTCGCGGAGGTGGTGAAGGCCGGATTCATCTCCGACCCGGTGATCCTGGACCTCATCGAGGCGGACCCGGCGGGCGCGCGCGTGCACTCGGGGCCGCACACGGCGGAGCTGATCGAGCGGGCCATCCGGGTCAAGGCCGACGTGGTGACCGCCGACCTCAAGGAGTCCGGCACCCGTGAGTTCCTGAACTACGGCCACACGCTCGGGCACGCGATCGAGAAGGCCGAGCGGTACAAGTGGCGGCACGGCGCCGCGGTCAGCGTCGGCATGGTCTACGCCGCCGAACTGGGCCGCCTCGCGGGCCGGTTGGACGACGCGACGGCGGACCGCCACAAGGCCGTCCTGGCGTCGCTGGGCCTGCCCCTGACCTACCGTGCGGACGCCTGGCCCAAGCTGCTGGAGTCGATGCGGATCGACAAGAAGTCGCGAGCGGACCGGCTGCGCTTCGTGGTGCTCGACGGCCTGGCGAAGCCGGCGATCCTGGAAGCGCCCGACCCCGCGATGCTCGCGGCGGCGTACGGAGAGGTGGCGCGCTCGTGACCGCGACCAAGGTCCTGGTCCTCAACGGCCCCAACCTGGGCCGCCTGGGGAGTCGCGAGCCGGATGTCTACGGCTCGACGTCGTACACCGGCCTTGTCGCGGCCTGTGAGAAGGCCGGCGCCGAGTTGGGCTTCGCGGTCGACGTCCGCGAGACCAACGACGAGGCCGAAATGATCCGCTGGATCCACGAGGCCGCCGACGAGCGCACCCCGATCGTGATCAACCCGGGGGCGTTCACGCACTACTCGTACGCCCTGCGCGACGCCATCGCCCAACGCACCGCGCCACTGATCGAGGTACACATCTCGAATCCGTACGCCCGCGAGGAGTTCCGCCACACCAGCGTCGTGGCCGCCGTCGCCAGCGGCA
The DNA here is from genome assembly GCF_040649515.1 of Streptodolium elevatio. Classification (GTDB taxonomy): domain Bacteria; phylum Actinomycetota; class Actinomycetes; order Streptomycetales; family Streptomycetaceae; genus Yinghuangia; species Yinghuangia elevatio. The sequence goes on from NZ_JBEZFP010000119.1 coordinate 28,398, forward strand.
CCATCGCCGGCTTCGGCATCACCTCCTACACCCTCGCCCTCCGCGCGCTGGCCGACCAGCTCTCGGCCTGAGGCCGCCGCACGCAGCCGCGTCCGGGAGTTCGGGTGTTCGGGCTGGCCTTCGCGTTCTGACGGAGCATCAGATATCAGGCCCTTGCCACCTGCCATGGCAAAAGGCGATAACACATCGCGCCAAGCTCGGCGAGTCCCCTGGATCGCGCGCGTCCGTCCCCGGCCGGTGCCGGGGCAACTGTCGCTCGTACGACGGATGGTGCGCGGCGACGTGCCCGGCATATGTGCACACGTTGACGCGGCCAGCCCCGTACCCCTACGTTGCGAACGACATTGCGATGCTGTGGGGAAGCCGGTGGGAATCCGGCGCGGACGCGCCACTGTGATCGGTTCCGCGGGCCCGGGTACTCCGGGCAGCGCGGATGCCGTCAGTCAGACCCTCCACGTCGTGCCGCCACCGAACGGGCGCGTGCCCCGAAGGAGGAACTCCGTGGCTACGGCTGCTGTCCCCACCCCGTCTTCCGCCACCACCAGCGCCCCACCCGTACCGGTGAGAATTCCGGTACGCGAAGTGCTGCCCTGGGCGGTCTTCATGGGCGCCCTCATGCTGTTCCTCATCTACTTCGTCGGCGCTGAGCAGGGCGCCACGGCGATTTTCTCCGGAACCGGGGTGCACGAGTTCGTGCACGACGGCCGGCACCTGCTCGCATTCCCCTGCCACTGAGCGCGGGGGAAGCACCGAAATGATGCGTGGACTGTTGATCCGGGGCATGCTCGTGGGCATTGTCGCCGGACTGTTGGCATGGGGTTTCGCGTACGTCTTCGGCGAGCCCGAGGTGCGGAGCGCCATTTCGTTCGAGGAGTCGAAGGCCGCCGCGGAGGCCGCTCCCGCCGAGCCCGGGCACGGCGCGGGCGCGGCCGGGCACGCCGCGGCGCACGAGGAAGAAGAAGAGGTCGTCAGCCGGGACGTGCAGAGCTCGGTCGGGCTGCTGACCGGAGTGGGCGTCTACGGGATCGCGGTGGGCGGGTTGTTCGCCCTCGTGTTCGCGGTCGCGTACGGCCGGCTCGGACCGTTCGGGGCGCGGGCGACCGCGGGGCTGCTGGCCTTCGCCGGCTACGTGGCCGTCGTGCTCGTGCCCTTCCTGAAGTACCCGGCGCAACCACCGGCGGTGGGTGATCCGGACAGCATCTCCGAGCGTACGGCGCAGTACTTCGGGCTCATCGCGATCAGCATCCTGCTCGCGGTCGGGGCGGCGTACCTGGCCCGGCAGTACGCGCCGCGGATCGGGGCCGGGAACGCGGTGCTCGCCGCGGTCGGCGGATACGTCGTCGTGGTGGCGCTGATCGCCCTGGCGCTGCCGTCGCCCGAGACCGTCCCGGACGGTTTCTCGGCAACCGTGCTGTGGCGGTTCCGGGTGGCGTCGCTGGGCGTACAGGCGGTGCTGTGGGCGACGTTCGGGGTGCTGTTCGGGTACCTGGCGGCCAAGGTCGTCGAGCGGCGCCCGGTGGCGTCGCCTGTCTGAGCACGACCGGAGACAGCTCGTGCGGCGGGGCCGGGGAAGCGGGACTTCCCCG
>NZ_JBEZFP010000120.1:0-29971 GCF_040649515.1 Streptodolium elevatio
CGCCAGAGCGCGTACGACGGCTTCGGAGGCACGTCGGGCGCGGGCATGTGCGGCAAGTTGGCTCGGCCTGGCCGGGTCGCGGAGGGGCGCCGCCTCTTTTCCGGACCCGTGCCGCGCGGCCTCACACCAGGGGGAAGGCCGCCTCGGGCAGTTCGCCCTGGAGGCGGTCGGCGAGGCGGCGCACGCACGGCTGGTCGCCGAACAGGTCGACGGCGCTCCGCACGGTGCGTCGCAGACGCGTGGTGAGCCGCTCGGAACGCACTCGGGCGGCCAGGGACAGGGCGTACCCCGCGGCGTCGCAGGCCCGCTCGGCGTCGCGGACGAGGACGTACACGGCCGCCAGGCCGACGCGGCCGAGGGCATGGGACCGCTGGTACTCCGGAGTGCCCGCGAAGAGGCGTACGGCCTCCTCCAGCGGCTCCCTGGCCCGCTCGGCGGGCGCCGCCCCCCGGTAGGCGAGGTCGCGGAACGCGAGGCCGGTCTCGCAGGACAGCTCGGCGGCGCCGAAGTAGCGGATCCAGTCGGGCTCGTCGGCCTCGGGGGCGTCCGCGTGGAGCTGTTCCGCGACGGACAGGGCGCGGCGGCACTTGTCGGCCTGGCCGAGCGCGGCGTGGGCACGTCCCTCGACGGCGTACAGCATGGCCTGGGTACGCGGGCCCGCCGTGTCGCGCGAGCCGTACTGCGCCAGGTGGATCAGCTCCAGGGCATCCGATGGCCGGTCCAGATGGATCATCTGACGGCTCATCACCCCCAGCACGTTGGCGCCGAGCGGCCGGTCGCCGGCCTCCTTGGCGGCGTGTAGGGCGAGCACGAAGTACTTCTGCGCACCGGGCTGCATGCCCACGTCGTAGGACATCCACCCGGCCAGCAGCGAGAGTTCGGCGGTCAGGCGGAACAGGCGCTCGCGCACCGGCGCGGGGTAGACGTCCTGGAGGAGGTCGGTGACCTCCTGAAGCTGGCCGACCACCGCCTTGCGCCGCAGACCGCCGCCGCACTGCATGTCCCAGCTGCGGAACAGGCGTACGGTCGCCTCCAGTTGCTCCAGCTCGCCGATCCCGAGCCGGCCCGGCGCCTGGGGTGCCTTAGGCGGTAACGGCGGTACGGGCGACGGCGCCAGCCACCGCTGCATCGGCTCCACCAGCGCGGGGCCCGCGGACAACGCCAGAGACGCGCCGAGGAAGCCGCGGCGGCCCAGCATGAGGTCGCTGCGCGAGAAGTCGCCGAGCAGTTCGACGACCGACTCCGGAGCCCACGGCAGGTCCACGCCCGAGCCGGTGAACAGCGCGCCCGGTTCCTTGAATCCGAGGTCCTCGACCGCGACGACGCATCCGAAATGCTCGCTGAACAGCTCCGAGATGATGCGCGGTATCGGGTCGCGGGGCTGCTCGCCGTCGAGCCACCGGCGCACGCGCGACGTGTCGGTGGAGACGTGCAGCGCGCCGAGGCGGCGGGCGCGTCGGTTGACCTGCCGGGCGAACTCGCCCTTGGACCAGCCGGTGCGCTCGAACCACGAGGCCAGGCGGTCGTTGGGCTGCTTGCCGCCGGATATGCGGGTGGCTCCGAACGCGGGTGCGAGCGGATCGCCGAAGCGCCCGTCGGCTGGTGCGCCGGACGGGCGTTCGGCTTGTGCGTCGGCTTCGGTTTGGGCGATTGTCACCGGCTTCTCCCCCTGTGCACCCCACACAGCCCGAGAAGACCGTGCGCAATGTCCCGTATGCCGAAAGTAGGCCGCTCGCCCGGCTCCCGGGGTGGGAACGGCAAAACGCCAGTGTTCGCCACCCCTCGCGCCAGGGGCCCGCCCCCGGTCATGCGCGGTTGACTTGGGGGTGTCCGTACAGTCCGCACAGTTCACACGGTGTTTCGCAGCGTTCGCGAGCGGCCGCCCCCCGGGTACGTCGGCGCCCGCGGCAGGGCCTCGGCGGACGCGCCCCACGGTCCGTACACGGCGGGTTCACGGGCGCGTCGCGGGAGGACACCGGGACCGTAACCAAACGTGACGGGAGCCGTTGGGAGGTCATGGACATCATGCTCGGATCGCGCCGACGCACCCGGACTGCCCTGTGGCAGGCGGTGTCGGAGTATGTCGAGCAGCGGCGCTGGCCCGTCACGCAGGGCACGTACCTCGTGCGGGACGGGCGCAGCACCCGCTGTTCCTGCGGCCGGTCGGCGTGCGCCGCCCCCGGCATGCATCCGTCGGACCCGCAGTGGTCCGCACACGCGACCAGCGCACCTGCCGCGGCACGGTACCTGTGGTCGCAATGGCCGGACAGCACGGTCGTCCTGCCCACCGGCCATGCCTTCGACGCCATCGGCGTGCCGCGCCACGCCGGCCGCCGGGCCCTGGTCCGCCTGGAGCGCATGGGCACGCCGCTCGGCCCCGTGCTCGGCACCCCCACGGGCCGGATGTTCTTCCTGGTGGCCCCCGGTGCCGCGACCGAACTGCCGCACCTGCTCTACCAGATGGGCTGGGACGACGCCGAACTCGACCTGCGCTGCCACGGCGAGGGCGACTACATCTTCGCGCCGCCGTCCCCGCTCGGGATGCTCGGCGCCGCCGAGTGGGTGCGCCCGCCGGACGCGGATGAGCTGGTGTTGCCGGAGGCCCGGCTGCTGCTCGGGACGCTGGCGTACGCCTGCCACCGCAACAGCGCGCGGACCGGCAGCGGCATGTGGCTCGCGTCCTGATCCTCCGCTGACCCCGCCCGGCATGCGCGTGCCTGCGGCCTGACGGCAATGCGGGCGGCGTGCCGGCGGTACGGGCGGCCCGCTCGTCCGCGTGCCCGGCCCTTCCGCCCCCCGCCCACGCGAACGGCGCACGTCCCGGCCGGGAACCTGCGTTCCCGGTACGTCCGGTACGTGCGCCGCTCGGTCGTTCCTCGAACGCCCGCCGGAGACGGGTCGGGGTCAGTCGCCGATGAGGGCGTCCACGAAGGCCGCGGGCTCGAACGGCGCCAGGTCGTCCGGCCCCTCGCCGAGGCCGACGAGCTTGACGGGCACGCCCAGTTCGCGCTGCACCGCGACGACGATGCCGCCCTTCGCGGTGCCGTCCAGCTTGGTCAGCACAATGCCGGTGATGCTGACGACCTCGGCGAACACGCGGGCCTGCACAAGGCCGTTCTGACCGGTCGTCGCGTCGAGCACGAGCAGGACCTCGTCGACCGGGCCGTGCTTCTCGACGACCCGCTTGACCTTGCCCAGCTCGTCCATGAGGCCGGTCTTGGTGTGCAGGCGGCCGGCCGTGTCGATGAGCACGGTGTCGACGCCCTCGGCGATGCCCTCCTTGACCGCGTCGAAGGCGACACTCGCCGGGTCGCCGCCCTCGGGGCCGCGGACGGTGTGCGCGCCGACGCGTTCGCCCCAGGTCTGGAGCTGGTCGGCCGCCGCCGCGCGGAAGGTGTCGGCCGCGCCGAGCACGACGGTGCGCCCGTCGGCGACCAGGACGCGGGCCAGCTTGCCGGTCGTGGTCGTCTTGCCGGTGCCGTTCACGCCCACGACCATCGCGACCGCCGGACGGCCGTCCTCGTGCTTGGCCGTGTTGAGCGAGCGGTCGTACTCGGTGCCGAGGAGGGCGAGCAGTTCCTCCTGGAGCAGCGTGCGCAGCTCCGCCGGGGTGCGGGTGCCGAGGACCTTGACCCGGGTACGCAGCCGCTCGACCAGTTCCTGCGTCGGCGCGACGCCGACGTCGGCGGTCAGCAGGGTGTCCTCGATCTCCTCCCAGGTGTCCTCGTCCAGGTGCTCGCGCGCGAGCAGTGCCAGCAGGCCCTTGCCGAGGCTGGTCTGGGAGCGCGCGAGGCGGGCCCGGAGCCGGACCAGGCGGCCCGCGGTCGGCTCGGGGACATCCAGGGCGGGCGGCGCCTCGACGCCGTCCGGTGCGGCGGGCGCCTCCGGCGGCGCCTCGGCCTCCGGCAGGTCGAGCGTGTCGACGCCGCGGCGCGGAGGCTCGGGCAGGGGCTGCGCATCCTCGCCGACGCTCGGCTCGACGGGGGTGCGGGGCGGGGGCGGTGCGACGGAGCCGCGGCGGCGCGAGCCGACGACGAACCAGCCGGCGGCGCCGAGCACCACAACCGCGATGACGACGGAAAGGATCAGAATCTCCATAGGAGCTCCAGTCTCCCAGACGGTCGGGACGCCAACCTCATCCGTGCCCGTTCGGACGCGCCGCACGGCCGAAGGAATCACGTTCTGTCAACCGTTGAATCCTGACTGAGTGTCAGATAGCTTGCCGGGGCCAAGCATGCGCCCTGGTCCCCCGAGCCGGAATCGCCGGGGCGACGGGTTGATCGGAAGGTGTGCAGCCCCCATGGCAGTGACGAATCTGCGGTTCAACCAGGTGACGCCCGGACTGGACCGTGCCGACGTGGCGTCGCGCTACCAGGCCACGATCGAAATGGCCAAGTTCGCGGACAAAAACGGCTTCGACATGGTCACGCTGGAGGAGCACCACGGCGCGGAGAACGGCTGGAGCCCGTCGCCGCTCAGCACCGCGGGCGCGGTCCTCGGCGCCACCGACCGCATCGGCGTGATCATCTCGGCGCTGCTCGCGCCGCTGTACGACCCGATCCGCCTGGCCGAGGACATCGCCGTCCTCGACAACATCAGCGGCGGCCGCCTGTCGATCGTCGCGGGCCTGGGCTACCGGCCCGAGGAGTACGCGGGAATCGGCAAGGACTGGAAGCGCCGCGGCAAGATCCAGGACGAGGTCATCGACACCCTCCTCAAGGCCTGGACCGGCGAGCCCTTCGAGTACAACGGCCAGACCGTACGCGTCACGCCGCGCCCGTTCACCGACCCGCACCCCATGGTGATGATCGGCGGCACCGCCAAGGCCTCGGTCCGCCGCGCGGTCCGCTTCCGCCTGCCGTTCTTCGCCGCCGCGCCGCTGCCCGAGCTGGAGCAGTACTACTACGAGCTCGCGGCGCAGGAAGGCTTCGAGGGCGGCTTCGCCATGCTGCCGTCGGCCGCGACCAAGATGGTCTACTGCACCGAGGACCCGGACAAGGCGTGGGCGGAGTACGGCAAGTACTTCCTGCACGAGGCCGAGACCTACGCCGCGTGGCAGACCCCCGACATCGAGTCGGTCATGGAGTCCTCCGCACACTCCGTCGAGGCGCTGCGCGAAGAGGGCATCTACGCCTGTGTCACGCCGGACGAGCTGATCGCGACCGCCAAGAGCGCGGGCCTGACCGACGCGATCATCCTGCACCCGCTGTGCGGCGGCCTCCCGATCGACGCGGGCTGGGCCAGCCTCCAGCTCTTCGCCGACAAGGTGATGCCGCACAACAAGCCCGAGTAGGCCTCGGCGGCCCGGGACCACCCGGGCGGTCCGAGCTCGGGCACGACCGCAACGCGACGAAGGGCGGCTCCGGACTCCGGAGCCGCCCTTCCGCGTCGTCCGACCACGGGCTTCCGGATCAGCCGTCGCCCGGATCAGCCGTCGCCCGGGATCGGTCGGCGCCGGATGAGCCGTCGCCCGATCAGGCCGTGACGGTTTCCGAGCCCACGATCGTCACCTTCTCGTCCTCGCGCGCGAGCCGCTGGCTGATCACCGTCGTGACGCCGTCGCCGCGCATGGAGACGCCGTACAGCGCGTCCGCGACCTCCATGGTGCGCTTCTGGTGGGTGATCACGATCAGCTGCGAACTCTCCCGCAGCTCGGCGAAGATGCGGATCAGCCGCTGGAGGTTGGTGTCGTCGAGGGCCGCCTCGACCTCGTCCATGACGTAGAACGGGCTCGGCCGCGCCTTGAAGATCGCCACCAGCAGCGCGACCGCCGTCAGCGACCGCTCGCCGCCGGACAGCAGCGACAGCCGCTTGACCTTCTTGCCGGGCGGACGCGCCTCGACCTCGATCCCGGTGGTCAGCATGTCGTCCGGGTTGGTGAGCACCAGCCGGCCGTCGCCGCCCGGGAACAGCCGCGAGAACACCCCCTCGAACTCGCGTGCGGTGTCGTGGTACGCCGAGGTGAACACCTGCTCGACGCGCTCGTCGACCTCCTTGACCACCAGCAAGAGGTCGCGGCGGGTGTTCTTGAGGTCCTCGAGCTGCTCGGTCAGGAACTTGTGGCGTTCCTCCAGCGCCGCGAACTCCTCCAGCGCCAGCGGGTTGATCTTGCCGAGCTGGACGTACGCCTTCTCCGCCGCCGCGAGCCGCTTCTCCTGCTCCGCCCGGACGTACGGACGCGGCTGCGCCTCCTTGGAGTCCGGGTCGCGCTCCTCCCCCTCGGCGGGCGGCGTCGGCGGGACCATCTGGTCCGGGCCGTACTCGGCGACCAGGCCGGCCGCGTCCATGCCGTGCTCTTCGAGGGCCTTGGCCTCCAACTGCTCGATGCGCAGCCGCTTCTCGGTGCGCAGCATCTCGTCGCGGTGCACCGAGTCCGTCAACTTCTCCAGCTCACCGGCGAGTTCACGCACCCGGGTGCGCTCGCGCGCCAGTTCCTGCTCGCGCGAGGCGCGGGCCGCCTCGGCGGCGGAGCGTTCGGCCTCGGCGCGGGCGAGGGACGCCTCGACGTACCGGAGCAGCGACTGCGTACCGGCGAGCACCGCCCCCGCCACCCGGGCCTCGACGGCCATGCGCTCACGCCGCTCGGCCGCCCGCGAGCGCGCCTCACGCTCCATGCGCGCCCCCCGGTCGAGCGAATCCGCCCGTCCCGACAGCGCCTTCACCTGCTCCTCGTGGGTGCGCACCGACAGGCGCGCCTCCATCTCGGCCTGCCGGGCCGCGGTCGCGTCGGCGGCCAGGCGGTCGCGCGCGGAGGAGTCCGGCTCCTCCTCGTCCGGCATCTCCTCGGCGGCGTCGAGCCGTGCCGACAGTTCCTCGTACGCGAGGGTGTCCTGCTCCTTGGCGCTCTCCGCCTTCGCGACGGCCGCGGCCAGCCGCTCGGCCTCGCCCGCCGCGGCGCGCGCCTGGCCGCCCAGCCGGCCCAGTTCCTTGGCCGCCGCGGAGCGCGCCTTCTCCATCTCGCGCCGCTCGGCGGTCAGTTGCTCGACGGCGGCGGAGGCGTCCTTGCGGGCCGCGGTGGCCCGGACGAGTTCGTCCCTGGCTCGGGCGCAGCGGTCCGTCAGCTCGGCCAGGCGCTCGGCGGCCTCGTCGACCGCCGCCTGGACTTCGAGGAGGCTGGCGCCCGACGCCGAGCCGCCGTGTGCGAAGTCCGGTCCGACCAGGTCGCCTTCGCGCGTGACGGCGCGTACACCCGGCACCGAGGCCAACAGGTCCGCGGCCGCGGCGAGGTCGTCGACGACCGCCACCTTGTCGAGCAGGCGGTGCACGGCGCCGGTGAGGTCGTCCGGGGCGGTGAGCAGGCGTACCGCGTAGACCGCGGACGGCGGCAAAGCGGGCCAGTCGGCCGCACCCGTCGGCTCCGGCCCGGCGGAGTCGCCGACCAGTATCCCGACGCGGCCCGCGTCGTCCTTGCGCAGCAGCCGCAACGCGTCGACGGCGGACCCGACATCGGCCACCGCGACCGCGTCGGACGCGGCACCGAGTGCGGCGGCGACCGCCGTCTCGGCGCCGTGCTCGACCGTCACCAGGGCGGCCACCGTGCCCAGCACGCCGGAGAGCCGGTCCCCCGCGGCGAGCACCGCGCCTGCCCCGTCCTTGCGCGTCAGGCCCAGTTCCAGGGCCTCCTTGCGGGCGGTGACGGCCGCGCGCTCGCGCTCGGACTCCTTCTCCGTGTCGCGGGCTTCGGTGAGCGACTCCTCGGCCTCGGCGAGCAGTTCCCGGGCCTCCGTGAGGCGGGCCTCGATGTCGGAGCCGCCGCGCCCGCCTGCTCCGTCGCCGTCGTCGCCTTCCTCGGCGCCGCCGGTCTGCTCCTGCAACTGGTCGAACTCCCGCTGCGCGGCCTCGGCCCGGGTACGCGCGGCGGTGAGGGACTCGGTGAGGCGCCCGATCTCGGCGTCGGCACCGGCGACCCGGCTGCGGGCCGCGTTCACCTGGCCGCTCAGCCGGGCGAGCCCCTCGCGCCGGTCGGCGATCGCCCGGGCCGCGTCCCGGAGCCGCTTCTCCTCGTCGGCGACCGCGCGTTCCAGCTCGCCGCGCCGCTCGGTGGTCTCGGCGAGCTGGACCATCGCCTCTTCGAGGGCTTCCTTGAGTTCCGCCTCGGTCTCGCGGATGCGCTCGGCCTCGCGCTCCATCTCCTCCGGGTCGCGGCCCCGGCGCTCCTCGGCGGGCTGCGACGTGGCATGCCGGACGCGCTGCTGGGCCAGGCCCGCGGTGCCGCGCACGCGCTCGGCGAGCGAGGACAGTTCGTACCAGGTCTCCTGGGCCCGGGCCAGGCGCGGGGTGAGCGCCTTGACCTCGGCCTCCAACGCGGCTTCGCGGGTCTGCACCTCGCCGAGTTCGCGCTCCACGACGGTGCGCCGCTCGCGCAGCGCGGCCTCGTCGGCGATCTCCTCCGCCAGGTCCCGGCGCAGCAGCACGAGGTCGTCGGCGAGCAGACGCAGCCTCGCGTCGCGCAGGTCCGCCTGGATGGCGGCGGCGCGGCGGGCCACCTGGGCCTGGCGGCCGAGGGGCTTGAGCTGGCGGCGCAGTTCGTTGGTGAGGTCGGAGACGCGCGTGAGGTTCGCCTGCATCGCGTCGAGCTTGCGGAGCGCCTTCTCCTTGCGCTTGCGGTGCTTGAGGACGCCGGCCGCCTCCTCGATGAACGCGCGCCGGCCCATCGGGTCGGCCTGCAGCACCGAGTCGAGCTGGCCCTGCCCGACGATGACGTGCATTTCGCGGCCGATGCCGGAGTCGGACAGGAGCTCCTGGATGTCCAGCAGGCGGCAGGTGTTGCCGTTGATCGCGTACTCCGAGCCACCGTTGCGGAACATCGTCCGCGTGATGGTGACTTCGGTGTAGTCGATGGGCAGCGCGCCGTCGGTGTTGTCGATCGTGAGGCTGACCTCGGCACGGCCCAGCGGCGGACGGCCCGCGGTGCCGGCGAAGATGACGTCCTCCATCTTGCCGCCGCGCAGCGACTTGGCGCCCTGCTCGCCCATGACCCAACTCAGCGCGTCGACGACGTTCGACTTGCCGGATCCGTTGGGACCGACGACGCAGGTGATGCCCGGCTCGAACCGCAGCGTCGTCGCGGATGCGAAGGACTTGAATCCGCGGAGGGTGAGGCTCTTGAGGTGCACCCGCCGCAGCGTACCGGGACACATCGGCGGGGAAGTCGCAGAACGGTGACCTGACGGCGTGTCGGTTGGTGTGTGACATGGGATATGCCGGGGTATCACGTCATCACGGCGGCCTGTCACGGCCCGCCGGATGGGCACACCAGGGTCGCGTACTCAGCGCCACGAGGGCACTCAGGGGGCAGCGGGGGAAAGCGGGAGCAGAGGCTCGGGGCGCGGTTCCCGGGAACGACAAAGGGACGCCGAAGGCGTCCCTGGTTTATCGGATCGAACTCACGCCCGGGAGAGCGCCGGCTCGACCTGGGATACGTCGAACCGATCGTCCGCGGCGGCGTAGAGCGCGTCATTCTCGGCCTGGACACGGACAAGCTCCGTCTCCAGGTCACGTACGCGCTGCTGAAGCCGTCGCATCTCGGAGAGCAGCCGGGGGTCGGGGCCGCCGACGTAGCCGAGAAGCGCCTTCGCCATTAGAGGGTCCTCCACGCTGAGTGACCGACCGGCATCTGCGGGTCGAAATTTCGCACCCGGCCACGTGGCTCCTGATAGGGTGCGCGGGCTTCCAGCGTCGCACCAAAAGGCCATCAGGTCAATATGATCACGGCGCGATAACTCGACCGTCACCCGGTCGGCGGCATGATCACGCGGACGGGACGGCTCGTGTCTGGCTGTACGAGATCATCAATTCTCTTGGCAGTCAAGAACATATTGGAGAGCCGGGAGGCCCGCCCCGCGGTTTCCCGGAAGCCGTGGATGATCTTGGATCCGGCCCCGGTCAGGCGACCCCTTTGGCCCCCGGCATCCCGTGCGTCCCTCCCACCTCGCAAATCATCCCGGATCCCGTTCGTCACGGGCTTCCCGGCAGATGCGGCAGGTATCGGACCAGGGCGCGCAACCCGACCCGTATCCGGCCTCACGGGGACCATGCGGTGCCCTAGAGTCGCCTGCGCAAGCTCACCCGATCGGGTGAGGTCCGACGCCGGTCCCGGCGTGTCGTGCGGCGTTTCGCGCGGCGCGTGCGGCGTGCGCGTGCAGCGTGTAGGGCGCGCGCGGCCGGGATGCGGACGCGGTGGAGGGGACGAACGTACGGCACACCGAAGGGGAAGCCGTGGCCCGGCACAGCCGACGCTCGACGACCCGGATCCGCGCGCGGCGCGGCCACCGGCGCCGCCGTCGGCTGGGCCCCCTGCGTGTCGCGGCCGTCCTGCTCGGCATCGCCCTTGCGGTCGGCGGCACCCGGCTTTCGCTGGACCTCCTCGACGACGGCGGCTCCGGCGCGGACCGTACGGCGCCGGCCGATGCGACCGCGGCCACGTCCTCGTCCGGCGGTCCCGACCGGCCGCCTTCCGGAGGGCCGAGCACGCCAGAGGCGGTGGCCGGAGGCCCGGGCGCGGCCGTCAGCACGAGCCCGCAACCGAGTTCCGCCGCACCGCCCGCGGCCACGCCCCCGTCCCTGCCCGTGCCTTCGCCCGGCACGCCGTCGGAACCGTCGCCGGCCACGACGGGTCCGGCGACGCCGCAGCCCACCGCTCCGGCGCCCTCCCTCACCCCGAAGAGCCTTTCCCCGGCACCGACGACGACCGCGCCCGGCGGCACCGGCACCGCGTACGAGGACGAGGTCCTGGCGCTCGTCAACGCCGAGCGCGCCGCGGCCGGTTGCGGCCCTGCGCAGGCGGACGCCGCGCTGCGCGGCCTCGCCCGCGCGCACAGCGACGACATGGCCGACCGCGGATACTTCGCCCACGACACCCCCGACGGCAAGTCGCCCTGGGACCGCGCCAAGGCCGCGGGGATCGACTACCTGGCCGCCGAGAACATCGCACGCGGCCAGGCCACCCCCAAGGCGGTCATGGAGGCGTGGATGAACAGCGAGGGCCACCGCGCGAACATCCTCAACTGCGGCTTCGGCAGGCTCGGCGTGGGCGTCCGCACCGGTTCCGGCGGGCCCTGGTGGACCCAGGAGTTCGGGCGCTGACGACTACCCGGCGACCGGCCGGACGATCGGCGTGCGGCGCGGGCGCGGGGTGGGCTGGCACTTCGTGCAGAAGTAGCTGCTGCGGTTCATGAAGGTGATGCGCCGGATGGGCGTCGCGCAGCGGTTGCAGGGCTCGCCTTCGCGGCCGTACGCGTCGAGCGAGCGGGAGAAGTAGCCGCTCTCCCCGTTGACGTTGACGTACAGGCTGTCGAAGGACGTGCCGCCCACGGCGAGCGCGTCGTTCATGACGTCCCGGACCGAGGCCAGCAGCAGCGCGGTCTGCGGCTTGGTGACGGTGGCCGTGGAGCGGGCGCCGTGCAGGCGGGAGCGCCACAGGGCCTCGTCCGCATAGATGTTGCCGATGCCGCTCACCAGCGACTGGTCCAGGAGCGCGCGCTTCAGCTCGGAGTCACGGCGGCGCAGCGCCGCGTGGAAGGCGTCGTCGTCGAACAGCGGGTCGAGGACGTCGCGCGCGATGTGCGCGATCGACGGCGGCAGGACCGCGCCGCCGCGTTCGACGGAGACGCCGCCGAAAGTGCGCTGGTCGACGAACCACAGCTCGCGGCCGCCGTCGGTGAAGGTGAAGCGCACGTGCAGGTGCTTCTCGCGCGGCGTGGCCGGGTCGTTGACCAGCAGTTGGCCGCTCATGCCGAGGTGCGCGAGCAGGGCGTCCTCGGGCGCGTCCGCGTCGCGGGCGGTGAGCGGGAGCCAGAGGTACTTGCCGCGGCGCATGGCCGCCTCGACCCGGGCGCCCTTGAGAGACGCGGCGAAGTCGTCCGGACCCGCCGTGTGGCGGCGCACCGCACGCGGGTGCGTCACCTCGACGGAGGCGATGGTGCGGCCGACGACCCAGCGCTCCAGGCCCCGGCGTACGACCTCGACCTCGGGCAACTCGGGCACGCTCGACCTCCGGGGGGAAGCTCAGTTGGCCTTGGTCGACTCCGGCGCCGCGCCGTTGACCGGCGTCGTGCCGTCGCCGTACTGCGCACGGATCGCGCGCCACGCGCTCTCCGCCGCCTGCTGCTCCGCTTCCTTCTTGCTGCGTCCGACGCCGGTGCCGTAGTCGACGCCGCCGACGCGCGCGAGGGCGGTGAAGGTCTTCTCGTGGTCCGGCCCGGTCTCCGACACGACGTATTCGGGTACGCCGATGCCGGTCGCGGCGGTCAGCTCCTGGAGGCTGGTCTTCCAGTCCAGGCCCGCGCCGAGACCCGCGGACGCCTCGATAAGGGGGTCGAACAGCCGGTGCACCAACTCGGAGGCGGCGTCCAGGCCCTGGTCGAGGTAGACCGCGCCGATGATCGCCTCAAGGGTGTCGGCGAGGATCGACGACTTGTCGCGACCGCCGGTGCCCTGCTCGCCGCGGCCCAGGCGGATGAACCGGCCCAGGTCGAGCTTGCGGCCCACCCCCGCGAGGGCGCGCGAATTGACCACCGCGGCACGCAGTTTCGCGAGCTGGCCCTCGGGCAACTCGGGGTGTGCGCGGTAGAGGGTGTCGGTGACCACAAGGCCCAGCACCGAGTCGCCCAGGAATTCCAGGCGCTCGTTGGTGGGAAGGCCACCGTGTTCGTACGCATACGAACGATGTGTGAGTGCGCGCTCCAGAAGGGCGGCGTCGACTGTCCAGCCGAGCCGCCCTTCCAGATCCGCGTACTTCGCAAGCGAGTCCGTCACCGGGACGACCTACCCGGGAATCAGACCTCGAGGACCTGGCGGCGGTTGTAGGTGCCGCAGGTCGGGCAGGCAATGTGGGCCAGCTTGGGCTGACGGCAGCTGTCGCAGGTCACCAGGTTCGGCGTGACAGCCTTCCAGTTGCTGCGGCGGTGGCGGGTGTTGCTGCGCGACATCTTCCGCTTCGGAACAGCCACGGCTACTTCTCCTGGTTCTCATCGGCGCGAGACGCACCGTTGTCGTCGGCTTCGGCGGTCGATCCGTCGAAGAGGCCCTGCAAGGCCGCCCACCGGGGGTCGGCGGTGTCGTGGGAATGCCCTGGGTTCTCGTCGAGCAGAACCCCGCACTCGAGGCACAGCCCGCCGCAATCCTCGCGGCACACCGGTGCGAGCGGCAGTGCGAGCACCACCGCGTCGCGCAGCACCGGCTCCAGGTCGAACAGGTCGCCCACGAGCCGGGGTGCGTCGTCTTCCTCGGTCTCGCTGTCCGGGTAGATGTACAGCTCCTGGAACTCCACCTTGAGCTGACGCTCAAGCGGCTCCAGGCACCGTACGCACTCACCGGCCAACGGCACCTCGGCGACGCCGGAGACCAGCACCCCTTCCATGACCGCCTCGAGCCGGAGGTCCAGCTCGAGCGGCACACCCTCGGGGACGCCGATCACCTCGATCTTCATGTCCGCCGGAGCCGGCACTTCGCGGGACACCTTGCGCATGGACCCAGGCCGACGACCCAGCTCTCGTGTGTCCACGACGAGCGGGCTGCGGTGGTCCAGGCGTTCCAGGGTGTCCTGCCTCATGCGGTGAACACCTCGCCCCGGTTCCGGAGGGAGGTGTGGCGGTCATAATTGTCGGCCCCGGGGTCGCCTTGGCAGGCATCCCAAGCAGGGCCGGTCCACAAGACTATCGCAAGTCGGGGCCCGTCCCCCAAACGGGGGCGACGGGCCCCGACCCCGCGAGGCCGGGCGGCCGCGCGAAGAGCGGTACGGCGGCGGCCGGCGGGGCGGTCAGCCGCCCTGGCGGCCGTCCGGGTTGAACTGGCGCACGTCGATCAGGCTGGTGTCGAAGAAGCTCGTCTCGTCGAGCGCCGCGTCGTAGCGCTGCTCGACGTGGCCGCCCTGCTGCGGTACGCCGCCCTGCCCGTACTGGCCTTGCTGCTGCTGGTACTGCGGGATCTCGTAGCCGCCGGACTCGTAGCCGCCCTGGTCGTACACCGGCTGCTGCTGGTAGCCCTGGTCGTAGTAGCCGCCCTGCTGCGGGGCCGCGGCCGCGGGCACGTACTGCGGCTGCTGGGGGTGCTGCGGCTGCTGGGGATGCTGGGGTTGCTCGGGGTAGCCGCCCTGCTGCTGCGCGGGCACCGGCGCGGACTGGCCCAGGAAGGGGGCGTTCTCGTCGGCGTCGAGGCGCGCCTGGAGGCTTCCGACCTGGTGCTGGCCGGTGCCCTCGGCCTCGTCCTGCGCCTTGAGGTACGCGCCGAGGTCGTCGATGGCCTTGCGGCCGCGCATCTTGTCGCGGCCGCGCCCGACGGCGGACAGCGTCTTGGTGAGCACGACCTCGAAGTTGGCCAGCTTCTGGTCGACGTAGTCGTCGGCCTCGCCGCGGATGCGCTCGGCCTCCAGGCGGGCCGCGGTCAGGATGCGCTCGGCCTCGGCGTACGCCTCGCGGGCCACGTCGGTGTCGGCGATCAGCGCACCGCGCTCCTCGCGGGCCCCGGCGACGACGCGCTCCGCCTCGCGGCGGCTCTCGTCGATGACCGCGTCGCGGTCGGTGATGATGCGGCGGGCTTCCGCCATCTCCTCCGGCAGGAGGTTCTTGACCTCTTCCAGGCGGGCGACGACCTCGGCCCGGTTCACCACACACGAGGCCGACATCGGCATCGAACGGGCGCTCTCGACCAGAGCGATCAGCTCGTCGAGCTTCGGGGATACGTCCACTGGCGTTGCTCTCTCTCCCGGTGCCGGTCAGACACCACAGCGTACGAGCAGGAGCCGCCTTACTTGGCGTCCAACCGTTCGGTCAGGCGCTGCAACACGGTCGGCGGCAGGTATCCGGACACATCGCCTCCGTAGGTCGCGACCTCTTTGATGAGGCTGGACGACAGGAAGCTGTAGAGCGGATTGGTCGCGACGAAAAGCGTCTCGACCTCTGTCAGACCGTAGTTCATCTGAGCCATCTGCAGCTCGTAGTCGAAGTCGGTCACCGCACGCAGGCCCTTGATGATGGCCGGGATGCCGCGTCGGCGGCAGAAGTCGACGAGCAGTCCCTCGAACGCCTCGACCTTGACGTTGCCGTAGTGGGCGGTGACTTCCTCGATCATCTCGACGCGCTCTTCGACATCGAACAGGCCGGACCGCTTGGAGCGGTTGAAGCCGATCGCGACGTAGACCTCGTCGTACAGGCTGGACGCCCGGCCGATGATGTCCAAGTGCCCGTTGGTCACCGGGTCGAACGACCCGGGGCAGACGACTCGACGCACGGGTTTCTTCCCCTCGATCGCAGGTCCTGAGGCCCTGTTCGGGCTCGTTCCGGGCTCTGGCCGACCCCGGTTACGAGCGCGCGGCGCGACCGTACCAGAGCGTCGCCTCGCCATATCGCCGGGACCTGATCTCCTCGAACCCGGCAGGCCACTCGAACGCCCCGCCGCGCGTGGCCCGCTCGACGGCCACCAGCGCCTCCGCGGCCAGCCAGCCACCCGCGGCCAGGGCGGTAAGCAACGCGGCCACGTCGGCGCCCGGGAGTTGGTAAGGCGGGTCGAGGAAGACGATGTCGTACGCCTCCGGTGGCGCCTGCTCGGCGGCCACCCGCTCCGCCCGCGCGATCCGCAGCTCGGCGCCCGGCAGCTTGAGGTCGGCGATGTTGGCGCGTACGGCCTTCGCGGCCGCCGCGTCGGACTCGACCAGCAGCGCGTGCGCGGCCCCGCGCGACAGCGCTTCGAGGCCGACCGCACCCGAGCCCGCGAACAGGTCCAGCACCCGCGCGCCGGACAGGCTGCGGCGCAGCGACACCAGCGTCGAGAAGAGCCCCTCGCGGGCCCGGTCCGAGGTCGGCCGGGTCCCCTCGCCGGGCGGCACGGCCAGGCGCCGACCGCCCGCGGAGCCGCCGATCACCCGCGTCATGGGCGAAGCCCCGGCGCTGCCGTCGTCAGGTCGTTCATGCGCACCACGCTAGCGGGCGCGGGCGGATGCGATCACGCGACCGCCGCCGGCCGGGCGGTCCCGCGTCCCGCCTCCCGCGAGAGCGCGCCGCCGCTCAGCCTTTGTCCAGATACTCCGCCCGGTCCTCGTCCAGCAGGCTGGCCAGCGCGCTGCGCAGGTCCGGGTGCTCGGTCAACTCCGGATCGCGCGCCACGATTTCGGAGGCCTCGTCGCGCGCGGCCACGATCACGTCCTCGTCGCGCACGACGGCGAGCATGCGCAGCGACGAACGGCTGCCGGACTGCGCGTCGCCCAACACGTCGCCTTCGCGGCGTTGTTCGAGGTCGATGCGGGACAGTTCGAACCCGTCGAGGGTCGCGGCCACGGCGTCCAGTCGCTCGCGCGCGGCGGTCCCGGCGGGCATGTCGCTGACCAGCAGGCACAACCCAGGGGCGCTTCCGCGCCCGACGCGCCCGCGCAACTGGTGCAGCTGCGAGACGCCGAACCGCTCGGAGTCCATGATCACCATGACCGTGGCGTTCGGGACGTTGACCCCGACCTCGATCACCGTCGTCGCGACAAGCACGTCCAACTCGCCGGCCGTGAAACGACGCATCACGTCGTCCTTCGCGTCCGGTGCCATGCGCCCGTGCAGCACGCCGACTCGCAGCCCCCGCAGCGGCCCGCTCTCCAGCCCCGCCGCGACGTCCAGCACCGCCAGCGGCGGCCGCTTCTCGCCGCCGTCGTCCGCGTCCGCCCCCATGTCGTCCGGATCGTCGAGATAGGCCTCGGGCGGCAGATCCTCCTCGGCGGCCTTCTTGCCCTTCGCCTTCTTCTTCGGCTTGGGCGCGTCCTCCTCGTCGCCGATCCGCGGACACACCACGTACGCCTGGTGCCCCTTGGCGACCTCCTCGCGTACGCGCTCCCACGCCCGGTCCAGGAACTTCGGCTTCTCCCGAGCCGGCACCACGTGCGTCGCGATCGGCGAGCGCCCCGAGGGGAGTTGGTCCAGTACGGACGTCTCCAGGTCGCCGAACACCGTCATCGCGACGGTCCGCGGAATCGGCGTCGCCGTCATGACCAGCAGGTGCGGCGGCCGCTCCGACTTGCCGCGCAGCGCGTCACGCTGCTCCACGCCGAACCGGTGCTGCTCGTCCACGACGACGAGCCCCAGGTCGTGGAACTTCACCTTGTCCTCGATCAGCGCGTGCGTCCCGATGACGATCCCGGCCTCACCCGTCACCAGGTCCAGCAGCGCGGCCCGCCGCGCGGGCACCCCCATCGACCCCGTCAGCAGCGACACCTTCGTGCCCACCTCGGACCCGCCCAGCATCCCCGGCCCCTCGGCGAGCGAGCCCAGCATCTCCACGATCGACCGGTGGTGCTGCTGCGCCAACACCTCGGTAGGCGCCAACAACGCCGCCTGCCCGCCCGCGTCCACCACCGTCAGCATCGCCCGCAAGGCGATCATCGTCTTGCCGCTGCCGACTTCTCCCTGGAGAAGGCGGTGCATGGGGTGTTCGGCGGCGAGGTCGGCGGCGATCTCGGTGCCGACTTTGACCTGGCCTTCGGTGAGGGTGAAGGGGAGTCGGGCGTCGAAGGCGGTCAGCAGGCCGTCGGGGCGGGCCTCGCGCGAAACGGCGGTCTGGGACTGGGCGGCGAGGCGGCGTTGGGCCAGGGCGACTTGGAGGACGAAGGCCTCGTCCCACTTGAGGCGGTCGCGGGCGGCGTTGACCTCGGGCCATGACGACGGCAGGTGGATCCACTGGAGGGCCTGGCGCAGTCCGGGCATGTCGCGGCGGGTGAGGAGGTCGGTGGGGAGCGGGTCGCCGACCTCGCCGAGGGTGTCGAGGGCGACGCGTACGCACTGGGCCAGCTTCCAGGACGGCATCGCGGCGGCGGCCGGGTAGACCGGGATCAGGGCGCCCGCGAACATCTGCGCGGCGCCGGAGTCGTCCTCGTCGTCCTGGTCCATCAACTGGTAGTCGGGCTGGTTGAGTTGCAGTTCGTCGCGGAAGCGGGCGACCTTGCCGGAGAAGAGGCCGCGCATGCCGGGGCGGAGTTCGCGTTCGCGCCAGGCCTGGTTGAAGAACGTCAGCTTGAGGTTGCCGCGGCCGTCGGTGACCACCACTTCGAGGAGGTTCCCGCGGCGGTTGCGGAACTGGCGGGCGGTCACCTTGGCGATCTCGGCCATGACGGTGATGTGCTCGTCGACTTCGAGGCGCGAGAGGTCGGTGAGGCGGCCGCGTTCGGCGTACCGGCGCGGGTAGTGGCGCAGCAGATCGCCCACGGTGCCGAGACCGAGGGACTTGGCCAGCACCTTCGCGGTCCGGTCCCCGACCAGTTTGGCCAGCGGTTCATCGAGGCGGGACATGACGGCGTACGTTCTCCCTGGCTGACCGACGACGGGGGGTGCCAAGCGGCCTTGGCGACGTTACCCGCCGGGGCGGACAAGCAGGGGCATTCCCCCGAGCGCGGTGCTACTCGACGCCGATCAGCAGCGGGTAGACGGACTGGCCGCCGCTGTAGACGACGGCGTCGACCTCCGGGCGGCCCGCGCGCATCGCGGTGACCAGTTGGTCGGCGAGGCCAGTGTCGATCTGCGCGCCGGTGACCAGCGTGACCAGTTCGCCGCCGCCGGCGAGCATGCGGTCGAGCACGGTCTTGCCGGTCTCGGCGAGGTCCTGCCCGATGACCGCGATGTCGCCGTCGATGATGCCGAGGACGTCGCCCGCCTGGCAGACGCCGGCCATCGTCCACGCCTCGCGCGTCGCGGTGGTGAGGGCGCCGTACCGCGTCGCGCCGGCCGCCGACGTCATGCCGACGACGTCCTGGTCGAACCGGCGCCCGGGCTCGTGCACCGCGAGGGCGGCGATCCCCTGGACGGCGGCCTTGGTGGGCACCACCTGCACACGAATGCCGTACGCGTGCGCCTGCTCGGCCGCGACGCCCGCGACCGCGTGGCCGTCCGGGTCGTTCGGCAGCAGCACCACCTCGCGGGCGCCGGTCGCGCGTACGGCCTCGACGAGCGCTCCGGTCGACGGCGCGCGCCCCGGGCCGGCCTCGACCACATGTGCGCCGGCCTCGGTGAACAGCGCGGCCAGGCCGTCGCCGTGGACGACCGCGACGATCGCGCGCCCGGCGGCCACTCGCGCCCCGTCGTGCGGCACCGCGTCCGAGACTGCGAGGTGCGTGATGCGGATGCGGTGCGGGCGGCCCGCCTCGACGCCGGCCTCGACCGCCGCGCCCGCGTCGTCGACGTGGACGTGCACGTTCCACAGGCCCTCGCCGCCGACCACGACGAGCGAGTCCCCGAGACCGTCGAGGCGCGTGCGCAGCGCCGGGATGGCGTCGTCGGGGGCGTCGAGGAGGTAGATGACCTCGAAGGACGGCGCCTGCGGGTCCTCGGCACAACGCGCCTCGGGCTCAAGGGCCTTCGGTACGGGCACATGCGCGCGCGGGGCGGTCGGCCGTTCGCCGGTGACCACGGCGACGAGCGCGTCGAACAGCACGCACAGGCCGCGGCCGCCCGCGTCGACGACTCCGGCGCGGCGCAGGACGTCCAATTGTTCGGGGGTGCGCGCGAGGGCGTCCCGGGCTGCGGAGGCGGCGCCGCGTACGACCGCGGTCAGGTCGTCGTCGGCTTGTTCGCACCCGGTGGCCGCGGCGCGCGCCACGGTCAGCATGGTGCCCTCTACCGGGCGGGCCACGGCGACGTACGCCTCCTCGGCGGCCCGCCGCAGCGCCCGTCGCAGGACAGGGCCGCTCGCGCGCTCGGCGCCGTCGGCGAGGGCGTCGCGATACTCGGCCTCCACCTGGTCGGCCATGCCGCGCAGGAGCTGGCTGAGGATGACACCGGAATTGCCGCGTGCCCCCATGAGCGCGCCGTGGGCCAGCGCGCGGATGGTGCCGGGGAGGTCGGGTTCGTCGCCGTCGCGCTCGTCGCGCACGTCAGGTGCTTCGCGTGCTTCGGGGCCGTTGCGGGTGTCGCGCGCCTCACGGTTCTCACGGGTCTCGCGGTTCTCACGGTTGAACAGGGCCTCGACCTCGGCCATGCCCGCTTCGAGGGTGAGGAAGAGGTTCGTCCCGGTGTCTCCGTCGGGCACCGGGTAGACGTTGAGCGCGTCGATCTCCTCGCGCGCGCGCCCAAGCTGCTGTAGCCCGGCCCGGCACCAGCGGCGTACCGCCGGAGCGTCCAGCTCTCCCAGCACGCCCACCTCGCCGTTCTCCTCGGATGCGCTCCGCCCGTAGTTGCTGGTGCAGCGTATCCGCCCCAGGGGCCCGGGAAGGTGCCGACGACCATGCGATAAGCTGGCGGCGAAGCGTGACGAGTTCTGTCGGATGTCCGTTGTCGCCCACTTGGGCATTGCTCGTAGCGCGGGCGATGCCCGCAAGCGCGGATTGGCGTCCCCACCCGCTCGTCGGTTACTCTTCCTCGGTTGCCTGGCACCTGCCGGCACGTGAACGTACGCGCAATCCTTATTCGTCTTTGGAGTGTCTCCCGTGGCTGCCAACTGCGACGTCTGCGGCAAGGGGCCGGGTTTCGGCAACAACATCTCGCACTCGCACCGCCGCACCCGCCGTCGCTGGAACCCGAACATCCAGACGGTCCGCACGGTACAGGGCGGCACGCCGAAGCGCCTGAACGCTTGCACCTCGTGCATCAAGGCGGGCAAGGTTACCCGCTGACCTGAGCTGAACCGAAGAGCCGGACCACCGCGCGGTGGCCCGGCTCTTCGTTGTGCCCGGGGCCGGGGCCCGCCGCCTGTGCGGTGTGCGGGCGCCCGCTTGTCGTGCGCGGGCGCCGCGCGTCAGGCTCGGAACCGCCAGCCGTGGTCGACCGGCCCGATCCCGGCCCCCAGCGGGAAGCCCTCGCGGATCGCGCCCGTCACGTACTCCTTGGCGGCACCCACCGCACGCGGCACGTCACGGCCGAGGGCGAGGTACGACGCGATCGCACTCGCCAGGGTGCACCCCGTACCGTGCGTGTGCCGGTTGTCGAAGCGGTCGCTGCGGAACCAGTGTTCGCGCGAGCCGTCGAACAGCAGGTCGGCGGCTTCACCCTTCAGGTGCCCGCCCTTGACCAGCACCCATTCCGGGCCGAACGCGAGGACCGCCTCCGCGGCCTTGCGCATGTCGGCCTCCTCGCGCACCTCAAGCCCGGTGAGCTGCTGGACCTCGAACAGGTTGGGCGTGACGACGGTGGCGGTCGGCAGCAGTTTGCCGCGTACCGCGTCCAATGCCTCCTCGGCCAGCAGCGCGTCGCCGTGCTTGGAGACCGACACAGGGTCGACCACGACCGCGGCCTTTTGCGTGGCCAGCAGTTCGGCGACGGTCTCGACGAGTACGGGCGACGCGAGCATGCCGGTCTTGACCGCCTGCACGCCGATGTCGTCGACGACGCTGCGGTACTGCGCCCGCACCGCCTCGGGCGGCAGCTCCCAATAGCCCTGGACGCCGAGCGAGTTCTGCGCGGTGACGGCCGCGATGACGCTCATGCCGTGCACGCCGAGGGCGAGCATGGTCTTCAGGTCGGCCTGGATCCCGGCGCCGCCGCCGGAGTCGGAACCCGCGATCGTGAGCACGCGGGCGGGAGTCTGCACCATGCTTGCCAGCCTATCGACCGGCCTGGACGCCTCCACCGGGCCATGCCGCCCGGCCACCTTGCCGGGCCCGGCCGGTGTCATCCGCCGAAGTGGTCCCAGCCGCCCCCGCCGGACCACTCCTCGCCGTCCACGGTGACACCGGGGCCGCCGCCGGCCACCTGTCCCACGACCCGCCACCGCGCGGTCAGCGCGGTCCCGGCCGGGAACGTCGCGACGAGTGCGTGGTCCTCACCCCCGGTGAGGACCCACTGCAGCGGGTCCGCGCCCAGCGCCCGTGCGACGTCGCGCATTTGTGCCGGGATGTCGAACAGCTCGCTGCGCAGGTCCAGGCGTACGCCGGAGGCCCGGGCCAGGTGGCCGAGATCGGCGATCAGGCCGTCGCTGACGTCGAGCATCGCGGTGGCGCCCAGGCGGGCGGCGGCGGGGCCGGCCTCGTACGGCGGCTCGGGCCGCCGGTGAGCCTCGACGAACGCACGCGGGTTGCGGTGGCCGTGGCTGAGGATCGCGAACCCGGCGGCGGACCAGCCGAGCCATCCGGCGACCGCCACGATGTCCCCGGCGCGGGCGCCGGCGCGGGTGACGGGGGCGCGGCCCTGGAGGTCGCCGAGCGCGGTGATCGAGATCATGACGGAGCTGCCGCGCACGACGTCGCCGCCCGCGACGCCGGTGTCCACGACCGCGCATTCGTCGCGGAGCCCGTCGTACAGTTCGAGCGCCCACGCCACCGGGAGTTCGGCCGGGCCCACCAGGCCGACGAGCAGCGCGGTGGGGACCGCCCCCATCGCCGCGATGTCGGCGAGGTTCTGGGCGGCGGCCTTGCGCCCGACGTCGTACGCGGTCGACCAGTCGCGCCGGAAGTGCCGTCCCTCGACCAGCAGGTCCGTGGTGGCCACGACGCGCCCGTCCGGCGCGGCGACCACGGCCGCGTCGTCGCCGGGCCCCAGCGGCACGTGTCTGCCGGTGGGGACCCGCTCGGTGAGCGCACCGATGAGGCCGAACTCGCCGAGGTCGCCCAACGTCCCGCTCATGGGTGGTGTCCCGTCCTGTCGGTGTCCGGTCGCCGGTCCGGTGATGTCGTGATCTGGTCGCTGAAGTGCTCAAATGCGCAGGCGGGCGGCGCTCCCGACACATCGAAAGTTTGCACAAACTTCCCCCGAAGTCCGGCCGCGACATGGTCGCCCGCGTCCGCGCGGTCGACAATGGTTGCATCCGACCGCGCCGAACCGCGCGGCGCGGTGGCGGGTCCCCTTCCTGGGGGCCGCGCGGATCCCCTCAATCCTGGCGTGCCGGGAGGCCGTGGTGGTACACGCATACATCCTGATCCAGACCGAGGTCGGTCGGGCGGCGGCGGTGGCCCGGCAGATCGCCGGGCTGCCGGGCATCACCGCGGCCGAGGACGTCACCGGGCCGTACGACGTGATCGTGCGCGCCGAGGCCTCCGACGTCGACGAACTCGGACGCCTGGTCGTCGCGAAGGTGCAGCGCGTCGACGGCATCACGCGCACCCTGACGTGCCCGGTGGTGCACCTCGGCTGACCCGCGCGCAACCTCCCGGCCGGCGGCGAGCGAGGCGCCCTCGGGCGCGCGTGCCCCGCACCTTGCGTGCCCCGCATCCCGCGCGTTCCGGCGCGGTGCCTAGGATCGGCACGTGACCGACCCCGACGCGCCCGCTCCCGACGCGCCCGAATCCCCCACGCCGGCCCCCGTCGGGTCCGCCGCCGAACCGGCACCCGTACGGTCCGACCCGCGCACCCGGCTGCTCAAGTACGTGGTGCCCGGCGCCGTGGTCGCCGGCGGCCTGCTGCTGACCGCCATCACGCTGCTCGACGGCGACCCGGACCCGGTCAAAGTCCGGCTGCCGCAGCCCCCGGCGGAGGTCCGCGCGGAGATCGACCGCATCTGCCGCGACCTGCAGGACCAGCTGCCGGACAAGGTGCTGGACGCCGAGTCGCGCAAGACCGTCCCGGACTCCGACCTGATCGCGGCGTGGGGCGACCCGGCGGTCGTGCTGCGCTGCGGGGTGCCGACGCCGGTCTCGCTGCGCCCGGACGACCCGCGCTACGACCCCGCGCAGAACGTCGCGGGCGTCAACGGAGTCGACTGGTCGTTCACTTTCCTCGGCGAGGGGAAGGGCGTGCGCTTCACGACGCTGCACCGCGAGGTGAACATCGAGGTCACCGTGCCGGCGAAGTTCGGCCAGCAGACCGGTCCGCTCACCGCGCTCGCGGAACCGGTGAAGCGGACCGTGCCGGCCACGATGGGCAGTGGCTGACGCCGCGAACCCGCTCAGCGCAGAAGTGAGTTCGGGCGCTCCAGCGCGGCGCTGATGAGGCGGTCGACCAACTCCGGGTACTCGACCCCGCTCGCCTTCCACATCTGCGGGTACATCGACACCGGGGTGAACCCGGGCATGGTGTTGACCTCGTTGATGACCACGCTGCCGCCGTCCAGCAGGAAGAAGTCGACGCGCGCGAGCCCTTCGCAGCTGAGGGCGTCGAACGCGGCCACCGCCATGCGCTGCACCTCGCGCGTCTGCTCGTCCGTGAGGAGGGCGGGCACGTCGGTCTCGGTCACGTCGTCGAGGTACTTGGCCTCGAAATCGTAGAACTCGTGGTCGCCGCGCACCCGGATCTCCGCCGGGACACTCGCGATCGCGCCGTCCCGCGTCTCCAGTACGCCGCATTCGATCTCGCGGCCGGTCAGCATGCCTTCGACGATGACCTTGGGGTCGTGCTTGCGCGCGGTCTCGATCGCCTCGTCGAGCGCGTCGATGTCGTGGACCTTGCTGATGCCCATGCTCGAACCGGCGCGCGCGGGCTTGACGAACACCGGGAAGCCGAGCGCCGCGACAGCCTCGCGCACCGCGGAGGGGTCGCGCTCCCAGTCGCGCGGGCGGATCGTCGTGTACGGGCCGATCGGCAGGCCGAAGCCTTCGAACACCCGCTTCATGTACTCCTTGTCCATGCTGACCGAACTGGCCAGCACGCCCGAGCCGACGTATGGCACACCCGCGAGTTCCAGCAGGCCCTGGATGGTGCCGTCCTCGCCGTACGCGCCGTGCAGCAGCGGGAACACCACGTCCACGCCGCCGAGCAGGTCGGTGACCTGCCCGGTCTCGACGAGCGTGAGCTCGCGCTGCGTCGGGTCGGCGGCCAGCACCACGGAACCGCCGGGCTCCGCGACGTCGGTGACGTCCGGCAGCCGCCCGGAGTTGCCGATCGCGAGGCGCTCGGCGGCGTCGGCGACCAGGGCCCAGCGGCCGTCCTGCGTGATGCCGAGCGGGAGCACGTCGTACTTCTCCCGGTCGATGGCGGCGAGCACACTGCCCGCGGTCACGCAGGAGATCGCGTGCTCGGAGCTGCGCCCGCCGAACACGACGGCGACGCGCGGACGCGTGCCGCCGGCGGGGGTGCCGGTGGTGCCAGGGGTGCCGGAAGCGTGGGTGACGTCGTTCATGGTGGCAAAACCCTACTGCCACATGTGTGCGAGCGTTGGGAGGCACCTCGCGGACGTCGGGGTTCGGCGTCGGTGTTCGGCGTCGGGGGGTGACGTCCGCGTCGGTGTCGGCGTCAGCCGTCGACGTCGTACCTCTCCGGCTTGGCGCTGCGCGACATGAGCTCTTTGACCGCCAGGCGCGGGGACTTGCCGTCCTTCACCATCGCGACCACGGTGTCGACGATCGGCATCTCCACGCCGTGCCGGCGCGCGAGTTCCTGCACCGCGACACACGACTTGACGCCCTCGGTGGTCTGGCTCGTCGCGGCGGTGGCCTCGTCGAGCGTCATGCCGCGCCCGAGGTTCATGCCGAAGGTGTGGTTGCGCGACAACGTCGACGAGCAGGTCGCCACCAGGTCGCCCAGGCCCGCGAGACCGGCGAACGTGTGCTGGTCGGCGCCCATCGCGGCGCCGAGGCGCATCGTCTCGGCAAGGCCGCGGGTGATGAGCGAGGCCTTGGCGTTGTCGCCCAGGTCCAGGCCGTCGGCGGCGCCGGCCGCGAGGCCGATGACGTTCTTGACGGTGCCGCCGAGTTCGCAGCCGACCACGTCGGAATTCGTGTACGGCCGGAAGTACGGCGTCATGCACGCGGCCTGGAGCCTGCGGGCGACGTCCTCGTCCGCACAGGCGACCACGCTCGCGGCGGGAAGGCGCCGGGCGATCTCGGCCGCCAGGTTGGGCCCGCTGACGACCGCCACGCGGTCCTCGGCGACGCCGGCGACCTCGCCGATGACCTCGCTCATGCGCTTGGCGGTGCCGAGTTCGATGCCCTTCATGAGGCTCACCAGAACCGCGTCGGAGGGCAGCAGCGGCGCCCAGGCGGTGAGGTTCCCGCGCAGCGACTGCGACGGCACGGAGAGCACCACGAAGTCGGCGCCCGCGGCGGCCTTCCCGGGGTCGACCGTCGCGGTGACCGTCTCGGGCAGGCGGACCCCGGGGAAGTAGCCGGGGTTGTGGTGGTCGTTGTTGATCGCGTCGACGACCTCGGGGCGGCGCGCCCACAGCGTCACTTCGCAGCCCGCGTCGGCGAGGATCATCGCGAAGGCCGTCCCCCAGGAGCCGGCGCCGAACACCGCGCAGCGCGTCATGCGGCGCCGCCCTCGGCGGTGCGCTCGGTCGGGCGCTCCGCGGGGCGCTCGGCCGGGGGTTCGGCGGGGGCCTCGGAGAGAGTCTCGGCGGGGCTCCCGGCGGCGCTCCCGGTCGCGGGCTTGTCCCCCTCGGCGGGGCCGGTCGCCGCCGGATCCGCCTGCGGTCCGGGCGTGTTCTTGGCCTTGCGGCGGCTCTCGCGCGGCGGGACGGGCTCTTCGCGCAACTTGGCGAGCAGTTCGGTCACGGCGTCCATGATGCGGTCCGTGGCGCCGCGCAGGACATCGGCGGTCAGTTCGCGGCCGCGGAACTCGTCGAGGTCGACGGCCGGTCCGGCGAGCACCTTCATGGTCTTGCGCGGGAGGAGGCGGGGGCGCTTGGCGTACGGCGCCAGCAGGTCCTGGGCACCCCACTGGGCGACGGGGATCACCGGAGCGCCGGTGGTCAGCGCGATGCGCGCGGCACCGGTCTTGCCCTGCATGGGCCACAGCGCCTTGTCGCGCGTGATCGTGCCCTCGGGGTAGACGGCCACGCAGTCGCCGCGTTCGACCGCCTCCACCGCGGCGCGGAAGGCCAGCGCGGCGTCGGCGGAATCGCGGTAGACGGGGATCTGGCCGGCGCCCTTGATGATGCGGCCCACCACCGGGATCTTGAACAGCGAGGACTTCGCGAGGAAGTGCGCCTCACGGCCGGACTCGTACTGGAAATGCGCATAAGTCAGCGGGTCGACATAACTGATGTGGTTGACCGCGGTGACGAAGCCGCCCTCCACGGGGATGTGCTCCATCCCGCGCCAGTCGCGCTTGGTGAACACCAGGAGCAGGGGTTTGACCACCACGACCACGACGCGGTACCAGAAGCCGATCCTTCTCCGGGCCATCAGTAGCGAGCCTCCTGAGTCGTGTTGCGCCGTGTCCCTGCTCACACAATGGGCGACCGGGCTGAGCGGATGCCGATTATGTACAAGGGAACACCATGGTGTGATCGCCCCCGGGCACAACCCCCCGCGCCCCGGTCGATGCCCGTAGTTTCCCGTGAGAATCGTCGCGATGTCGAGAAAGGCGCACGTCCAACGCACCGGCGGAGTCCGGAGCAATGCTTTTACCGGCCTCGAAGGGGCGTCCGGCACGAGGTCGCGCACCGACGATCGAGCGGGCGGATCCGGGCACACAAGGGCACGGCATACGAGCACAGATGAGCAAGGTTGGGCACGCTTGAGCCCACTCGATCGAGTCGACCGAGCACGCCGGGCAAGCTGGACAAGGCTTGGACAAGCCTTGGACACGACAGGAACAGCGAGACGCAGGGAGGACGGATGCGCGAACCCCGGGTGACCCCTGGCCTCGCGGTACGCCCCGGCCTTCCGGTCGTCCCGCCCGCACCGCGCCACTGGCGGCTGGTGGTGCCCGTGAAGCCCCTCCCGATCGCCAAGAGCCGCCTGGCCCCCGCGACCGGGGAGCACCGCGGCGAACTCGCCCTGGCGTTCGCCGCGGACACGGTACGCGCGGCGCTGGCATGCGGGCGCGTCGACGGGGTCCTGGTGGTGACGGACGACCCGCTGGTCGCCGAGGCGGTGCGCGCGCAGGGCGCGGAGACCGCCGCCGACGTGGGCAGCGGGCTCAACGCGGCGCTCGCGCACGGTGCCGCACTCGCCGGGCGACGCTGGCCGGGCACCGGGATCGCGGCGCTGTCCGCCGACCTGCCCGCGCTGCGCTCCGCGGAGTTGGACCGGGTGCTCGGCCAAGCGAGCGCGTACCACCGCTCGTTCCTGCCGGACGCGGCCGGCATCGGCACGACTCTGCTGGCGGCCTCCCCGGGGGTTCCGCTCGCGCCCGCTTTCGGCGGCGCCTCCCGGGCCCGGCACCGCGCCTCGGGGGCCCACGAACTCAGGCCGCCGGGTGTCGATTCGGTACGCCGGGACGTCGACACCGTCGAGGATCTCGCGCGTGCGGTCGAGCTGGGTGTCGGCCCGCGGACGTGGGCGGTCCTGCCGTTGCTGACGGCAGGCTGCTGACGTCCGCTCCTGACGTCCGCTCCTGACGTCCGCTCCTGACGTCGGCTGCCGAAGTCGGGCTGGTGAGTGCGGGCTGCCCGACCAAGGGCTGCGGCCCTCTGGGCTGAGGCCCGGATGGTTGCGGCCCGGATGGTTGCGGCCCGCAGGGCTGCGGTCGCGCGGCCGCGGTCCGAGGCCGCGGTCCGAGGCGGCAGGGCCACGTGCGGTTCGCGCCGGACGGTTTCGCGGCTCGGGAGGGTCGGGCGAAGCCGGTGCGGCGGTACACGATCAAGGCCGCGGGCCCGAGAAGGCGTGCAGTGGCCCACTGGACGCCCGTTCGTGGCCTCCGGCACCTCGCAGTAGCCCGCAGGAGACTTCGCAGCCTCAGCGGGCCGTACAGCGTTGCCGGCGTCGGTCGCGGCGGGCCGTACCCTCGAGCCATGCAGGGAACCGTGCACACATTCGACGCCGCCACCCGGTCGGGCACTGTGCTGCTCGACGACGGCAGCGCGCTCCCCTACCCCGCATCGGCGTTCGACGCCTCGGGGCTTCGGCTCTTGCGGCCCGGCCAGCGGGTGCGGCTCAAGGCCGAAGGCGAAGGGCCGGAGCGCACCGCGGTATTCCTGACGATCGCCACGCTGTCCGATCCGCATGTGTGACCACCCGCCGAACACCCGTACGGCCTAAGCAAACGCGCCCCGGGCGCCGCGCGGGAGGCAGCAAGTGCCTCCCGTCCCCCCGGTTTTCCGCCTTCCGAGTAGCCACTGCCACCCCGATGGCCCAACGACTCGACCCGCAACTCACCCGCCCCGCAGGCCTCGAACGTACTCGCGAGCCGCGACCGCGCCGGGCCGATCGGCCCCAACAGCCCCGCCGCGCAAGGGGCGCGGCGAGTCACGGGCGATGCGCCGGCGCCCTGCGACGGCACGGTGGTGCCCGAGGGGTTCAGGCGGTCGGAGGGCTTGGCGGGACTGGTGCCGTACCCGAACGGCCCTGCGGCGTATGGGTCGCGCGTGAACGCGGTGCGGTGACGCGCGACCGACGATCGTCCAACTCCCCCGGCTCCCCTGCCCCAACGCTCCGCGAGTTGGCCCACCAGGTCGACGCGTCCACGAACAAGCGTGCGAATAACGGTGCCATGGAAGGGATCGGAGCGTACGGAGCACCCGGCGGTCGGCGCCGAGCCCCAACTCGGCGGCATGGCCCGGCAACTGCGCACCGCCGGCGTCCGGTTGCCTCTCGCTCCGCAGCCTTGGGCACCGCTCCGAGAGCCGCCCAGCCGCGATGTGTCCCGGCCTCTCGTGTCGCGGGTTTGCCAACTCGCAGTGACGGCCCGGCAACTGCGGGCCGCGGCGGTGGCCGTGGGGTGGCCGAGCTGCGTCCGGGGACCGTCACGAGGACTCCGACAGGCACGTCCGCCCCCACCCCACCCGAACCCACGCCTCTGCCAAGCCCGGAGGCCCGGAGGGCCTGAAGCCCTGATGCCTTGAGCCCGTCGAGCCCTGGCCGCAGTCACATAGGTCCTCGGCGAGCGCGGCCACGCCACGCGCGGCGCCGGAGCCCCGGGCTGGGGGCCGTCGTTCGCCGGGTCAGATGCCGCGGCGTTCAATGCAGTCCGCAACCGCGGCTCCCACCCCGGGGCCCGCGGACCGCGAAGTGCCCGTGTACGCGGGCCACAAGGCCCGGTACGGGCAGGCCCGCAGAAGTCCCGTCCCCGGCTCGGCCGAACCCGTTCCCGCGCCGCGTAGGCGGATCGCACCCGAACGGCCCTGTCCTATCAGGCCCCCGCCGACGCCCGGCCGGGGTGCTCCGCCCCCGTCTCCGACCCGCGTGTCCGCCCCGTCTCCGTCGCCTGTGCGGAACGCGGGGTTCCGGACGCGCGACGGGCCGGACCCTCGAATGAGG
>NZ_JBEZFP010000121.1:0-29323 GCF_040649515.1 Streptodolium elevatio
GCACCGCACTGCCGCTGCGGTGCCATCCTCCGGTCGAGTCGGCCGATCTGTCCGCCGATCTGTCCGTCGCTCCCCGTCGGCGTGTCACCCGGCGTGCGTGCCGTGAGTGCCGTGGTGGGCGTGGCCTTCGTGACCGTCACCCCCGGCGTGACCGGCATGCGCGTCGTGTTCGGCGTTTTCCGGCAGTTGCCCGCCCTGCGGCGCGGGACGCGCGGCGATCGCGGTGAACTCCGCGGTACGCACGACTCCTTCGTGCTGGAAGTCCAGGTAGAGCCGGTACGCCCCGGCGCTCGGCGCCGCCGCGTGGAACGCGATC
Organism: Streptodolium elevatio; assembly: GCF_040649515.1. Lineage (GTDB taxonomy): Bacteria > Actinomycetota > Actinomycetes > Streptomycetales > Streptomycetaceae > Yinghuangia > Yinghuangia elevatio. The sequence continues at coordinate 317 of NZ_JBEZFP010000121.1, forward strand.
CCGGGACCCGCCGGCGTCACGCCGTCGCCCGGCTCGCCCAGCGGGTGCACGTGGAGGTAGCCGAGGTCGCCCTGCCGCAGCGCGACCAGGTGTCCGTACGCTTCCAGGTACGCCTCCAGGTCGGTCACCGCCTGGCCGTTCCTGGTCACCGACAGCGTCAGCAGCCCGCCGTCGCCGTTGGCGAGGTCGCCCTCGAGGGTCACGGTGTACCCGTCCACGTGCGCGGTCCGGGAGGGTTCGGGCAGCGGAACCGGCTGGTAGACGCCCGAGACGGCCACGTCGGCGCCGAGCGTGAGGCCGCCCGCGGGGTCGCCGGTCGGCGTGAAGTCCGCGAAGATCCGGTGGTCGCCCGCGTTCGGGAAGGTCAGCGGGACGGACCAGGTGCCGTCGGCGCCGAGCACCGGGTGCACGTGCTGGAAGCCGGAGAGGTCCCGGCGGGCGACGATGAGGTGAAGTTCCTTGCCGTGCGAACGGTCGTACCGCGTCCAGGGGTTGCCGTCCGGCCCGATGATCCGGAAGCGGAGGTCGGTCGGCACGCCGACCTGCAGCGGATCGGAGGTCGGCACCAGGGTGTAACCGCGTTCGGAGACCTGGAGGCCGCCCGGAAGCGCCGCGCCGTGCCCTCCCGCGCCGTGGGCGTGTGCGTGGCCGTGGGCCGACTCCGCGGCGGGGGCCTGGGTGTCGTGTCCGGTGTGCGTCTGGCGGTTCATGTCGGTGTTCCCTCCGTGTCTTCCGGAGGCGTCGTCCTCCGTGGTCGTTATTAGATACCCCCAGGGGGTATAGCGTCAACCCGACTCGCGATGCTGTCTCTCGCCCAGCTCGACAGCACTGCACAGGCCTCTACGGCCGGGGGGTATCCGGTGGAGCGCAGAAAGGCGGGAAGCCACCGTCCGGGAGGGCGGTGGCTTCCCGCATGCGATGTGCGGCGGTCTCGAGGCGCGCGGAGGCGGCCGTACGAGCCGCTCGGGTCGGGTCAGCCCCGGCGGCTGCCCCACACTGCGTGCTCGGGCCCGTAGAAGTCGTAGGCCACGCTCGGGTCGGTGTCCCAGATCTGCGTGGCGCGCTCCTCGCCCGTGTAGCGCGGCCACGCGGCGCCCGGGTCGAGGTCGCGGATGAACGCGACCCACGCGCCGTGCATGGCGTCGGCGAGCTTCCGCGGCGCGTCCGGGCCGGTCGACGCCTCGGCGCCCTCGGCGTCGAGGAGGTCGAACGCGAACGGCAGGTCGAGGCAGTGGAACGCCATGCCGCCCATCATCCGCGCTCCCGAGAGCCACTCGAACGCGTAGAGCCAGGTGGGGAGTCCGAGCGCGGCACGGTCCTCGGCCACGCGTACCGCCGAGGCGCGGAACAGGTGGTCGGTCAGGCCCTGGCCGAGGATCTTCGCGGGGCTCGAGCCCTCGTGCAGCCGCAGGTACGCCTCGATGGCGTCCGGACCGAGCCCGACCTGTGCGAGCATGCCGCGTACCGCCTCGATCGACAGGTCGGGCATGCCGAACTCGGCCGCCATGTTGAACTCGTGGTGCGTCGCGCCGAGCATCAGCGGGACAGGGCTCGCGGAACCGTCGCGGATCGCGTCCGGCACCTGCTCCGGGATCAGGTCGCAGTCCGCGAACGGGGCGAGCACCAGCTCGGGCAGTGGCGCCGCGCCCTCGGCCGGTGCCGTCAACGCATCCTGCAGCGCCAGCATTTCGTCGTCCGACAGGTCGCGCAGCGCGGCCACCGTCGCCGGTGTCCCGGTACGCGCGGTCAGGCGCTCGGCGACCGCGAGGCCGTCCGCACGGCTCTGCGGCTCCATGACCGCACCCGACACCGAGATCGCGCCGCGGAACAGGTCGCGTGCCGACGGTGTCGCGAGCAGCGTCTGCACGGCGCCGCCGCCCGCGGACTGCCCGGCGATGGTGACCTTGGCCGGGTCGCCGCCGAAAGCCGCGATGTTGTCGCGCACCCATTCCAGGGCGGCGATCCAGTCGCGCACGCCGCGGTTGTCCGGAGCGCCTTCGACGTGCAGGAAGCCCTCGATGCCGAGCCGGTAGCCGAGCGAGACCACCACGATGCCGTCGCGGTTGAACGCGCGGCCGTCGTACCAGGGGCTCGCCGCCGACCCGGCGACGAAGCCGCCGCCGTGGATCCACACCAGCACGGGCAGCGCGGACCCGGTGCCCGGGGCCGGGGTGAAGACGTTGAGGTTCAGCGTGCCCTCGCCGGGGACGGACGGCTCGGGGATGATCGTCGGCCCCTCGCCGTCACCGAAGGCGCGGCGCTGCGCGGTCGGACCGTACGCGGTGGCCGTCAGCGGCTCGGTCCACGGGTCCGGTGCCACCGGCGCGGCGAAGCGCAGGTCGCCGACCGGCGGCTTGGCGTACGGGATGCCCAGGAAGCGGGCGGACCGGCCCTGCCAGGCGCCGCTGACCGGGCCCAGGGTGGTGGTGACGAGCGGCGGCTGCTGGGTCACGGTGGTGGTCCTTCGCGAGGAGGTCCCGGAAATCCGGCGTTCGACCCGAGTATCAGTCCGGCCGTTCATATATTGCAAGAGTTGAAAAAATAGATGTGACGGCTGTCTCCAGCGCCGCCCGCCACCCCGCCCCCCGACCCGCCGCAGGGCACAATCGACCTCGTGAGAGCCCCCACCGACCGACCGCAGACGGCGCCACCCGCGGACACCGCGGCCGTGCGCCGCCACAATCTGGCGCTCGTGCTGCGGCACATCGCGGCGTACGGGCCCTGCGCACGCACCGAGCTGGCCGCCGCCACCGGCCTCGTGCACGCGTCGGTCACCGGGATCACCGCCGAGCTGATCGAGCGCGGCCTCGTCCGCGAGGTCGGTTCGGCGGCGACGGGCGGGCGCGGTCGGCCGCGGCGGCTGCTGCGGGTGGTCCCGGAGCGGGTGATGGCGATCGCGGTGCAGGTGACGCTCGAACGAGTGGAGGTCATGGTCGGCGACCTCGCGGGAACGGTCGTGCACCGCGTGTCGGAGCCGCACCGCGCGCCGTACGGCTCTCCCCGGCCGCTCGCCGCGGTGATCGCCCGCGAGATCGAGCGGGCGGCCGCGGTGGTGGCGGGGTACGAAGGGGCGCACCTGGCACGGGCCGTCGTCGCGATGGCGGCGCCGGTCACCGGCCCCGGGCACACGGTGCCCGCCGCGATCGACTTCGGATGGCACCGCACCGACCTGCGCGCGCTCGTCGAGGAGCACCTGCCGTCGCTCGCCTGCCCGGTCGACGTCGTCAACGACGCGAACGTCGCGGCGTTGGCCGAATACCACGCGCGGATCGCGGCGACCCGGCCGTCCGGCGAAGCGCCGTACACCGTCGCCTACATCAAGGCCGACACGGGAGTGGGCGGCGGGCTGCTGATCGACGGCCGTATCCACACCGGGTCACGCGGTATGGCCGGCGAGATCGGCCACGTCCCGCTCGCTCTCGACGGCCCCGAATGCCGGTGCGGCGCCCGCGGGTGCCTGGCGTTGTACGTCGGCCCGGAAGCACTGGCCACCGCCGCGGGCCTCGCCGACCTCGCGGCGGCCGACGGACTGCCCGCGGCACTCGCCGAACTCGACCGCCGCCTGCGCGCGGACGACCCGACGGCCGTCGCCGTTCTCACCGGGGCGGGCCGCACGCTCGGCGCGGCCGTCCTGGCGATCTGGGGGCTGACCGACGCGGGCGAGGTCATCCTCGGCGGCTACCTCGCCACGTGGGGCCGCTGGCTCCTTCCCGGCATCGCCGAGGCGCTGGAAGGACGCCGCGCGGTCGCGGACCGTCTCGAACCGGCCATCGTGCTCGGCGTCCTGGGTGGAGACGCGACCTTGCAGGGCGCCCTGCGCATCAGCCGCGAAGCCACCCTCGACGACCCGACAACGGTGCCGATGGCGTAGCTGTACCTCTTCTGCCCGCAGCCCTCGCCGTGCCCGCCTCATGCCCGCTTCGTGCCCGGCTTCGTCCCGTGCTCTCGGTGGGGCGGCCTCAGCAGGTGCTGTGGAAGAGACCGCCGACCCTTCCTCCAGCAGGCGGTTGTACTCCGCGACCGCGGCCGTGGTGTCGGCCACCGGCATGGCGATGTCCTCGTCGCGAAGGAACTCGGCGGTCGAATCCGGGACTTCGTGGCGACGGTCGACCCCGCGCGTCAGCACGACGATGCCGCAGCCCTGCTCGACGAACTCACCGCGGATCGCCGGGGCGGCGTGGCGATCGGCGGTTGCTCACCACGGCGACCGCCATTCGTGTTCGAGGATCGAGTGGAGGATCGAGTCCCGCCAGGCCCCGCGTACGTAGACGTGGTCCCGGATGCGGCCGTCCTCGCTCATCCCCGCCTTGCGCAGCGTCTCGGCGGAGGCGGTGTTGAGGGGGGACCGGGCGGCCCAGATGCGGTGCAGCCCGAGTTGCGTGAAGCCGAGAGCGCAGAGCAGGTGCACGGTTTCGGTGCCGAACCCCTTGCCCCACATGTCGGTGCGCAGCGCGAAGCCGATGGTGGCCGCGAGTTGCGGCTCGATGGCCAGGCGGGTGACCCCGACGATGTCGTCGGGGGCGTCGTGCGGGACGGCCGCGAGGACGTACTCGTCGCGTGGTTCGGCATGGGCCGACGCGATGGCGCGGGCCACGACGCCGTCGACCTCCTCGGCGGACCTCGGTTCAAAGCTGAGGTGGCGCGTGGCCCCGGGATCTCCGTAGATCGCCAGCACCCCTGGGGAGTCGCCGTGGTCCAGTTCGCGCAGCCGCAGGCGCTTTCCCCGCACTTCGACCGAGTTCATGCGGCCGATCTACCCGGGTAGGCGCCGCACGTACCCTCGGAACGGCGGTGTGCGCTCCGCCCGCCTCGGGGCGCGCCCGTCGCGTCGCGCCCCGCACGAACTCGCAAGCCCCCCGTACGGCCTCACTGCAGTTGCGCCGTCGTGGGGCCGGCGGTGAACTCCTCGATCTCCTCCCGGACGTCCGCCGCCGCCCGGGTGCCCAGGAACCGCGCGTCGGACAGCGCGTCGTGCACGCGCCGCACGCTCACCAGGACGCCGAAGTTGCGCTGGTCGAACGGCAACTCCAGAACCGGACGCACGGCCTCCACGGCACCTTCGAGTTCGCCCGCCGCGACGCGGGACAGCGCGAGGTTGGTCTGCGCGCCGGCCTCGTCGCCGAACGCCCATTCCTCGGGAGGGGCGTCGCGGTACGCGGCGACCGCGGCGTCTGCCTGCGCCTGGGCGCCGCGCGGGTCGTCGCGCAAATGGACCACGGCTTCCGCGACGTAGTAGAGCTGGCGGGCGCGCGGGAACGTGAGGATGCCGCCGTAGGAGTCGAGGTCGTCCGGCCGCAGCGCGTCGCGGGTGTCCTCGGCGCGGGCCGCCGCCGCACGGGCGTTCGGCGCGTCACCGAGCAGGGCGTACGCGCGTGCCTCCAGACACGCGAGCCAAATGGACGTGGTGCCGCGGACGTCCTCCCCGACCGCGGTGCCGAGCGCGGCGTACCGGGCGGCCTCCTGGGGCCGTCCCGCCCAGTAGTTGATCAGCGACTGCATGCCGCGCACCCAGGCGCGCATGGCGGGGTGGTCGGCGTTGTCGGCGCAGACGTACGCGGTCCGTGCCTGCATCATCGCCGAGCGCGGATCGCCGACGTCGTGGCTGGCCTTCGCGAGCATGCCCGAGGTCATGCCGGCGAGCAGGTACAACTCCTTGGCCTGGGACGGGCGTACCCGGCCGTGCTCGAGGATCCGGAACGTGGTGTCCTGCACCTCCACCAGATCACCGAGCAGCGTGGGGAGCGGCAGTCTCGGATAGGCGTCGGCGAGGCGCCGTACTTCGTCGTGCAGTTGCGCCAGGGTCTCGGGCACCACGGTGCTGCCCTCGGCTGCGCTGCCGAATCGGAACGCGCGACGTGCGGCCATCTCGACCTGCCTCTCCCGCTCACCGGTTCCCGGGTCGCCCCAGGTGCCGGTATCCAGTGTGGCGGCGAGCGGCCCGGCCCGGGGCGCCGGTTCGACCGTCCGTGCCGCCGCGGAGCGGTGGACGGACAGCGTCGGGACCGTTCGGGGCGACGCGGTGTGTTCGGGCTGTGCAGGGCCGAGGAGTTCGTCGACCGGGTGGTCGAACAACGCCTCCAGGACACGGCATTGGTCGGGGTAGGGGCGAGTCTTCAGCTCGCCGCCGTACCAGCGCTCGAACTGGCGCTTGGAGACCGTCAGTCCGCGTACCCGGCGATCCCCCTCGCGCTCGGCGAGGGCTTGTGCGGCGCGCTCGTAGTGGTGCCGGAAGGTCTCGTAGACCTGCCAGTGGCGGCGGGTCACCAGAACCCGCAGCAGCGTCGGCGCCGTCGTCTCTTCCCTGGAACTCTCAGCCATCGAACCCCCGCGTGGGCGGTGCAGCTCGTCCAGTTTCGACGGTAGCCCCGGGGATCTCCACGATTATCCATCGCGCGAAGACGACGGCGACACGACGGTTCGCATGTCGGCCACCGTGACACGAATACGCCGTGGCGGCGCCGTCGCGCCCCCGGAGGACGGTGGCCACGACGGTAAGACGACGGTATCCGCGCGCGGCGGTCCGGGTGACGCTCGACATATGTGGTTGTGCGGACACGCCAATGACGCCGGGTCCGCACCGGGTGGGTGATTCCCTCGCCGGGTCGCCCACCCGTCACAGGCCGCGTCGGGGACGTCCCCGGCGGGGTCGGCGCACATCTGGAGGTTTTTCGATGGAACCGAACAGGCCTGGCACCGAGCGTACTTTGCGGTCACCCGGGGGCGGCAAGAGCCCGTGGCCCGTCGACGGCGGTGCGCAGTAGTCATGAGCCCTTCGACTCCGCAGAAGACCACGCGGCCGCGGCGGCGTGCGAAACAGGCGTCCACGACCACCGGCCCCACGCACCAGGCGGACCCCGCCAACCCGGACAGCCCGTCCCACTCCGACGGCCCTTCTCCCGCCGACAGCCCTTCCGGTTCCGAGCGCACCGCGCAGCCCGAGCGTTCGCTGTACGCCGTGCGCTCCGGTGAATCCGCCTCGTCCGCCACACCGTCCGTCGCTGCGTCCTCCGTCCCGTCCTCTGTTCCGGCAACGACGCCGGTGCGGAAGGCCGAGCCGCTGAACGGCATCCCTCAGCCGTCGGCACCGTCGCCGGACCCCGACCCCGCCGCGGCCGCGCGCCTCGCCGCCGCGCTGGACCACGCCGCCCGCCTCCTCGACCGCGTCGCGGCCGGGCCGACCGTGCACGGGCGACGCGGCCGCAGCGCGGGCCGGCGTACCGAACTCGCGGGCGGCGGCGTGCCCGCGTGGCTTCGTGTGCTCACCACTCCGGTCGCCAAAGCCGCCGACCGGCGCTGGCAGGGCAACAGGACGGCCGAGTTCGCGTTCGGCGACTTGTTCGGAGACCGGTTCGGCGATTTCGTCGACCGGCGGCCCAAGCTGTTGGATGTGCGCGACTGGACGGACGGCGCGTACGCCTACCGGGCCGAACTCCTCCAGTACGTCGGGGCACCGCGATGCTCGTGGAGCCCCGCGGCGGAGACCCCGATCGACCTGCCCGACGCATGGTGGAGCGACCTGCGGCGCACCCTGGGCATCGTCGCCCGGGCGCGCACCCAGCGCACCATCGTGCACCAGGACTGGATCGACACCCTCGTACCCGAGCAACTCGGTTTCAGGGCACCGACGTTGCGCGCGATGGCGCCGGCCCACGGCTCGCTGCACTGGGCCAATCTCACACAGGGCGCCCCGGACCTCGGTCCCGACCTCGCTGCCGAGGCCGGGACCGAGCCCGGACCGGAACTGCTCGGCTGGGCGGCGTGGGGTCGCGCCCCGTTCGGCTACGACGCGGCGACGCTGTACGCGCACAGCCTGCCGGTCCCGGAGCTTGCCGCGCGGGTGCGTGCCGCGTTCCCCGAACTCGACACCGCGGACGGGCGCGTCGCCGAGATCGTGGTGACCGCGGAACTCCTGCACCGGATCGCGCGGGGGAACCACCGCGGGCTCGACGTCCTGGCGCCGCACCTGCGGGACCAGGCGAGGCGCCTGCGACCGGCCGTCGGCCGCGTCCCCAAACCCAGGAGGGCAGTGCCCGCCTGAAAATGAGTCAGGCCCGACATGTGGGCGCCCCTACACTCCGACGAGACGTTGTGTGACGTCCGCGCCGGTGCTGTGGGGGCGCCGCACGGCCGCGTCACACCCACCACAAGGGAGCCGCGCGGTCATGTCCGACGTACTCGAACTCATGCACGGCACACCGGTCTTGGTGTGCGCTCCGGACGGTGGCGTCGTGGGCGGCGAACACGATGCCACCGACCTGATCGGTGACGCCTTCGGCCACGGCGCAACGTGGGTGGCCGTGCCTGTCGAACGGTTCGGGGACGGTTTCTTCGACCTGCGCACCCGGGTCGCGGGGGACATCGTCCAGAAGTTCGCGAACTACCGCATCGGACTGGCCGTCCTGGGTGACGTGGCCCCCAGGACGGCCGCAAGCAAGGCGTTCCGCGACTTCGTCCACGAGGCCGACCAGGGACGCCAGTTGTGGTTCGTGCCCGATCTCGCGGCACTCCGCGCTCGCCTGGCCCCGTCTGCTGCCGCCGACGGGCCCGTCACCAGCTGAGCGGACTGCCTCGTTCCTGTTTTCCGCGCTCCGCGCTCCGCGTTCCGTTTCCCGCATTTCCCGTGGCCATCGGGCTTCTCGCGTGCCCGTGTGCCTGCGTCCGACCGGGGGCGCTACCTTGACCGTCATGGATGAGACGGCTGCCCTCGACCTGGCCACTGCCCGCTTCCGCGACGCCGAGGCGGCATTTGAGGCTGCCAAGCGCGACGCCGCCGTGGCGGCGGTCGAAGCGCTGCGCGCCGGCATCCGTCCCGCCGACGTCGCGGCCCACTCGCCTTTCAACGTCGCGTACGTCCGCAAGCTGGCGCGCGAGAACGGCATCAGTCCGGCAGCCAAGCGCGCCAGCCGCCCGGTGCCGCCGGGCCCGGACGAGTCCGCGTGACAAATCTGCCTGCTACTGCCCGTAGGGATACGTCTGCTGCGGGTGTGGCGCCTGACCGGGGAACGGCTGCTGCTGCATGGGAACCTGCGGGCCGCCCTGCGCATGCCCGTACAAAACCTGCATCAGGTAGTGCATTTCATCCCGCCACATGCGGTGCACATTGATGCGGCTCGGCTTTTGGCCCCCCGGCAGCATGAACCGGAAGGAGCTGTAGAGCGCGGCGGGCCGGACGTCGCCGATCAGATAGGGCGCCTGGTCGCGCGGGATCGCGTACAGAACCTCGTGCGGCCGCGCAGTCCACTTGCTCGCCCGCTGCACGAGCACGACCTGCTCGGTGACGGTGATGAAGTAGGACTTCACAAAGAGCAGCCACAGCGGCGTGATCATCGCCATCATCATCGGATGGGGCCCGCTCATCGCCATGATCGTGACGACGGGGCGGTCGGTCGGGTTCTGCCGGTAAATGGACTGCCCGACCTGCTGCAGGATCGTGGCTTTGCGCATAGCCATGTGCGGGCCCTCCTCAGGCGCTCGTCGTCCGGCGCAACTTGCCGATCCCGCCCCACGACACCCGCTGGTACGGCGGCAGGGGATCGTCGACCGGTTCGTCGGGCCGCCACGCGACCAGCGGCACCACCCCGGGCTCGACCAGCTCGAACCCGTCGAAGAACGCCTCGATCTCCGCGACCGTGCGGAACCGCCCGCTGCCGAGGCTCCGCAGCATCAACTGCTCCATCGAGGCAGCCTCGGGCCCGCTCGCGCAGAAGTGCGTGAGGTAGAGGTAGCTGCCGGGCGCGACGGCGTCACGGTACGCCGCGACGACCCCGTTCGGGTCCTCGGCGTCGCCGAGGTGGTGCACGACGCCCAGCATCAGCAGCGCGATCGGCCGGGAAAAGTCGAAGAGGTCCGCGACCTCGGGACGGGACAGCACGTCGACGGGGTCACGCAGGTCAGCAGTAGCGACCTTGGTGAACGGATTGTCGGCGAGCAACGCGCGCCCGTGGGCGAGGACGATCGGATCGTTGTCGATGTACGCCACGCGCGCCTTGGGGTTGACCGACTGCGCGATCTCGTGGGTGTTCTCCCCACTCGGCAGCCCCGACCCCAGGTCGAGAAACTGGTCGACCCTTGTTCGGCAAGGAACCGCACGCCCCGCCCCATCATCGCGCGGTGCGCCTGCGCGCCGATCCGGGCACCCGGAAGAACGCGCAATGTCTCGTCGGCTATCGCCCGGTCGACGGCGAAGTTGTCCTTGCCTCCGAGTATCGCGTCGTACACCCGCGCGACGCTCGGCGCGGTCACGTCGATCCCCTCGGGCGCCCAGTCACGCATCGGATCACCCGTCGCCCCATCCGCATTCGCCGCACTCTTCGAACCCTCCAACACCGGTCCCCCGTCTTCCTCTTGCCGGCCCCTCACCACTGCCGAGCGAACCCTAACCCACCCCCCCCAGCGCCCCCACGCAAACAACCCCCGCCCCCGGCGCCTGCGGACAAGGCGATATGGACGAAGCGCAAACTCCGCCGAAATTCCCTCGCGTACCCCGGCAGCCGACAGAGCTGCACCGCCATCACCCTCCAGAGCCGGAAAAGCACCGGGAACCAGGTCAGACGCAGTGCTCAGCCAGTCCCCGCAGGAACCCCAAGCCGAGTCGCACCGACAACTTCCGTTTCATAAGACGGTCGATGACGTCCATGGCGCCCATCGACCCCCGCTCCGCACCGCCCGGCCTCAGGTCGCTCCGATCCGCCTATCGCCGGAGAGCGAAGCGGCCCCGACCGGAAGGGGTCCCGGTCGGGGTCGCTCTTCATGTGCGTGCGTCACCGCGAGGCAGCGTTTTGGGGATCACGGTCTGTGCCAGAGTCTGATGGCGGCGAGGGGGACGGGCGGTGCCGTGGAAGACATAGGCGCGTTGGTCGTAGCGGGTGGACCGCGCGGAAGGCCTTGAGGCGGTCCTACGTTGTGAGGCGGATCGGACGGGCCGTACTCGCGCAAGACGAGCGTGCTGCCGGCCGTCGCGGCTCGTGCTGCGTTCGCGGCGGGCAGACGGTGGCCCCTGGTCGTCCGTGATGACGGGGGATGAGCTGCCATCCGCTCACGAACTGCTCACGCAGACTGGCCCAACGCCGCCCCGTGGTCATGCGCCCAAGCGGCTGTGACGTGAAAAAGGCCAGGTCAGACGGGGTCTGGCCTGGGCCTTGAGGGAGCCCCGAGTCGGGTTCGAACCGACGACTTCCGCTTTACAAGAGCGGCGCTCTGGCCAGCTGAGCTATCGGGGCCGGGGTTGTGCGGTGTCCATTGTGCACTGAGCTTCACACGCTACAAGCCACCGGTCCGGGAGGGCGACGGGTTTGTACCGAACGCGCGAGCGGGGCGGATCGTGGCCGTACGGGGGCGTGTGGGGGGCGGCGGGTTGGTGTGGCGTGGGTGGGCCGATCATGCGAGGCTCGTTTTGGACCGAAAAGTCCGAATACCGACCGCTGTGCCCGTACATTGCGGCGCGCACTGGACCAGGAGGCTCACATGGGGTTCTGGGACGTCATCGGTCTCATCATCGCCGGTTTCATCATCGGCATGCTCGCCCGGCTGTTCCTGCCCGGCAAGCAGAGCATCGGCATGCTGGCCACGATTGGCGTGGGCATCGTCGGCACGCTGGCCGGCTACGGCATCGCCGCCGGGTTGGGGGTCGAAGAGACCAGGGGTGTCGACTGGCTGAGATGGATCATCAGCATCGCCGTGTCGGTGGTCCTGGTGTCGCTGGTCGCGGGGTTCATGCGGAAGAGGGGCAGTTCGCACGTCTGAGCGCAGTAGGCGTGCGCAGGCGTTGACAGGTGGGCTTGCCGAGGTCGGTGAGCGGTGCGGGGTGTCAGGGGGCGGAACCTCAGGTTCCGCCCCCTGACGCATCGTCAGATCGGGTTTGCGATCATGCGTTCATGGCCTCTGGAACCGAGTTGTGGCCAGGTATCGACCTGGCAGACCTGATGGACGCCCTGGACATCGCCGAGGCGGCGCCGGGGCGGTTTCGGGCGCGGAACATCGTGTCGCGGATCCCGACGACGCTCGGGAGCCAGGTGCTCGCGCAGACGGTTGCCGCCGCGGAGCGTACGGTGCCGGGCTTCGCGGTGCAGTCGGTGCAGGGGATCTTCCCGCGCGGCGGCATCGCGGCGCAGCCGGTGTCGATCGAGGTCGAGGTCGTGCAGTCGGGGCGCGCGCTGGCCACGGTCGCGGTGGCGTTCCGGCAGGAGGGCCGCGAACACTCGCGTGCGCTGGTGATGCTGACGCGTGACGAGCCGGACTTCCTGCGCCACCACCGCCCGCTACCGGACGGCATACCCGGTCCCGACGCGTGCGCGGACCTGCCGGTGGCGATGCTGCCGTGGGAGGTGCGGACGTACGGGGGCGCCGATGCGCTGGCACTCGGGCTGGCCGGGCCGCCGACGCTGGACGTGTGGATGCGCTGCACCAAGGTGCCCGACGAGGCGTCGTTGTCGCGGTCGCTGCTGGCGTACGGCACGGAGGGGTTCCTCGGGCCGGTGGCGCTCCGCCCGTACACCGCGGACGCCGTCGCGGCGCTCGGTGGCAAGGGCACTTCGGTGATGCTCGCCCAGAACGTGACGTTCCACGAGCCCTTCTCGATCCACGAGTGGCTGCTGCTGCGCTGCGAGAGCGTGTACGCGGGGCGCAGCCGCATGCACGGCCGTATCCATGTCTACGGGCAGGACGGCCGGCTGGTCGCGTCGGTGTCGGCGGACGGCCTCATGCGTGTGGCGGAGTAGGGGCGGGTGAGGGTGCGCGACGGGGCGGAAGGGTGTGGTGCCCCGCCGCGCGGTTGGTCAGGGGTGCGAGGCGTCGATCAGGTCGGCCGCCCGCTCGCCGATCATCACCGTCGGCGCGTGCGTGTGTCCGCGGTTGATCCTCGGCATGACGGACGCGTCGGCGACGCGCAGGCCGGTGATGCCGCGTACGCGCAACTGCGGGTCCACGACGGCTTCTTCGTCCACGCCCATGCGGCAGGTCCCGACCGGGTGGTAGAGCGTCTCGGCGTGATCGCCGACGTAGCGGTTGAGCACGTCTTCGTCGTCGCTGCCCGGCCAAGGGGTCATCGGGGCCCCGACGTAGCGGCCGAGCGCGTCGGTGTTGAGGAGGTCGGCGGCCCGCCGCAGTCCGGCGACGAGTGTCTTGCGGTCCCCTGGGGCGGTCAGGTACGCCGGGTCGATCGCCGGCGGCGTCGACGCGTCCGGCCCGGTCGCGACGATCGTGCCGGTGCTTTCCGGCTGGAGCAGGATCGCGGCGACCGTGAGGCCGTGTCCGAGCGGCGGTTCGAGGCCGTGGTTGATGTACGGGCCGGGCGCGAAGATGATCTCGACGTCGGGGTGTTCGAGTGACTCGTCGGTGCGGATGAAGGCCGCGGCCTCGCCCACGTTGGAGGTCAGCATGCCCCGCGCGAACAGCATGTAGCGCAGCAGCTCGCGGGGCGAGGGCTTGTCCGCGGCGGCGAGCGTCACCGGTTCGGTGCAGTGCACCACGGCGACCGCGACGAGGTGGTCCTGCAAGTTGCGTCCCACGCCCGGCAGTTCGTGGCGCGGAGTGAGGTCCGCGGCGCGCAGCGCCTCGGGGGCGCCGATGCCCGACAGCATCAGCAGGTGCGGTGAGCCGATCGATCCGGCCGACAGCACGACCTCGCGCCGGGCGGCCACTTGGTGGGTGCGGCCGGAGGCGTCGGTGTACTCCACGCCGGTGGCCCGCAGTTCGTCGTCGATGAGCACGCGGCGTACCGCGGCGCCGGTCGTGACGGTGAGGTTCGGGCGCTTGAGCGCGGGCTTGAGGTACGCGTCGGCCGCGCTCCAGCGTCGGCCGCGGCGCTGGGTCACCGGGCACGGCGCGTACCCCTCGTTGTCGGGGACGTTCATCTCGTCGAGTCGCCGCATGCCGACCTCGGCGCACGCGGCGAGGAACGCCGCGGTGGTCGGGTTGGGGTCGCGCAACTCCTGTATGTGCAGGGGCCCGTCGGTCCCGTAGACGCCGTCGTGGTTGGAACCGCTGCGGCGTTCGGCACGCCGGAAGTAGGGGAGCACATCGTCGTACGACCAGCCGTCGGCGCCGAGTTCGGCCCACCCGTCGTAGTCGGCCCGGTGTCCGCGCACCCACATCTGCGCGTTGATCGACGAGCAGCCGCCCAGCATTCGGCCGCGCGGCCAGTACAACTCCCTTTGCGCGAGCTCGGCTTGCTTGCCGGTGTGGTAGTTCCAGTCGTACGAGGTCTTGAAGAGCTTCGGGAATCCGATCGGGATGTGGATCTCCTGCTTGCGGTCGCGATCGCCCGCCTCCAGCAGCAGGACCCGCGAGGAAAGGTCTTCGCTGAGCCGCCCGGCCAGGACGCAACCGGCCGAGCCGGCACCGACGATGACGTAGTCGTACGTGAGCATGAGACGGCCTTCCCTCGGGTCCGGTGGTTCCGCTGGTCCGGGCAGGCGGAGCAAGGTGCCGTGGGCGTACGCGAGTTGCCGCGCGCAGCGGTCGCGGCGCCGGTCGTGGCGGGTGATGGTCCGCGGTGACGGCGCGCATAGGGCGGCGCACAGTGCGTACAGACAGGAGTCTGACGACTCCGGGGCCGTCGGGGTAGGGGGAGCGGCGAAGTACGTCAAGCGAGCGATCGGTAGCGGCCCCGGAAGTGCAGCAGCGGCTGGCCGGCGGGGCTCGGCAGATTCGCCGAGAGGACCTCGCCGATCACGAGGGAGTGGTCGCCCGCCTCGACGATCTGGTGCGTCCGGCACTCCAGGGTCGCGAGCGCGCCGCCGACGAGTGGGGCGCCGGAGATCGCGCCGTGTTGGTGCGGGACGTCCGCGAACATCAGCCGGTCGCTCACGCGCCCCGGGATCGCGAACCGGCCGGCGACGTGCCGCTGGCTCTGCGACAGCAGCGAGACCGCCCACAGGGGTTGCGCGTCGAAGACCTCGCGCATCCGGGCCTGGCGGCGCAGGCTCACGAGGACCAGGGGCGGTTCCAGCGAGACGGAGAGGAACGCGGTCGCGGTCATGCCGACGTCGTCGCCGCTCGCGGTGTCGCTCGTCTCGTGCGTCTCGTGGGCGGTGACCACGACCACTCCGGCGGCGAAGCGGGAGAGCGCGGCCTTGAAGGCCTCCGGGTCGACGGACGACGGCGAGGCGGGCTGCGACATGGGCTGCGGTACGGACGGCTCTGCGGGCTCGGGGATCTCCACGGCCCCCAGCCTAGGGAGTTTGAGGACCCGACCTGGGAGCGCCGCGGCCCCCGGCCGGTCGTCGGCACCGGCGGGGCATGGCGTATCGTCCCGAAGTCATCGACTCATGACTTGTCAGGCGGGCCGGACGGACCGGGAGAACCGGGGGAAGGGACCGCGCGACCGGTCGTGAGGGGCGGGCCACAGCACAGGCTGCCCCGAGGCGCGGGACAGGACGTACAAACGGCACGGCCAGGCACGGCGGGCAAGCAGGCACGACAGGCGAGCAAGCGGCGCGGCAAGCAGCACGGCAAGCGGCACGGCAAGCAGGCACGACGGCCGGCACCACGATCGGCCGGCACACGCGATCTGGGGGCACGGCCATCGAGCACCACAACCGCGACCGGGACGCGCGGGAGCGCAAAGACGAGGTCACAGGCACAGGCACAGGCGTAGGCCGCGACAAGCCCGGACGTACCGAGCCCGGCGGCCGTGCCGCGGCTGCCCGCGCCCGGGCGCTGCTGCCCGTCCTGATGTTCACCTCGGTCGCGGTGTCGGTCATGACCACCCTCGGGGCACCCATGGTCCCGACGATCGCGCGCGAGCAGGGCGTGTCCATCGACAGCGCGCAGTGGATGCTGACCGCGACCCTCCTCACCGGGGCCGTCGCCGCACCCGTCATGGGCCGCCTGGGCGACGGGCCGCACCGGCGCGGGGTGATCCTCGGGGCGCTCGGCTGTGTCGTGGCAGGCGGCGTTCTGGGGGCCGTGGCGCCCGGGTTCGCGTGGCTGGTCGCGGGGCGGGCCCTGCAAGGCGCCGGACTGGGCATCATGCCCCTCACCATCGCGGTCGCGCGCGACCACCTCGATCCGGCGCGCATGCGGTCGGGCATCGCCGCCCTGTCGGTCACGACATCTGTCGGTGCGGGGCTCGGCTATCCGGTCACCGGCTTCATCACGCGCGAGTGGGACTACCGGGCGGCCTTCTGGTTCGGCACCGGCATCGCGGCCGTCGCGCTGACCTTGGTCGTCCTGGTCGTCCCGGTGGGATCGGCCGCGCGGCGCCGACCGCTCGACATCCCCGGCGCGCTGCTGCTCAGCGGCGGTCTGACGTGTCTGCTCCTGACGGTGAGTCAGGGTGAGCGTTGGGGCTGGGGATCGGCCACGATCCTCGGGCTCGGCGCCGGTGCCGTGGCGCTGTTCGCATTGTGGGCGTGGCAGGCGTTGCGGGCCGCCCATCCACTGGTCGAGTTGCGCCTGCTGGCCAACCGCGAGCTTCTGACGGCCGATGTGGCGGCGGTTCTCGTCGGCATCGGGCTCTACATGACGATGTCGCTGATCAACCTGTACGCCCAGGTTCCTACCGAGACGGGGTACGGATTCGGTCTTTCGGTGGTGGGTGCGGGACTGGTCCTCATGCCGCTTTCGCTCGGCAGCCTGGGCGCGAACCGGCTCGCCGAGCTGTTCGCCGCCCGATTCGGCATGGGGCCGGTGCTGCCGCTCGGTTCGCTCGTGGTGGCCGCGGACATGGTGTTCCTGGCCTTCTTCCGCGACCACTTGTGGCAGCTGGTGACGGGCGCGGTGCTGCTCGGGGTGGGGGTCGGCACCACGTTCGCGGCGATGCCGGCGCTGATCGTCAAGGCCGTCCCGCCGCACGAGACGGGCAGCGCGACGAGCCTGAACGCGGTGCTGCGCTCGGTCGGCGGCGCCATCGGGTCGGCCTCGATCGCGGCGCTGCTGGCCGCGTACACGCCCGCCGGCGGCGGAGCGGCCGAAGACCGCGGGTACACCGCCGCGTTTTTGGTTGGCGCCGCCGCGTGCGTGCTCGGCGCCCTGGCCGCCGTTGTTCTTCCCGACAGACGATCGGGAACGTCGGCCGGATCGCCTCCCGTCCGAACGGTCGAACAGGTACCTTCGAGAGCCCTCAACGGCCCAGGCGAAGGAATCACCCGGTGAACAGCTCGGCTACCGAACGTGCGATGACGGAACGGCCGCGCAGGCGCGACGCCGCCGCGAGTCGCAAGGCGCTGCTCGACGCCGCCCGCGCGCTGTTCGGCGAGCGTGGGTACGACCGTACGACTCTCCGCGACATCGGGGACCGGGCGGGCGTCGACGCCGCCCTTGTGGCCCGCTACTACGGCAACAAGGCGGGCCTGTACCTCGCCGCGATCGAGGAGGACGGCCAGGACGCGGCGTCGGCGCGCCGCGATCTCGCGCGCGTCGGGGCGCTCGCCGACTTCCTCGCCGCCCGCATGGACGACCTCGGCGGTCCCGGACCGATGTTCCGGGCGGCGCTGGGCGAGGAAGGCCACGAGGCGGTGCGCGGTGAGGCGTCGGCCGCCGTACGCCAGTCCATGGTCGACCCGATGGTGGAGCGCATCGTCGAGCGGACCGGCGTCGAGGAACGCGTCGCCCGCCGCCGCGCGGAGTTCGCGGTGGCCTCGCTGATCGGCGCGGTCGTCATCCGACCGGGCGGGTTCTTCCCCGAGCTGACCAACCTCTCGCGGGACGAGCTGGTCGGCCTGGTCGAGGAGGCCTTCGGCGGGATGCTGGGCGAGCAGCCGAACGACTAGGCGTACGAACGGCGGCCGCGCATATCGCGGACGTCGCGGATCCCGGCCTCCAGCGCGACCGAATCCGGCGCCAGCGGCGTGACGGCGCCCTCGGAGTCGCCGTCCCACCACGCGCCCTGACCGGCCGTCAGTACGGTCGCCCCGCTCTGCCAGGTGCCTGCGAGCACGTACAGCAGGCCGGATCCGCCGGCGCGCGGTGTCGTCTCCGCGGCGGTCCGGCGCACATCCGCGGCCCATGCGCCGCGCATCGTCATGATGTTCAGCACCCGGCACGCGCCGCCCCCGAGCGAGGCGCGGATCGGGAGGTCTCCCGAGAAGGAGAAGGGCTCGCCGACGCGGACCAGTTCGTGCGCGGGCACGGCGTCGGCGGACAAGGTCACCCCGTCGCCGGCGAGGAGCGTGATCGTACGGTCGACTCCGGGGAACGCGGAGAACGGCCCGTCGGCGGCGATCGTGGCGACGCTGGCCCGCCACCTGAAGCCGTGGCCCTCCCCGGGCGAGTACGCGATCTCGCGCGTGTCCCCGCCCCCGTTGCGCCAGGGACTGACCGGCAGCGCCGCGACGTCGAAGAACCGCAACCGTGCCTCCGCGGGCGATCAGGGGGTGACCGGGTGAGTGGCCACGTAAGTGAGTGGCCACGTGAGCGAGTGACCAGGTGGGTGACCAAGGGGGTGGCCAGGCCCAGGGGCCTGCCGGCGACCAGGTCGACGGCAGGTCATCGGCAGTTCGGAGACCAGGTCAAGGACCGGGCAACCGACCGGGCAACCGACCGGTCGACCGGTCAGGGCACAGACGGTACCCCCTGCGGCGGGTGCGCCCGCGCGGGGCCCGCGCGTGACGACGGCGTGCCGGACGACGACACATAGGCGCGGGGCAGCCGGCGGGCCGGAGGGAGACAGACCGAGGCAGCCGGGGCCGTCCGGCGCGCGGCCGTCCGGCCCTCCGGCTCAGGGTGTCCGCGCGGCCATGATGTCGTCGACGAGTTGCTTGCGCTGCACCTGGCCGGTGGCCGCCGTACGCGGCAGCTCGTCGGCGTAGAAGACCCGCCGCGGGTGCTTGTGCGAGGCCAGGCGGCCTTCGCAGACCTTGCGCAAAGCGGCGGGGCCGGGGATGGACGCGGGGTCCTCCGGGACCACCACAGCGCAGACGACCTCGCCCCAGGTGGTGTCCGGCAGGCCGATGACGGCCACCTCGCGGACACCTTCGACGGTGGCGAGGACGCTCTCGACCTCGGCCGGCGCGACGCTCTCGCCGCCGGTGCGGATCAGGTTGCGGGTGCGCCCGGAGATGCTGAGGTACCCCTCCTCGTCCGTCGTCGCCATGTCACCCGTGCGGTACCAGCCGTTCTGCAGCGCCTCGGCGGTCGCGTCGGGGTCGTCGAAGTAGCCGTCGAAGAGCAGCGGTCCGCGTACGCACAGCTCGTTCTCGGGGGACAGCGCGAGGTGCTGGAAGATGCTGGGCACGCCGCAGCTGCCCGGCTTGCGGAGCACGTCGGCGCCGTCGAGGGAGGTGACGTTGCCCGCCTCGGTCGACCCGTAGAACACGCGGAGGGTGGCGTTGGGCGCGGCCTTGGTGATGCCCGACAGCAGTTCCGGCGTCGTCGCCGAGGTGCCCGTGTCGGCGAAGCGGAGCGAGGGGAGCGTGCCGTCGCCGGTGTCGGCGAGCTGCTCCTCGGCGAGTGCGGAGAGCACGCGTTCCCAGACCGCGGGCACGCAGTTGAGGCGGGTGGCCTCGTGCCGGCGTACCGCGGCGACGATGGACGCCCCGTCGGTCTGCGGTACGAGCACCAGCGTGTCGCGGGCCTGCCACTGCTGGAGCGCGATGGTCCACGCGCCCATGTGGAACATCGGGTAGACGCACACCATCGTGCCCCGCGGTTCGAGCTGTGAGCCGGGATGGGTGCGCAGCACGTTGACGCGGTGCGACAGCACGACGCCCTTGGGCTTCCCGGTGCTGCCCGAGGTGAAGAAGATCGTGTGCGGGTCGGACTCGTCCGGCTCGGCGCAGTCCGGTGCCTCGGCGGGCTCGTCGGCGGACGCCTCGACCAGCTCGGCGAGGCCGACGTGGGCCACGCCGACGGCTTCGGCGACCGCCTCGCCGTCGACGCGCGCGTCCGCGACCACCAGGGTCGGCCGGGCGGCCCGGGTCAGCGCCTCGGCCTCGTCGGCCGGCAGCGCCGGGCCGATGGGGACGTAGACGGCGCCGATCCGGGCCAGTGCGGCGAAGACCGGGAGGACGTCCAGCGACGTGGACGCCCAGCACACGACGCGGTCGCCCTTGGCGACGCCGAGGCCGAGCAGGGCGTGGGCCGTACGGTTGCCGGCCTCCGCCAGCTCCGCGAAGGTGAGCGTGCGGTCGCCGAGGATCGCGGCGGCATGGCCCGGCACCGCGCGCGCGGCGCCCGCGAAGACCTCCCCGATGACGAGTCCCTGCCCCACCCCGTACCTCCCGTGTCGTGCGCCTTGGTGCAAGATCTGGCCCCCGTACGCTAAGCGCCGGACCGCATGCTGGGAAGAGCCGTTTTCGCCGCCCCGGGCAACCCGGTTCAGGCGTCCTTGAGTTCGACGATGATCTCGTAGTACGGCCGCTCGCCGACGTTGACGGCCGTTTCCACGCCGCCGCGCTTCATGGGCACGACGACACCGGGGACGACGTCCGCGGCGAAGTACTCCTTGTACTCGCCGGCGGTGTCCGGTTCGGGTTCGACGGCGATGCGGTCGCCGCCGATCTGCACGAGGTAGTAGTCGAGGTCGTGGCGGTGCACCGCGCTGCGCTCGCCGGGGGCGAGGGCGAGCTCCCAGATGCGGACCTTGTCGTCCTCGAAGAGGACCCTGCTGCCGATGCCGCCGAGTTCGCGGTCCATGGTCGGCCTCCTGCTGGTGTGGATGGGCGGGTGAGGAGAGGTGAGCTGTCGCCGAGACGACGTGTCACGACAGGAAGGTTGGGCTCGGACGCTGCCGGTGCCCGGGGTCGGTCCGGGGCGGTCCGGGGCGGTCCGGGGGTCGGTCGGGGGACGCCGCCGGGCGGCCGCGTCCCGCAGCCGCCGGTCAGTACCCGCTGGCCGGATCGACCGCGTTGCGCAGCGGCTCACCCGCCAGGTACTTCGCCAGGTTCTCGCGGAACAGCCGGAACACTCCGGTGAAGTGGTCGCGCCCGTCGCTGGAGCAGTGCGCGGAGATGTAGATGTTCGGCGCGTCCCACAGCGGGTCCGTGGCCGGCAGCGGCTCGGTCCGGGCGACGTCGAGCGCCGCGGCGGCGAGATGGCCGGACTCCAGGGCCTCGATGAGGTCCTTCTCGACCACGAACGACCCGCGCCCGACGTTGCAGTAGAACGCGCGCGGCCGCATCGCGGCGAAGGCGGCGGCGTCCATGGTGTCGACGGTGTCCGGGGTTTCCGGCGCCGCGGAGATCACCGCGTCGCATTCGGCGAGCATTGCGTGCAGGTCGTCGGGGTGGAAGAGCCGGTCGACGTGGTCCGCGGGCTTGTCGGTGCGGCGCCGCGTCGCGTACACGGTCATCCCGAACGCCTGGGCGCGCTTGGCGATTTCGCCGCCGATGCCGCCGACGCCGACCAGTCCGAGCGTACGTCCGGACACCTGCGCCCCGAAGACCGCCTGCCAGTTGTGCTCCCGCTGCCGCTCCTCCAACTCGCGGTGCCCCTTGAAGTGGGCGAGCAGCCGGGCGAACGCGAACTCCGAGATGGGCGTGCCGTTGACGCCGGCCGCCGTGGTCGCCGCGACGCGTTCGGTGGGCAGGCCCGCCGAGACGAGTTGCCCGTTGCCCGCCGCGACGCTCTGCACCCAGCGGAGGTTCGGGGCGAGGTCGGCGACGTCGAAGGGGAGGTCGGCGACGAGGGCGACCTCGACGCGTGCCAGGCCCTCGCGCTGATCGGGCGTCAGCTCCGGTGCCCGGGCCCGCAGTCCCGCGTCCGAGGCGGAGCCGGGGCGGCCGCGTTCGGTGCGCAGTTGGTTGTCCTCGACATAGCGGCATTCCACGATCTCGACGCGGGGGTCGAGCGCGCGCAGCGAAGCGAGGTCGGCCTCGTACGTCTCGCGAGGCCGCACGTCCCACGCGGGCGGGTACATGATGCCGACGACGATGGGGGTCATGGCGTCGTTCCTTCCGGTGCGCCCTCGCGCACGTCGTGCCGGACGTCTTTGCGGTCGCGCTTGGGATTGTGCCCCGGGCCGCCCTTGGGGCTGTCCTTCAGGACGTCCTTGAGTACGCCCGGGCGGTGGGTGCGGGCCAGCGCGTCGTCGAGGTACGCCGGGGCGTCCACGGTGTCGACGAACCAGCCGGTCGGGCACATCGTCAGGATCTCCACGAACGAGAACCCCCGGCCCGCGAGTTGGGTGCGGAAGGCGTTCTTGATCATGCGGTTGGTGCGGGTGATGTTGACGGCGTTGTTGACCGCCCCGCGGGCGACGTACGCGGCGCCGTCGAGCTGGGCGATCAGGTCGGCGAGCCGGATCGGATAGCCGTGCGCGGCCGCGTCGCGTCCGTCGAGGGTGTTCTTGGTGCGCTGCCCGAGCACCGTGGCCGCGGTCATGTGTCCGCCGGTCTCGCCGAACACCCCGTTGTTGAGCATGAAGCACGTGATGTTCTCACCGCGCGCGGCGGCGTGCAGGACTTCCTGGAGGCCTTCGTTGACCATGTCGCCGTCGCCCTGGACCGTGAAGACCAGCGTGTCCGGGCGGCAGCGCTTGACCCCGGTGGCCAGCGAGGGCGCGCGCCCGTGCAGCGCCTGGAGTACTTCGATGTCGAGGTTGTTGGAGTAGGCCGTGTAGCAGCCGATGCCGAACACCGCGATGGCACTGGCCACTTGGCCCTGGTCCTCGACCGCCTCCACCATCGAGCGCATGGCGATCGGCTCGCCGCACCCGGGGCACAGATGGTGCGCGCCCACGTCGATGAGGGAGGGGGTGAAGTCGTGGACCAGTTTCGCGCCGCACGCGGGCGGCGCGCCGGTGGGCACGACGGGGAGTTCGGTACGCCCTTGCGTGCTCATGCCACACCTGCCGTTCCGTGCGATCCCGTGGCGGCCGGCGACTCGGTCGTCCCGGACACCGCCGCGTCGTGCACTTCGGTGAGCCGTCGGCGGAGCACGGCGACGTCCAGGTCCGGGGCGATGCCGAACCCCGAGGGATCCAGGCTGAGTCCGCCGATGAACCGCACCGGGACCGCGCCGAGGACGGCGAGCCGCACGTCGTCGAGCATCTGCCCCTGGTTGTTCTCGTAGACGGCCACGACCCTCGCCCCCCGCGCGGCCTCGGCGACGGCCTCGGTCGGGAACGGTACGAGCGTGATCGGGCGGAGGTAGCCGACGCGGCGTCCCTCGGCCCGCAGTTCGCGCACCGCCTGCCGCACGTACGCGCCGGGCGTGCCGTACGCGACGACGACGACCTCGGCGTCCTCGGTGAACTCGGCCTCGAAGCGAGGCGGTTCCTCGGTCACCATGCGCTCCATCACCGTGACGTGGCGGTGGTAGAACTCGGCGAGGTCGTAGCCCGCGTCGGCGCGTCCCGCGGCGTGCCGCTGCTTGGCGTCGCTGAGCGGGGAGATCAGCTTTGCCGCTCCGGTGCCGCCCGAACTGCCGTCCAACGCCCAGTCGCGCGGGGGGAGCGTGGGGAACTCGGGGCGGCCGATGGTGACGGACTGATGCGTGTGGGCGAGGTAGTAGTCGCCCATCACCAGCACCGGGCTCCGCCACTTCTCCGCCAAGTGAAAGGCGAGCTGGGTCAGTTCGACGGCCTCGGGGACGTCGCACGGAGCGAGGACCAGGTGGCGGTAGTCGCCGTGGCCGCCGCCGCGCGTCGCCTGGAAGTAGTCGCCCTGGGCGCGGGCCATGTTGAGGACGACGAGCGGGAGCCGGGCGTACACGATCTCGGCGAGCGACTCCTGCATGAGCGAAAGCCCCTGGCCCGTCGAGCCGGTGGCGGCCGGGGTGCCGGTGGCGGCGGCGCCCCACGCCATGCCGACGGCCTCGAGTTCGCTCTCGGCGTTGATGCAGACGCCGCCCGCTTCGGGCAGGCGTGCGGCCATCCTCTCCAGGACCTCGGTGAACGGGGTCATGGGGTAGCCGGCGAAGAAGCGGCAGCCGGCGGCGATCATGGCCTCGGCGATGGCCGCCGAACCGGGCATGATGCGGGTGGTGTTCGGGTCGGCCGTGGCCGTGTGGGACGTCATGCGCCGCTCCCGTCGCCGGTTGCCTGATCCCCGCCGCCCTGCCCGTCGGCGCCCTGCCCGTCCGCGGGTCGCCCGTCGGCATCCTGCCCGCCGGCGGGCCGCCCGTCGTCCTGCGGTTCGTCGTAGCGGTAGACCTGGAACACGAAGTCGGGGCAGATGGCCGTGCACGCCTTGCAGGCGATACAGCCGGGCAGCAACTGCGGGTAGCGGTATCCCCGTTCGTTGACGATGTCGTCGGTCATGCGCAGTACGCGCGGTGGGCATGCGTCGATGCAGAGTTCGCATCCTTTGCACGCCTCGGTGTCGATGACGAGCGTGCCGAGGCTGACGGTCACGTCGCGACCTCCTGCGGGACGGGAGGCTTCGACCACGCGTCGAGCAGCGGCCCGGCGGCCGCGTACCCGGCACGCAGGGCGGCCTCGTTGGTGGCCAAGTGCCGGTGCCGGTAGGCCGGGAGCACGTGCGGCAGGCGCGCGATGAGGGTGTCGACCTCCGCGATGCGGGTCGCGGAGGCGTACGCCCCGAGCGCGACCATCGTGACCGCGTTGGCGCTTCCGGCCGCGGTGGCCAGTTCGGTGGCCGGGACGCCGACGACAGACCCGGGGTGCCCGGTGTCGCCGCACAGCGTGGTGTTGAGCACGAGCACGCCGTCCGGCCGCAGTTTGGCGAGCGTCGGCGCGGCGTGGGCCGGGTGCAGCACCAGCGCGGACCACGTCGAGCCGATCGTCGGCGGGGACCGCACGGGTTCGTCGCCGAGCACGAGCGTGGTGTCGGAGTTGCCGCCGCGCATCATGCCGCCGTAGGAACCGAAGAACATCGCGTGGCGCCCTTCGGCGACCGCCGCGTCGGCGAGCAGTTCGGTGGCGAGCTGGATGCCTTGGCCGCCGATCCCGGTCCACAGGATCTCGCGTTGCACGAGCCGCGCCTCCCTTCCGGGAAGAGGGTGGGAACAACAGACGTACCTATGAGAACGTTGTTCTGGACAGTAGCGTGCGATGTTCCGGACAACAAGAGCCGGAGGGCACGGGCGGGGCGGCGGGGCCGGACGGCGAGGGAGCCGGTGGCCCGACGATCCGACGGCGCGGCCGGCCCGGCTGGTCCGCACGGTCCGGCCGACAGGCGCCGGACAACAGAGGGCTACACAAAGGGCGACAACAAAGGGGAGTGGGGCGCATGACCGAGGACCAGTCACCTCCCGCGCCCGTGGGGCTTGTGCGTGAGGCCGTGCGGCGTCCGCTGGCGGCCCGCTGGGCGGTCTACACCGAGGAGGTCCAGCGCCTGGTCGACGCGACGTACCGGGTGGTCGAGCGCACCGGCAGCCTGGACCCGACGGTCCGCGAGATCCTGCGCGAGTCCGGCCTGTCGAACCAGGCCTTCTACCGGCACTTCCGGTCCAAGGACGAGTTGCTGGTCGCCCTGCTGGACGACGGCCGCCGGCGGATGGCCGAGTACCTGCGGCGGCGCATGGAGGCCGCCGAGGACACCCCCGGCCGGGTGCGCGGCTGGATCGAGGGGGTGCTCGCCCAGGCGGGCGACCCCGTCGCGGCCGCGCGTACCCGGCCGTTCCTGTCCCATCAGGACCGCCTCGCCGAACTGTTCCCCGCCGAACAGCGCAGCTCGGCCGAGGCGATGCTCGCTCCGCTGGAAGAGGTCCTTCGCTCGGAGTACGCGGAGCGCCGTCCGGATGAAGTGCGCGATCCGTCCGCCGACGCCCTCGCCGTCTACCGGCTGACGCTCGCGGCGCTGCACGACCACCTGCGCGCACGCACCTCGCCCACATCGGACGAGACCGCTCATCTGGTGCGCTTCGCATGCAACGGTCTGGGGATTTCGGTTGTCTGACGACCAGTCAGACTGTTGAATGAGGCCGCTCCCGCTCCCGGCCGGCGGAACGTTTTGTGAGGGGGTATCCGGTGTAGCGCGTGAGGTAGCTCACAGAACGGGCACTATTGATGACAGTACGTCGCCGTTTCTGAGCCCGCTGTGATTCAGTTTCCCTGGCAATCGGACGATATCTGTTCAGAAGACGCTCGCGATTGAGAGCAACCGACGAACGAGAACCACCCCAGAAGCACTGTCGCCGACGCTCGGGGAGACCGATGACCGCCGAGACGGAAACACACGTCCGGTTGGCGACCCTGCGCCTCCTCTACCGGGTCGTCGCGGACCTCAATGCCACCCGCGACCTGCGCGACACACTGCAGGCCGTGGCGGACGGCGTCGTCTCCGGACTCGGCTTCGGCGCCGCGGCGGTCAACGTCGTACGGCCGGATGGCGACCTGGAGGTCGCCGCGGTCGCCGGCAGCGAGGAACTCGCCGCGGCCATGGCCGGCCAGATCGGGCCGCGCTCCGACTGGGAGCGCCTCCTCGCCGTCGCCGAACGTTGGGGCCCTCTCCGGTTTCTGAGCCATCGTCAGGGCCCCGCGGATCCCGGCCGGGTACCCAGTTGGGTGCCGGACATCCCGGTGAGCGACCACCCGGATGCCTGGCACCCGTACGACGCACTCCTCGCGCCGCTCACCACCCCCGAAGGCGAACTCGTCGGCATCCTCTCGGTGGACCTCCCCGTCGACGGACGCAGGCCCGGCCCCTGGCGCTGCGAAGTCCTCGGCATGTTCGCGGCGCAGGCCGCGATCGCCGTCGACAACGCCCGCCTGCGCAGCGAGATGGTCCGCGCGGTCGCCCGGCTGGAGGACGAGCAGCACGCGTTGCGCGCCAGCGAGGAGAGCTTTCGGCACGCCTTCGAGTACGCGCCCAGCGGCATGGTCATGACCGGCGTACGCGGGACCGACCGCGGCCGCCTCCTGCGCGCCAACGACGCGCTCTGCCGCATGCTCGGTTATCCCGCACCCGTCCTGCGCCGCCTCGGCCTCGCCGCGGTCGTACACCAGGACGACCGGGACCTGCTGGCCGGACACCTCGGCGGCAACACCCCGGTGGAGGGCTGCACGGAACTGCGGCTTGCCCGCAGCGACGGGACGTACCGCTGGGTCTCGCTGCGCACCTCGCACGTCGGGGACGGCGACGGAAACCCCCGGTTTCTGCTCACCCACGTCGAGGACGTCGAGGACCGCAGGCTGCGCGAGCAGGCGCTCGTGCACCAGGCCAGCCATGATCCGCTGACCGGGCTGCCCAACGGCCGCGAGCTCCGGGCCCGCCTGGACGCGACGTTCACCCGCATGCCGCGCCTGACCGAGTTCCCGGCCGGGGTGCCGCATCCCGCCGCGGGCCTGGCCGGGGTCGGCGCCGGGCAGGGGCTGCCGCACGGCGCCGGACACGCCGTGCACGCCGGCGGCGCGCAGGGCGGCGGCCACGGCACCGCGCACACCTCGGCACACAACTCCGGCCCAAGCCCCGGCCATGGCGCCGGTCATGGTGCCGGTCACAACACCGCGCACAACGGCGGCCACGGCACCGGCCACGCGGCCGCCGCGGTCAACGGCGTGCCCGCCGTGAACGGCGTCGGGGTCGCCGGGATGCCCGGCGCGGACGGCAAGGGCCTGGCCCTGCTCTTCTGCGACCTGGACGGGTTCAAGCGCATCAACGACGAGTTCGGGCACCACATCGGCGACGTCGTCCTGGTCGAGGTCGCGCGCCGGCTCACCGCCGCGGTCCGCGAGGGCGACACCGTGGCCCGGCTCGGCGGCGACGAGTTCGTGGTGCTGGCCGACGGGATCGGGCGTGACGAAGCCCACGATCTGGCGGTACGCCTGCGCCGCGCGCTCTCCGTGCCGATCCGGGCCGAGGGCGAGACGGTCCCGCTGGACGGCGCCAGCTTCGGCATCGCCTGGGCGGATTCCGCGGAAAAGCCCGAAGACCTGCTGCGTATCGCCGACGAGCGCATGTACCGGCAGAAGCGGGGCCGCGAGCGGGCGCACCGGCGGGCGGGCTGAACGTTCCGCCGACCGGCCCCGTCCTACCGGTCGGTTGCGTCCGTACGGCCGAATCCGCGGGCGGAGGTTTGTCGTCCGCGCGATGGACTGTGGCCATCCTGGCGTCCGTCGCCCGTTAGTGTGATGCACCAGCCTGTCGACTCGAATTGAATCGATGTGCCCGCCGCCAGCCGCCGACCGGCCGCGCGGCGCACACTGACTGACGCACAGGAAGGGCGAACCCGATGACGGTGGGTAACGAGGGAGAGCCGGACGACCCGTACGGCTACCTCTACCGCCCCGGCCCGGGTGACGCGCAGGGCGGCCAGGAAGCGCCCGCGGGGTTCGGCTCGTCACCGTACGTCCAGGTCGGGCAGACGCGGTACGGGCAGCCGCAGCCGTACCAGCAGCCCTATGCCCCCGACCCCCAGGCGACCCAGCCCGTTCCGGGCATGTCCGCGCAGCCCGCGCCGGGCGGACCACCGCCGGGCCAGGTCCCGTCCCCGCGCCGCGACGGCGGCCACGGCGGCGGATCACGCGGCACCTCACGCGGCGGCCGCGGACCGGTGATCGGCGCGATTGTCGCCATCGTCGTCGTGGTGGCGGTGATCGTGGCCGTCGTCGCCATGAACGGCGACGACAAGGACAAGAAGAACGACGCCGCGACCACGCCGTCGCCGTCGACAACCCCGTCGTCTCAGTCCAGCGCCCCGCAGTCGTCGGCGGCCCCGTCGTCGTCCGGGCCGGAGAAGATCGGTGCGGTCGAGGCCGAGGACGCGACGCTCGCCGGTGGGGCCGCCAAGGCCAACGACGGCAAGGGCTACACCGGCAACGGATTCGTGGCCAACCTGGTGAACGGTTCGTCGATCAGTTGGACCGCCGAGGTCCCCAAGGACGGCCAGTACTACCTGCGGATCATCTACAGCAACGCGGAGAGCGGCAAGGGGGCGGACGGGCAACGGCAGTTCAAGCCGCTGGCCGTCTCGGTGAACGGCAAGGCCTCGTCGACGCCGATAAAGCTCTACGGGCTCGGCTCGGACTCCTACGGCTACACGTGGGGGATCGTCAATCTGAAGCAGGGCTCCAACAGCCTTGCCCTGTCGTGCGCCGAGGCCGCGGGTTGTCCGGTGAAGGTGGACAACGTGTCTCTGTCGACCACGCAGCCGACGAACACCGACTGATCCCGGCGCGGTTGCTACGCCGTCCCGTCGGCGCGTGACACCGACACCTGGCCTTCC
>NZ_JBEZFP010000122.1:0-29015 GCF_040649515.1 Streptodolium elevatio
CCTGCACCGACGCTGTGGCCGGTTCCCCCGATCGGGGGAACCGGCCACAGCGCGGGCGCTCCGGACGATCGGCGTGCCTGCGGAGACGTGCCGTCTCGGACCGTCGGTTGTCGATCGGCCGTGATCTCCGTGTCGACGGGATCTTCGTGCGAGGGGATCTCCATGCCGAGGGGATCTCCATGCCGGACAACGCAGAAGGCCGGATCATGATGATCCGGCCTTCATCTGAGCGGACGACGAGATTCGAACTCGCGACCCTCACCTTGGCAAGGTGATGCTCTACCAACTGAGCCACGTCCGCATGACTTGGACTACCGCCCTCATCGTGCCCCCAACTCTACCCCATCTCCCGAGCGGCGATCACCACTCGTTCGTTGGCGCCCTGTTGGGACCGAGCAGGTGACAGGGATCGAACACTGCGTCTTCCCCTTGGAAAGGGGACGCTCTGCCACTGAGCTACACCTGCGTGACGGGGAGTTCCCCGTGCGAGAAGAACATTACCCGAGCGGGACACGTGTCGTGGCAACTTGCCCGGGTGTTTCGTTGGGCTATGTCTGATTTCCCCGTAAAGTCCGCAAAATCCGCGGCCCGGGTCGGCGGTGGACTTCGGAAGTCCGGGTGAGTCCGGCGGCCGGAGCCGAAGCGAAGTCGACACGAAGTCGAGGCGAGGCCGACGCGAAGTCGGCGCCGGAAGTCGGGCCTTGATGTCCGGCCGCCGGTGGGCTTCCAGTTCCGGCCGCAAGGCCGCCGCCGAACCGGCCGGCGCCGAACTCGGATCCGGAACTCGGCCGTCGAAGTCAGCGGCGAACTCGGCACGACTTCCACGCGACTTCCACACGACTTCGGTACGAATCGCGCGCCGAAGTCCGGTCCTGAAGCCAGGTCTTCAACACACCGCCGAAGCCGCCGCGGAAGCCGCGCGGCCGATCGCGAAGTCAGTTGGCGGCTTCGAATTCCTGGTAGATGCTGCGGGGAATGCGGCCGCGCGTCGGGACGTCCATCCCCTGCGAACGCGCCCAGGCCCGCACCGCGGCCGGGTCCGGCGCGACCGTGGTCTGCTTGTACGGCTTGCCGGACTTGGCGGTCCGCCGCGCCGCGTCCACGTAACGGCCGAGGAGCTCGCGCATCTCCTGCGCGTGGTCTTCGGACAGGTCGATTTCGTACGACTTGCCGTCAAGGCCGAAGCGGATCGTCTCCGCCGCCGCGCTGCCGTCGATGTCGTCTTGCAGCGTCACCACTACGCGCTGGGCCATGGCGGTGTCCTCTCCGGCGATGAACCTGAGGAAAAGAGTGAGTTAAAGACTCAATGTCGAGTATAAGGGTGCGAGATGGCACGACAAACGGTCGGCCGATGCGATCTTGCGGGCGCTTCCGATAATTTACTGCCCGGACATTCAATTCCCCGGGTTGCCGATATTCGCGGGCGTGGCGCGCCGCGTCAAGAGCCCGCGGCGCCGTGGTCCGCGTCCGGACGGTTGCCCTCCGGGCCGTCCGACGGGTTGTCCGGTCCGAACGGAGCGTGACGGCCGCCGACCGCGTCGCCGCTTCGGGGCCGGCCGCCGGTGGTCGGACCGAGGGCGGCGGGAGCGGCGGGCCCGCTCGGAGCGGGGTGGCGCGGGGGCGGGAGCCCGCCGACCTGCGGAGAGTCTGTCCACAGCCCTGTGGATAACTTGCCCGGACTGTGGGTAACCGCGTCGACCGGGCTGTGCATCACCCCGCGCGACTCGGTAATTTATTGACATTCACGCAGGTCGGACCGGGTCATCCGATCATCGACACGGTTCACCCGAACGGGTGACCACAAAGTTGTCCACAGCCTGCGGCCTGTGGACAACCGGACCGCTGTGGATAACCGGACCTCCGGGCGGGGAGCAGCCGGGGCTCC
Source organism: Streptodolium elevatio (assembly GCF_040649515.1). Lineage (GTDB taxonomy): Bacteria > Actinomycetota > Actinomycetes > Streptomycetales > Streptomycetaceae > Yinghuangia > Yinghuangia elevatio. The sequence goes on from NZ_JBEZFP010000122.1 coordinate 1,886, forward strand.
CCGGTAGGCTGGGGGCGCCGAAGAGGGGGTCCGTACCGGCCCCGGGATCCAGCAGCAGGGGATCCAGCAGCAGGTCCTCGAGCGGCTGCCGACCCGCGGCTGACATCCAGGTCCAGCACCAGCCATCCAGGTCCAGCACCAGCACAGTGGGAGTGCGCGTGGCACGCGTCGTCGTCGACGTCATGCTCAAGCCGGAAATTCTCGATCCCCAGGGCCAGGCCGTGCAGCGTGCGCTGCCGCGCCTCGGATTCACCGGGATCGCCGATGTCCGCCAGGGCAAGCGATTTGAACTCGAAGTCGAAGGTCCGGTGGACGACGCGGCGCTCGCGCGCATTCGCGAAGCCGCGGAGACCTTCCTGGCCAACACCGTCATCGAGGACTTCACCGTAAGGGTCGAGGACAAGTGACCACTCGGATCGGCGTCGTCACTTTCCCCGGCTCGCTCGACGACCGCGACGCGCAGCGCGCCGTCCGGCTCGCGGGCGCCGAGCCCGTCGCGCTCTGGCACGGCGACAAGGACCTGCGCGGCGTCGACGGCGTCGTGCTGCCCGGCGGCTTCAGCTACGGCGACTACCTGCGCTGCGGTGCGATCTCCCGGTTCTCCCCGGTCATGGAGACGATCATCACGGGTGCCCGGGACGGCCTCCCGGTGCTGGGCATCTGCAACGGCTTCCAGATCCTGTGCGAGTCGCACCTGCTGCCCGGTGCCCTGACCCGCAACGACCACCTCCACTTCATCTGCCGCGACCAGCGCCTGCGGATCGAGAACTCCGCCACCGCGTGGACCGGCGCGTACGAGCAGGGGCAGGAGATCGTCGTCCCGCTCAAGAACGGCGAGGGCGGCTTCGTCGCCGACGAGCGGACCCTCGACATGCTCGAGGCGGAGGGCCGCGTCGTCGCCCGCTACCTGGAGCTGAACCCCAACGGTTCGCGCCGCGACATCGCCGGCATCACCAACGAGGCGGGCAACGTCGTCGGCCTCATGCCGCACCCCGAACACGCCGTGGAGCCGCTGACCGGTCCGACCACGGACGGCCTCGGGTTCTTCACGTCCGTTCTGAAGAAGCTGGTCAACGCATGACCCTCGACACTGTCGACAAGGCCAAGGACGACTCCAAGGACCGGGGCTGGCTGCAGGACGGTCCCGTCGGCGCCCACACGTTCGGCCAGCCGTACGCCGAACTGGGCCTCAAGACCGACGAGTACGAGCGCATCGTCACCATCCTCGACCGCCGCCCGACCAGTTCCGAGCTGGCGATGTACTCGGTGATGTGGTCCGAGCACTGCTCGTACAAGTCCAGCAAGGTGCACCTGCGCCAGTTCGGCGACAAGGCCCCCGCCTCCGACGCCATGCTCGTCGGCATCGGCGAGAACGCCGGCGTCGTCGACGTCGGCCAGGGCTACGCGGTGACCTTCAAGGTCGAGTCGCACAACCACCCCAGCTACGTCGAGCCGTACCAGGGCGCCGCGACGGGGATCGGCGGCATCGTCCGCGACATCCTCGCGATGGGTGCCCGCCCGGTCGCCGTCATGGACCCGCTGCGCTTCGGCGCGTTCGACCACCCGGACACGCGCCGCGTGCTGCCGGGCGTCGTTTCCGGCATCGGCGGCTACGGCAACTGCCTCGGCCTGCCCAACATCGGGGGCGAGGTCGTCTTCGACCCGTGCTACCAGGGCAACCCGCTGGTCAACGCGCTGTGCGTGGGCGTCATGAAGCACGAGGACATCCACCTCGCCAAGGCCTCCGGCACCGGCAACCTGGTGATCCTGTACGGCGCGCGCACCGGCGGCGACGGCATCGGCGGCGTCTCGGTCCTCGCGTCCGAGACCTTCGAGGCGGACGGCCCGGCCAAGCGCCCCGCCGTCCAGGTCGGCGACCCGTTCCAGGAGAAGCTGCTCATCGAGTGCACGCTCGAGGTCTTTGCCGAGGACCTGGTCACCGGCATCCAGGACCTCGGCGGCGCGGGCCTGTCGTGCGCCACCTCCGAGCTGGCGTCGGCCGGTTCGGGCGGCATGCGCGTCGAGCTCGACAAGGTGCCGCTGCGCGACGCGACGCTCGCTCCCGAGGAGATCCTCATGAGCGAGTCGCAGGAGCGCATGTGCGCGATCGTCGAGCCGGGCAAGGTCGCGCGGTTCCTGGAGATCTGCGCCAAGTGGGACGTCATCGCGACGGTCATCGGCGAGGTCACGGACGGCGACCGCCTGGAGATCTTCTGGCACGGCGAGAAGATCGTGGACGTGCCGCCGCGTACCGTCGCGCACGAAGGCCCGGTCTACGAGCGGCCGTTCGCCCGTCCCGAGTGGCAGGACGCGCTGCAGGCCGACGCCGCCGAGCGGCTGCCGCGCCCGCAGGGCGGCGACGAGCTGCGCGCGACGCTGCTCAAGGTCACCGGCTCGCCGAACCTCGCCGACAAGTCGTGGATCACCGACCAGTACGACCGGTACGTCCTCGGCAACACCGTCCTCGCCCAGCCCGAGGACGCCGGCATGGTCCGCGTCGACGAGGAGACCAACCTCGGGGTGGCCGTCTCGACCGACGGCAACGGCCGGTTCTGCAAGCTCGACCCGTATGCGGGCGCGCAGTTGGCGCTCGCCGAGGCGTACCGCAACGTGGCCACCACCGGCGCCCGCCCGCTGGCCGTCACCGACTGCCTCAACTTCGGATCCCCCGAAGACCCGGGCGTCATGTGGCAGTTCGCGGAGGCGTGCCGCGGCCTGGCGGACGCGTGCCAGACCCTCGGCACCCCGGTGACCGGCGGCAACGTCTCGTTCTACAACCAGACCGGCGACGTGGCGATCCACCCCACCCCGGTGGTCGGCGTGCTCGGCGTCATCGACGACGTCACCCGCCGCACCCCGATCGGGTTCCGCGAGGAGGGGCAGATCATCCTGCTCCTCGGCGACACCCGCGAGGAACTGTCCGGCTCCGTCTGGGCGGACGTCGCGCACGGCCACCTCGGCGGCCGCCCGCCGGCCGTCGACCTGGAGCGCGAGCGGCTGCTCGCCGAGGTGCTGATCGCGGGCTCGCGCGACGGCATGGTCGACGCCGCGCACGACCTCGCCGACGGCGGTCTCGCCCAGGCGCTCGTCGAGGCCTGCCTGCGCGGCGGCAACGGCGCGCGCGTCGTGCTCCCGGAGGAGCTGGACCCGTTCGTGGCGCTGTTCAGCGAGTCCGCCGGACGCGCGATCGTGGCGGTCCCGCGCAGCGAGGAACTGCGCTTCACCGACATGTGCCGCGTCCGTCACCTGCCGGTCGCCCGGATCGGCGTCGTGGACGGTGAAGTCCTGGAGATCCAGGGCCAGTTCACGGTAGGCATGGACGAATTGCGGACAGCCAACGCGACTCCGCTGCGCGAGTTCTTCGCCTGATATACCGTCACAAGCCGCGCCCGGTCTGCTGCCGGGCGCGGCTTGTGTCGTACCTGGCGTCGTCCAAGGGGGTCCTGTGCGCCCGACGCCCGATCGCGCACGATGCTCGACGCGTACATCGAGACGTACCCCCGCATCGACCCATTCGCGACGATCGCGACCACCAGGCACTTCGGTAACCGCCGCGGCCCCATCGCGCCCCGACGACCTCGACGGCCACCTACGCGACGACACCACGACCACCATGCCTCGGACGTCAGGGTGCCGACGGTCGTGCCGTGACCGACCGACAGCTCCTGGCGGGCGAGGCCGACCGTTCCGACCCGCCGGACGACGCCCTCGTCGGGCGTGATCAGCCCGGCGAGCATGTGCAGCAGCGTCGTCTTGCCGCGGCCGTTCTCGCCGACGACGGCGATCGGGACCGTGCGGACACGGTGAGGGAGACGTCGTCCAGGACACGCCGCGACTGGCGGGTGACGGTGACGCCCTCGGCGCGGATGTGCGCGCTGCCGCCCGCGTCGACGGACGGAGCGGGCAGGACGGGCGAGGCTTCGGGAAAAGGGGTGGGGTTCACATCGCGCTCCGCGGCTCGCAGGGGAGCCGGGTAGCAAAATGGCGCCGCCCGGCGGGACCGGGACGGCGAGCGCGCTGTCAGCAGGAGGAAGGCGCCGCCGTCAGCGGGCGGAGCGGACCTTCTGCGACCAAATACCTCGTGCCATAACGATCATGCCAACAACGGTGCCGCGCGCGTCCATTCCCTTCTCCCGCGGCTCCGCCTCCGCTCGTCGGTGGCTTGCCCACCCCCGGACGGCGGCCGCGCAGCCGCTTCCGCTGTTCCGTTTCCGCCGCTCTGCCTCCGCCGCTCTGCCCGCCGCTCGTCCGCCGCTTCCCTGCGGGGTCGGAGGGAGGTCGCAGCCGCGTCGACGTCGCAACGCGTACGGTTCCGCGACCTCCCCGGTGTTCCGCGCGGAGTTGGGCGCGGCGATCCGCCCGACCGGCGGCCGAGTCACCCGCCGGCCGCGTCCAGCCGGGCGCGCTGCTCGGGGCTCAGATCGAGGTCGACGGCTCCGAGGTTCTCCTCCAACTGGGCCACGGACGACGCTCCGGCGAGCGGGACGATCGGGAGGTTGCCGCCGATCTGCCAGGCCAGCACGACCTGATTGGGCGTCGCGCCCGTCTCCTTGGCGATCTCGCGGAGCACCGCGAGCCGCGCGGGAGTGCCGGGGTGGTCGTAGTCGTCCGGCAGTTGCTTGTCGTCGCGCGTGTAGAGACCGCCCATCAGCGGCGAGTACGCCACCAGCGTCAGGTCCGGCTCGGCGCCCAGGTAGCTCGCCAGTTCGGCGCCGCTGTGCCCGAGCGACCCTTCGGGGAACAGCGGTTGCGGGATGTCGTAGCGCGGGCGCAGCAGGCTGTGCTGGTACTGCAGGACCTCGTAGCCGGGCAGGCCCGCGGCGGCGGCCAGCGCACGGGCGCGTTCCACGCGCCAGATTGCGTGGTTGCTCACCCCGAGCAACCCGACCGTGCCTTCCGCGACCAGCTCGCCGAACCCTTCGACGGTGTCCCGCAGCGGGACGGTGCGGTCCTCGATGTGTGCGTACAGCAGGTCGATGCGTTCGACGCCCAGGCGTTCGCGGCTGCGTTCGGCGGCCTCGCGGATCGTCTTCGCGGACAGCCCCTCCGGGTTGTCGAGGAAGCCCGTCCCGGGGGTGCGCGGCCGGGCCCCCAGCTTGGTGGCGATGACGATCTCGTTGCCTATGCCACGCGACTTCCGCCATTTGCCGAGCAGTTCCTCGCTCTGCCCGCCCAGGCCGCCATCCGCCCAGTACGCGTAGTTGTTCGACGTGTCGATGAACGTGCCGCCGGCCTCGACGTACCGGTCCAGGACCGCGAACGACGTCTTCTCGTCGGTGGCGGTGCCGAAGAGCATCGCTCCGAGCGAGAGCACACTCACCTCACGGCGCGTGTCCGGGTTCGTGCCAATAGAACGGTATTTCATGCCGAGTCTCCATTCCGTCCGACTGTCCGGGCCTGGAACGGGAGTTTGCGACTTGGAGCGCTCTCGAAGTCAAGCTAGTGCTGTGACCGGAAAGGTTCACCGGTTCCCGGCGCCCCACCTCGCCGCGTTGCAGACCCTCGCGAGTACGACCGAGTACGAGCTTCGGGCCTGCGCCTTGCTTGGGAGGGCCGCCAGGCCCGGCGGCACGGCACCGAACACCGGGACCGGCAAACCTTCCCGGCCACAGCACTAGGTGTCGATGTCAAGGACGGCGGCGGTGGTCTGCCCACGGCCTGACGTACGACAAGCACCCGAGCCCCGGAGCCCCCGAGCCCCGGAGCCCCCGAGCCCCGGAGCCCCCGAGCCCCGGAGCCCCCGAGCCCCGGCAGGGACTCGCGAGCCTCGCTCGTGCGGGATATTCCCCCTGGATGTTTCCCGTGTGAAAGCCCCCCGGGTTCCCACACAGGTGGTGGTCATCGGCATCGTGGTTCGCCGTCGACCTCCGTTCCCCGCGACTCAATAGTGGCGGGGCGGGCCTGTCGGGTCCATGCACGAAGGTGCAAGCTCTACGCGGGTGGACCCGTTGCGCGGTTCAGCCTCCTAAGCTGTCGAGCCGGTATGGCTGGAACGTTCCGTGGCCTGGCCAGTAGGGGTACGGCACGGTTCCGAAGTGCGCGCCCTTGCCGCCGCTTTCCTCGTACGCGAAGTAGCGCGTGTGCGCGGCGTCCGCCCACCCGGCGAAGATCAGCGTGTGTCCGGCGGCGCCCGGAGCGGTGTTCACCAGGATGTCCCCGGGCAGCAGTTCGTCCTTGTCGATGCGGTGCGACACCTGCGGCAAGGTGTCGGTGGTCAGGCCGGGGGCGGGAAGCCCCCACGCCATCGACACCAGGCCGGAGCAGTCCATGCGATGGCCCTCGAACGTGCGGGCCATGCTGTAGTCGAGTCCCAGATCCGCCCAGCGCTTGGCCCGCCGCAGGATCTCCGAACGCCGCACGTCACCGGGCACCGCGACGCTCGCCCCCTTCGGGGCCGATCCGGTGGCACCCGGCGCCGGCGTGCGCGCGGCCCCGGAACTCCCGTCTTGGGGGCTTCGGCCGCCGGGAGCCGGGCCGTTCGCGGCCCCGCCGGCCGGCCGTTCGACCGACGACCTCGTGCGCTGCGCACCGCCGGCCCGGGGCGGCGGTCCGGTGCCCGACCCTCCCGGCGCCGCCCGGGTCACACCCGCGACCTGCGCGGCGAACTCGACCGCCGGAGAGTTGAACTGCGCGACGCGGAACGGCGGCACCTCGGGTGCCGGTGCGTCGGCACGGACCACGGCGGGCGGAGGCGGCGGGGGCGTGGGCGGCGGTGTCGCGTACTCGGACAGGGTGAGCGGAGGAAGCGGGTCGCCGTGTGCCGCGAGCGCCCGCAGGAGATCGGCGGCCAGGCGGTCGCCGGTCGTGTACTCCTCCGCGCAGGACCGCAGCAGCCCCGGCGTGGACGCGACGACGCTGTGGAGATGGGTGGCCTCCGCCATCGCGTGTTCGACGGCCGCGGTCGCCGCGGCCCACGTGCCAGGGGAGTCGGTCCGACTGGCGGCGAGGTCGAAGTCGCCCTCGGCGGCGCGCAGTGCCTCGCGCGCCGCTTCCAGGCCGGGTACCGCGGCGTCGAACCCGGCGGCGAGGCCGGACAGTTCCTGGGGCGAGATACGAATCGGCGGATTCAACGGACGACCTCCTGACGGAAGGAGCTCGGAACGGAAGGATCTCGGAGCGCCGCGGCTAAGCGGCCTCGGGGAACTGGGGCACATATCCGCGCTGCCCGGCACGCACTCCGCGGCGTTGCGGGACCTTGCGAGTACGACCGAATACGAGCTTCGGTCCCGCGCCTTGCGACAGCACGCACTGGACAACGCGGAGCGCACCCCGGTTCCCCGAGAGCGCTTAGGCCCGCTTACGCACTGGGTGAGTGCGTCGGATCACGGCCGGGCGCGAGCGGCCGCGACGGCTTCGGCGTGCGCTTCCAGGCGTATGGCCGCCACCCGCAACGCCGACGACGTGGCGATGCGTGACGCGTCGGTGGCCCCCGCGTACGAACGGAAGGCGGCCGCGGCGGTGCCGGACCACTGGGTCAGGGCCGACCGGACACCGGCCGCGAGCGTCACGGCGTCGTTGTCGATACGGGTCGCGGCGACCGCCAGCGCATGCGCGCGGGCGCTGATCCGGGCGGGATCGGCGGACGACGAAATCTCGGTCATGGAAGCCTCCTTCGGCGAAGCGGTGACGGGCGGGGTGCTTCTGCGGGTGTGCTGCCGTACTGCCGTACTGCCGTACTGCCGTACTGCCGTACTGCCGTACTGCCGTGATGGGCAATCAACTGCGCGATCACCGCGCAAAGAACTGCGGTGCTGCTGCCCTGTTCTCCGTGCTGCCTGCTGCCTGCTGCCTGCTGCCTGCTGCCTGCTGCCTGCTGCCTGCTGCCGTGTCGCGGTGCTCCCGTGCTGCGGTCCTGCGGTCCTGTGGTTCTCGGGGACCGCTTTTCGCGGCCGTGACTCCATGGTCGGCGGCATCGCGGTCCGCCGCAGGGCCCAGGCTCGAATCTGTGGAAGACGCGGATAGTTGCCCCAGGACGGTGGAAAACGTTTCCACGCCGGGAGCGCCGAGTCGTATCCTCCGGCCATGCCTGCCGCCGCGCGTACCCCCGCGATCCGTCCCGTCGACCCCGCCCGCGTGCGGGCCGCATTGGCGGCCGAATGGCAGGCCCTCGCGGACTTCACCGACGCACTGGAGTCGGCGCGGCTCAAGGACCCGTCCGGACTCACCGGCTGGACCCTCGCCGACCTCGTCGGGCACATCGCCGCCGGCGTCGAGGCCGTGCCCCGCTGGCTCGGGCAGCCCGAGCCGACCGGCCCGCCCATCACCGTCGAGCAGTGGGCGGGCGGCACCGCCGCGGCCGCCGAGGCGATCTCCGATCTGGCGCAGGAGATGGCCGAGGCAGGCAAGACCCCGCGCGACTACGTCGAGGACGCGACTCGGCTCGTCGCCGAGACACCCGACACCCGGGTGAGCGTCACTCGTATCGGTCCCATGCGCGTCCCGGACATGCTCGTCACGCGCCTCATCGAGGCCGTCGTGCACGCCGACGACCTGGAGCGGGCCACCGGCGCGGCCTTCCCGCACGACCGGCAGGCACTCGCGGTCGTGACCAGGGTCCTCGCCGACATCCTGGCCGTCCGGGCGCCCGGCTATTCGGTCGAGGTGCGGGTCCCGCCATTCGCCGTCGTGCAATGCGTCACAGGCCCGAAGCACACCCGGGGGACTCCGCCGAACGTCGTCGAGAGCGATCCGCGCACCTGGCTCCGACTCGCCGCAGGCCGTGTGACCTGGGAAGACACCGTCGACGACGGCAGCGTGCGGGCCAGCGGGGAACGCGCCGACCTGTCCGGGTGGCTGCCGCTGTTGGGGTGAACCACGGCCCCCGACAGCCTCGCGTAGACTCGACCGCGTGCCACGTGGCGACGGACGACTCAACCACGATCTCTTCCCCGGCGAGAAGGGCCCGCAGGACGCCTGCGGCGTCTTCGGCGTCTGGGCCCCCGGCGAAGAGGTCGCGAAACTTACCTATTTCGGGCTCTACGCACTGCAGCACCGCGGGACGGAATCCGCCGGTATCGCGGTGAGCAACGGCTCCCAGATCCTCGTCTTCAAGGACATGGGCCTGGTGTCCCAGGTCTTCGACGAGGCGACCTTGGGATCGTTGCGCGGCCACATGGCCGTCGGACACGCCCGCTACTCCACCACCGGTTCCTCGGTCTGGGAGAACGCCCAGCCGACCTTCCGGGCCACCGCGACGGGCAGCATCGCCCTCGGCCACAACGGCAATCTCACCAACACCGGTGAGCTGGCCCGCATGGTCGCGGAGCAGGGCCCGGACCGCGGTGAGCTCAACTACCCCTACCAAGGCCGAATCGAGGCCACCAGCGACACCGATCTGCTGGCCTCCCTCCTCGCGGGTCGTCCCGACCTGTCGCTGGAGGAGACCGCCATGCAGATCCTGCCCAAGCTCAAGGGCGCGTTCTCGCTGGTCTTCATGGACGAGGGCACGCTGTACGCGGCCCGCGATCCGCAGGGCATCCGCCCGCTCGTGCTCGGCCGCCTGGAGCGCGGCTGGGTCGCCGCGAGCGAGACCGCCGCACTCGACATCGTGGGCGCGTCGTTCATCCGCGAGATCGAGCCGGGCGAGCTGGTCGCCATCGACGAGCACGGCCTGCGCACCCAGCGGTTCGCCAAGGCCGAGCCCAAGGGCTGCGTGTTCGAGTACGTCTACCTCGCCCGCCCCGACACCTCGATCGCCGGCCGCGGGGTGCACGCGGCACGTGTCGAGATGGGCCGCCGCCTCGCGAAGGAAGCCCCGGTCGAAGCCGACCTGGTCATGCCGACCCCGGAGTCCGGGACCCCGGCGGCGATCGGGTACGCCGAGGCGTCCGGCATCCCGTTCGGCCAGGGCCTGGTCAAGAACTCGTACGTCGGGCGCACCTTCATCCAGCCGAGCCAGACCATCCGCCAGCTCGGCATCCGCCTCAAGCTCAACCCGCTGCGCGAGGTCATCGCCGGCAAGCGCCTCGTCGTCGTCGACGACTCGATCGTGCGCGGCAACACGCAGCGCGCCCTCGTGCGCATGCTGCGTGAAGCCGGTGCGGCCGAGGTGCACGTGCGCATCTCGTCCCCGCCCGTGAAGTGGCCGTGCTTCTTCGGCATCGACTTCGCGACGCGCGCCGAGCTGATCGCGAACGGCCTGTCGGTCGACGAGATCGCCAAGTCGCTCGGTGCGGACTCGCTCGCGTACATCTCGATCGACGCGATGGTCGAGGCGACCACAATTCCCAAGGACAACCTGTGCCGGGCGTGCTTCGACGGGGTCTACCCGATCGAGCTGCCCGACCCGGAGCGCCTGGGCAAGCACCTCCTGGAAGGCCTGGAGCAGGCCGTGCGCAGCGATGTGGACGGCGTCCAGTCCCTTCTCGGGGGCGCGGGCGCGGAAGACGCCCTGCGCCGCCCGTAGCGCCGCGAGCGGGGGTGCGGAACCGCACCCCCGCAGTCCGGCCCGCGAACGGGACACCACCCCGAACCACCCGACCCGAAAGGGCCGTACCGTCGTGACCGACAACCCCTCCTCCACCTACGCCGCCGCCGGTGTCGACATCGAAGCCGGCGACCGCGCCGTCGAACTGATGAAGACCTGGGTCGGGAAGGCCACCCGCCCCGAGGTCCTCGGCGGCATCGGGGGCTTCGCGGGGCTCTTCGACGTCTCCGCGTTCACGCGGTACACGCGCCCGCTGCTGGCCACCTCGACCGACGGCGTCGGCACCAAGGTCGCGATCGCGCAGCGCATGGACAAGCACGACACGATCGGCCGGGACCTCGTCGGCATGGTGGTCGACGACCTCGTGGTGTGCGGCGCGGAGCCGCTGTTCATGACCGACTACATCGCGACCGGCAAGGTCGTCCCGGAGCGCATCGCGTCGATCGTCAAGGGCATCGCCGAGGGCTGTGTGCTGGCCGGGTGCGCGCTGGTGGGCGGCGAGACGGCCGAACACCCGGGGCTGCTCGACCCGGACGAGTACGACGTCGCGGGCGCGGGCACGGGCGTCGTCGAGGCGGACCGCCTCCTGGGCGCCGAGCGCGTGCGCGAGGGCGACGTGGTCGTCGCGATGGCCGCGTCGGGCCTGCACTCCAACGGCTACTCGCTCGTGCGCCACGTGTTCTTCGCGGGCGCCGGCTGGGAGCTGGACCGCGACGTGCCGGAGTTCGGCCGTACGCTCGGCGAGGAGCTCTTGGAGCCGACCCGCATCTACTCGCTCGACTGCCTCGACCTGGCCCGCCGTACCGAGGTGCACGCCTTCTCGCACGTCACCGGCGGCGGCCTGGCGGCCAACCTGGCCCGCGTCCTGCCCGGCCACCTGGACGCCCGCCTGGACCGTTCGACGTGGACGCCCGGCGCGGTGTTCTCGCTCGTCGGCGAGCTCGGCAAGGTCGCCCAGCCGGAGCTGGAGAAGACCCTCAACATGGGCGTGGGCATGGTGGCGGTCGTCGCGGCGGACGCCGTGGACGCGGCGCTCGCAGTGCTGGCCGAGCGCGGCGTACCGGCGTGGGTGCTGGGCCGCGTCGAGGCCGGTACGGGCCAGGCGGTCCTGGAGGGCTCGCACGGACGCTGACGCCGACTGGCCGCGACTTCGCGGACAGCACAAAGGGTCCGGGACCGACCACCAAGGGTCTGGTCCCGGACCGATCGGGTGCTGCTACACCCCTGACACGGGCGGCGAACCGTCAGACGAGGCCCGCGACGTGGTCAGCGGCGGCCCGAGGGGCCGACGTCGTCCTCGTCGTCGTCATCGTCGTAATAATCCGCATACGCCGCGTAGGGATCGTCGAGCTCGTCTTCATACGTGTCGTCACCGTCCGACTGAACCTGCGGTTCATCGGCTGACGACACGCCCAGCTCTTCGGCCAGACGGTTCAGATCTGTTCCGCCGCTGTTGTACTTCAGCTGGCGGGCGACCTTTGTCTGCTTGGCCTTGGCCCGGCCGCGCCCCATGGCTCGACCCCCTCAACGACGGGGCTCACGGCCCCGGGTCTTGACACGCGTTCACGATCAGGGTCGGTTCATCCAGGTTCAAGAACCGGCCCGTGGAGCATTAACGGTACCTGCTTCCGCGGCGCGACGGTACGTCGCATGGGTGACAGGTGGGCGCGGACCCCGACCCGGCAATACTGTTCCGGCTGGTCAGGGGCCTGATCATGGGTCCTTCGCCGAGGCTGACGATACCCTGTGATTCAGCTTCCAAGGTAGATCCCGCGCAGACGACCCACATCCGCCATGCGTCGTTCGGCGAGTCGGTCGGCCGCGACGGCGGGCGGGACGCCCTCTTCGTCGGCGAGTGCGAAGACCCGCGCGGTGGTGGTGCGGATGCCCGAGGCCTGGCGCTTTGCCCGTTCGAAGTCGAATCCGTGCAGCTCGTCGGCCACCTGGATGACGCCGCCCGAATTGACCACGTAGTCCGGCGCGTACAGCACGCCTCGCTCGGCGAGCGTCTTGTCGACGCCCGGGTGTGCGAGCTGGTTGTTGGCCGCGCCGCAGACGATTTTCGCGGTGAGCACCGCCACACTGGCGTCGTCGAGCGCGCCGCCGAGCGCGCAGGGTGCGTACACGTCGATGGGCTCGCGGATGAGGGCGTCCGTGTCGGCCGCGACCGAGACGGCGGGGTAGGCCGCTCGCACGCGTTCGACCGCGGCCGGGTCGACGTCCGTGACCAGCACCTCGGCGCCGTCCTCGAGGAGGTGCCCGATGAGGTGCCTGCCGACCTTGCCGACCCCGGCGATGCCGACGCGCCGGCCGCGCAGGTCCGCGGTGCCCCAGAGGTGTTCGGCACTCGCCAGCATGCCCTGGTAGACGCCGTAGGCGGTGAGCACCGACGAGTCGCCCGCCCCGCCCGAGTCGGGTGAACGGCCGGTGACGAAGCCGCACTCCCGTGCCACGACGTCCATGTCCTCGACGTACGTGCCCACGTCGCACGCGGTCACGTAGCGGCCTCCGAGGGACTGCACGAAGCGCCCGTAGGCACGCAGCAGGGCCTCGCTCTTGTCGCGCTTCGGGTCGCCGATGATGACGGCCTTGCCGCCGCCGTGGTCGAGGCCCGCGAGGGCGTTCTTGTACGCCATGCCCTTGGACAGGTTGAGGACGTCCTCGACGGCCTCGTCCTCGGTCGCGTACGGGTAGAAGCGCGTGCCGCCCAGGGAGGGGCCGAGCGCTGTCGAGTAGATGGCGATGACGGCCTTGAGCCCGCTCGCCTGGTCCTGGCAGAACACGACCTGCTCGTGTCCGGAGCTCCTGCCGAACACGGGTCCCGGGGTGTGGGTCCGTGCGCTGGTGCCCGTCGTACTTGTCGTCGTCACTGTGGTGACTCCCGAGTCCGGCCCGCGGTGGGTGATCGCGGGCGTCTGCCCCAACCCTAGGACCGCCGCGCCCCCACGTGCCGGAATCCCGGGTCGGACGGCGGCGCGATCGGGGGCATGCGAACATTCGGTACGTGCGGACTTCGGTGGTGGCCCCCTACTCGGCATACCTGCGTGTGTACGAGCCGCTCGCGGCTTTCCCGGAGCCGGACCGCTCGCGCTGGGCCGACTACGTGCGCGACGTGCATACGCGGCGCGCCTGGGGAGCCGGCACGACGGCCGAACTGACCGCCCAGGAACAGCGGATGGCGATGGAGGGCATCCTCGCGACGCCTCCCGAGCCGGCCCCGCCGCACGAGAGCGAGGACGCGTTCGTCGCGGAGATCGACGGGGTCCCGGTGATCTGCCCGCGCCAGACGCGGCTGCGCTGCTGGACGGCCCTGGCCGACATGCGACGGGAGTTCCCGCCGGTGGTGCTCGACGCCTTCTGGCCCCGCGTCGTGCTGGCGCAGGCCGAGGCGGACCACGACCGCTGGCGGGCGGACAATCCGGATGTCCAGCCGCACATCCACAGCAGCACCTGGCACGTGCCCATGCGGTGGTTCGTGTTGTTCGCCCAGGACGAGCGCGTCCTCGTCGCACCCGAAGGCGGGCAGCCGGAGGGCGTGCGCGCGGAGGGGGCGGAGGACGCCGGGGACGGATGGGAGCTGTACTACCGGACGCCGATGGTGCAGGCTCGGCGTCGGGTCGCTCGCGCGCTGCGGGTTCTGCGCGACACCCTGGAGGAAGGCGCACTGATCTCCGGGCTCGAGCATCTGGGCCGTTGGCTTGAAGAGTTCCATCCGAGGGCCATGGTCGAGCTCGATTTCGGCGGACTGGTGCGGCTGATTCCGTCCGGCGATCTCGCCGAGGAGCGCACTGCCGAGCACGTTGCGGAGGGCCTGACGGCGCTCGCGGCGGGTGACGGAGCGCGCGCGTCGGAGGCGTACCGGCGGATCACCGAGCGGTGGTCCGCGGTGCGGGCGCTGGAACATGCCAGCTGAGCAGGCCACTTGGCGCCCGGATGTCCAGTGGGCAAGAATTTCTGAGATCAACATCTCATAGGGCGCATACGCCAGCGAATTGCTCGTATATGATGAATCGGACAAAGGGGTGCTGGTCACCTCTTGTCATGCTGTAACTACACAGGATTACCCAGTTCCACGCAGTATCACGCAGTAGCACTCAGTTCCCCCAGGGGACGCCCAGAATCCGCCGGTCTCCCGAGATTGGTGTGGCTGGGTGGGCGCGGGGGGCCGAACGGCCGGAAGTGACTCTTCGTCACAGGCGGGTGACTGTCCGCTATGTACGGTCCTTCGGGATCGCGCCGGTTGAGTGCTGCGATGCCAATTCCGGCGGTTTGGCCAACCAGGGCCGCCGGATGGTGTACTTGTACTGTGAAGGACAAGCCGTTCGTCCTATAACCGACTTGGCCGCCGAGCACCATTTCGGACATCGGGGGTCAAGGTGCAGAATTTGAAGAAAGAACCGTGCTTGGTTCGGTTCTCCCGAGGAGGCCGCTCATGACCGCTCGTACGCCTGATGCCGAGCCGCTGCTGACGCCGGCCGAGGTTGCCACCATGTTCCGCGTCGACCCGAAGACGGTCACGCGCTGGGCCAAGGCCGGCAAGCTCACGTCGATCCGCACCCTCGGTGGCCACCGCCGCTACCGCGAGGCGGAGGTTCGTGCCCTGCTTGCGGGCATTCCGCAGCAGCGCAGCGAGTCCTAAAGCCTGGGCAGGGGCCACCTGCATCAGCCGTTTGTCTTGAGCGTCGCCCTCGGATCCCGCCGGATCCGAGGGCGACGCTTTTGTGCGTGCCGCATCGCACCCGGGGGCTGGACCCGAGACCGGATCAAGGGCCGGATCAAGGACCGGATCAGGGCCGGATCAGGGGTTGGGCGAGGGTGAACCCGGCTGTTCCCCAGCGTGGCCAACCTCGGTTTCAGTAAAATATCACATACAATGCATGGCCTGTTTCCGGCCTCTCTTGAAAACCATTTCCAGTCAAAACCGTGACGTGCGTCACACTGTCCGCCGACCCGTGGTCCAGTCGGTTGCCGCGCCTGTCGGATCGCACGTCGAGACGGGTGATTCGGACCACGGCACCACGCCCTACAGTGGTCGCCATGTCCAGTAGTACGCGGGTTACCGGGGCGGCCGAGGCGAACCCCCGGAACGGCAACAGCTCGGGGGCGGCCACCCGCGCCAAGCTGCTGCGTACCGCGGAACGCCTGTTCGCCAAGAACGGCATCGACGGCGTCTCGGTCCGGGACATCACCGGTACCGCGGGGGCCAACAGCGCGGCCGTGCACTACCACTTCGGGTCCAAGCAGGACCTGATCGCCGCGATCCTGCACCGCCGCCTGGAGTCCCTCGGCGTACGCCGCGAGCAACTGCTCGCCGAGTTGGAGGCCGACGAGCAGCCCGCGCTGCGCGACGTGGTGGTGGCATTGCTGCTCCCGACCGTCGAGCTGAGCCGCGACCGCCGCGGCGGCGGCCACCACTACCTGGGCTTCCTCGTCGCGGTCGGCGAGCATCCGACGTCCATGCATCTGATCACCGACGAGGTCGACCCGCTCACCGCGCGGTACCTGTCGGTCCTCCGGCGCGCGCTGCCCGAAGTGCCGCACGAGGTCATCCTGTTCCGCTTCGGCATCGCCAAGGACCTGATGAACCGCGTTCTGCGCCAGGGCGCGGTGCGCGAGTGGCTGCGCCGGCACGCGTCGGACGACGAGAAGGTGCTGTTCGACCAGCTGGTCGACTTCCTCGTCGGTGCGCTCGCCGCGCCGTCGCACTCCGCCTGAGCGCGCCGAGCGCGCTTCCCGCCAAGTCATCGATCGCCGACATCTCTGTCCGGCAACGTCTCTTGACGATGTGTCAGGCCGGGCACACAATCACCAATCTCAGCCAGTCGTTTGATCGACAAGTCGGGTACTTCAGGCTTGCCCGCGACCGGCGGCAAGTCCTCGCGAACCACGTACGGCACCACCGCGCACTGAACGGCACGTCAGTCAGGTGAACGACCGAACTCCGTCAGGGGCACTGCGTCCCGGCGGTCCGTGAGGAGGAATCCTTGCCACGTCTCCTACGCGCCGCAGGACTGGTCATGGTGCCGGTCCTGTTGATCGCCGGGTGCAACTCGTCGACGACGGACAAGGACGGCGACGAGCCGAACCAGCCCGGTGCGTCGGCCTCGAAGGACCCGGTCAAGATCGGCGGCGTGGTCTCCAAGACCACCTCGTCGGGCTACAGCAAGGCCGACACCGACCTCGGCGCCAAGGCCCGCTTCATGATGGCCAACGACGAAGGCGGGGTGAACGGCCGCAAGATCGACTACATCGGTTCCGAGGACGACGGCCAGGAGTCCGCCCGCACCATCACCGCGGTGCGCAAACTGGTGCAGCAGGACAAGGTGTTCGCGATCGTGCCCGTCAACACGACCACGATCGGCGGATCCGCGGACTTCCTGCGCGACAACAAGACCCCGTACATCGGCTGGGGGACGCTGCCCGCGTTCTGCGGTCAGGAGTACGGCATGGGCTACAACGGCTGCCTGGTGCCGACGCCGGGCCACAACGTGAACACGTCGTGGCCGGGCCTGCTCGGCGACATCCTCGGCGGCGCGCAGGGCAAGAGCGTCGCGCTGATCACCCAGGACACGGACGCCGGCAAGTTCGGCCTGCGAACCTACCAACAGGCCTTCCCGCCAGGCGGGTTCACGGTGTCGTACGCCAAGTCCACCGTCCCCGGCACGTCGGTCCCGACGGACTGGAGCCCCTGGGTCGGCGAGATCATGTCGAGCAACGGCGGCAAAGCCCCGGACGTCGTGGTGTCCGTCATGCAGACCCCGGCCAACATCGGCCTGTTCACCGCCCTCAAGCGGGCCGGGTTCAAGGGCATCCTGACCGACGCCACCGACTACGACCCGGCGCTGCTCAAGCAGGCCGCGTCGAAGGAGGCGCTGCAGGACGTCCAGGTGTTCGTGCAGAACATGCCGTTCGAGTCGACGGCCCCGGAGATGGCCAAGTTCAAGGAGTACATCTCCAAGGCCAAGGGCTCCGAGGTCACCGAGTGGAACCAGTCGATGATGGTCGGCTGGAACTCCGCGGACCTGTTCCTCGCGATCGCCAAGAAGGCCGGCGACAACCTGACCGTGGAGACCTTCCAGGCCGCCGCGGCCAACTTCCAGGACACCTACGCACTCGTCGGGGACCGCAAGTTCCCGCTCGGCCGCAACGACTCGTTCGGCTGCGGTGCGATGGTGCAGCTCAAGGGCGAGACGTACGGCATCACTTCGCCCTACAAGTGCTACCCCTCCATCCCGTTCAAGTGACGCGCGGCCGGACGACCCGGCCCTGCGCCACCTGACCGGCACGCCTCCGGCCCGCCCGCCGCCCCCCGGCTCTGCGGGCGGGCCGGGAGCCGCACCGCCTGTCGCACCGACCCCGATCCGGCGCCGTCCGCACGTCGTACGAGGGAGCGTCACCGGCACATGAGTGAGCTCGTCGGCTACATCATCAGCGGTCTGGTCACCGGCGCGATCTACGCGCTGCTGGCGTCCGGACTCGTGCTCGCCTACTCCGCCTCGGGGGTGCTCAACTTCGCCCACGGGGCCACCGCGTTCCTGTCCGCGCTGTTCTTCTACGAACTCAACCAGGGCCTCGACTGGCCGTCCGTACCCGCCGCCCTGGTCACCGTCTTCGTCTTCGCGCCCGGCCTCGGCTGGGTGCTCGACCGCATCATGTTCCGCAAACTCGCCAGACTCGGCGAGACCCCGCAGATCGTCGCCACGATCGGCCTCCTGGTCGCGCTGCCCGCCCTCGGCCAGTGGATCGTCAAGCTGCTGACCGACGCCGGCGTCGACCTCGCGCCGTCCGAGAACCAGTACGGCCTGCCGGGCGTGGGACCGAACCCGCCCGAGCACTGGGAGCTCATGGACGGGGTCGGCATCGACTCCAACCAGCTGATCACCTGGATCGTCACGGCAGTTGTCGCCGTCGGGCTGTGGATCCTGATGCGCCACACGCCGCTCGGCCTGCGGCTGCGCGCCTCGGTGGACAGCCGTACGCTCACCGAGCTGCGCGGCGTGAGCGCCGACCGGCTCTCCGGCATCGCCTGGATGCTCTCCGCCGGACTCGCGGGCGCGGTCGGAGTGCTGGCCGCACCGCTGCTCGCGCTCAGCCCGGTCGACTACACGCTGGTCATGTTCGTCTCCGCGGCCGCCGCTGTGCTCGGCCGCTTCAAGTCGGTGCCGATCGCCTTCGGCGGCGGCCTGCTCCTCGGAGTCGTGCAGAACCTCGTCGCGGGGTACGCGCCTTCGTGGACCGACGAGATCACCGGCCTTCGTACGGCGGTCCCGTTCGTCCTGCTGTTCGTCGGCCTGCTGGTGATGTCCCGCAGCAAGCGCAGCGCCGGGACCGCCGCCGTGGACCAGCCGCCGCCCGACTACCTGGCCGGGATGCCGCCGCTGCGCCGCTGGGCGCCGTGGCTGATCGCGGCCGCGTTCCTGGCGGTCAGCCTCTACACCTGGACGACCGCCTTCTGGATCGGCCTGATCGCCCAAGGGCTCGCGGCGTCCCTGGTGTTCCTGTCGTTCACCGTCGTCACGGGCCTCGGCGGCATGGTCAGTCTCGCGCAGGCCACCTTCGTGACCGCGTCCGCGCTGACCGCGGGCCTGCTCATGAGCCACGGGGTGTCGTTCTTCCTCGCCCTGGTCGCGGGGACACTCGTGGCCGCGCTGCTCGGCATGGTGGTCGCGCTGCCGGCGCTGCGGCTGTCCGGGCGCATGCTCGCGCTGGCCACCCTCGCGCTGGCCTTCCTGGGTGACCAAGTGCTGTTCCAGATGAGCTGGTTGCGTAACGGGGACGTGGGATGGGCGATCCCGCGCCCGGTGGTCGGGCCGGTCGACCTCAACGACGACCGGGCGCTCGCCCTCGCTCTCCTGGTCATCGTCGCGGCGGTGGTCGTGCTCATCCGGAACCTGGAGAACTCCGCGTCGGGCCGCGCGATGCTCGCGGTCCGTTCCGCGCCGCCGGCGGCGATGGCGTCCGGCGTCTCGATCCTGCGCACCAAGCTCGCGCTGTTCGCGATCTCGGCGGGCATCGCAGGGTTCGGCGGAGTGTTCTGGGCCTCCTTCAACACCCGCATCACCGCGACCGAGTTCACCGCGATGAACGGTCTGATCTGGCTGGCCATCGTGGTCGCCGCGGGCATCCGCAGGCCGCAGTTCGCCGTCGTCGCGGGACTGACGTTCGCTTTGTTCCCGCACGTCATGGAGGACTACATCACCGACTCGCCGCACGTGCCGGTGATCCTGTTCGGCCTCGCCGGCCTGGCGTTGGCCGGGAATCCCGAGGGCTGGGTCGTGCAGATGGCCGAGGGGCTGCATGCGCTGCGCGGTCGGATCTCCGGGCGTACCAGGCCTGTTGCGGACAAGGTTGCGGCGGCCGGTGGGCTGCCAGCCGCGGCGGTTGCCGAGGAGGCCGCGCCGGTCGTGACGGCTGTCGCGCCGCAGGGGTCGGGCGGTGCGGAACCCCAGGATGCCGACGAGGCAGCGGAGGTGCTGTTGCGGCTGCGCGGCATCCGTGCCGGATACGGCGGCGTCGAGGTGCTGCACGGCGTCGACCTGGACGTCCGGGCGGGCCGGATCCTGGCACTGTTGGGCGCCAACGGGGCCGGCAAGACGACGACGTGTGCGATCGCCGCAGGGCTGCTGGCGCCCACCGCAGGCACGGTCGAACTCGCGTCGGGCGATGGTGTCGTCCGCGATGTCACGCGTCTGTCGGCGGTACGCAGGTCGCGTGAAGGCGTCCTGCTCGCCCCGGAAGGCCGCGGCATCTTCCCGTCGCTGACCATCGACGAGAACCTGTCGATGTGGCTGCGGTCGGCCGGCGAACGCGAGCGCGTCTACGAGCGCTTCCCCAACCTCGCCGGGCGGCGCAAGGTGCCCGCCGGTTCGCTGTCGGGCGGCGAGCAGCAGCAGCTGACCGTCGCTCCGCTGCTGGTACGCCCGCCCCGCGTGCTCGTCGCGGACGAGCCGTCACTCGGCCTCGCCCCGCTGGTGGTCGAGGAGATCTTCCGCTTCGTCGTCGAACTCCGGGACCTGGGCGTGGCATTGCTGCTGGTGGAGGAGAAGGCGTCGGAGATCCTGACGGTCGCGGACACCGTGGCCTTCATGAGTGTCGGACGCGTGTCGTGGACCGGCCCGCGCGCGGAGGTGGACGAGAACCGCCTGACCGCCGCGTACCTCGGCCTGACCGACACCGACGTGCGGAGTGTGGGGGCATGAGCGGGACCGTGGTGGATGTCGCCGAGTCGGCCGGGGATGTGGCGCCGCCGCCCGTCCTGCGGGCCGAGAACGTCGGGGTCGCCTTCGGCGGCGTCAACGCGCTGAGCGGTGTGACGTTGGAGGTGCGCGCGGGCGAGGTCTGCGGGCTCATCGGACCGAACGGCGCGGGGAAGACGACGTTGTTCGACGTCCTGTCGGGCATCCGGCGGCCGGACTCGGGCGTGGTGCGCTTCGCCGGGGTCGACGTGTCGGCGCGCGGGCCGGTGTGGCGGGCACGGCACGGGATGCGGCGTACGTTCCAGCGCCAACAGTTGTTCGGCCGCCTGACCGTGCTGGACAACCTCGTTGTCGCCGAGGAGTGGCGCGGCGGTGGCGGCGGCATCGCGGCCGACCTGCTGGCACTTCCGAGCCGGCGCCGCCGTGAGCGCGAACGGCGGGTACGGGCCGAGGAGATCCTCGACTTGTGCGGTCTGACCGACTTGCGTGACAAATATGCCGGGACGCTGCCGGTGGGGCAGGCCCGCATGGTGGAGCTCGCCAGGGCGGTGGTGGACACCCCCAAAGTGCTGCTGCTGGACGAGCCGGCGTCGGGGATGTCGTCGGCGGAGAGCGTGTGGCTGGGCGAGGTGGTCCGCCGCCTTGTCGACCACGAGCAGTGTGCGGTGCTGCTGGTCGAACACGACGTCGCGTTCGTCATGGGCCTGGCCTCCCGGGTCGTCGTGCTCAATCTGGGCGAGGTGCTGGCCGAGGGCACGCCGGCCGAGGTGCGGGCGAACCAGGCGGTGCGCGACGCGTACCTCGGCGGCGGATGAACGCGTCGGGGGCGGGCCTCGAAAGGCCCGCCCCCGACGGATGATTCGCCCGACCCCGTGGCGGGGCTACTCCTTGGTGCCGATCGCGTCGACCGGACGGGTGCGCAGGGCGAGCCGGGCCGGCAGGGAGGTCGCCGCGAACGCGAGGACGGCGGCGGCCGCGACGATTGCCAGGTAGGTCAGCGGCGGGGCGTACGGCGTCCCGGTGCCGGTCATGCCTGTCGCATACGCACTGAGCGTCGCCCAGCCGATCGCCGTGCCGAGCACCGTCGCGAACAGCACCATCGTCAGCGTCTCCCACCGCAGCATCCGGAGGATCTGACGGCGCGTCATGCCGACCAGGCGCATGAGCGCGAACTCGCGGGCACGCGCCGAGGTGGCCATCATCAGCGTGTTGACGATCGCGATCGCGGTGAACGCGATGATCAGGCCCATTGCGACGTAGTTGACCTGCGTCTGCGTGCCCTGCTGGGTCCGACGGGCGGCTTCGACCTGGTCGCGGTCGAGGACGCGTACGCCGGGGAAGGCCGCGGCGGCGGCGTCGAGGGCGCCGCGGGTGTCGCGGGCGCTGGGGGTGCCGGGGGTTTCGGTACTGATCAGGACCTGTGCCGCCAGCGGGTTGTCCACGTGCGCGGCGACCACGGAGTGCGGCAGGGTCAGATCGCCGAAGCCGAGCCCGCGTTCGTACACCGCGACGACGCGCGGCCGGATCTCGACTCCGTCGCCGAGGGTGACCTCCAGTGTGTCGCCGACGCCGACTCCCTTGGTGCGTGCGGCTTGTGCGCTGACCGCCACGGTGTCGTCGCGCATGTTCGCGAGACTGCCCTCGGTTGTCTCCAGGTCGAGAACCCGGTCGACGCCTTCGGGAGTGACGCCCTGGGCCGGAAACTTGTCCTGGCCGGCGCGAACCACCGTACGCACCAACTCAGTTGCGCCGGTGACGCCCGGGACCGTGCGTACCGCCTCGACCGCGGCGTGCGGCACCCCGGGTCCCCGCGAGGCCAGGACGTAGTCGGCGTTGGCGGTGCCCGCCGCCACCTGCTCCTCGGCGGCATGCGACGTGGTCGTCTGCACGAACAGGATCGTGCAGGTCATGGCTATGGCGAGGGTCAACGGGGTCACCACCGCGGCCACGCGCTGGAGGCGTGCCCGGTTGTTGCTCGCCGCGAGCCGGCCGCCGACCGGGGAGAGCAGGCGCAGCGGGGCGGAGAGGACGGCGGTCGCGCCGCGGGCCAGCAGGGGGCCGAGCAGCGAGACGGAGACGGCTGCCATCACGACGGACAGGAACGTCACCGGAGTTGCGGCCGCGTCGGTGTGCAGGTTGCGCAGCACCAGGAGGAGGACGACATACCCGGCGGCGAGTAGCAGGCCGAGAGTGACGCGTACGGCGCCGAGGCGCTCGCTCTCGATGGCGGCGTCGGCGAGGGCCTCGGTCGGGCGGATCCGCGCGGGGCGCCGGGCCGAGATGCGCGCGGCCGCCCACGCGGCGAGCACCGTGGTGAGCACGGCCGCGATCATCGGGAACGGGCTGACCGCGGTCTCCAGTGTCCTGGGCATGGCGCCGGCCGCCACGAAGCGGTCGTGCAGCCAACGCGACAGGCCGAGTCCCGCGAACGCCCCGAGCGCGCCCGCGACGACTCCGACGAACACCGCTTCCAGGCCGACCATGCGGCGGATCTGCTTCGGGGTGGCGCCGACCGCCCGGAGCAGGGCGATCTCGCGACGGCGCTGCTGGAGGGACAGCACGAAGGTGCCGGAGACGACGAGCACGGCGACGAGCAGGGACGTACCGCCGAGGGCGCCGCCCAGGCTGATCAGCGTGACGCGGGCCTTGGACGCGTCGATGAACTCGACCGGGCCGCGTGCGTCGCCGCCGCGGACCTGGGCGGTCGTGCCGGCCAGTGCCGCCTTCAGGTCCTTCTTGAGCTGCCCGACGTCGGCGCCCGGCGCGGTCAGGATGCCGAGTACGGCGACCTGTCCCGGATGCGCCGCAAGGCGCGTTGCCTCGGCGGACGAGAAGAAGAGCGCGGACTGATGGGGGAGTCCGTCGCGGCCGTCGGGTGCGGCGATGCCGCTGACCCGGTACGTCGCGGGCGCTCCGGTGGACTGCACGGTGAACCGCGAGCCGACCACCGCCCCGGCGCGCTCCGCCAGGTCGGCGTCCAGGACGACGTCGCCGTCGGCCGCGGGGGCGGTTCCGGCGCGCAGCGTGAACGGGGTGAGCCGGGCGGACTCCCAGCCGTGGCCCCAGGACGGGCCGCCGTCCGGACCTTCGAGGGGACTTCCGTCGGCAGCGAAGACGGTTGCGGGGAACGTGACTTCGGGGACGACGGCGGCGATCCCCGGGACGCCGGCCAGGCGGTCCGCGGTGTCGGCGGCGAGCCAGGCGCGCTCGGTGAGCGGTTTGGACTTGACCTTCTCCTTCCCCTTCTTGTGCTTGGTCCAGTGGAGGTTCTGGTCGGCGGTGACGACGACGGGGGAGTCCGCGTACCGCTCGGTCGGTATGTCGCCGCGCAGGCCCGTCTCCAGCAGGACGCCACAAGCGGTGACCAGCGCGGCCGCGCACAGCAGGGCGGTGAAGGCGCCGATGAAGCCGCCCTTGCGGGCGCGCAGGGTCGACCAGGCGAGGCCGATCATCATGATTCCGCTCCCGGAGGGTCGGCGGGGAAGGCGAGGAAGCGCGTCTGGACGGTGCGCGCGTCGGGCGGCAGCGCGTCGCCGGCCCGCTTGTAGCGATTGATCAGGGCGATGAACTCCTCGAAAAACGCGGCGAGTTCATCGGGCGTCACGTGGATGGTGCCGCGCGAGTAGGGAGCCGCGTCCGCCCAGGGGTCCCCGGGTTCGGTCGCGTGTTGGAAGCGCATGAAGGCCTCGATGTCGGAGGTGAACGCAAGCCGGTTCATCTCGTCGACGGCGGTGCGCATCTCCGGGGTCTGGCGGCTGCGGGGAGGGAAGCGCAGGTCGGCGCGGACCGCGCGCCACCAGCGTTCGCGGCCGTGCGCGTCGGGTGGGGCAATCTCCTCGACGAAGCCGTGCCGGGCGAGTTCGCGCAGGTGGTAGCTGGTGGCGCCGGTGTTGAGGCCGAGCGCGCGGCCGAGTCCGGCGGATGTCGCGGGGCCGTGGGCGGTGAGGTGCCGCATGATGCGCCCGCGACGGGGGTGTGCCAGCGTCTTGAGCGCTTCCAGGTCGCCGACTTCACGGGGGCGGGGTGGCTCGGGGACGTCGGGCCGGTCGGCGGCCTGGGCGGACGACCGGTCAGGGGGCTGACCGCCGGGGTGTTCGCCGGGGTGTTCGGGGCTTTCGGGCATGAGTGCACAGTATTTTGTGCACAGGTTTCTGTGCACTGGAGCCACCCCCCGTCTTGGGGCGGGGGGCTATCCCCAGTACGGCGCCGACCCGGCCCGACAAGGGGAGCGCCCGCGTACTGGCCGGGCCCTGGTCGGGAGCCGTCCGGTACGCGGGCGCGGTCAGGAGTCGGCGCCGCACACCCTCTCCTACATGCCCATGGCCGACTTCCGCTCGGTGACGGAGTACACGTTGGCGTCGGCGCCGATGATTTTCGGCAGGTAGCGCTCGTTGAACGCCTCCTCGTAAGGCATCCCCCGGTGCGCCTCGAACTGCTCCGGCGTCTCCCACGCCTCGAAGAAGCGGAACGTGTTGGGACGCTCCAGTTCCTCGGCCCACCAGTACTCGACGCAGCCCGGGTCCTTGCGGCTGAGCTCTGAGACCGCGACGAGGCCCTCGATGATCTCCTCGCGGTCCTCCGGGCGGAAGGTCAGGAAACCGCTGATGACCAGCATGTTCGTCCTCCTGAATTGCTGACGTTTCGTCAGGCGCGGGAGCGCCCGGTCGTCATGGTGCGGCACGCGGGCGGCGGGCGGAAGAGCGGTCAGGCGCGGTTGCCTCATTGCATACCCTACCCCCCTAGGGTATGTTTCCGGTCGTGCCGAGGGGCTCCGCACCCGCGGCGCACCGCCCCCGGCGGCATGCGGGAAGCCCGGGGCCCCGAGACCGGGGCCCCGGGAGCACGGCCCCGGAGAGGGCCCGCGAGAAGAGGAGAAGACGATGTCCCCGAGTCAGACGGCGCCGAACCCCCGGCGCTGGAAGGCGCTGGCGCTGATCGCCGCCGCGCAGTTCATGGTCATCATGGACACGTCGATCATCGGCGTGGCCCTTCCAGAGATGCAGTCGGACCTCGGGTTCTCCCAGGAGAACCTGTCCTGGGTCTTCAACGCGTACGTCGTCGCCTTCGGCGGCCTGCTCCTCCTCGGCGGCCGGCTCTCCGACCTGTTCGGTGCGAAGCGCCTGTTCAGCGCCGGGTGGCTGGTGCTCGCCGCCGGCTCGCTGGCCGCGGGCCTCGCCGACGAGGTGTGGGTCGAGCTGACCGGACGCGCCGTGCAGGGCGTGGGCGCCGCACTCATAGCGCCTTCCGCACTCACCCTCCTGATGATGCTGTTCGGCGGGAACCCGAAGGAGCTGACCAAGGCCTTCGCGCTGTACGGCGCCGCCGCCCCCGCAGGTGGCACGGCAGGCGTCTTCCTCGGCGGTGTTATCACCGAATACGCCAGCTGGCCGTGGGTCTTCTACATCAACATCCCGGTCGCGGTGATCGCTCTCGTCGCCACCCCGCGCCTGATGCCCGCGACCCCCGCACGGCCCGGCTCGGTCGACTGGCTGGGTGCCGCCACCGTCACCGCCGGACTCGGCACCACCGTGTTCGCCATCGTCCGTGCGCCCGAGGTGGGCTGGGGCTCGGCCGAGACCCTGCTCGTGCTGGCCGCGGGCCTGCTGCTGGTCGGACTGTTCGTGGCGATCCAGGCCCGACGCCGCGAGCCGCTGATGCGCCTGGGCATCTGGAAGGCCCCGAACCTCGCGGGGGCGAACGTCGCGCAGTTCCTCATGGCCGCGGCCTGGATCCCGATGTGGTTCTTCCTGAACCTGTACCTGCAGCAGGTGCTCGGCCTCGGCGCCTTCGCCAGCGGGTCGGCGCTGCTCCCGATGACCGTCGCGATCATGGTCATGATGATCACCGTCGCGCCGCGCCTGATCGCCCGCTTCGGACCGAAGCCGCTGGTCGTCTCCGGTCTCGCGCTGCTGGCGGCAGGCATGTTGTGGCTGTCGTTCGTGCGCGCCGACGGCTCGTTCTGGGTCGACGTCCTGCCCGCGTCGCTGGTCGCCGCGACCGGTATGTCGCTCGCGTTCATCCCGTCGCTGGGCACCGCCCTGTCGAGCGCCCGGCCGGAGGAAGGCGGCCTGGCATCCGGCATCGTCAACACGAGCTACCAGGTCGGTTCGGCACTCGGCCTCGCGGCGATGACCGCACTGGCCACCTCGCAGGGTGCGGACGAGCTGGGCAACGCGGCCGCGC
This sequence comes from Streptodolium elevatio, assembly GCF_040649515.1. Lineage (GTDB taxonomy): Bacteria > Actinomycetota > Actinomycetes > Streptomycetales > Streptomycetaceae > Yinghuangia > Yinghuangia elevatio. Next base: position 28,691 of record NZ_JBEZFP010000122.1, read on the forward strand.
TGACCGACGGGTTCTCCGCGGCGTTTCTCGGGGCGGCGGGCATCGCCGTCGCGGGCGCCCTGCTCGCCGTCGTGACGCTGCGCGGCAACCGGGGCGCGGACGCCGGGGCGCAGGACGCGTCCGAGCCGGCCGGCTCGGCGGAACCCACCCGGCAGGGCGTATGAGCTGTAGCCGCGAACCTGGTGGACGCACCCACCGACACGGCACCGACGGACCGGACGACAACCGACCCGGGCACGCGCTCCTCGCGGTCCCCAACGAGGCGCCGCGCGACGGTGTCGGTCTTGGCCTTGCGCAGCGTGTCCGCCTGCGCCTTGCCGCGGCC
>NZ_JBEZFP010000123.1:0-2148 GCF_040649515.1 Streptodolium elevatio
GGAGTGCACATTTTCGTGACGGAGCGAGGAACGAGCGCAGTCACGAAAATGGGTGCTACGGCCGCACTCAAACAAAAGCGCCCACCCCGACCAAGGGCCGAATCCGCCTGACCAAGGGCCGAATCCACCTAAACCAAGAGCAGAACCCGTCCCAAGATCCAGACCCCGCCCCAGCACTACCGCCCCCCACCAGCCCCCGGCGGCGTATACCCAGGCGGCGTGTACCCCGGCGGCTGACCCCCCTGCGGCCCACCCCCCGGCCGCTGCGAACCAGGCGGTGCCTGATACCCAGGCGGCGCCTGGTACCCCGGCGTCTGATGACCGGGCGCCTGATACCCAGGCCCCGCATGACCCGGCGCCCGATACCCAGGCGGTCCACCCACCCCGCCACCCTGCTGCGGGCCCGGCCCGGCGTACCCCTGCGGGTGCCCCGCGTACCCGGGCCCAGCCGTCTGCCGGGGTCCCGCGGCGGCGGGACCGCGGCTCTCCCGTACCGCTCGGATCCACGCCGCGAGCGCACCGCCGAGCAGCCCCGCGCACGCACCCCACAGCGCCCCGAAACCGGCGGTCTGCACGTAGTCGGGGTGCAACGAGACCTCACCGCCCTGCGACATCGTGTCGCCGAGGATCTCGACCGCCGCCTTGACGTGGATCTGCGCGATGGCCGCCGCGATCACCGCGGTGACCGCGAAGGCGACGGCGAACCGCCACGCGTGCTGGTAGAGCTTCACCCGCGCGGGCGCCCGCAGGGCCATCACCGTGCCGCCGAAGAGGAGCAGGATTCCGGAGACCACCGGAATCCACCATGCGCGGCTGTCGAGTTCTGCGAGGCGTCCGACCGTGATGGGCAGCCCCTGGCTGCCCGACTGGTTGAGCAGTTCGCCCAGCGGGCCGGGCAGGCCGAAGCTGAAGTCGCCGCCGCCGGAGGACTTCCACTCGACGCCCATGCCCAGCGTGACCAGCAGCCACATGACATTGGGCAGGGCGAGCAGCATGCCGCCGATCATGCGCTTCGGCCCAGGGGCCTCGGCGGCCACGAACGGCGCGCCGAGCAGGCCAAGCACGACCGCACCGAGGAACACCGCCATCACGCCCGCGATCGGCGGACGCAGAACGTCGCGATAGCGCAGCCACATCCGCGGCAGCGGCCCGCGCGCGGACACCCCGAGCGCGACGGCCATGGCCAGCAGCATCCATCCCAGGCCGAACCCGATGGTGGTCGCGGCGTCCGTGGTGAACTCGGCGGCCGCGCCCAGGTTGAAGATGCCCATGAGTTCGGCGGCTTCGGCCTGCGGGATGGCGTCCCCGATGGGCAGCGAGTCGCTGCCGAGCGCGACGCAGGCGCCCAGCGCGGCGGCCGTGAAGACGGCGATCCGCGCCATGTGGGCGAGGAGTTCGTCGAAGCCGATGACCAGTCGATAGCGCAATGGGCGCAGGAACAGCCAGCCGAGCACGAGCGCGCCGACAAGGCCGACGCCGAACATGAGTATGTCGACGTCGCCGCTGCCCTCGGCCAGGGACACGTCGCCGATCAGATCGCCGAGGATCCCGTCGCTGCCCGCCGACTCCGCGCCCTTCAAGTCCACCTTGCCGCCGACGGCGAGCGCGATGGTCGCAGCCACCAGCGCGGGCATCGTGCCGCCGCCGAGGTCGCCGGCGCCCAACAGCCACAGCGCGAGCCAGGCCGTGACGGCCATCGCCGCGAAGGCGGCAAACACCGCGAGGAACGCGTGCAGCCACGCCTCCACGCCGCCGAACAGGCCGGCGGCGGACCCCGTCCGGGCATCACCAGGCGGCTGCGACGGCGGCGGCCCCGCGGGAGATCGGCCCGCCGGTCCGGGCGGCCCGGCGCCAGGAGGGCCAGGCCGCTGCGGAGGGTTGGTCCAGGACACGCCCGCTCCCTGCGGAAGAAATCGACGGGGGCACGATCCGTAACCAGCCCCCCTCGGACATCAATGACTATCGGACCCCCGCGCGACGCACGTCAACGGAATCACCGACACGGTTGATCGCCTGTTACGCGGTTGCGCGACGCCGCGAGGGACCGCAGGCTGCAAACCGGAGCCGGCGCAACGACATGCCAAATCACCCCCGTTCGGCTCCCCGTCGCAACCAACCGGGCCAATACCCGCTCTCTGTCGTCGGGTG
>NZ_JBEZFP010000123.1:2247-28265 GCF_040649515.1 Streptodolium elevatio
GGCGTCGTCGGGTGGCGTCGTCGGGTGGCGTCGTCGGGTGGCGTCGTCGGGTGGCGTCGTCGGGTGGCGTCGTCGGGTGGCGTCGTCGGGTGGCGTCGTCGGGTGGCGCATGGGTTCGCGTTCCGCGTCGGGTCGGTCCTGCCGTCTCTGTCGCGTCCTCGTACGGGGCGTCGTCGCAACGGGCTCCCTCGTCCGGCTTCCGGTCGGGGCCTTCCGTCCAACCGACTTGCCGTCCGCCGGTCCCACTCAACTGCCCGAACAACACAGTGCGTCGTGTCCTTCGACACAGCGACCGCGCGAAGCACGGGCCAAGACCCGTTCCAGGGCCGGAATTACGGTTGGCCGATTCATCCCGGTCGCCCATGATCACGTGGATCTGCCCAGCCGCTCGACCACTCGTGCAGGTGATTTTGTCCGGCACGTCACCCCCGGGAACCCCGCATGTGTACGCCGATCCGAGTGGAAGCCTCGCCGAACAGGTGCCGCGGGGGCCCGTTGGTCCCTAAACTCGCTGGACATGGGGGGCAGGTATGCATCCGAAGACCCGGTCGTGCCGCAGCTGACGGCGAGCACGGACGCCGGGCAACCTGTCGTGCTCGATCCCGGGCGCGACTACATCGTCGGCCGTGACCCGCAGTCGTGCAATGTCGTCGTCGACGACCGCCGCGTCTCGCGGCGCCACGCCGTGCTCCGCGTCGCCGCCGACGGCTGGGAACTCGTCGACACCGGCAGCGTGAACGGCACGTACGTGCGCGGGCAGCGCGTCAACCGCGTCGTCGTGGGCGGCGGCATCGAGGTGGTCCTCGGTGACCCCGACGACGGCGGCCGCCTACGTCTGACCCCCGTCGTCGAGGCGACCGAACTGGTGCCCGCGGCCTCGCAGTCGCAGCAGCCGTACGCCCCGCCGCAGCCGCCCGTCCCGCAGCCCGGCCCGCAGTCCATCCCCCAGCCCGGCCACGGAGGTCCCGGCCCCGCACCCGGCGGCCCCGCCCGCGCAGGCTCAGGTCCCGGCCGGCCGGGCCAGCCCGGTCATGGCGCCCGCGGCCCCGCCCAAGGCTCCGCCGGCACCCCGGTCGCCCCGCCTCCTCCGCCCCCGCCCGGCGCCGGCGGTCCGCCGCCGTGGGCCAACATCGTGCCCGGCCCGATGGCCGACCCGCGTCCGAGCGTCGACCGGCGTCCCAGCGTCGTCATGCAGATCCCGGTCCGGACGCTGCGCATCGGCCGCGCGCTCGACAACGACCTGGTCCTGACCGACCTCATGGTCTCGCGCCACCACGCCGAGCTGCGCACCACGCCCGGCGGCCGGCACGAGATCGCCGACCTCGGCAGCCACAACGGCACGTACGTCAACGGTGTGCCGGTCGAGCGCCAGATCCTCGGCCCGAACGACATAGTCGGCATCGGCCACGCGACCTTCCGCCTCGACGGCAACGAACTCCGCGAGTTCATCGACACCGGCGAGGTCTCGCTCCACATCAACGGCCTTGAGGTGAAGGCCGGCGACAAGACGCTGCTGCACGACGTGTCGTTCCCGATCGGCGAGCGCACGCTGCTCGCGGTCGTCGGCACGTCCGGTGCGGGCAAGTCGACGCTGCTCAAGGCGCTGACCGGCTCGCTGCCGGTGAGCCGCGGGAACGTCCTGTACGACGGCCGTGACATGTTCGCCCAGTTCGCCGAACTGCGGCAGCGCATCGGCCTAGTGCCGCAGGACGACATCCTGCACAAGCAGCTGACGGTACGTCAGGCCCTGCGTTACGCAGCTCGCCTGCGCTTCCCCGAGGACACCGAGAAGTCCGAGCGTGCCCGCCGCGTCGAGGAGGTCATCGCCGACCTCGGACTGACCGAGCGCGCCGAACTGCCCATCCACAAACTGTCCGGCGGCCAGCGCAAGCGCGTCAGCGTCGCGGTCGAGCTGCTGACCAAGCCGTCGCTGCTCTACCTGGACGAGCCCACCTCGGGCCTCGACGTCGGCTCGGCCGGCGACCTGATGGACAACCTGCGCAACCTCGCCGACGACGGCCGCACCGTCATCACCGTGCTGCACGACCTCGACAGCGCCGAGGTGTGCGACCGCCTGCTGGTGCTCGTGACCGGCGGGTACGTCGCGTACTACGGCCCTCCCGGCGAGGCGCTGGCGTACTTCGGCAAGGAGAACTGGCGCGACGCGTTCAAGATGCTCAACCGCGAGGACGGGACGACGCTCGCCCAGCGGTTCCGCGCCTCCGAGCCGCACGCGCGCTACGTCGAGTCCGGCCTCGCGCCCGCCGCCGCGCCGCAGCCGCAGGCCGAACGGCCGCAGGTCAAGCCGCCCAAACCGCAGAGCTGGGGATCGCAGCTCGCGACGCTGTCGCGGCGCTACCTGTCGGTCATCGCGTCCGACAAGAAGTACCTGGCACTCCTCCTGGCCGCGCCGGTCCTCCTGGGCGCGCTCTGCCGGGCTATCCCGGGCAAGTTCGTCGGCGAGCCCGGACAGAACCAGGACATCCTGACCAAACTCCTCGTCCTCTTCGTCATCAGCGGCCTGATGGGCTCCGCGACCGCGGTCAACGAACTGATCAAGGAACGCGCGATCTACCAGCGGGAACGCAGCGCCGGGTTGTCGGTGTCGGCGTACCTGTGCTCGAAACTGCTGGTGCTGGGCCTCATCGCGACACTCCAGGGCGTCGCGCTGACAGCAGTCGCGGTCATCGGCTACGACCTCCCGGACAAGGGGGTCGTGATCAGCCCGACGATCGTCGAAGTCGGCATCGCGGTCGTGTTGTCGGCGGTCGCCGCGATGGCGCTTGGCCTGGTCATCTCGGCACTGGTGTCGACACCGGAACTCACCATGCCGCTGCTGGTCGTGATCGCGATCGTCCAGGTCGTGCTGTGCGGCGCGCTGTTCCCGCTGACCGGCGCGCTCGTCATCGAGCAGATCTCGTGGATCGCGCCGGCCCGCTGGGCGTTCTCGGCGGCCGCGGGCAGTGTCGACGTCCTGGTGCAGATGCCGGACAAGGGCGACAAACCCGACCCATTGTGGAAGTCCGAACCGCGCGTCTGGTACACGAACATCGCCATACTCGGCGGCCAGATCGTCGTCTACGCGACGGTCGCGATGATGCTGCTGCGCCGCCTCGACCCCAAGGTCGGCGGCCGCAAGGGGCGGTAGCCCGGTCGGCGCACGGCAGTCAGCACCAGCACCCGCGCGGTGTTGTGCGCCCGCGCGAGCCAGACAGCACCCGCGCGAGCCAGACAGCACCGGGCGTGAAGCAGTCCGCACCCGCGCGCGGATTCATTCCGCCGCGGATGGCTCCAGCGCCGCACCGAAGGCCGCCACCAGCGCCCTGCGGCAGGCGCGTTCCAGCGGAGCGAGGGTGGCCGCGCGGGCACTCATCTCGTACGCGTTGACCGCCGCGCCGTGGTCCTGCGCCGCGATCTCCAGGATCGTCGCCACCCGGCGCGCCTGCTCCAGGACCCGCACGGCGCGCGGCGGACAGCCGGGCGCCAGCGGGGAGTCCGCGTCCGAGCCCCGGTCGCGGAGTACGGCCGCAACCGCGCCCGCGCGCGCTCCGGTCCCCCCGACGTCGAGCTTCATCAGCTCGGCCGTGGCGTCCTTGAGTGCCGTGGCCAGTTCGCGGTCCGCCTCGGCCAGGAACGGGCCCGACGGCGGCCGGTCGGCGGCCTCGTACACCCGCCACACCACACGCGTCGCCTGATCGCCCTCCGGGCCGTACACGAGGCCCTCGGGCACCAGCCCGAGCCGGCGCCCGCCGTCGCCGTTCGCCCCGACCGTGACGACGGCCTCGCCCGCCTCCAGCGCGGCGTCGTTGAACGCGGGCGGACCGGGCAGTCCGAGCGGGTCGCCGGGCGCCGGTAGCGCGAGGCGCAGCCCGGTCACCCCCAGCGAGCGCAGTCGGCCGAGGGCGAGGGTCAGACCCACCTCGCGGTCCTCGCCCGGGAGGCCCGCCACGCGGTGCGGCTCGTCCCCGTGGGTGATCCGGGTCACGGCGTCGTCGGGCGCCACGAGCCCCGAGAGCAGGGCGTTGCCCCAGGCGACGAGGACGCCGGAGCGCGGAACATCAAGCATGCGGTTGAGACTAAACCGTCGTGGTGTCGTAGGTTTCTCCACGAGTGGGTGAGTCGACCGCGGGGCTGCACGCAATGGGGAGCTGGTACCGGCAAATGAGCGAGCGGAGCGAGCGAATCAAGATGAAGGGTGCGTTGCGCCACGGCGGCGCCGAGCTCCTGCGAGGTGCGGTATGAGCGACGTCCTTGAACTGGTTGACGTTTCGGTGGTCCGGGGCGGCGGCCCTCTGGTGGAGCAGATCACCTGGTCCGTCGCCGAAGGCGAGCGCTGGGTCGTCGTCGGCCCCAACGGCGCCGGCAAGACGACACTGCTGCAGATCGCCTCCACCTACCTGTTTCCGACCTCGGGCACGGCCGCGGTCCTCGGCGAGAAGCTGGGATCGGTCGACGTGTTCGAGCTGCGCCCGCGCGTGGGCATGGCCTCGGCGTCGCTGGCCGACCGGCTGCCGCGGCGCGAGAAGGTGCTCGACATCGTGCTCACCGCGGCGTACGGCATGACCGCGACGTGGCGCGAGCGGTACGAGGAGAGCGACGAGGACCGCGCGCTCTTTCTGCTCGACCAGTTGGGCATGTCGGCGTTCGTGGAGCGCAGGTTCGGCACGCTGTCCGAGGGCGAGCGCAAGCGCGTGCAGATCGCCCGCGCGCTGATGACCGACCCGGAGCTGCTGCTGCTCGACGAGCCGGCGGCGGGTCTGGATCTGGGCGGGCGCGAGGACCTGGTGCGGCGGCTGGGACGCCTGGCCGCGGACCCGATCGCGCCGGCGATGGTGATGGTGAGCCACCACGTGGAGGAGATCCCGTCGGGATTCACCCACGTGCTGATGCTGCGTCAGGGCAAGGTTCTTGCGGCCGGGCCGATCGAGGAGACGCTGACGTCGCGGAACCTGTCGCTGTGCTTCGGGCTGCCGCTGGTGGTCAAGCAGCGGGACGCGCGCTGGTCGGCGCAGGGTCTGCCGCTGAACGCCTGATCCGACGAACACGCGCGGGCCCGGAGGCTCTTGGCCTCCGGGCCCGTTCCGTGCGCTCGGGCTTCTTCCATGTACTTGGCCTCGTTCCGCGTACTTGACCCCGTTCCATGTGCTTGACCCCCTCCAGTGCGCTCCGGCCCGTTCCGTCCGCTCGGCTCCGTTCCCTGTCCTTGGTCCCGTTCCGTGCGCCCGACCCGCTCGGGGCCCATCGTTTCGAATGGGCGGGCGAGTTCGTCTGATCTTCACCCTCCCAACCACTCCTCCGCGCCGATTCCCCGCCCTACCATGGCTTCGTGGACGCATGGATGTGGTGGCTCATAGCCCTCGGCGGGCTCGGCATCATCGGTGTCATAACGTCCGTCGTCGAGTTCGGCATGTTCGCGATCGGCGCGCTCGCCGCCTCGATCGCGGCCGCGCTCGGCCTCGGCCTGATCGGTCAGTGCGTGGTTTTCTCGGTCGTCTCGATCGCCCTGCTCGTCTTCGTACGCCCCATCGCCATAAGGCAGTTGCAAAGCGGCCCTCGTACGCGCACCGGAATCGACGCGCTGCGCGGCCGCACCGCCGTCGTCCTCGAACGCGTCGACGAGAACGGCGGCCGCATAAAGCTCGCCGGCGAGGTGTGGTCGGCGCGATCCATGGACACCACACGTGTGTTCGAGCCCGGCGAGAAGGTCGACGTCGCCGAGATCGACGGCGCGACCGCGGTGGTGATCTGACGACATGCCGACACAACCGACGGCGCGACCACCGACTTGAACGCCCGTGCGCATACCGTGCGAGCAGGCACGATGCCGACATGACGGTCCGTCAATTCCCTTACGGGGCAAGGATCGCCGTGTTACAGCGACACAGGGGCCCGGGCACCCCGTAAGGTCGACTCATCAACCCAACGGAATCGGGGAGGGGCCGTGGCCGTCGTCATCGTCGTCATCGTTCTCGTCCTGCTGGTGATCGTGGCCCTCGTCAGGACGGTCAAGGTCATCCCCCAGGCGAGCGCGGCGATCGTCGAGCGGTTCGGGCGCTACACGAGGACCCTGCACGCGGGGCTGAACATCCTCGTGCCGTTCATCGACCGCGTACGCCAGATGATCGATCTGCGCGAGCAGGTCGTGCCGTTCCCGCCGCAGCCGGTCATCACCGAGGACAACCTTGTCGTCCAGATCGACACGGTCATCTACTTCCAGGTGACGGACCCGCGCGCCGCGACGTACGAAATCGCCAACTACATCCAGGCGATCGAGCAGCTCACGATCACCACGCTCCGCAACATCATCGGCGGCATGGACCTGGAGCAGACGCTGACTTCCCGCGAGGAGGTCAACGCGGGCCTGCGCGGCGTGCTGGACGAGGCGACCGGGCGCTGGGGCATCCGCGTCAACCGCGTCGAGCTCAAGGCGATCGAACCGCCGCCCTCCATCCAGGAGTCGATGGAGAAGCAGATGCGCGCCGAGCGCGACCGCCGCGCGGCGATCCTGACCGCGGAGGGCACGCAGCGCTCCCAGGTGCTCATCGCCGAGGGCGAGAAGGAGGCCGCGGTCCTGCGGGCGGAGGGTGACCGTACGGCCGCCGCGCTCCGCGCCGAAGGTGAGGCCAAGGCCATCGAGACGGTGTTCCGCGCGATCCACGACGGCGACGCCGACCAGAAGCTCATCGCGTACCAGTACCTGCAGATGCTGCCGAAGCTCGCGCAGGGCGACGCGAACAAGCTGTGGATCGTGCCCAGTGAGATCGGACGCGCGCTGGAGGGGCTGGGCGGCGCGTTCGGCAACCTCACCGGAGTACCCCCGGTCGGCGGCGCGGCCGCTCTGCCCGGTCCCGCACCCGCGGCCGCCTCGGGCGACGAACCGGCCGCGTTCCCGCGCGGGGCCAAGGACCCGGCCGAGACGCCGTCCGACATCTCGACCACCGTGCCCGGGCCCGCCCGTGGGATCCCGGCGCAGTCGCCCCCGGCCGGCACCGTCCCCGCGGACCCGGACCCCGCCGAGGACCTGGGCCCGTCGAGCCTGCCCGGACCCGAGGTCGGCCGGCGCCGTCCCTCCGGACCGGGTACGCGCGTGGACCCGCCGCGCATCGAGCGCCCGGCGTCCCCGGGACGCCGGCAGCCGCGGGACAACGGCCCGCTGGGCTGAGACCCACCGTCTGCCACCGCAGGCCCCGCCGATCATCTGTACATACGCCGCTTTCCAGGCGTACAGGCAGATGTCGGCGGGGCCTGCGCTGTATCGTGCGCTCCGCACCGCACCGCGACTCACTCCAGCACGGCACCGTCGGCACGCACGCTCAGCACGTACCCCCAGCACGGCACTCCGGCACAGCGGCACCGCAGGACCGCGCCGCCGTCTGCCCTGCCCCGTACTGCCCCTGCCCCCGTACTGCCCGGAAGGGGAGTACGGTCGGCCCCGATCCGGGCGACCGTTAGGGTTCCTCCACGGGGAACGCTTGTACGGATCTTGAATCCGACGGGACGTCTAAGGACCACGCACATGACCTGGCTGGAGCAGCTCGCCGTTTTCGCGGCGGGCATTGGAGCAGGCGGAATCAACGCGGTCGTCGGGTCCGGAACGCTCATCACGTTCCCGGTTCTGCTCGCGGTCGGCTATCCGCCGGTGACCGCCAACGTGTCGAACACGATCGGTCTCGTACCGGGATCGCTCAGCGGGGCGATCGGATACCGGCGCGAACTGCGCGGGCAGCGAAGCCGTTTGATCCGACTCGGAACCGCGTCCGTACTCGGCGGCATCACCGGCGCAATACTCCTGCTGACGCTCCCCGAGGGTGCATTCAAGGCGATCGTGCCGGCGCTGATCATCGCCGCACTCGTCCTGGTCGTCGCGCAGCCCACGCTGGCCCGCCGTCTCAAGGAGCGCCAAGGGGAGGCGCGGCCGGCGCACGGAGGGCCGATCCTCATCGCCGCGGTGTACGCGACCGGTATCTACGGCGGCTACTTCGGCGCCGCGCAAGGTGTCCTGCTGCTCGGCCTCATGGGCGTGTTCCTGCACGAGGACATGCAGCGCATCAACGGGGTCAAGAACGTTCTTGCCATGCTCGTGAACGGCGTCTCCGCGATCATCTTCATGTTCGTCGCGGACGTCGCCTGGCAGGTCGTGGCACTCATCGCGGTCGGCTCGATCATCGGCGGCCAACTCGGCGCCACGGTCGGCCGCAAGCTGTCGCCGACAGTTCTGCGCGGCGTCATCGTCGTGGTCGGTCTCGTCGCGGTGGTCCATCTGCTGACCTCGTAGCGCGCATCGTCGCCGACGTCTGCACACCCCTCGGGGCCCAGGACCCAGGACCGCGAGGCCAGGCCGCGAAAACCCGGGGCCGCGAGACCAGGACCCGAGAGACCCGAAACCAGGAGCACAGGAGCACAGGAGCCGCAGGTGCACACGGGACACCAGGGATGACAGCCACCGACCGACTCAGACCCTCCGCGCCGCGCAGTCGTTCGCCGCGGGGCCGTTCGCCGCGCGTCCCTGCACCGCGCGGCTCCGCACCGCGCATATCCGCCGTCGGCGTGGCGCTCGGCGTGGCCCTCGACGCACTCGTCGGCGACCCCCGGCGCGCGCACCCCGTCGCCGCCTTCGGCACCGTCGCCGGGGCACTGGAACGGCGCATGTACGCGGACTCCCGTCCCCGCGGCGCCGCGTACGCCGCCGCCTGTGTCGGCGCCACCGCCGCGCTCGGCATCGCCGCCGACCGGCTGACCCGCCGGCACCCCGTCGCCCGCATCGCCGTCACCGCCGCCGCGACCTGGGCCGTCCTCGGCGGAACCACCCTGCGCCGCGAGGCGCGTGCCATCGCCGGACCGCTCACAGCCGGGGACCTGGAGGCCGCCCGCGAGCGCCTGCCCTACCTCGTCGGCCGCGACCCGTCCTGCCTCGACGAGACCGGCATAGCGCGGGCCGTGGTCGAGTCGGTCGCCGAGAACACCTCCGACGCCGTCGTGGCACCACTGTTCTGGGGTGCCGTCGCGGGCCTCCCGGGACTGCTGGCGTACCGCGCGGTCAACACCCTCGACGCGATGGTCGGCCACCGCACGCCCCGGCACACCAATTTCGGCTGGGCGTCCGCCCGCCTGGACGACGTCGCGAACTGGCTCCCGGCCCGCGTCACCGGCCTCCTCACCGTCGCCGCCGCGCCTCTGACCGGCGGATCCCCGCGCGAGACGTGGCGCGTGCTCCGCCGCGACGGCGGCGCCCACCCGAGCCCGAACTCCGGGCGCTGCGAGGCGTCCGCGGCGGGTGCGCTCGGCGTACGGCTGGGCGGCCGCAACGTCTACGCGGGCCGCACCGAGGACCGTCCCGCGCTGGGCGACGGTCGCCCGCCCGTGCCCGCCGACATCGCGCGCGCGAACCGGCTCTCCGCCGCCGTGTGCCTGGCCGCGGCCGCCGCCGCGGTGGCCGCCGCAGGGCTTGGCATCCCGGGTACGCCGCGCAGACACATCCGCACCCACCCCCACACCCGCCCCCGGCAACCGAAGGAACTCCCGTGAACGGTGCGCTGCTTGTCGCCGGAACCACCTCCGACGCCGGCAAGAGCGTCCTCGTCGCCGGGCTCTGCCGTCGCCTCGCGCGCGAAGGGGTCAAGGTGGCGCCGTTCAAGGCGCAGAACATGTCGCTCAACTCCATGGTGACCGCCGACGGCGCGGAGATCGGCCGCGCGCAGGCCATGCAGGCCGCGGCTGCCGGCATCGCCCCCGAGGCCGCGATGAACCCCGTGCTCCTCAAGCCCGGCGGCGCGATGAGCAGCCAGGTGGTGCTGCTCGGCCGCCCGGTCGCCGAAGTCTCGGCGCTGAACTACCACGACCTCAAGCCCCGCCTGTTCGCCGCGGTGCTGGACTCCCTCGCCGATCTGCGGGCTCGCTACGACGTGGTGGTCTGCGAGGGGGCGGGCAGTCCGACCGAGATCAACCTGCGAGACCGCGACATCACCAACATGGGCCTCGCACGCGCCGCCAACCTGCCCGTGCTGGTCGTCGGCGACATCGACCGCGGCGGTGTCTTCGCGCACCTGTTCGGCACCCTCGCCCTCCTGTCCGCCGAAGACCAGGCGCTCATGTGCGGGTTCGTGGTCAACAAGTTCCGCGGCGACGTACGGCTCCTGCAACCGGGGCTCGACCGGATCCGCGAACTGACCGGCCGCCCGGTACTCGGCGTACTTCCCTATCTGCGCGGCCTGTGGCTGGACGTCGAGGACTCGCTCGCGCTGGACGCCGACAGGGGTACGCCCGAGCCGCCGCTCGGCGACGACATCCTGCGCGTCGCCGTCGTCCGGCTGCCGCACATCAGCAACTTCACCGACATCGACGCCCTGTCCGTGGAGCCGGGCGTCGTCGTCCGGTTCGTCGCGACGCCCGGCGAACTCGCCGACGCCGACCTGGTCGTGGTCCCCGGCACGCGCGCGACGGTCGCGGACCTGGCCTGGCTGCGCGAACGAGGGCTCGACGCCGCGATCGCCCGCCGTGCGGCGGCCGGCCTGCCCGTGCTCGGCATCTGCGGCGGGTACCAGATGCTCGGCCGCGAGATCGAGGACCGGTACGAGTCGCGCGCCGGAGTCGTCGCCGGGCTCGGGCTGCTCCCGGTCCGGGTGCGGTTCGCCGCGGAGAAGACCCTCGCGCGACCGTCGGGGTTCGCGGACGGCGAGCCGGTCGCGGCGTACGAGATCCACCACGGCGTCGTCGCCGTCGACGCCGGAACGGGGACGGCCGCAGGTGGTGGCGCCTCCGCGCCGGAAAGCGAACCGCTGTTCACAAACGCCGAGGGTGCCCCCCTCGACGGCTGCCGCGCCGGTTCCGTCTGGGGCACGTTGTGGCACGGCGCGCTCGAGAACGACGGCTTCCGCCGCGCGTACCTCACCCAGGTGGCCCAATGGGCGGGACGCCGCTTCGTCACCTCACCCGACACGTCGTTCGAGGCCGCCCGGCAGGCCCGGCTCGACGCCCTGGGCGATCTGGTCGCGGACCACTTGGACAACGCGGCGGTCGACCGGCTGATCAAGCGCGGCGCCCCGGCGGGCATGCCGTTCATACCGCCGGGAGTGTGACCAGCGGCCCGCCACGCGCCCCGGTCCGCCGGGATGTCCGCGGGTGGGTGGCGTCACCGACGCCGCGCGTCCGGTTTGCGGTCAAAGTGCCGACATGACTCGTGCATGGCTCAATGGTGCCTACTTCGTGGAGACAGAGGGGCACCACCATGCGCTCACCCCTGGCCCGCAACCTGGCCGCCGTTCTCACCGCCTGCGCGCTCTTCCTGGGCCTCGCGGCGTGCAACGGCGACGAGAAGACCAGCGACGCGGCGTTGCAGTCCAAGGACCCGGTCAAGTTCGCCAAGACCAAGTTCGTGCTGCACGCCGGTCTCGCCGCGGGCGCGTCGTACCGCTGGATCGTCAAGCCCTACCGCGAGGGCAAGTTCCAAAGCGGTGCCGACGGGCGGACGTTCGCCCTCGTGAAGGCCGGTCTCGCGGGCGCGTTCACGTACCACGAGGTCAAGAAGGCCATCGAGTCCGCGCAGGGGGACCCGACGCTGTCCAAGGCCCTGGTGCCCATCCAGGCGGCGGCCGACAAGCTCCAGGGCCTCGGCGGCAAGCTCTCCGGCGGCAACGCGACCGAGGCCGACGTCAACGACGTCTCGTCGGTCGTCGACAGCCTCAAGTCGATCGGCGCGCAGAACGGTCTCAAGGTCGAGAACAAGGAACCGAGCGTCGGTCAGCTCAACTCCGGCTGACCGACGCAACGGCCCCAAGATCCCGGCGCCACCGCGGTCACAACCGTCCGGCAGACACGGCGCTCACGGCGATCACGGCGACTACCACGGTCACGGCGATCACGGCGACTACGACGGTCGCAGCGATCACGACGGCCGTCGCGGTCACAACGGCCGCAACGGCGGCGGGGGAGGGTACGCGGCCATCCGCCGCTCGTGCTTCCGCCGCGCCCACACCACCAGGCCGACCCCGAGCGCCAGCAGGGGCCCGAAGACCACGACCAGCCACACCGGGACCCCGCCCACGGTCAGCAACTCGTCGGTGTAGTCGACACGTTGGAAGCGCTTGTCGCTCGGCGCCGCGCGGAACTCGAAGTCGGCCGTGATCGTGGACGGCTTCGGCAGCGGACGCGTCATCGCGGTGAGGTACGACGCCGAGCCCGGCGTGCCGGGCCAGCCCACGTGTTCCGGATCCGGCCTTCCCGCGTACAGCAACTCGGTCTTGCCGCCGCCTCCGATGTCCGCGACCGCCTCGACCCGGTGCGGTGCGAACACGAACAGGTTCAGCGTCTGACCGCTGGTCGCACGCTGCGAGAGGCGCATCGGGTAGACCAGCCGATCGGAGGCGAACGTCAGTTGCAGCGGGTCGAGTTCACCGCCCAGCGTCTGCTTGTGCCCCGGTCCGCGTGCCGCGTCCCGCTCTCCCGCGGCGGCCGGGGTGAGGCGTACCGCGACGTACTCCCAACGTTGTTCGACGTACGGACGTAGCGACTCGGCCATCCCATCCGGCATCCGGAAGCCGTTGTCGCCCAGCCATGCCGCCAAGGCGTTCGGGTCCGTCGCCGCCAACTGGGCGAACTCGAACGGCCCGAGCGTCCCGGAGGCCAGTACGTCGACCGGGGGAGCGCCGGGCGCCGCGCCGGACCCCGACCGCGACGAATCGCCGTCCCCGCCCCCGCCGGTAAACGGCCAGTCCCCGTCGCGCGGCCAGAAGTAGTTCCGGGTCTTCTCCACCGGCTCGACGACCCGCTCCAGGCGGTCGAACAACTGCGCGTCGCCGAGATCCAGCGTCGCCCGCGAGGGCACCGGCATGATCCACGCGGCCTCGGCGGCGTCCCCGGACACCGACAGCCGCATGATGATCCGCTCGGTGACCCCGTCCCAGCTGACGGCGGACGTCTCCTCGCCGACCCGCAGCGTCGCCTGGTCCGCCGGGACCATCGCCCCGCAGCCGCAGGCCCAGGCCGGCCGGATCACCCAGCCGGCCTGGATCAGCAGCGCCAGCACCAGCACCGCGGCCGTGCGCAGCCCCCACCGCGCCTGCCCGGCCGTACGCCCGGACGCCACCGCACCCCCCTTCCGGCTCCCCACCCCAGTCCCCTCCACCACAATCATCGCGACCCGCCCCCATGACGATCCGGCACATCCATCCACGGCAACGGCGGTACGACGCCGCAGCCGGAAATCCGGTTCCCGCCCGCGCCCCGCACCGCTGATCATGGGAGCGACACCGCACCGGGCGGCAGACGGAGACGAGGCGACGCCATGCGGCTTCTGCTGGCAGGGGACACCCACGGCAACCTCGGCCATGTGCGGCGCATCCTCGGCGCCGCCGCCGACCGCGGTATCGAACACGTTTTCCAGCTCGGCGACTTCGGCTACTGGGAGCATGAGCACAGCGGCGTCCGCTTCCTCGACTCCGTGCACCGCGCCGCCCGCGACCACGGCGTGACCGTCTACTTCCTCGACGGCAACCACGACAAGTCCGGCCTGATCCACGAGCGATACGGCGACCGGCCCGACGCGGAAGGCTTCCTCCAGGTGCGGGGCCGAATCCGGTACGCCCCGCGCGGCCACACCTGGACCTGGGACGGCGTGCGCTTCCTCGCGTTCGGCGGCGCCCGTTCCGTGGACAAGGACGAACGCCTCAAGGAGGAGGCGAGGCGGCACCAGAAGGCCGCACGCAAGGAGGGCCACCGCATCGCCGCGGGCCGCCCACCCGCCGAAGTCCGGGACTTCGCGGGGACGTTGTGGTTCCCCGAGGAGGAGGCGACGGACGACGACGTCCGCAGGATCGTCGCCGCCGCATCTGCCGCGGGCGGCACCGCGGACGCCTCCGGCACCGCGGACGCCTCCGGCACCGCGGACGCCTCCGGGATCGACGTCCTCCTCACCCACGACAAACCCCGCGCGACCCGGCCCGGCACCGACCGCAAGGACCTCGCCATCTGCCATCCCAACCAGGTGCGGGTGCAGCGCCTCATCGACGCGCTGCACCCGCGGCTGGCCGCGCACGGCCATCTCCACTACCGCTACACCGCCACCTTGACCGGCCCGCTCGCGACCACGCGCGTCGAAGGCTTGGCGGCAGATCCCGGGGCGTCGTGGGGCCTGCCGGGCTACAAAGCGCCGGACTCCTGGCTGGAGGTCGACACCGCGACGCTGTGACGTGCGCCGGCCGCGGAGCCGGCCGCCGCCTCGGCCTCTGCGCCCACCTCGGCCCCGGCGTCGGCGCCGAATCCGGCACCCGCCACCGCCCCGGCCGCCGCGGGCACGCCCCGCGGCCCGGGTCCCGACTCGCTGATCCCGAACCGGTCGTGCAGTCGCCGCAGCGGACGCGGGGCCCACCACGAGCGTTCGCCGAACAGCCCGAGTACGGCAGGTACCAGCAGGCTCCGCACGATGAACGCGTCGACGAGGACCGCGAGTGCGAGACCGCCGCCCAGCATCATCGTGTTCGTGACGCGTGAGGTGCCGATCGCCCCCATCACCACGGCCATGACCGCCGCCGCTGCCGTGACGATGCTTCCCGTACGCGCCAACCCGACCGCCACCGACCGCCGGTGATCACCCGTCAACTCGTACTCCTCCCGCACACGCGAGAGCAGGAACACGCCGTAGTCCATGGACAATCCGAACGCGATGCAGAACATGAGCACCGGCAACGCCGTCTCGATCGAGCCGGTGGGCGTGAAGCCGAGGACGCCGGAGAGGTTGCCGTCCTGCACCACCCACACCACCGCGCCGAACATCGCCGTGAGGCTCAACGCCGCGAACACGATGGCCAGCAACGGCAGTACGACGCTTCCGGACAGCAGGAAGACCAGCACGAACGTGGCAAGCAGGACGATTGCCCCGGCGATCCACAGCCGGTCGGCGATCGCGTCCTTGCTGTCCACGATCGTCGCGGTGAGTCCGCCCACCAGCACCGGTGAAGGCGCTTGGGTGGCCCGGACATCGCGCACGAGTTCCTGGCCCGCCGGGGACAAGTCCTCGATAGCCGGGACCACCGACAGGTACGCGCTGGTCGCCGCGCCCGCCCCCGCGATCCGCCCCGCCTCCGCGGGCCCGGGCGCCGTCTCCAACTGCCCTGCCCGGAACACGCCTTCCGGTCCCACGACGCGGGCGACCCCCGGCAGCGCGGACAGGCGTACCGCGTAGTCGGCGCGCGCCGCGCTGTCGGTGGACTCGCGCGCCACGATCTCGATGGTTCCGGCCGGGCGCCCCTCGACGTGGTCGCGTATCACCTGCTGAACCTGCCGCGACTCCGCCGACCTGGGCAGCTGGCGGTCGTCCGCGGTGCCGAACTGCACCCCCAAGAAAGGGAGTCCGAGCAACAGCAGTCCACCGACGGTGGCCACGGTCACCACCGGGGCCCTCCGCATGACCGCCTGAGACAAGCGGAACCACCCTGTCCCGGCCAAGCTTTCCGCGCCGTCCGCTTCCACGGAAGCCCTGCGGCGGCCAAGGAAGCCGATCCGCCGCAGCGGCTTGCGTATGTCGCCCGCGTCCACGCGCCGACCCAGCAGCACCAGGGCGGCCGGCAGCACGACGAGCGCGCCCACGGCCGCGAGCAGCACGACGGGGATGCCGGCGTACGCGAACGAGCGCAGGAAGTACTGCGGGAAGACGAGCATCGCGGCGAGCGAGACGGCGAGGGTCAGCGCGGAGAACAGCACGGTACGGCCCGCGGTGCGCAGTGTGGCGGCCACCGCGCCGGGCACGTCGGCACCGCCCGCGAGTTCCTCGCGGTAGCGGCGTACCACGAACAGTCCGTAGTCGACGGCGAGTCCGAGCCCGAGCACGGTGGTCAGGTTGAGCGCGAACACGGAGACGTCGGTGAACGAGGCCACCGCCCGCAGGACCGCGCTCGTGCCGAACATCGCGAACAGGCCCACGGCCAGCGGCAGCAGCGCCGCGACCGCGCTGCCGAAGACCAGTACCAGGATCAGCAGCGTGATCGGGAGGGCGATCAGCTCGGCGCGGACGAGGTCCTCGGAGATCGTGCTTTGGATGTCGTGCTGCACGGCGACCATGCCGCCGATGCGTACGTCGAGACCGTCCTGTGCGCCGCGGTAGTGCGGCGCTATTCGTTCGAGGGTGTCGGCCGCGGCGGTCTCGCGGCCTTCCAGGTGGGCCAGGACGAGGCCGGAGCGCCCGTCGTCGGTGCGCAGCGTCGGCGAACCCGTCGTCCAGTAGGAGCGGACGCCGGTGACCCCGGGCTCGGCCGCGAGGCGGTCGGTGAGCGCCTTGGCGTCGGCCGCGGTCCCGGGTCCGTCGAGCCCGGCCGAGCCACCGGAAGGCGTCACGAGCAGCACGAAGTTGGGGCGGCTGCCGGGGAAGTCGCGGTCCAGGGCCGCGGCGGCGCGGGCCGACGACGAGCCCGGGTCTTCGTTGCCGCCGCCGAGCAACTCGTCGGCGGCGCCCCGCCCGACGACCGCGGCGAGGGCCAGCAGCACGAAGGCGGAGATCAGCAGGAGACGTGGTCGGGAGGTGGTCAGGCGTGCGAGGGCAGCGAACATCGCCGGCCTTCCGATCGAAGGATTCGTATGTGCAGCATACGATATTCAAGAAGGTTCATCGGCGATGCATACGATTGTGCGTCGGTAGAGTTGTGCGCATGGAAAGACGTCCGCCGATGGGCACGAGGACCGGATACCGGCTGGTCAAGGTGGGGGAACTGCTCGTCGGGCTGGCCGAGGAGGTGCTTGCGCCGCTCGGCGTGCGCTCGAAGCACGTGCACGTCATGGAGACGCTGCTCGCGTACGACGGCCTCTCGCAGCAGGACGTCAGCCGGCTCCTCGGTATCGACCCCAACGTGCTGGTCGGCGTCATCGACGAGCTGGAGGCACACGGCTTCGCCGAGCGGCGCCGCAATCCCGAGGACCGCCGCCGCCACCTGATCCACGTCACCGCCGCGGGGCGCAAGACCGTGGACAAGAGCCGCACGCTGCTCACCGAGGCCGAGGACGCCTTCTTCGCCTCACTCGCCGAGGACGAGGTCGCGGTACTGCGCACCGCGACGGACAAACTGCTCGCCGCACACCGCGCCGGCTGGGTCCCCGACACCTGCTGACACCGCACCCGGGACCAGGGCGCGGCAACCCCCTTGACGGTGCGTCGCCGTGGACCGGTACTCTCCGCGGACGCGGTTTTGCGGATGATCAGGCAGCATGTCCCGGAGGCCCGGCAGCAACGGCCGCGGCGGGCACGGGGGAGGGCGCGGCATGGCCGACCAGCCGGGTGGGGACGACAAGGTGCCGGTCGACGAGCCGACCACGCAACAGGCCGCGGAGCCGCAGGGCGTGGACCCGCAGACTGCCGAGCCGCGCGGCGCGGATCCGCAGGGCGTTGAGCCGCGGACCGCAGAGGCTCAGGACGTGGAGCCGCAGGCCGCGGAGCCGCAGGTCCCGCACAACGCGCACCTGTTCGTGGCCGCGGGCCCCGCGCGCCGCGGCCCGCACCCGGTCCTGATACCGGTCGTCGTCCTCGGCGCGGTGCTCCTGCTCATGCTCGGCCTCGTCGGGTTCGGCAACCCCGGCGCACGCGAAGTCCTCGACACGACACGGGCGCACACGTCGCCGGCCGCGCCGCCCTCCGCGGCCTCGCCGACGACGACCGCCGCTCCGACCCCGACCCCGACGCCGCGCACCGAGATCACGGTCGACGAGGTCAAGTCCGTCGCCACGGCCCAGGGCGACGCCCTGCGCGCCGGCGACCTGAACGCATTCCTCGCCCCCTACGACCAGGCGAGGCCCGAACTCCTCGCCGAGCGCCGCCGCGTGTTCGCCAACCTGCGCCTGATCCCGTTCACCCGGGCGGTGTTCCGCTGGGACGGCGTCTCCTCCGGATCGCTGTCCACCCGCGACGGCGGACCGGTGAACGCCGACGTGTCGGTCGAGTTCGTGCACCAGATACCGGGCGTCGACCTGGCGCCCGCGGTGCAGACGTACCGCTGGACCGTCTCGCGCGAGGCCATCGGCGCGCCGCTGCGCATCACCGCGGTGGCGAACGACGACCCGCAGGCGTGGGATCTCGCCGAACTGGTCAAGGTCGAACGCCCGCACGTGATCCTGCTTGCCGCGGTGGCCGACCGGGCGAAGTCGGCGCAGTGGGCGGACCGCGCCGAGACGGCCGCCAAGCGCGACCTGGCGCTCTGGAAGGGGCCGGCCGACATTCCGTCCCGCTTCCTGGTGTTCGCGAGCCCGGACCCGGGGACGTTCGGGCAGGCGTACGGCGGTGACACCCCCGAGGGCACGGTCGCCTTCTGCTCTCCGGTGCTGCGCGACCGGGACGATCCCGGTGCGGACCCGGCACGGCCGATAGCCGGGAGCCGTATAACGTGGGACACGGACGCCAAGGGCATGAGTGCGTACGACGCGCAGACCGGCGTCATGCGGCACGAGATGGGCCACGCGCTCATGGCCGGCTTCAGCGGGACCCGGGCCGGGCGCATGCCCCTGTGGGTCGTCGAGGGTTTCGCCGAATACCTGGAGTGGGCCGACCTGTTCGGGGACTACTACGCGCCCGACGCGCGCGAGTATGTGCGCGGGCGCTCGTTCCCCGGCAAGATTCCGACAGACGACCAGATCTACGGCGAGGATCCCGAGGCGAACGGGATCAACTACCACCTGAGCATGACGGTGATCCGCTACATGGTGGACAAGTACGGCGCAGCCAAGACCTACACGTTCGTCATCGCCGTTTACCGGGAGCCGGGGTCGGTCGATGCCGCCCTCAAGACGGCGACAGGACTCGACAAGGCGACGTTCGAGGCCAATTGGGCGAAGTGGGTCAAGAGCCACGTGTGATCGGCACGAGGCACCTGGGGGAAACAGGGGGCAGGGGGTGGGGTGGCAATGACGGCCGGCGGAGTGGGGACTCCGGCACCGGAGGACCTCTCCGGGCAAGGCGCGTACGGGCAAGACGAGTGCGGCCAGGACGCGTGTGGCCACGACGAACCGCGCTGGGGACGCGGCATGTCGGGGACCGCCCACGAACGGGACGGCGACGAACCGGACAGCGACGAACCGAGCCTCAGGACAGCGGTATTCGGCACGCCCGCGCCCGACGCGTTCGCGTTGCGTACGCACGCATCCGAGCCACCCGCGTCCGGCACACGCGCGCCCGAACCCCCACGCGACCCCGAAGCCGACCCCGAACCCAACCGCGATAGGCAACCGGGCAGCCCGACGACCCGCCCCAGGCTTCGCCGGACTCTCACCGGCGCCGTCGTCGTCTCCGTCGCGGCCGCCTCGCTCGGCTTTGCCGCGGTGGTACGCCCCGCCGCCGGCCCCGCCCGCGCGCTCGTCGACAGCGCCGCCGCGCAGCACGACGCGGGCCGTCCCCAGGGCAGCGACCCGGCAGTTGCCCCCTCGCCGTCGTCGCCGCAACGCGTCCCGGAGCTGACCCGCGCCGAGATCGCGGACGTCGTCGCCCGGCAGACCGAGGCGCTGCGGCGCAAGGACCAGGCCATGTTCCTGGAGCCGTACGCCGCCGACCGCACGGCGCTGGTCGCCGAACGCACCCGCCTGTTCGGCAACCTCCTCAAGATCCCCTTCGCGCGCGCCGAGTACCGTCTCCAGGCCGTCGCCCCGCGGGCCGAGGACCCCGCCGGGACGCGGCGCACCAGTTCCGTCACGGTCGTGTTCAGCCACCAGATCGCGGGCGTGGACGTGGCGCCGATCGCGGAGACGTACCGCTGGACGGTCACGCGCGAGGCGCCCGGCGCGCCGCTGCGCGTCACCGAGGTCGACGGCGGCGCCGACGCCGGGCGCGGCGGTTCGACGTACCCCGCGCCCTGGGACTCGGCCGAACTCGTCGTCGTGGACAAGCCGCATGTGCTCCTCCTCGCCGCCCGGCAGCACCAGGCGAAGGCCGCGACCTGGGCGAGCCGCGCGGAGACCGCGGCGACCCGCAACATCACCGCGTGGAAGGGCGCGGAGAAGACGCCGGGCCGGTTCCTGGTGTTCCTCACCCCCGACCGCGCGTCGTTCGAGAAGGTGCGCGGCGGTGACAGCGTCACCACCAACGCCATCGGCGTGTGCCTGTCGCTGCCTGCCGATCCGACCGTCAAGTCGCCGCAGACACCGGACTTCGCGGGCAGCCGCATCTACGTCGACTCCACGTCGCAGGACATCACCGACGGCGCGGCCGAGGACGCGATCGCCATCTTCCGGCACGAGATGGGCCACGCCATGATGGCGACCTTCCAGCAGCGCTCCGCCGGGACGCCGCCGCTGTGGGTGGCCGAGGGGTTCGCGGGCTACCTGGAGTGGAGCGACCGGTCGCTCGACCGCTGGTACGTGCCGCCCGCCCGCGAACTGGTCCGCTCCGGGAAGTTCGGCGGCAAGCTGCCGACGGACACGGAGATCTACTCGGCCGATCCCAAGACCAGCGCGTCCGGCTATCACTTCGCAATGCTGTCAATTCGGTATATCGCCGACAAGTACGGCGCCGCCAAGGCCTATGAGTTCGTCATCGCCGTGTACCGCGACCCGCGTCCCGCCTCGGTCGACGCCGCGCTCAAGACCGCCACGGGCCTCGACCGCACCGCGTTCGAGGCGAAATGGGCGCAATACGTCAAGAGCAAGGCGGGGTGACGACAGTGCACGAACGGGACGGATTCCCCGGGCCGGTGCGTACCCGGATATCCTCACGCTGCACCCGCACGGGTGAAGCCGACAGCGGAGCTCGGGGATGACCATGGACGACAGCGCGCCTCGGCCCGGTGCCGAGGAGCCTGCGGGCGGGGGACCGGACCAGCCGGCCGACGACCGCGCCGCCATGACGCCCGGTCGGATACGCGGGACGCTGATCGAGCCGTCCGCGACCCCGCAGTGGTCCGCGCAGAACCCGTACGACGCGGCTCCCGCTGCCTCCGCAGCCCCCGCGGCTCCTTCGGCCCCCGCACTCCCGGCACCGCGCGCCCCGTTCGACCCCTTTGCGCCCTTTGGTCCGACCGCTGCCCCCGACCAGTTCTTCCGCTTCACCGCGGGACCCGCCGGCACCTCCGGGTACGTCCCCTACCGCAGCCCCCGCGATCCCCTCGGCCTGTGGCCGCACGCCGTCGCCAACCCGCGTCGCGACCGGCACACCGCCGCCATCGTCGTCTGCTCGCTGCTCGCCGCGGTCGTGACCCTGATCGCGGCGATAACCCAGCTGCCGGACCGCACCGGCGAGGCCAGAGCCGCCGCCGACGCGGGCGTCGCCACGGAGCCCGGCACCGGACTCCCGTCCGACGAACCCGCCGACCCCGGTGGCAAGAACCCCGGCGACGACGGACAGGACGCCGACGACGGGAGCGGCGGCAGCGACGGCGCCAAGGACGACCCCGGCAAGCAGGACACCGAAACCCCCAGCGCGGCACCCACTTCCGACCCCGACCTCAAGGGGCCGAGCGCCTCCGCCGCGCAGCGCACGGCCGTGCTCGACCGGGCGCGTACGCTCACTGCCGCCCGCACCTCCGCACTCGCCGCGAACGACGCCGACGCGTTCCTCACCCCGGTCGACAAGAACAACAAGGCCCTCGTCGACGCCGAACGCCGCCTGTTCACCAATCTCACGATGGTCCCGTTCGACGAGAGCGCCTGGTCGGCCGACGAGGTGAACGACGCCCGCGGCGAAACCGGTTCCTCCGGTGCCTGGCCGGTCACCGCCACCGTCGGGGTCGACTTCCGCCACAAGATCACCAACGTCGACGTGCTCCCGGTCGTCGAGCGCTACGTATGGACGCTCCGCTGCGCGAGCGCGGCCGACCCGTGCTCCCTGACCCAGGTGTCCGGGGCCCGCGACAGCAACATCACCGGCCCCGCCGGCTACCCGGCGCCCTGGGACGTCTGGGACCTGGCCGTCGAACGCCGCCCGCACGTCGTCGTGCTCGGCCCCAGCGCGAGCGCCGAGGATCTGCGCGTGCGCGCCGACGAGGCGGAGGCCGCCGCGGCGTACGACCTCGAGCGCTGGACCGGGCCGCAGGGCGCGTCCCCGGGCTTCGTCATCACCCTCACGCGCGAACGCACGACGTTCGAGAAGCTCTACAGCCGCGAGTCGCCCGGCGACTGGGCGGCCGGATTCGCACTGCCGCTGAGCGCGGCCGACGACATCGGCAGCATAGGCGGCAGCCGCGTCGTCATCGACCTCGACGAGATGGACCAGGACCGCGAGTTCGCGCGCATCATCCTGCGCCACGAGATGGTGCACGCCCTGCTCGACCCGCTGACCCGCGCCGACTACGACCAGATACCCCTGTGGGCCGCGGAAGGGTTCGCCGACTGGGTGGCGCAGGCGGACGCGTCCATAGCGGACAGCTACGAGGCGCACGGAGTCGGCGCGCAGATCAAGGACGGCAAGTTCACCGGCACGCTGCCGGACGACGACGACTTCGCGGCCGAGGACGAGAAGGTCATCGACGCCGCGTACAACCAGGCGCACCTGGCCATCCGCTACCTGGCCGACACCTACGGCGCCGACAAGGCCTGCGCGTTCATAGCCGACGTCTACATGGGGACCTCGCGCGGCGTGGACGCGGCCATCCAGACCGCCACCGGACAAAGCCTCTCGCAGTTCGAGAAGGCCTGGGCCGAGTGGACGCGCGAGAACTTCGGCTGAGTCCACCGGACGAGTCGTCCGGGACCACAACCGACCGCGGCATCCACCCGACCCCACCTCACTCGGCGGCGGCCCCGTCTCACACGGCGACGGCCTTGCCGAACCATGCCTGCTGCTCGGCCGTCACGCCGAAGGCCAGCACCAAGGCGCGGCTGCCGGACGGCTCGTACGGCTGGAAGAGCAGGCGCATCCCCGCCTCCTCAGGCGTCAGGTCGGCCTTGCGCTGGTTGTCCGCCGCGCACGCCGCCACCGTGTTCAGCCACGAGTCGGCACCGCCACGCGACTTCGGCCGTACGTGGTCGACCGTCGTCGCCCGCCCGCCGCAGTACGCGCACCGGCGCCCGTCCCGCTGCAACACGCCCCGCTTCGACCACGCCACCCGTTGTCGGAACGGCACACGGACGTAGCGGAGCAACCTGATGACTCGGGGAACCGGCAGCTCAAGCGCCGCCGCGCGGATGACCCGGCCCGGCTCGACGTCCTCGACCACGGCCTTCTCCTGCAACACCAACACCAGCGCGCGACGGAACGACACCGTCGCAAGCGGCTGGTACGTCGCGTTCAGCACCAACGTGTCCCGCATGCGTCCGCCCTCCCTTCAGGGTGGGGACCGCCGCGGATCCGAACAGGGCGACCCAGGACCGGCCGGGCGTACGCCCCGCCGCGATCCGCGCCGCCCGCCCACGTTCTGGGGGCCGGGGAACGTCGTCAGTTGAGCGGTGGTGCCACGGAGGTCATGCGCGCCTTTCTCGGATCCGGCCGGTCCATCGGCCAGATTGCCCAGCCCGCCGCCGGAAGGCGGCGGGCTGCCACAACTGTGCCCGGGAGGGGATCACCGGGACAACGCAATTACCCGGTAGTTACCGGATCGGCACCGGGCGGCTCAGCGCTGGTAGACCGGCGTCACGATCGCGCGCGCGAGCGTGTGGAAGAAGAGGTTGAAGCCGACGACGGCCGGCGAGGCGCTCCCGTCGACGTCCAGCTTCTCGACATCGACCGCGTGCACGACGAAGGCATACCGGTGCGGGTAGTGGCCCTCCGGCGGTGCGGCGCCCACGTACCCGGGGAAGCCCGCGTCGTTGCGCACCTGCAAGGCACCCTCCGGCAGCCCCTTGCCGTCCTGCGCACCCGCGCCGGCCTCGAGCTCCGTCACCGAGGCCGGGATGTTCACCACCGACCAGTGCCAGAAACCGCTGGCGGTCGGCGCGTCGGGGTCGAAGCAGGTCACCACGAAGCTCTTCGTCTCGGCCGGGAAACCGGACCACGACAGCTGCGGCGACTTGTCCTCGCCACCGGCCCCCATCACGCCGCTCACCTGCGGGGACGGCAGCGTCACGCCGTCCGAGACATCCGTGCTCGTCACCCTGAACCACGGCTTCTCCGGCAGGAATTCGTACGGCAGCGGCGGCATCTTCGGATCCGACACGACGGGCTCCTCCAGCTCCGGGCCGACCGCGGCCGACCACGATTCCCCGGGCACCACGGCGGCGGCGAGCACCCCGCGGCCGCGCGCACCCGGCACACATGAGCCGACCCTACGCCGTCGGGCGAGGGCACCGGTGCCGATCTTCTCTCGGCGCCGCGCCCTCGCGCGGGTATCCTCCGGCCACCGGCGGAAGTTGCCAGGTGAGAACAGCGCGGACAACACCCGGCGGACACCTGGCCGACACTCGGCAGGTGCCCGTGGGGCACTCGCTGGGCACCCGACAGGCACCCGGCAAGGCACCCGGCAAGGCACCCGACAAGGCACCCGGCAACGACCACCACGTGAGGGGAGCGGCGCCCGTGGCGCAGGTACGAACGAGCACGGGGCACGCCGCCGCACCCGGCCGCCGCCGCGACTCCCGTGCCGCCACCCGCGTCACCGTGACACTCCTGATGCTGGTCGTGCTGCTCGCCGCGGTCATCGCATACGGCGCCACCCGCGACCGCAAGGACGAGGCGTCCGCACCGGTCCCCGCCCCCTCCGCCGCACCGCCGAGCCCCGCACCGCCCGTGGCCGCGCCCGTCACACCAGCCGAACTCGAAGCGCTCGCGGCCGCCCGTAGCCGCGCCCTCGCCGAAGGCGACGAGAACGCCTTCCTGGCCGCGCTCGATCCCGCGACCCCCGGCCTCGTCGACGAACAGCGGCGGCTGTTCCGCAACCTGCGGCCCATACCGTTCGACGAGGCGGCCTACCACGTCGACGCCACCCGCCCCGCGGACATGCCCGACGCGCTGATCGTCGACGTCTCGTTCGACCACCGCATCGCCAACGCCGACACCGCGACGGTCGGGGAGGGATACCGCTGGACCGTCGTGCGGCCGGCGCCCGGGGCGCAGCCGCGCATCACCAGCGTGACCGGCACGCCCTACGAGGGCGCCGGCTACCGCTACGCCCGCGACTACCCCGCACCCTGGGACCGGTCCGAACTCACCGTCGCCCGCCGCCCGCACGTCGTCGTCCTGGCCGAACAGGGCCTGGCCGACCGCGCGGAGGGCCTTGCCGACGCCGCCGAGGCGGCCGCGGTCGCCGACCTCGCGACGTACAAGGGGCCGAAGGGCACAAGCCCCGGATTCGTCCTCGTGCCGGTGGCCGACCGGCACTCGTTCTACGAGCTCTACGGGGGACGCGCGGACCAGCACGGCGACGAGTCCGGACTCACGTACGCCCTGCGCACATCGGCGACCGCCGGCGCCTCACCGGTCATCGGGCACCCGCAATTCGGTGGCGCCCGCATAGTCGTCGACGTCAACTCCGGCTACTTCACCTCCGGAGACCCCGAACGCGCGGCCGCGCTGCTGCGCCACGAGATGGCCCACGCGCTCATCACCCCGCTGCGCACCGAACTCGCCGGGCAGAACCAGCCCGTTTGGATCGTGGAGGGCTTCGCCGACTGGCTCGCGCTCCGCGACCACCGCGACCACCTCGACGCGGAGCTCACGGAGGCGCGCGCCTACGTGGTCACCGGGCGGTTCGGCGGCGCGCTGCCCACCGACGCCGACCTGTACCAGGCCGATCCGGTGGGCAACGCCGCGTCCTACGAACTCGCGCACCTCGCCGTACTGCGCATCGAGCAACTCGGCGGCACCTCCGCGGTCTACCGCTTCATCGCCGCCGTCTACGCCGACCCGTCGCCGTCCGCGGTCGACCAGGCCCTCAAGAACGCGACCGGATTCGAACGCGCCGACTTCGAGACGGACTGGGCGCAATACGTCAGGACGCTGTTCGGCGTGCCGTAGCGACGAGCAACGTGTTCCCACGAGCGTGCCGCCGCGGACCGGTACCGCCGTCGATGCCGCCGTCGGCCGTCGGCGTCGTCGGCCTAGGTCGTGTCTTCAAATTCTCGCCGGGCCCGCGGGCCGTGGCACGCACGCTCGCCGCGTTGCGGACCTTGCCCGGCCAAACCCAGGCCGA
>NZ_JBEZFP010000124.1:0-27943 GCF_040649515.1 Streptodolium elevatio
CCCACCGGAACTCCGGTGGGGCCCTCGGCCTTTGCGTGCCCGCATACGCGCCCCCGCACGGCCCTGAGCGGCCTCCTGGGCGCCTTTCCGGCCACCGCGTAACATCCGTACTCCCTCCCGCGTGCATAGGACGTCAGCAGGCGCCAAGGGGACGGGTCACGGGATGCGGCAGGGTCGGCAGGGGATGCGGGACGACGACGCGGGGCACAGCGCCGCCCCCGGCACCGGGCAGGAGCCGGCGGCCGGGGACGCGCGGGACGCCGGCAACAACGCGGGGGCGACGGAGGACGCGGTGGCCGCGGCGGCGTCCGCCGCCACCGCCCGTGCGGAGTTCGACGCGTTCTACGCCGCGACGGCGCGGCGCATGGTCGCGGCGGTCTACGCCCTGACCGGCAACCTGGCGGACGCCGAGGACGCGGTCCAGGAGGCGTACGCCAGGGCGTGGGCCAAGTGGACCCGGCTCCAGGCCGACGGCGATCCCGGCGGCTGGGTCCGCGTGGTGGCGCAGCGTCTCGCGGTCAGTTCCTGGCGCAAGGCACGGAACCGGCTACGGGCCCACGTCCGGCACGGTTCCCCGTCCGCGGTCCCGGAGTTGGGGCCGGACCACGTGGCCCTGGTTGCGGCGCTGCAGAAGCTGCCGAAGGACCAGCGACGCGTGGTCGTCCTGTTCCACCTGTACGACCTGCCCGCCGAGGCGGTCGCACGCGAACTGGGCTGCTCGGCGGGCGCGGTGCGGACCCGGCTCTTCCGGGCCCGGCAGGCACTCGCCGAACACCTTGGCGAGGAATCCGCCGCCGAACCCGCCCCAGCCCCCTCCAGCACCCGCTGACGTCCCGTCACAACGCACACACGCACGCACCTGCGCACGCGCAGACGTACACACGCAGGCACGCAGACAGGGAGACCATGACCATGACCGACGACCTCGACCGCCGCCTCCGCGGCCTGGTGGACGACATCGAGCCGGCGGTTGTCATCTCGCCGGCGAGCGAGACCCGCGCCCGGGGCACCCGGCGCAAGCTGCGCCACCGCACGGCGGCGGGCGTCGCCGCCGCGGCGGCCGCCGGGATGATCGCGACCGGGTTCGTCGCGCTCGGCGGTTCCGACGGCCAGGCCACCGGGCAGGCGGCCGGGCCGACCGCCTCATGTCCGCCCGGCGGGGCTCCGATGGAGGTCAAGCCCAATCCGTCCGGCTCGGCGGCCTCCTCTGATTCGACCGCCCCGCCGGGCGGGCAGATGCCGCTGTCGGCCATGGGGGCCTTGCAGCAGTACTCCGCCGAACAGGGTCTTTCGTACGGGCCCTGGTGCGCCGAGCCACCGGCCGGGACGCAGGGACCCCTGTCCCCCAAGGCGCTGCGCGCCGCCGACCTGCCCGCCGTGGCCGGAGGCTGGACCCAGCCGGAGTACGCCCAGGGCACCTGGTCGGGAACCGCCGCGGAGAACCGGGTGTCCCCCAGCGTGTTCTGCCTTCCCTCGACGTGGACCACCGTCAACGCGAGCCACCCGGACGTGTACATCACGGGTGTCGAGGTGCCGCCCACGACGGAAATGCTGCGTACTTCCCACTCCTTCGGGGTGCCGTCGGGCCCGGGGCAGGCGATCGGCAACGTCACCGAGACCATCGCGACCTTCGCCACCGAGGCCGAGGCCCAGGCGGCCGAGGCGAAGCTCGCCGCCGCCGCGGCAACCTGCCAGGCGCGGTACCCCGGCGCGTCGCTGACGCAGTTGGGCACCGCGGACGCCCCGATCTGGAAGTGGGACCACGCCCCCGACTCGTACCGCGGCTTCGAGGGCTACGCCCGCTCCGGCAAGACGCTGGTCGTGCTCGGCTACCTGCAAGGCGGGCCGTTCGCCACCGAGTTCGCACCGCAGATCCTGCAGACCGCGATCGACCGCGCGACCGGCTGACCCACCCGAACCGACCCACGGCGACCGGCCCACGCCAGCCGGCCCGGACCGGCCGACCCCGACCGCACGCCGGCACGCCGTCGACCCCTGCGCCCACCACGGGTGCAGGGGTCGACCGCGTGCCGGATGCGGCCCGGCGGCCCGTCAGGCGGCCGTCGCCGGCTCCGTCGTCGTCGAGCCCGCCACGCTCTGGCCGAGCCACTGGTCGAACGACATGTTCCATTCGCCGTACCCGTTGCCGGACAGCTCCATCGACTTGCTGCTGCCGGTGTTCACGACGTTGACCACGTCTCCGACCCTGACCTCGCCGAAGAACCAGCGTGCGTTCTCGGTGCTCATCCCGACGCAGCCGTGGCTGACGTTGGCGCTGCCTTGCGAGCCGACCGACCAGGGCGCGGCGTGCAGGTACTCGCCGCTCCATGTCACCCGGGCGGCCCAGTAGACGTCGAGCCGATAGCCCTCCGAACTGCCCTCGGCGATACCGACGGTGGTGCCGTCCATCAGGACGTGCTCCTCCTTGCCGAGGATCACCTTGGTCCCGGCGCGCGTGGTGAAGCCGGGCTTGCCGGTGGTCACCGGGACGGTACGCAGGACCTCGCCGTTGCGCGTCACCGTCATCTGGTGGGCGGCCGAGTCGACGGTCGCGACGAACGCGTCGCCGATGGTGAAGTCCGTGATGGTGCCCGGTCCGCCGTACACGCCGCCGCCCATGGGCACGCCGTACAGGTCGCTGGACACCGTCACCTTGGTCCCGGCCGGCCAGTAGGTTTTAGGGCGGAACCGAACGGTCTGCTCGTCGACCCAGCCCCAGGCGCCCTCGACAGGCGTGCTGGCGGTGACGACGAGCCGCTTCTCGACCGCCTCCCGCGCCGCGGGGTCCTCGATCTTCTGGTCGAACTCGATGCTGATCGGCATACCGACACCGACCGTGCTGCCCTTCTCCGGCAGGACCTCCTTGGCGGAGACGATCGCCGTCGGGGTCGCGGTGGTGAAGGTGGAACTGCGGGTCGAGGTCAGGCCGTGGCCGTCCACGGCGGTGGCCTGCACGGTGTACTTGGTGCCGTACTGAAGGGGCTTCTCGCTGTGCCACGAGGCGCCGCCTGGGCTGATGCTGCCGGGAACGGCCGTACCGTCGGCGGCCGTCAGGCTGACGCCGGACAACACGCCGCCGCCGGAGCCGACGGTGACCACGCTCTCCGGGGCCACCGCCGCGCTGCCGTCCTGCGGCGTCATGGTGAATCGGGCGGTGCTGACCGTGGGTTTGGGCGCCGGCTTGGCGTCCGTCCCGAATATCGCGCAGCCCCCGAGGGCCAGCATCGCCGCCGTCGTCAGGGCTATCGGCCGCAGCAGGCGCTGGGGACCGAAGGGAACCGTGATGGCGCGCACCCGGAACCTCCTGCGTCAGGGGGCACTGTCTGATCAAGTGTCACCTGAATTGATCAAGAAGGATCGTTGATGCACCCATTCGGGCTCGAAGATCACACGTATGCGCGGGCGCGCCCCGTGTCCGGGAACGCCGCGGGGGCCGCCTCCCAGGAGACGGCCCCCGCGTGCGCACGGAGTGCGGGTGTTACGAGGCGGAACCCAGCGGGGTGATGGTGGCACCGGGGTTGGCCAGCGCGCTCGCCTTCAGCCAGGTGTCCCAGTCCGCGTTCCAGTCGCCCCAGCCGTTGCCGTACTTGACCTTCTTCTCGGTCCCGTTGACGACCTCGATGACGTCACCGGTGTTCACGGTGTCGAAGAACTTGCCGGCGTTGGCCGTGCTCATGCCGATGCAGCCGTGCGAGTCGTTCAGCTTGCCGAACTTGCCCTCGTTCCACGGCGCGGCGTGTGCGTAGGTGCCGGACGACGTCATGTGCACCGCGTACCGCACGTTCTTCATGTTGTACTCGCCGGGCAGGCCGACCGTCTCGGAGTTCATGTCGATGCCGTCGACCTTGTCCATGACGACCATCGTGCCGGTCCAGGTCGGGTACGACGGACCACCGGCGGAGATCGGCAGCGTGTTGATGACCTCGCCGTTCTTCTTGACGGTCATCTGCTTGGACTTGAGGTCGGCGGTCGCCACGATCGAGTCGCCGATGGTGAAGGTGCCGCCGCGGTTCTGGGTGCCGTACGTGCCGTCCGCCGACTTGGCGCCCGCGAGGTTGGCCTTCCAGGTCACCTTGGTGCCCGGCTGCCAGTACGCCTTGGGGCGGTAGTCGACGCGCTCCTTGCCGTCGTGGTCCATGACCCAGGCCCACGAACCCTCGACCGCGGGCTCGGCGACGACGCTCAGGTTCCGCTCGACCGCGGCCTTGTCCTTGATCGGCCGGTCGAACTTGAGCGAGATGACCGTACCGACGCCCAGCGTCGCGCCGGAGTCGCCGTCGGGCATGTAGGAGTACTCGAAGTTCTTGCCCGCAGCCACGGTGGTGAAGCTGCTGTTCGCGGTGACCTCGACGCCGTCGGCGTTCGCCGCCTTCGCGGCGACCGTGTACTTGGTGTTGTTGGCCAGCGGCGTCGCGGGGGTCCACTTGGCCCCGTCCGCCGACGTCTTGCCCTCGACGGCCTTCCCCTTGGCGTCGGTGACCGTCACCGAGGTGACCTTGCCGTTCGTCGCGTCGACCGCCAGCGCGCCGTCGGTCTCCACCGACTTCGCACCGTCCGCGGGCGCGATGGCCAGTGCCGCGGGCGGGGCCGCCGGCTTGTTCTTGCCCCCGCCGCCGACCTGGTCGGCGGATATCGCGCCGCCGGACTCCTTGGGGTCGGCCTTCCCACCGCCCGACGAACACGCGGTCAGCAATGCCAGCGGTACGACGAGCAGTCCCGCGGCCAGCCTGGTGGCCCCCGTACGCGTCGCTCCTGTGATGCGGGGCACGCGATCCCTCCCTTATCGCTTGCGCAGACCTGCTGCGAACCGTATGCGCTGTTTTTGACGCCCCCTCAGCGCACGGGGTTCCGGATTCCGGAGACAGTCACACAACAGTGACAACTGCGGGAACCGGGGCCGCACCACACACGCATGCGCGTGCGATCGCTCGGCCAATTTGTTGCGGTACGACCGGCAATGATCCGAATGGACGAAGCCGGTCACCCATCTGGGTGACCGGCCTCGCGTGTGTCCTGGTGATCCGAGGCCCGGGGCCTCTCAGCGGATCACTGGTTCTGGTTCTCTCCGCGGTAGTACTCGAAGACCCACCCGAACAGAGCGATTCCGACGATCGGGGCCCCGAAGTAGCAGAGCCACCAGCCGAAGATGACGCCGAGGAACATCAACGCGCTGCCGCAGGCGAGCATGAGCGGAGCCCAGCTGTGCGGGCTGAAGAAGCCCAGCTCGCCCGCGTCGTCGGCGACATCGCCCTCTTCGTTGTCCTGCGGCAGCAGCTCGCTGCGCCGCGCGGTGAACCAGAGGTAGTAGCCGATCATGATCGACAGACCGAAGGCCAGGGCCAGCGCCGTGGTTCCGGTCGGGTCTTCCGAGAGCACCCAATAGATGATGGTGACCGGAAGGATGAACAGCGCGACCAGCGTCATGAGCGCACCGGTGAACTTCACCGCTCACTCTCCTTGCCCGCCGAGACGGCCTGCCTGTCGTCGCCCAGGTAGTCCAGGGCGGCGATCTCCGGGTGGTGGAGGTCGAAGGCCGGCGATTCCGAACGGATGCGCGGCATCGAGGTGAAGTTGTGCCGCGGCGGCGGGCAGGACGTCGCCCATTCGAGCGAACGGCCGTAGCCCCACGGGTCGTCCACGGTGATCTTCTTGCCGTACTTGTGCGTCTTCCACACGTTGTAGAGGAACGGCAGGATCGACAGGCCCAGCAGGAACGAGCCGATCGTCGACACCATGTTCAGCGACGTGTAGCCGTCCGAGTCGAGGTAGTCCGCGTACCGCCGCGGCATGCCCTCCGCACCCAGCCAGTGCTGCACCAGGAACGTGGTGTGGAAGCCGATGAACAGCGTCCAGAAGGTGATCTTGCCGAGGCGCTCGTCCAGCATCTTGCCGGTGAACTTCGGCCACCAGAAGTGGAAGCCGGCGAACATCGCGAACACGACGGTGCCGAACACCACGTAGTGGAAGTGCGCGACGACGAAGTACGTGTCGGACACCGCGAAGTCGAGCGGCGGCGACGCGAGGATGACACCCGTCAGACCGCCGAACACGAACGTCACGAGGAAGCCGATCGTCCACAGCATCGGTGTCTCGAAGGACAGCGAGCCGCGCCACATCGTGCCGATCCAGTTGAAGAACTTCACACCGGTGGGCACCGCGATGAGGAACGTCATGAACGA
This sequence comes from Streptodolium elevatio, assembly GCF_040649515.1. Classification (GTDB taxonomy): domain Bacteria; phylum Actinomycetota; class Actinomycetes; order Streptomycetales; family Streptomycetaceae; genus Yinghuangia; species Yinghuangia elevatio. The sequence goes on from NZ_JBEZFP010000124.1 coordinate 6,180, forward strand.
GAAGAACGGCAGCAGGACCGACCCGGTCACGAACATGTGGTGCGCCCACACGGTGACCGAGAGACCGGCGATCGCGATGGTCGCGCCGATCAGGCCCTTGTAACCGAACATCGGCTTGCGGGCGAAGACCGGGATGACCTCGGAGACGATGCCGAAGAACGGCAACGCGATGATGTACACCTCTGGGTGTCCGAAGAACCAGAAGAGGTGCTGCCACAGGATCGGTCCGCCATTGGCCGGATCGAAGATATGGGTGCCGAACTTGCGGTCGGCCTCCAGCGCGAACAGCGCGGCGGCCAGGACCGGGAACGCCATCAGGACCAGGATCGAGGTCAGCAGGACGTTCCAGCAGAAGATCGACATGCGGAACATCGTCAGACCGGGCGCGCGCATCGCGATGATGGTCGTGATGAAGTTGACCGCACCGAGGATCGTGCCGAAGCCGGACATCGCCAGGCCCATGATCCACATGTCGGCGCCGATTCCGGGAGACCGGATCGAGTCCGACAGCGGCGCGTACGCGAACCAGCCGAAGTCCGCCGCACCCTGCGGGGTGAGGAAGCCGGCCACCGCGATGATCGAGCCGAACAGGTAGAGCCAGTAGGCGAACATGTTCAGCCGCGGGAACGCCACGTCGGGCGCGCCGATCTGCAGCGGCATGATCCAGTTCGTGAAGCCCGCGAACAGCGGCGTCGCGAACATCAGCAGCATGATCGTGCCGTGCATCGTGAACGCCTGGTTGAACTGCTCGTTCGACATCACCTGCGTGCCCGGACGGGCGAGCTCGGCGCGCATGAACAGCGCCAGCACACCGCCGATGCAGAAGAACACGAACGACGTGATGAGGTACAGGCTGCCGATGGTCTTGTGGTCAGTGGTCGTCATCCACTTGACCACGGCGTTGCCGGGGGCCTTCTTGCGACGCACCCCCGTCGCGCCCACCGCCACGCTCTGTGGCTCGTTGAGGATGGTCACTTTTCACTTCCCGGGGTGTGCTCAGCCTGGGCCGGCATGTTGATCTGGCTGCGAACGGCCCCGGTCTGACCCTGTTCCTTCAGCAGCGCCAGGTGACGCTGGTACTCCTCGGGGGTGACGATCTTCACCTTGAAGAGCATGCGGGAATGGTCGGCGCCACACAGCTCCGCGCACTTGCCGTCGTAGTCGCCCAAGACCTCGGGCGTGATCTCGAACTTGTTCGTCTTGCCGGGGATGACGTCCAGCTTGTAGAGGAACGACGGCACGTAGAACGAGTGGATCACGTCGGGCGAGTTCAGCTCGAACTGCACCTTCTGGCCCTGCGGCAGGTAGAGCGTGGGGATGTCCTGGGTCGACCCGGTGTCATAGACCGCGCCGGTCTTGTTCATCGGGCCTTCCTTGTAGTTGAAGGCCCACTGCCACTGGAAAGCGGCCACCTCGATGACGTTGACCGACTGGAACGCCGGGTCCGACCTCTTGGTGGTTTCCTGGATCTTGGTCTCGTCGCGCGCGGTGAAGTAGAAGAAGACCGCGATGATGATGCCGGGGATCACCGTGTACAGGACCTCGAGCGGGAGGTTGTACCGGGTCTGCGGCGGGATCTCCTGCTTCGTGCGACTGCGCCGGTGGAACACGATGCTCCACAGGATGAGCCCCCACACGACAACGCCGACGATGAGGGCTGCGATCCAAGAGCCCTGCCAGAGTGAGAGAACCCTGTGGCCCTGCTCGGTCGCCGGGTTCGGCAGTCCGAGTCTGGGCAGATCCTTGGAGTCGACGGAGCAGCCGGTGGCGGTCGCGGTGACGAGGCCCAGAGCCAGCAGCTGCGGCACCCTGCGCCGCATCCAGCGCCGCGGCGAGCGGTCGGAGCCGTAGGGACTCACGTAGCGCCTTCCCGAATGTCTCGCCCATAACGGCGTGCTGACGGGGAACTTCATCCCCCGGCGGTCCGTCGCACGGGCAGGTTTGGATGTTTCTGCGGGGCAACCCTACTGGAGCGGTATTCGGGTCGCGCGCCGAGGTCCGGTGTGGCGGAAAAGAGGAATGTGATGAGCCGTCCGATCGAGTGAAGTTCCCGGGCGCGACCCGCGAACGCGCACTCGAACAGCCGGTTCACGCACCGGCCGGAAGGCGGACTACCGTCCCTGTATGGCGTACTTCGACGCGGCCTCCGCCGAACCCCTGAACACTGCCGCGCGCTCGGCTTTCCTCAGCGCAATGGAGGAGGGCTGGGCGGACCCCGCGCGGCAGTACCACGACGGCCGGCGGGCCCGCATGCTGCTGGACGCCGCCCGCGAGACCGTCGCGACGGTACTCGGCGCGCGTCCGGACGAGGTGGTCTTCACCGGATCGGGCACCCAGGCCGCGCAGTTGGGGCTGCTCGGCACGCTCGCCGGCCGACGCCGTGTCGGCGCGCACGCGGTGGTCAGCGCGGTCGAACACTCCTCGGTGCTGCACGCCGCCGAACTGCACGAGGCGGGCGGCGGGGAAATCACCCGGACGGTGGTGGACCGCACCGGACGCGTGGACCTCAAGGCGCTCGAAGCCGCGCTGCGCGACGACACCGCGGCCGTGGCCGTGCAGAGCGCGAACCACGAGGTGGGCACTCTCCAGCCGGTCGCCGAGGCGGCCGAACTGTGCGCCGCGCGCGGCATTCCGCTTGTCGTCGACGCCGCACAGTCGGTCGGGCGTGTCGCGGTGCCGGAAGGCTGGTCGGTGCTCGCCGCGAGCGCGCACAAGTGGGGCGGCCCGGCCGGCGTCGGCGTGCTGGTGGTGCGCAAGGGCACCCGGTACGTCTCGCCGCTGCCGTACGACGAGCGCGAGGCCCGGCGCGTACCCGGGTTCGTGAACGTCCCGGCGATCGTGTCGGCGGCGGTCGCACTCGGCGCGATGGCGACGACGTCCGACGACGAGAACCGGCGGCTGTCGTTGCTCGTCGACAAGATCCGCGAACGCGTCCCGCGGACCGTCCCGGACACCGAGGTGGTCGGCGACCCGGTCGCCCGGCTCCCCCATCTGGTGACGTTCTCGTGCCTGTACGTCGACGGCGAGGCCCTGCTCACCGCACTGGACCGCGCCGGGTTCGCGGTCTCGTCGGGCTCGTCGTGCACCTCGTCCACGCTGACGCCGAGTCATGTCCTGGAAGCCATGGGCGTGTTGTCGCAAGGCAACGTGCGCGTCTCGCTGCCGCAGGGCACGCCGGAGGCCGAGGTCGACCGCTTCCTCGCGGTGCTGCCGGGAATCGTGGCCGACCTGCGCGCGGTGACGAGCGCGGGCGGCGCGGCGACGGTGCCGGCCCCGGACCCGGCGGCCGTCGCGGGGCAGGCCGCGGACGAGGCCGTCCCGGCGGACGACGTCCCCGCGCTGGTGCTGGACACGCTCGGCCGCCGCTGCCCGATCCCGGTCATCGAACTGGCCCGGCACATCGGCGACGTGCCGAGGGATGCGGTGGTGGCGGTGCTGTCCGACGACGAGGCCGCGCGGCTGGACGTCCCGGCGTGGTGCGACATGACCGGCAACGAGTACGTCGGCGAGCGGCCGGACGAGGCGGGCGGCATGGCCTACCTCGTCCGGCGCTCGTGAACGGCGGTCCGATCCGCGGCCGTTCGCGGCTGTCCGCGATCGCCCGCGGTGCCGGCCGGGCTCCGGCGGAACCGGACGGCGCTCAGACGGTGAGGTGCGCACTCACGTCCGCGGCGGCCGCGTCGCCGTACGCCTGCGCGAACCGCTCCAGGAACGGCGCGCGGCGCAGCGAGTACTCCTGTGTGCCGACCGTCTCGATCACCAGCGTGGCCAGCATGCAGCCGACCTGAGCCGAGCGCTCCAGGTCGAGCCCCCAGGCGAGGCCCGCCAGGAAGCCGGCCCGGAAGGCGTCGCCGACGCCGGTCGGGTCGGCCTTCTTGCGCTCCAGCGCGCATTCGACGCGGATGGTCGCCTCGCCGCGCCGGTCGATGCGCACGCCCTTGGGGCCGAGCGTGGTGACGCGGATGCCGACGCGGTCCAGGATCTCCTCGCTGGACCAGCCGGTCTTCTCCTCGATGAGGGCGGCCTCGTACTCGTTGGTGAACAGGTACGCGGCGCCGTCGACCAGGCTGCGGATGTCGTGCTTGCCCATGCGCGCGAGCTGCTGCGAGGGGTCGGCGGCGAAGGTATAGCCGCGCTCCCGGCACTCCTCGCTGTGCCGCAGCATCGCCTCGGGGTCGTTGGCGGCGATGACCACCAGGTCGAGGCTGCCCACGCGCTCGGCGATCGGACGCAGTTCGATCTCGCGGGCCTCGCTCATCGCGCCGGTGTAGAAGGACGCGATCTGGTTGTGGTCCTCGTCCGTGGTGCACAGGAATCGCGCGGTGTGGTGCGTCTCGGAGATGTGCACCGAGTGGGTGTCCACGCGGTGCCGGTCCAGCCAGGAGCGGTAGTCGGTGAAGTCGGCGCCCGCGGCGCCCACGAGGATCGGCCTGAGGCCGAGGCAGCCCATGCCGAAGCAGATGTTCGGGGCGCAACCGCCCCGGCGTACGTCGAGGGTGTCCACGAGGAACGAGAGCGATACCCGGTGCAGCTCCTCGGGAAGGAGCTGGTCCGCGAAACGGCCGGGGAAGGTCATCAGGTGGTCGGTGGCGATCGACCCCGTCACGGCGATGCGCACGGGCTTGCTCCTGGGATGAGGGGGCGGCGCCGCGAGCAGGCCCGGCGCCGGAAGGCCCGTTCACGGTACCGGCCCCGGAGGTTGCGTGGTGCGCGCCGCGACAGACCGGTTGCCGCCGGTGGACGTGCGCTTGCTGGCGGGTGGGGTGATCGGGCGGCCGGAACGCGCGACTGGGGCGGCGCGGCGGCCGGAAACTACCCATCGGTAGACGGTGCGGTCACGCAGTGTGCGAAATAGGCTGAGGGCGCGGCCGCGGCTTTGCGGCGATTTATCCCGGCTTCATCGCGAGGAGTGCTTAATGTCTGCTTCGTCCGGCCAGGTGCGCTCGTACCTTCCGCCGAAGGCCGAGGCCGAGTCGATGGCCGAGCTGCGCGGCGACTGCGCTCGGATCGACGTGTCGTGGACGACTCCGCACGTCGCCAAGCCCCTCCCGACGACGCCGTTCTCGCCGACCGCCCCGGCCGTCGAGGTCCCGGCGCGCGGTGCGGCGATGGTCGCCGGCCTCGCGGAGTTCGGCGACTGACACCCCTTCTCCGCACGACAAACTGCGGCGGCAGTCCTCGGTGAGGACTGCCGCCGCAGTTGTGTTCGTGGTGCCCGCGGCGTCACCGCCGCCCGCCGCCGAAGATCAGCCGAACGAATCGCCGCCGGCGCCGCTCGGCCGAACGGGTCGCGTCAGCTGAACGAGTCGCCGCAGGCGCAGGAGCCGGCCGCGTTCGGGTTGTCGATCGTGAAGCCCTGCTTCTCGATGGTGTCGACGAAGTCGATGGTCGCGCCGCCGAGGTACGGAACGCTCATGCGGTCGGTGACCACACGTACGCCACCGAACTCCTGGACGGAGTCGCCGTCGAGCGAGCGCTCGTCGAAGTACAACTGGTAGCGCATACCGGAACAGCCGCCCGGCTGGACCTGCACGCGCAGCGCGAGGTCGTCGCGACCCTCCTGCTCGAGCAGGGCCTTGACCTTGGCCGCGGCCTCATCGGTGAGGATGACGCCACTGGTCGTGGTCTCGTCCTTGACCGTCATCTGGAAGCTCCCACGTGGTGGTTCGGTGCTGGATACGGCTATCACCGTCCGCAACGAACGGTGCCCTGGTTTCTATTCCAGGCCCGATCCGTTCATGGTCGCATACCGCCGACCGTGGCGGGGCGGGCCCGGCATTGTGAGCCGCGTCGCGTGAATCGTGTAAGCAGGACCCACTCTCGTCAATCCGACGAAATCAAGGTAGTATCCATTGCGTCAGTTAGACGAAAAGGATGGGCACCGTGACCGCGACCAACGATCTGGACCTGCCGCCGGGCGTCGAGGCGACCCCGCTGGCGCTGCTGCTCCTGGGCCGCGGCGCCGACCCGTACAGCGAGCGCGGCGTCGAGTGCCCCGGCGACCTGCCGAACCCGGCCGACCCCACGCTGGTCGCGCGCGCCCGGGCCGCGAAGGAGAAGCTCGGCGACTCCGTCTTCATCCTCGGCCACCACTACCAGCGCGACGAGGTCATCCAGTTCGCCGACGTGACCGGCGACTCGTTCAAGCTCGCGCGCGAGGCGGCCGCCCGGCCGGACGCTCCGTACATCGTCTTCTGCGGCGTGCACTTCATGGCCGAGAGCGCGGACATCCTGACCAACGACGGCCAGCAGGTGATTCTGCCGGACCTCGCAGCAGGATGCTCGATGGCCGACATGGCGACGTACGACCAGGTCGAGGAGTGCTGGGACGTCCTGACCGACGCGGGCATAGCCGACGTGACGGTCCCCGTCTCGTACATGAACTCCTCGGCCGACATCAAGGCGTTCACCGGCCGCCACAACGGCACGATCTGCACCTCCTCCAACGCCAAGCGCGCCCTGGAGTGGGCCTTCGAGCAGGGCGAGAAGGTCCTGTTCATGCCGGACCAGCACCTCGGCCGCAACACCGCCGTGCTGGAGATGGGCTTCTCGCTCGACGACTGCGTGGTCTACAACCCGCACAAGCCGGGCGGCGGCGTCACCCCCGACCAGCTCCGCGCGGCCAAGATGATCCTGTGGCGCGGCCACTGCTCGGTGCACGGGCGCTTCGGCCTCGACTCGGTCGAGGACGTCCGCAACCGCATACCCGGCGTGAACGTGCTCGTGCACCCGGAGTGCAAGCACGAGGTCGTCACCGCGGCCGACTACGTGGGCTCGACCGAATACATCATCAAGGCCCTGGACGCGGCCGCGCCCGGCAGCGCGTGGGCCATCGGCACCGAGCTCAACCTGGTCCGCCGGCTCGCCAACGCGCACCCGGACAAGCAGGTCGTGTTCCTCGACAAGACCGTCTGCTTCTGCTCGACGATGAACCGCATCGACCTGCCCCACCTGGTGTGGGCGCTGGAATCCCTGGTAGACGGCAAGGTCGTCAACCGCATCCAGGTCGACCCCGACACGCAGAAGTTCGCCAACCAGGCGCTCAACCAGATGCTCGCGCTCCCGTAGCGCACCGAAGCTCCCGCGAAGGGCCCGGTCGGCACCCCGACCGGGCCCGTTCCGCTGCCCACCTCGTGAGCGCGTGTTCCCAGTGAGGGTCTCTACAGGTGGTCCGCAGGGCGGACGAAAAAGTTCGGGAAATTTCGCGAGAGGTGTCGAGAAGCGTCGAGGGGCTCCGACGTACCGGTCGAGAGCGCGCCGGGAAGGCGCATCAGGACCGACGCAAAGGCAGGACGATCATCATGGGCAAGCTCATCCACTTCGTGCACCAGTCGCTCGACGGCTACATCGAGGGGCCGAACGGCGAGTTCGACTGGCCGTCCATGGGCCCGGAACTCTCCGCCTACTCGCACGAGCTGACCGGCGGCGACAAGGTGTTCCTCTACGGCCGCGTGGTCTTCGAGCTCATGGCGTCGTACTGGCCGAACGCCGAGGAGCACTCGCAGCACCCGCACGACCTGGCGTTTGCGCCGGTGTGGCGGGCGGCGGACAAGGTCGTCGTGTCGCACACGCTGGAGAAGGCCGACTGGAACACCCGCGTCGTCAACGACAACGTGGTCGCGGAGCTGGCCGCGATCAAGGCGGCCGGGCGGGACCTGGTGCTGTTCGGCGGCTCGGAACTGGCGTCGTACCTGACCGAGCAGGGTGCGGTCGACGAGTACCGGATCTTCGTGCATCCGGTGCTGCTGGGCGGTGGACGCCCGGTGCTGCGGAAGTCCGGCCTGCGTCGGCGGCTCGAACTCGTCGAGACCCGCACCTTCGACGGGACCGTCACCATGCTGCGGCACCGGCTCGCCGAAAGCTGACCGACCTTGTCCGGGCGGCGCACCGGGCCCGCATGGGCCCCGCCCGGACCGGGCCGGACTCAGCCGGGAATCAGCCCGCCTTCCTTGAACAACTCGCGGACGTCGTCCACGTGCGCGTCCGCGGCGGGGAGGATCAGCTGCGAAGGTTCGAGCACGTCGTCCGGCACGGGCGTGCCCACCTCGCGCACCCGGTCCAGGAGGGCGACGAGCGCGGCGCGGAACGCCGCCTCGTCGTCCGCCTCGACGGCCGACTCGATCGCGTTGTCCAGCAGGTCCAGTGCCGCGATGTGCTCGTCGGCGACGTCCAGCTGCCCCTCCCCCATGATGCGGACGATCATGGTTACTCCCCTTGCTTCTCGAACCGGGGGTGGTACTCGGGGTCGGCCTGCTGCGGCGCCTGCGTACCGGGCGCGGTCGGCCGGCCCTGGCCGAGGGCCTGCGGCTGCCCCTGGCCCAGCGCCTGCGGTGCGGGCGTCGGCGCCTGCCCGAGCTCCTGCTTCATGCGCATGAGTTCCAGCTCGACATCGGACCCGCTGGAAAGCCGCTCCAGCTCGGCGGTGATGTCGTCCTTGGTCATCCCCGTCGGGTCGTCGAGCGCGCCGGAGGCGAGCAGCTCGTCGATCGCCCCGGCCCGCGCCTGCATCTGCGCGGTCTTGTCCTCCGCACGCTGCATCGCCAGGCCGACGTCGGACATCTCCTCCGAGATGCCGGCGATCGCGCCGCCGATGTTGGCCTGCGCCTCGGAGGCGGTGTACGTCGCCTTGATGGTCTCCTTGCGGATCCGGAACGCGTCCACGCGCGCCTGCAGCCGCTGCGAGGCCAGCGTGAGCTTCTCCTCCTCCGACTGCAGCTGCTGGTACTGCAGTTGGAGGTCGCCGATCTGCTGCTGGATGCCGCTACGCCGGGTCAAAGCCTCGCGCGCCAGGTCCTCGCGTCCGAGCGACAGCGCCTTGCGGCCCTGGTCCTCGTGCTTGGCCGCCTGCTGCTCGAGCTGGCGGAGCTGGAGTTCGAGGCGCTTGCGGGAGGTCGCGACGTCGGCCACACCACGACGCACCTTCTGCAACAGCTCAAGTTGCTTCTGGTACGAGTAATCCAGCATTTCGCGAGGATCCTCGTACTTGTCGAGCGTTTTGTTCGCCTTTGCGCGGAAGATCATCGCCATCCGCTTCATAACGCCGGTCATGAGCCTCGCGCGCCCCCTTCGTAGGCAAGCTGTGCGCTGTACCAGCCTAAATGGCGAATGGACCTTCCGGCAGGAGGGCAGTCCATCAGCACGAGGCGGCAGCCGATCGCCCCGGGAGCCGGACGCATGTCCGGAGGGCTTGCCGGGACACGTACCCTGGTGGCGTGTTCAGACGTCGTTCCCAGGCAGAGTCCGAGGCCCCCGAGACGGTCACCGTCGAGTCGGAGGTCCGCGACCCCGAGGCCCCGAAGGGCCGCCCCACGCCCAAGCGCAGCGAGGCCCAGGCCAACCGCAAGACGCGCGTGACCCCGCCCAAGGACCGCAAGGAAGCCTCGAAAGTGGCACGCCAGCGGGCCCGCGAGGACCGCGAGGCGCAGCGGACCGCGCTGATCACGGGCGACGAGCGCGCGCTCCCGGTACGCGACAAGGGGCCGGTCCGGCGCTTCTGCCGCGACTTCGTCGACTCGCGCATCTCGGCGGCGGAGTTCTTCCTGCCGTCCGCCGTGCTCATCCTCATCATGAGCATCATGCCGAGCGCGACCCTCAAGAACATCTCGCTTCTCGCGTGGGCCTTCGCGATCGTCCTGATCATCCTGGACTCGTTCCGGCTCAACTTCACGCTCAAGAAGCAGCTGCGCAAGCGCTTCCCGGACGCCAACCTCAAGGGCTGCACTCCGTACGCCATCATGAGGTCGCTCCAGATGCGTCGCCTCCGCCTGCCCAAGCCGCAGGTCAAGCGCGGCGAGAAGATCTGACGCGGAGCGGGCGCGGGCCGGACGTACCCCACCCGCGCCACGGCAGTCCCGCGGCGCCGGGCACTGCCGGCACCGGGGCGCGCTCCACCGGCGACACCGGCGAACTCGAACACGGCGAACTCAGTCCCCCACGACGGAGCACCATGACGACCGCCCTGCACGACGCGACCACCTGGCCCACGGACCTGAACACGAGCGTCCAGCGCGAGATCGTGTCCCGGCAGCTCGCCGAGCACCTGGTCCGCCTTCGCTCGCGCGGCCCGCTGACCGTCCTGGACGTCGGCTGCGGCCCCGCCACCCCGGCCCTGCTGCTCGCCCGTGCGGGCCACAGCGTGACCGCGGTGAGCACCGACACCCTGCTGTTGACCGCGCTGCACGACGGCATGGCCGGAGAGCCGGAGGACGTACGCGCCCGGCTGCGCCTCGTCGAGGGCGACGGCAGCGAGGCCGGACGGCACTTCTCCCCCGGCAGCTTCGACCTCGCGCTGTGCCACGGCGTGCTCGAGGACCTGGCCGAGCCGGACGCGATGCTCGCCGCGCTCGCCCGCATCCTGAACGCCGGCGGCCTGCTGTCCGTCACCGCGGTCAACGGCGCCGCGGCCGCGATGCGGCCCGGCACCGCCGGCGAGTGGTCCGCCACCCGCAAGGCGCTGGCGTCGCGGGACCTGGGCGCGGGCGACGGCGTGCGCACGGACTCCCCCGAAGGACTGTCGACCGTCCTCGCCGATCTCGGCACGCCGGTGCTCGCGTGGTACGGCGTCGGCGTGTTCAGCGCGCTGCGTCCCGAGGAGCCCGCACCGCCGCGCGGCGGCAAGACCTGGCAGAACCTGGTCGCCGTCGAGGAGGAGGCCGGGCGGGGCGACCCGTACCGCGGCATCGCCGCCACGCTGCACTTGGTGGGTGAGAAGACCATCCGCTGAGGCCCGGCATAGGCTGGTGCCCATGGAGTTCCGACACCTCGGCCGCAGTGGTCTGGTCATCAGTGAGATCGCGTACGGCAACTGGCTGACGCACGGTTCCCAGGTCGAGGAGGAGGCCGCGCTCGCTTGTGTGCGCGCCGCCCTCGACGCCGGGATCACCACCTTCGACACCGCCGACGTGTACGCCGAGACGCGCGCCGAGTCCGTGCTCGGCCGCGCGCTCAAGGGCGAGCGGCGCGAGGGCCTGGAGATCTTCACCAAGGTCTACTGGCCGACCGGCCCCGGCCGCAACGACCGCGGGCTGTCCCGCAAGCACATCATGGAGTCGATCGACGCGTCGCTGACGCGCCTCGGCACCGACTACGTCGACCTGTACCAGGCGCACCGCTTCGACCACTCGACTCCGCTGGAAGAGACGATGCTGGCGTTCGCCGACGTCGTGCGCTCCGGCAAGGCGCTCTACATCGGCGTCTCGGAGTGGAACGCGGAGCAGATCCGCGCGGGCGCCGACCTGGCGCGCGAACTGCGCGTGCCGTTCATCTCGAACCAGCCGCAGTACTCGATGCTCTGGCGTGTCATCGAGACCGAGGTCGTGCCGACCAGCGAGGACCTGGGCCTCGGCCAGATCGTGTGGTCGCCGATCGCGCAGGGCGTGCTCACCGGCAAGTACCTGCCGGGCCAGGCCCCGCCCGCCGGTTCGCGCGCGACCGACGACAAGGGCGGCCAGAACTTCATCTCGCGGATGATGGGCGACGAGCTGCTCACCGCCGTGCAGTCGCTGCGCCCGCTGGCCGAGTCGGCCGGGCTCACGATGGCGCAGCTCGCGGTGGCGTGGGTGCTGCAGAACCCGAACGTCTCGGCGGCGATCATCGGGGCGTCGCGCCCCGAGCAGGTCACCGAGAACGTGAAGGCGGCGGGCGTGAAGCTCGAGGAGGAGCTGCTGTCGAAGATCGACGTCATCCTCGAACCGTTCGTGGAGCGCGACGCGGCGCAGACCCAGAGCCCGGCCGCCCGGCCCTGATGCGGTGAACCGCGTTGGGGGGCGGTCCGGGCCTCCGGACCACCCCCAACGCGTCGCCCGGCGGACGCCCGACCGGGTGCACTGCCAGACCGGGTGCACCGCGCGACTGGCTGCACTGCGACTCGTGGACTGCGCGACTCGTGGACTGCCCGACCGGGCGCGCGGCTCGACCGGCTACTCGACTCGGTTACTCGGCCGCGCGCAGGCTCATCGCGGAGTAGACCACGTCGTCGCCTTCGAGCAGGCTGACCTGCTCGACCCCCGCGTCGAGCAGTCCGCGCCAGTTCTCGCCGAGCCAGGACTCCGCGTCCGACTGGTTCGAGAACTCCTCGGACTTCGGGCCGGAGACCGGGGCGCCCTCCGCGTTCTCGTACCGCCACTGCCACATCATCGTGGGCTCCTTCGGTCGGGTTCTGCCGGATTCCGTCCGACTACCACGGGTTTCGGGCGGATTCGGCGGCACCGGATCTCTTCGACATCAGCTCATGAACGGTCCGCACAGTAGCCGACCGGGACCCACCAGACATTCCGTAACGCCGTACCGCTCGGGAGTAGCGCAGAACACCATGGAGTTGACGTTCCTCGGCACGGCCGGACCGCGGGGCTGGCCGCAGCCGTTCTGCACATGTGCCTCCTGCCTGGGCTGCACCGGATCCGCGGTGCGCGAGCCCAGCTGCGTGCTGGTCGACGGCACGCTGCTGATCGACTGCGGGCCCGAGCCCGCACACGCGGCGGCCCGGGCGGCGCGCCCGCTCACCGGCGTCCGCCACCTTCTGCTCAGCGGCCCGGGGGAGAGCGCGTCCCTCGGCTGGCTGCCGGCCGCGGGGCTCGACATGGTCGCGGCCCCGTCCGGTCCGCCGTCCGGCTTGCCCGCCCCCACCGCGGGCGGGCCGCCGTGGCAAACCGTCGAGGCGGGCGAGCAGTTCACGCTGGGCAGCCACCATGTGCGGGTGCTGCCGGGCGGCTCGCCGGGGCGGGTCGCCTACGCCGTGACCGGGCCCGGCGGGGCCCGCCTGCTCTACATACCCTCCTCGGTGCTCGCCCCCGAGGCGGACGCCGCACCCGCGTGGGCGGACGGACGCCCCTACGACGCCGTCCTGTTGGACGTCGTGGCGTGGCCCGAGCGGCTGGCCGCGCTGCGGCGCGAGGGCGCGGTGACGGAAGAGACCGACGTACTCGCCGTGCACTTGTCGCACGAGGCGCCGCCAGGCGAGGAGTTGCAGCGCAGGCTGGCGGCGTGGGGCGCGCGTGCGGTGTCGGACGGCGGCGTCGTGCGCCTCGGCGCCGACCCCGACCGGCAGCCGGTGCGCCCGCACCGCACGCTCATCCTCGGCGGTGCCCGCTCCGGCAAGTCCGCCGAGGCGGAACGCCGCCTCTCCGCCGTCCCCGACGTCGTCTATGTCGCGACCGGCGGCACGCGCGACGGCGACGCCGAGTGGGCGACGCGGGTGGCCGCGCACCGCGACCGGCGCCCCGCCTCCTGGACGACGGTGGAATCGACCGACCTGGCCGCGCTCATCGGTGCCGCGGCCGGCCCGATGCTGATCGACTGCCTGTCGCTGTGGCTCACCGCGGTGATGGACGAGTGCGGTGCGTGGGACGACGAGGCCTGGGACTCCGGCGCGTGTGACGCGGTGCGGGCGCGCGTCGACGAACTCGCCGCCGCGTGGCGGGCCTGCCGGGCGCCGCTGGTCGCGGTCGGCAACGAGGTCGGCAGCGGCGTCGTGCCGCCCACGTCGTCGGGGCGGCGCTTCCGCGACGAGCTGGGTCGGCTCAACGCGGCGATCGCCGCGGAGTCGGACGAGGTGCTGCTCGTGGTGGCCGGCCTGTCCCTCACCCTGCGCGGGCTGCCCAGGAAGCCGCGGCACGCCCGGAGTTGATCCCCCGGAATCGCCCGAAAGAGGGCGAAACTGGAGTCGCACACCCGAGCCCGTGGAAGCGACCTGAGGAGCGACATGGCGGACGACAACGCATTCGTCATCGTGGGAGCCAGTCTCGCCGGCGCCAAGGCGGCCGAGACGTTGCGCGGGGAGGGCTTCACCGGGCGGATCGTGCTGCTGGGCGACGAGCGGGAGCGGCCGTACGAGCGGCCTCCGCTGTCCAAGGGCTACCTCCTGGGCAAGAGCGATCGCGACGACGTCTTCGTGCACACGGCGGAGTGGTACCGCGAGAACGACGTCGACCTGCGCCTCGGCCTCACCGCGACCGCCCTCGACACCGCCTCCCGCGAACTGGCCTGCGACGACGGGTCCCGGCTGCGGTACGCCAAACTGCTGCTCGCCACCGGTTCCTCCCCGCGCCGCCTTCCGCTGCCCGGCGGGGACCTCGACGGTGTCCTGTACCTGCGGCGGCTGGCCGACAGCGACCGGCTCAAGGAGGCCTTCGCCGCCGCCGACCGCGTCGTGGTGATCGGCGCCGGCTGGATCGGCCTGGAGAGCGCGGCGGCCGCGCGTACCGCCGGGGTCGCGGTGACCGTGCTGGAGGCCGCCGAACTGCCGCTGTTGGGACCGCTCGGCCCCGAGGCCGCCCAGGTGTTCGCCGACCTGCACACGAGCCATGGCGTCGACCTGCGGTGCGGCGTCCAGGTGGCGGAGATCCTCGGCGACGGCGGGCGGGCGACGGGAGTGCGCCTCGCCGACGGCTCCACGGTCGACGCGGACGCCGTGGTCGTCGGCGTCGGCATCCGCCCGAACACCCAACTTGCCGAGGACGCCGGGCTGACCGTCGACAACGGCGTGCTCGTCGACGCCCGTTTGCGGACGTCCGACCCCGACGTCTTCGCGGCGGGCGATGTGGCCAACGCCTTCCACCCGCTGCTCGGCAGGCACATCCGGGTGGAGCACTGGGCGAACGCGCTCAACCAGCCGCAGACGGCGGCCAAGGCGATGCTGGGGCAGGACGTGCAGTACGACCGGGTGCCGTACTTCTTCACCGACCAATACGACCTCGGCATGGAGTACACGGGGTACGTCGCCCCCGGCTCCTACGACCAGGTCGTCTTCCGCGGCGACCGCGAGGCCCGCGAGTTCATCGCCTTCTGGCTGTCCGGCGGGCACGTGCTGGCGGGCATGAACGTGAACGTCTGGGACGTCACCGACCCGATCCGCGACCTGGTCACGAGCGGCCGCCCGGTCGACCCGGAGCGGCTCGCGGACCCGGCGGTCCCGCTGTCCGAACTGATCGCGGGCGCGTAGTCCGGGCCGCCTGCCCGGCACGCTGATCGCCCGCGGCCGCGCGCGGCCCGCGGCGCTCCCCTCCTCGGTCCCGTCCCGCACCCCCACGCACTACGCTGACCCGCGATGACTATCGACCTCGACTCGCTCTCCGCCCTCGTCGAACGGCCCGACGACGAGGCGCGGGCACGGCTGCGCGCGCGACTGCCGAAGCAGACCGGATCGGCCGGATCCCTGGGGCGACTCGAGGACGTCGCGGTGTGGCTCGCGGGCGTACGCGGCGACGCCGGGCGACCGGTGACGGCTCCGCGCGTCGTCGTCTTCGCGGGCGACCACGGGATCGCCGGGAAAAACGTCTCCGCCCACCCGGCCGGACACACCGCACGGGCCGTCCGCGAGGCGGTGTCCGGCGGCGGAGCCGTGGGGCTGCTCGCCGGGCTCTACGGCGCGAGCGTCCGGGTGGTCGACATGGCCGTCGACACCGACGCCGCACTGCTGCCCGACGCGGTCACCCGGCACCGGGTACGCACGGCCAGCGGCAGCATCGACCGGCACGACGCCCTCACCACCGCGGAGGCCGAACAGGCGTTCCGCACCGGCATGGAGGTCGCTGACGCCGAGATCGACAGCGGCGCGGACCTGCTGGTGATCGGCGACATCGGGGTCGGCAGCACCACGGCCGCGGCCGTCCTCATCGGCGCGCTGACCGGAACGGACGCGGCGGCCGCCATCGGCCGCGGCTCGGGCATCGACGACGCCACCTGGATCCGCAAGTGCGCCGCGATCCGCGACGCGCTCCGGCGCGCGCGGCCGGTGCTCGGCGATCCGCTGCGGCTGCTCGCGGTGTCCGGCGGGGCGGACTTCGCCGCGATGAGCGGGTTCCTGCTGCAAGCGGCCATCCGGCGTACTCCGGTGGTGCTGGACGGGGTGGCGTCGGCGGCTTCCGCGCTGGTGGTGCAGCGCATCGCGTACCGCGCCCCGGACTGGTGGCTGGCCGGCCACGTGACGCCCGAGCCGAGCCACGCGAAGGCGCTCGACCGCATGGCGCTGGAACCGCTGCTCGACTACAAGCTCCGGTACGGCGAGGCCACCGGCGCGCTGCTGGCGCTGCCGATCGTGCAGGCCGCGGCCTGCCTGGCCGCCGAACTCCCGGTCGACGCAAAGGAAGAAGACGCAAAGGAAGAAGACGAGAAGGAGCCCGGAGAGGAAGCGGGTGCCGCCGAGGGCACCGGCGACGACGCGGGCGACTCGTCCGACGACACGTGGCCGGGCGACGGCAGCGCCGTCGAGGCGGGCCGGGAACCCGAGTCGGGTGCCTCCGCCGGTCCGACTCCCGGCGTCGGCCCGCGGTACGTCGACCCCGACACCGGCCAGCCGTCCTTTCTCAAGCACACGCCGCCCGCGTCTCCGTGAGCTCTCCGCCCGACCCACCCGCGCGACCGGATCCGCCCGCACCCACCGGGCCGGGCGTCGCGCGCACCGGTGACGGCCTGCGCCTCGCGTTCGGCACGCTGTCGGTGCTGCCCGTCCGCGTCCCGTACGTCGACCGGGCGGTGGCCGGCCGGGCGATGGCCGCGGCCCCGCTGGTCGGCCTGGTCCTCGGCGGGCTCGCCGCCGGAGTCCTCGCGGTGGCGTCGTACGCGGACACCGGCCCGCTGCTCGCCGCCGTCCTCGCACTCGGCTCGCTCGCGCTGCTCACCCGCGGCCTGCACCTCGACGGGCTCGCCGACGTCGCGGACGGGCTCGGGTCCGGCAAGCCACCCGAGGGCGCGCTGCGCATCATGAAGGCGTCCGACATCGGCCCGTTCGGCGTCCTCGCGCTGCTGTTCACGCTGCTCGCCCAGACCGCCGCACTCACGCAGACCGGCGCGCGGCACGGCGCCGACGCGGCCGCCGTCGCAATGGTCGTCGCGGCGGTGTGCGGGCGGGTCGCGATCGGGCTCGGCTGCCTGCGTCGGGTATCCGCCGCGCGGCCCGGCGGGCTCGGTGCCATGGTGGCCGGAACTCTCCGCCCGGCCACCGTCGTCGGGCTCGCCGTGCTGCTCGCCGCGGCCGCGGCCGGACTCGGCGCGGCCGGCGAACTCGGGCCGGTACGGCCGGCGATCGCCGTCGGAGCCGGAATGCTGGCGGCAACCGCCTTGCTGTGGCATACGGTTCGCCGCTTCGGCGGCATCACCGGTGACGTGCTGGGCGCGTTGACCGAGACGGCGGCCACCACCGTATTGGTGGTCCTGTCCACAGGCTGACGCGTGCCGTGCACCGGCGTGTAATGCTGTGGGCATATGGCGGGACCCACCAGGTTCCCCCGGCGGAACCCCGGCACCCCCGGGGGCACTCCGCGCTTCGACGGGCAATCGACGAGAAGAGAACAGGACACTCGTGACCACTCTGAGCCTGAGCACCAGCTCGGCGGCGACGCTCCGCGCCGACGCCGTCGTCATCGGACTCGCCAAGGGCGACGACGGCCCTTCCGTCGTCGCCGGCGGCGAGGCTGTCGAGACCGCTTTCGGTGGCGCGCTGGACTCGGTCCTCACCGCGCTGGGCGCGACCGGAGCGGAAAGCGAGATCACCCGCGTACCGGCCGCCGCGGGCGCGGGGTCGTTCAAGGCGCCCGTGGTCGTCGCGGTCGGCCTGGGTGCCGCGCCCGAGGACGGGTTCGGCACTGACCAGCTGCGCAAGGCGGGCGGCAACGCGGCGCGCGCCGTGGCGGGGCTGAAGAAGGCCGCCGTCGCGATCGCGCTGGGGGACGCCGCGTCGGTCGGCGCGTTCGCGCAGGGCGTGCTGCTCGGCGCGTACACCTTCGACGCCTACCGCGAGAACTCCCTCGAGGGGCGCAAGTCGGCCGTGAAGGAAGTCGTGCTGGTCGGCGCGAAGGCGCGCGACAAGGCGGTCAAGGCGGCGTTCGAGGAGGCCCTCGTCGTCGCGGAGAGCGTCAACAAGGCACGTGACCTGGTCAACACGCCGCCCAACGACCTGAACCCGAAGGTGTTCGCGGGCATCGCGGTCGACCTCGGCAAGAACTTCGGCTTCAAGGTCGAGGTGATGGACGAGAAGGCGCTCGCGAAGGGCGCGTACGGCGGCATCCTCGGCGTCGGCCAGGGCTCCGCGACCCCGCCCCGCCTGGTCCGCCTCGGCTACACGCACCCCAAGGCCAAGCGCACGATCGCGCTGATCGGCAAGGGCATCACGTACGACTCGGGCGGCATCTCGCTCAAGCCCGCCGGCGCCAACGAGACCATGAAGATGGACATGGCCGGCGCCGCCGCGGTGCTGGGCGCGGTGACCGCGATCGCCCGCATCGGCCTCCAGGTGAACGTCACCGGCTGGCTGGCCCTCGCCGAGAACATGCCGTCCGGCACCGCGACGCGCCCCGGCGACGTCCTGCGGATGTACGGCGGGCGCACGGTCGAGGTGCTGAACACCGACGCCGAAGGCCGCCTCGTGCTGGCCGACGCCATCACGCGCGCGTGCGAGGAGAGCCCCGAGAAGATCATCGACGTCGCGACCCTGACCGGCGCGATGATGGTGGCCCTCGGCAACAAGACATACGGCATCATCGCCAACGACGACGACTTCCGCAGCGCCGTGCACGACGCGGCCGAGCGTACCGGCGAGCCCTCGTGGCCGATGCCGACCCCGGCCGAGCTGCGTCGCTCGATGGACTCGACGATCGCCGACATCAAGAACATCGGCGAGCGCATGGGCGGCGGCCTGTCGGCGGGCGTGTTCCTGCGCGAGTTCGTCGCCGAGGGCGTGGCGTGGGCGCACCTGGACATCGCCGGCCCGGCGTACAACGAGGGCGAAGTGTCCGGTTACACCGCCAAGGGCGGCACGGGCGTCGCGGTTCGCACTCTCGTGCAGGTGGCGGCCGACGTCGCCGACGGCACGATCTGATCCGCGTACGGCGGGGCCGGTGCGGGAATCCCCGCGTCGGCCCCGCTGTTGCGGACGGGCGTGACCCCGAAGTCCCGGCGCCCGCGCATCTCCCGGCGATGTCCGCTGCGCGCGAGCGGGCCGCGCGTCAGCTCGTGCCGCGGTTCTTCTGCGTCCACTCGCGCATGCGCTGCGGGTACCCGACGATCCCGGCCTCGTAGAGCGGGATCTTCAGCTTGCGGGCCAACGAGCGCCCCGCCTCGGGCCCGGCGATCCGCCGCCGCGTCCACTCGCCCGTGTCGGCCACCAGGACGATCGTCGTCCCGCTCACCGTCGTGGTGGGCTCCAGGTACGCCTCGACGCCGCGCCGGCTCTTGGCGAACTCCCTCAGGTGGTCGACGGCCGCGGAGGCCGCGTCGCGATCGACGCCCCCACGCGTCCCGCGTCGGAACAGTCCCACGTCCGGTTCCTTCCTCGGCCGATCCGGTCCCGTGGCCGCTTCCGGAACAGTCTGGGTGCCGTGGCAGATAGCTTGTGCGCTGGTGGCTTTGTGCGGAGCACCAGCTTGGCGCGGCCCTTGTGGCCCAGGCAACACACCAGGGAAACGTGCCGTACGCCCCCGCGGTGCCCGCCTCCCGACAACAAGTGGGAGGATGTTGTACCGGCACTTAGAGCCTTCCACAAGAAGGGGGTGCTACCCGGCGCCCAAGCCCGGGTGAGCACATCGCAATCCAGCAGGAGGACGTGACGTGGCGAACGACGCCGGAGCCGTTTTCGATGTAGTGATTCTCGGAGGCGGAAGCGGCGGGTACGCCTGCGCGCTGCGTGCCGCCGAACTGGGAATGCAGGTCGTGCTCATCGAGAAGGGCAAGCTCGGCGGCACCTGCCTCCACCAGGGCTGTATCCCGACGAAGGCGCTCCTGCACGCGGGGGAGGTCGCGGACCAGACCCGCGAGAGCGAGCAGTTCGGCATCAAGTCGACGTTCGAGGGCATCGACATCGCGGCGGTCCACAAGTACAAGGACGGGGTCGTCTCCCGTCTGTTCAAGGGCCTGACCGGCCTCATCGCGAGCCGCAAGATCACCGTGGTGGAGGGCGAGGGCCGCCTGGTCTCCCCGACCGCGGTCGAGGTCGCCGGCACCCGCTACGAGGGCCGCCACGTCGTGCTGGCCACCGGCTCCGTGCCCAAGTCGCTGCCGGGCCTGGAGATCGACGGCAACCGGATCGTCAACAGCGACCACGCGCTGGTCCTGGACCGGGTACCCGCGTCCGCGGTGATCCTGGGCGGCGGTGTCATCGGCGTCGAGTTCGCGAGCGCCTGGAAGTCGTTCGGCGTCGACGTGACCATCGTCGAGGCGCTGCCGCACCTGGTCCCGGTCGAGGACGAGAGCAGCAGCAAGCTCCTGGAGCGGGCGTTCCGCAAGCGCGGCATCAAGTTCGAGCTCGGCTCCCGCTTCAGCGGCGTCGAGTACACCGACTCCGGCGTCCGCGTGTCGTTGGAGAACGGCAAGCAGGTCGAGGCCGAGCTGCTGCTCGTCGCCGTCGGCCGCGGCCCGGTCTCGGCCGGGCTCGGGTACGAGGAGGCCGGGGTCGCGACGGACCGCGGCTACGTCCTGGTCGACGAGTACTGCCAGACCAACGTGCCGACCATCTCCGCGGTCGGCGACCTGATCCCGACTCTGCAGCTCGCCCACGTGGGCTTCGGCGAGGGCATCCTCGTCGCCGAGCGCATCGCGGGCCTCAAGGTCGCGCCGATCGACTACGCGGGCGTGCCCCGGGTGACGTACTGCGACCCGGAGGTCGCCTCCGTCGGACTCACGCAGGCGCAGGCGGTCGAGCGCTACGGCGCCGACAAGATCGCGACGCTCGACTACAACCTCGGCGGCAACGGCAAGAGCCAGATCCTCAAGACGGCCGGCTCCGTCAAGGTCGTCTCGGTCAAGGACGGCCCGGTCGTCGGCATCCACATGGTGGGCGCCCGGATGGGCGAACTCGTGGCCGAGGCCCAGCTGATCTACAACTGGGAAGCCCTGCCGTCCGAGGTCGCCCAGCTGATCCACCCGCACCCGTCCCAGTCCGAGGCGATCGGCGAGGCCCACTTGGCCCTCGCCGGCAAGCCGTTGCACGTGCACGACTGACGCGCCCCTGCTGACACTTTTGCCCGGAAGCGTACGAAGGAGTCACTGACCCCATGCCGGTCTCTGTAACACTGCCCGCGCTCGGCGAGAGCGTGCAGGAGGGCATCATCACCCGCTGGCTCAAGCGGGAGGGTGAGCGCGTCGAGATGGACGAGCCGCTCCTCGAGGTCTCGACGGACAAGGTCGACACCGAGATCCCCGCGCCGGCCTCCGGCATCCTCGTCTCCATCAAGGCGGCCGAGGACGACACCGTCGAGGTCGGCGCCGAACTCGCGATCATCGACGACGGCTCCGGTGCGGAGGCCGCACCCGCGGCGTCGGCACCCGCCGCCGAGGCCCCGCCCGCGCCGGCTCCGGCCGCCGAGGCCCCCGCGCAGCCGGCGCCCGCGCCCGCCGCCGAGGCCCCCGCGCCGGCCGCCGCCCCTGCCGCCCCGGCGGGCGGCGAGGCCGAGGGCACCCCGGTCCTGCTGCCCGCGCTCGGCGAGAGCGTGCAGGAAGGAACGATCACGCGCTGGCTCAAGCAGGTGGGCGACAACGTCGCCGCCGACGAGCCGCTGCTCGAGGTCTCGACGGACAAGGTCGACACCGAGATCCCCGCGCCGGTCGGCGGCGTGCTCCTGGCGATCAACGTCGCCGAGGACGAGACGGTCGAGGTCGGCGCACAGCTCGCGGTGATCGGTGCCCCGGGTGCGTCCGCCCCGGCCGCCGCCCCCGCTCCCGCCGCCCCGGCGGAGGCTCCGGCCCCCGCTCCGGCACCCGCTCCCGCCCCGGCACCGGCGCCCGCTCCGGCGGCTCCCGCGGCGGCCCCGGCACCCGCCCCGGCCCCCGCTCCCGCC
>NZ_JBEZFP010000125.1:0-27720 GCF_040649515.1 Streptodolium elevatio
CGTGCGGCCCATCCACATCTGGGCCGCACGACGATCCGAAGGAAAGCGTCCTAGCCCGTGACCGCAGGGCGAACGCCAAGCCTCACAAAGCCGGTTCGTCCGGCAGGCCGACGATGTCCAGCAGGCGGTGCATGACCTCCGACGGCAATCCCGGGTTCGCCGCCGCGTCTTCGGGATGGGTCTCCAGCAGCGGCCGCAACCACGGCCAGGGCAACCGCCGGTCGCGCCGCGCCCACCACCGCAACGTGGCGCTCGGGTCGGCGAGCAGCCGGCCTAGAGCCGCTCCGTCTATCGCCGGATCTTCGACGGCGGCCAGCCGGGCGAACGCGAGCCCGTGGTCGGCGAAGCGCGCGAGGCCGATGTACGTGACGAACCACGGGTGTTCGGCGAGACGGCGCCAACCGGGAGTGTCGGCGGTCGCGTACATCTCCTGGATCACGGCCGTCCCGCGCGCACTTGCGTTCCACCGCGACGGCGTCCACTCGACGAGCCTCCCCTCGCGCCACTTGAGGGTCGTCTCGCCGCGCAGCCACTTCTCCGCGTCGGTCCGGATCTCCTCGTCACCCGCGAACCGGAACCGCACCTCCGGCGCCCCGGTCCGGTCCAACGTCTCGGCCATGTCCTCCGGCGGAGCCGTCGTCAGGAGTACGCCGCACCGCTTCGGCCGGTCCGCGTTCTCGTCCACCAGGGCACGCAAGTCGTCGACGCAAACGGCGCGTTCCGGGAACGCGCCGGCCGCCGAAGGGTCGTACCCGAGCAGTCGGCGGCGTACCGCCGCCGGCGCGGCGGGATTGAGCGCCAAGCCCCGCAGCCAGTCCCGGCCTTGCGGGATCCGATCAACCGACGTGTCCGAAGCAGCAGTTGTCGAGCCGACAGGAAACAGGTTGTCCGGGAGAAAACGCATGTGCTCAATGGTGCGGAGCCGGGCCCCGCAAATCCGATGGATCTTGGCGTAGATCAGAAAGCCCCGGCCGGGCCAGAATAGACATGGTTCACCCGAGGAGCCCTGGCCTGGCCACACGGCATCCCGCTCCTGGGCAAGCATCCGTGACCGCGGCCATGATCACAACAACCCGCGCTGCCGTCGAGGGGCTCAGACGAACCTCTCGCCGCCCATGACCGCCATCAGGACCTGCGCGCCCGTGCGGACGTCGTCCCACCTTGTGCCGCTGGGTCGTTCGTACGCGCGCCGGAGCCAGGCCGCCCGGTCTCGCTGCTCGGCGCGGAGCCGGATCAGGTCGAGGCTCACCCCCGGCGGCGGCCCGCAGGACTCCAGTTCCGTGACCCGCCGGTCCATCTCCGAGAGCAGCGCGCGGTCGAACTCGGTCACCGCGGCAATGAACGCGTCGCTGCTCACCGTCACGCGCCCCGTTGCAGACGCATCGAACTCGACGTCGGAGTCGGGCGGGTGCTGCCAGGAGAGCGTGACGGTGTCGTCGCCGTCTC
Source organism: Streptodolium elevatio (assembly GCF_040649515.1). GTDB lineage: Bacteria > Actinomycetota > Actinomycetes > Streptomycetales > Streptomycetaceae > Yinghuangia > Yinghuangia elevatio. The sequence continues at coordinate 1,447 of NZ_JBEZFP010000125.1, forward strand.
GGTCGGCAGTACGCCAGAACCTCAGCTCCGGCGGGTCGGCGAGGTGGCCCATGTCGAGCGTGTGAGCGTCGTGCCACGAGACCGCCGCCTCCACGGCGTCCCGGGCATCCGCGGGTACGTCCGCAGTCGGCCACCGCCCGGGAGCCTCGGCGGCGACAAAGCCCCGCAGGTCCGACGGGACGGGTTCCAGGGCGGCGGGCAGCACGTCGAGTACGTCCTCCCATAGTCGCACCACGTGGTAGTCGACGTGGACATCGAACGGGTCCGACCCCATGGGCCTTGCGTACCGCAGCAGTTCGTGGCCGCCCGCATCGACGCAGTACCAGCCGTCGGTCAGGATGAACCACGAGAGCCTGGGCGACTCGTCCCCCCATGGCCGAACCTCGTCCACCGGCCGCAGCCCGAACCGAAACCTGATCACCGCGTCAGTCTCCCAGCGCCCGCCGCCATCGTCCCCGCACCGCCCCGTGCCCGTTGCGGGATCGCGCACGGCGGACGGCGTGACCGTCTCGCCGGGCGAGGGCGGCCTCGTGGGAGGAGAGTGGAGAGTAGATCGCGATTCGCGGACACGGAACAGGAGACGCCGCGATGGATGCCGCTCCGGTCACGCCTGGTCACGCTGCGCGGCCAACAATGTCCCCCCGGCTGACAATGTCCCCCCGGGAACGGGCCGAATACGGCCGGGCGGCGCGGGCCCGCGTGCCACGCTCCGCGCACGGCGACTTCGAGCCGCCCGCGAAGCGGCTCGACCCGATCGAGATCGTCGAGAGGCAGTCCGCCGCCCGGGTGGCGGAGCTGGTGCCGATCCGCTACGGCCGGATGTCGGAGTCGCCGTTCCGCTTCTACCGCGGAGCCGCCGCCGTCATGGCCGAGGATCTGGCGGCCACCCCCGTGACCGGCTTGTACGCCCAGCTCTGCGGCGACGCGCACATGTTGAACTTCCGCCTGCTCGCCTCACCGGAACGCCATCTGCTGTTCGACATCAACGACTTCGACGAAACTCTGCCGGGCCCCTGGGAGTGGGACGTCAAGCGCCTTGCCGCCAGCATGGTGACGGCGGCCCGCGAGAACGGCTTCACCGAGGCGGAGCGCGCGGAGATCGTCGGGGCCACGGTGCGGTCCTACCGGGAGCGGATGCGCGCCTTCGCCGGAATGGGCAACCTCGACGTCTGGTACGCCAAGGCCGACGCCGACCAGCTCCGCACTGTGATGGCGGACCGGCTGCCCGGGCGCGGCCGCGAGCAACTCGCCCGCACGCTGTCGAAGGCGCGGACCCGCACCAACCTCCAGGCGTTCGAGAAGCTGACCGAGGTGGTCGGCGGCGAGCGGCGGATCGCCGCGTCCCCGCCCATGATCACCCGGGTCGACGACCTGTTGCCGGAGCTGGAGCGCGACCAGTTGGAGGAGACGATCCGCGACCTGATCGACCGGTACGCCGAGAGCCTCCAGACGGATCGGCAGCATCTGCTCAAGCAGTTCACCATGGCGGACATGGCCCGGAAGGTGGTGGGTGTCGGCAGCGTCGGTACCCGCTGCTGGATCGTCCTCATGCTCGGCCGGGACGGCGAGGACCCGCTGTTCCTCCAGGCCAAGGAGGCGGGCGAGTCGGTGCTCGCCGCGCACGTCGGCGCCGGCACGTACGAGACCGAGGGGCAGCGCGTCGTCGCCGGGCAGCGGCTGATGCAGGCGGCGAGCGACATCTTCCTCGGCTGGGAGCGGGTCCAGGCCCCCGACGGCGTCGAACGTGACTTCTACGTACGCCAGTTGCGCGACTGGAAGGGCATCGTCGACCCGTCGGCGATGGTGCCGCGGGGCATGGCCCTGTTCGGTGAGCTGTGCGGCGCCACCCTGGCGCGCGCCCACGCCCGGTCGGGCGACCGCATCGCCATCGCCGCCTACCTGGGCAAGAGCGACGTCTTCGACCGGGCGCTGACCAGGTTCGCGGAGAGCTACGCGGACCAGAACGAGCGCGACCACGAGGCGCTGCTCGACGCGGTGCGCCGCGGGCGCGTGACGGCGGCGTCCGGCTGAGCACGGCCGCGGCCTCAGCGCGGCCACCGCTGACGCCTCCACCGACCGGCAGCGCCGCCCAGGAGCGCCGAGCGCCCCACCGGCAGCGCCGAATCCCCCGTCGACCAGGAGAGCCCCAAGCCCCAGCTGCCGGCGCACGCCGAAACTGCCGCGACGGCTCGGTGCCGCCGCCCCCGACCCGGGAACGGCGGCACCGCAGCGATACGGCTCAGCGTGCCCCGCGGATGAGGCGGCCGGGCCGGGCGCCGGTGTCCTCGCCGTTCCGGCGGGTGACCTGGCCGGCCACGATCGTGGCCGTGTAGCCGGAGGCGTCCTGGAGCATGCGGCCCCCGCCGGCCGGGAGGTCGTGGACCATGCGCGGCCGGTGGAGGGTGAGGTTGTCCAGGTCGATGACGTTGAGGTCGGCGCGCTTGCCCGGCTCGATGACGCCGCGGTCGCCGAGGCCGTAGAGCGCGGCCGTGTCGGCGGTCTGCTTCTTGACGACGAATTCGAGCGGCAGCTGCTCGCCGCGGGCGCGGTCGCGGGCCCAGTGGGTGAGCAGGTACGTCGGCTGCGACGCGTCGCAGATCATCGCGCAGTGCGCGCCGCCGTCCGCGAGGCCGAAGACGCTCGCCGGGTGGGTGAGCATCTCGCGGATCGCCTCGTGGTCGCCGCCCGCGTAGTTGAAGAGCGGGACGGTGAGCATGGCCTGCGCGTCGTCCTCGAGCATCAGGTCGTACATGACCGCGAGGACGTCCTCGCCGCGCGCCTCGGCGATCGCGGTGACGGTGCGGTCGGGGGTCGGCTCGTAGTCGGGGACCGCGGCCATCGGGTACATCATGCCGACGAGGCGCTGGAGGGCCAGGTTGACCTGGTCGCCGGGGATCGTCGGGTCGGACGGCAGGTCGTCCTCGGCCAGGATCGCGGCCCGCGTCGCCGGGTCGGCGAGTGCGGCGGCGAACTCGGCGTCGGTCAGCTCGCCCGCGGCGCGCCGCGCGGCGACGGCCTGGAAGGTCGGGCGCTTGCTGAACGCGTTGCGGGTGGTGAACCCGGTGAGCATGCCGAACGGGCGGCCCGCGACCTGCGGGTAGAGCGGGATGCCGGCGTCGAGCGCCTTCATCGACTCGCTCATCAGGTCGCGCCACAGCTCGGGTGCGGCCATCACCTGGAGGAGCGCGAAGGAGACCGGCATGCCGATCTCCTCGGCCAGCCGCTTCATCCATGCGACCTCGGCGTGCGGGGCGACGATGTCCTCGCCCGAGGAGCCGGTCGGGGCGAGTTCGAAGACGGCCCGGCCGCCCTCGGCCATCGCGCGGCCCAGGCCGAACAGTTCCTCTTCGGAGGCGAAGGTGCCGGGCACCGGTTCGCCGCCCATCGCGCGGTGCGCGACGGTACGCGAGGTCGAGAAGCCCAGCGCGCCGGCCTGGACCGCCTCCTTGACGATCGCGGCCATCGCGGCGATGTCCTCGGCGGTCGCGGGCTCGTTGCGCGCGCCGCGGTCGCCCATCGCGTACGCCCGCACCGCGCCGTGTGCCACCTGCACGCCGATGTCGGCGGCAAAGCGGCGCCGCTCGAGCACGTCGAGGTACTCGGGGAAGGTCTCCCATCCCCAGGTCATGCCCTCGATGAGTGCGGTGCCGGGGATGTCCTCGACGCCTTCCATGAGGCCGATCAGCCAGTCCTCGCTGCCGGGCCGCACCGGGGCGAAGCCGACGCCGCAGTTGCCGGAGACGACGGTGGTGACGCCGTGCGACGTGCTCGGGTCGAGCACCTCGTCCCAGGTGGCCTGGCCGTCGAAGTGGGTGTGGATGTCGACGAAGCCGGGGGTGACGATCTGCCCGTCCGCGTCGATCACCTCGGCGGCGTCGCCGTCGAGGGCGGGCTCGCCGTTGTCGCGGCGGTGCACGGCCACGATCAGGCCGTCCTTGACGCCGATGTCGCCGCGGAACCGGTCGGCACCGGTGCCGTCGACGACGGTGGCGCCGACGATCTTGAGGTCGTAGGTGTCGTGCCTGTCAGCCATGCGGAAGCCCCTTCCCGCGCCCGGGATCTGAGCACGTGTCAGAACCGTGCTCGCTGCGGGGACCGTACGTCTGCGCACATTGCGAGTCAATATTCGCACTATGCAAAAAGATCGTCGCGAGGTACCGTCGCCCCGTGGCACGCCCCTCCCCGCAGACCGAACGCCTCGTCTCCCTGGTCGACGCCATCGCCGCCCGGCCCGACGAGGGCCTGACCCTGTCCGAGATCGCCCGGCACCTCGCGGTGACCCCCGCGACCTGCCATCCGATGCTGGTCAGCCTGGCCGAACTGGGGTGGCTGGTACGGCATCCGGTGCGCCGCACGTACCGGCTCGGCCCCGCGCTGATCGCCGTCGGCCGGGCCGCCGCCCGCGGCCTCGGCGTCGTCGACCTGGCCCGCCCCGGCATGCAGCGCCTACGCGACGAACTCGGCCTGACCTGCATCGCGCTGACCCCGGGCGAGTTCCACGTGACCGTCGCCGAAGTGGTGCGCGGCCCCTCGGAGCACGGCCCGCACGTGCGCGTCGGCGACCAGATCCCCATCGCCCCGCCGCTCGGCGTCGGGTACGTCAGCTGGGCCGACGAGCAGACGCTGCGCCGCTGGCTGGACGGCGTCACCACCGACCCGGACAAGCGCGCCCGGCACGAGCAGGCCGTCAAGGCCGCGCGCGAGCGCGGGTACGCGGTCGAGCTGGTCACCCGCATCGAGACCGAACTCGGCCAGGCCCTCGCCCGCCTCGACGAACACCTCGGCCAACAGCTCGGCCAACACTTCGGCGAACACCTCGGCGGCCGTCTCGCGGCCACCGCCGGCGCGACCGAGGCGCGTGACCCCTCCGCGGCCCGCCTGCGCACCCTGCTGGAGGAGATCGCCGCCGAACTCGCCGACCCCGACCAGGACCCGATCCACGAGATCGACCCCGACCGCGAGTACCGGGTCGGCCGCATCGGCGCGGGCGTTCTGGACCCGTCCGGCGAAGTGGCGCTGGTGATCGCGCTGCACGGCTTCGGGGCCCGTACGGACGGCCGCGGCGTCGCCGTCATCGGCGGCAGGCTCGCCGCGGTGGCCGCCGACGTGGCCGCCCAACTTGCCGACTGACCTCATGTGACGTGGTTCACATCGGACTTGCTGACAACCGGACGCCCGGCCCGGACCGTACTACTCGACGTGCGGCACTGGAGACGAACACGGCAGGCCGAGCTCGACGCGGACTTCCGCGACTGGGCGCTGGCCCGGCAGGCGCACCTGCGCAGGTCGGCCTACCTGCTGTGCCGTGACTGGCATCTGGCCGAGGACCTGACCCAGACCACCCTGGCCAAGATGTACGCCGCCTGGCACCGCGTCCACGACGGCGACACGCGCGACGCGTACGCCCGGCGTGTCCTGTACCGCACGTTCGTCGACGAGACCCGCCGCGGCTACCGCCGCGAGTATCCCGGCGACGAACTCCCCGAGACGGCCGCACCAGGCGTCGACAGCGCACTGCGCATGACGCTCCTGGACGCGGTGGCCCTGCTGCCGCCGCGCAGCCGTGCGGTCATCGTGCTGCGCTTCTGGGAGGACCTGAGCGTCGAGGAGACCGCGGCGGCGCTCGGCTGCACGACCGGCACCGTCAAGAGCCAGACGTCGCGCGGACTGGCCTCGTTGCGGCGCCGCCTGACACTGGACGACGACGCCGGGTTCTCCGCCCTCCTGGGTGTGGGCAGCGCGGCGGGCACGCGAACGGAGGGAGGCCGGTGAACCGCCCGACGCACCACGGGCCGGAACGACCCGAACACCCGTACGCCGATGCGGAACTCCGGCCCGTGCTGGCCCGAGCCATGGCGGACATCCGGTTCTCCGAGCCCGGCATGCCCGACCTGCTCGGACCGGCGATGGCGGAGGGAACCCGCCTGCGGCGCAAGCGGCGTACGAACCTGCTCGTCGCGTTGTCGGCGTCCGCCGCGCTGGTCCTCGGCGGGGTGGTCGGCGGCGTCGCCTACCTCGGCGGCGACACCGCCGCGGGCCCGGCGGGCGTGCCGAGCGGACCGGAGGAGTCCGCGTCCGGCCGGCAGCTGACGCCGGTCGAAGCGCTCGCCACGGCACTGGAGCCGTACCTGCGTCCGCGCGGCGTGGTGATCGACGCCAAGCCGTGGAACGTACGCCGCGATCCGCCGAGCGGCGCCACGTTCCTGGTCAGCATCACCCTGCGCGACCGCGCGGGACGGGCCGGCGCGATCGTCCTCTCCGGCGGTCCGATGAGCGGCGTCATGCCGACGAAGGGCAATGACGCGACCTGCTCCTCGGTGCTGCGCGGCGACACGGAGGCCGGGTTCGAGATCGAGGACAACCCCACGTGCACGAAGTGGGCCGCCCGCGCCGACGGTTCGCAGACCTGGTCCGTCTACGTCCAGCGCGACGAGGCGGCGGGCAAGTCCGGTCGGAGCGGCGCGGTGCGGCTCGGACCCGGCGACGAGGTCTTCCGTGCCTGGATGTGGGAACCGCCGTCCGGGGCCGCCGAGTCCGGGACCCTCGTGCTGAAGGACACCGTGCTCGCCGAGATCGTGGCGGATCCCGCCGTCGCGCAGGCCCTGGAGCAGGTCCCCATGCCGACGTCGGGGAGCGCGGTCACCCCGCCGTCGCCGTGGTCCGTCGACGACGTGGCCACGTCCGCCCCGCCGCGGGGCGCGACGTCGGACTCGTCCCCGGGCCCCACCTCAAGTTCGACCTCGGGTTCGACGACCGGTTCGGCCTCGCGCTCGACTTCGGGTGCGACCTCTGGTTCGACCTCGGGTTCGACTCCCGATTTGACCGACTGACCGACCCGGCCGGGCCCCGCGGATCCCCCCGATCTCACGTGACCCCGCCTGACCTGATCTGACCCGCACGCACGGCCCCGCCCGATTGCCGACCGCGGCACCGGGCGCGGTACCCCCATGCCATCGACAGCAAGGTTGATGATGATTCGTCCCGTTCCTCCGGTACGCCCCTTCGCCCGGATCGCCCTGGCGGTGCTCGCCGGAGCCGTCCTGGCCACCGGCTGCGCGTCCGACTCCGGCAAGTCGTCCGACTCCGGTGCCCCGCAAGGGGGTTCGCAAGACTCGGCGTCGTCCGGCGGTGCCGCGGCCGACCCGCCCGGCAAGCCGCAGGACGGCGACGCCCCGCTCGCCGCGCCGCCGGGCGCCTCCGAATCGGAGAAGCAGGAGTACGCGCTCGCCAACGCCGTGGCCGAGTGCATGAGGAAGGCCGGCTTCACGTACGTCGCGTACATCGCCCCGGCGGGGCCGCCGCAATTCCAGGACGGGTTCGAGCGCAACTACGATGCCGCACGCGCGTTCCGCGAGAAGTACGGGTTCGGAGCGTTCTCACCCGCCGCGTTCCCGGGCGACCCCAACGTGAGCGTGTCGGCCACGTCCGAGGATCCCAACACCGCGGCGTTCGAGGCGCTGCCCGCCGACCGCAAACCGGCGTACAACATCGCGCTGTTCGGCAACGCCGAGCGCAGCAAGATGCCCGGTGGGCAACTCGGCGGCTGCTCCGGCGAGGCGCGGAAGAAGGTGTACGGCACGCAGGACGAGATCAAGGCCAAAGCCGACGCCGCCTCGGAACAGGCGCGCATCGCACGGCAGAACCTCAACGGCGACGCCGAACTCGTGCGGCTCGCCCAGGCGTACGCGACCTGCCTGCGCGGCAAGGGCTATCCGGTCGCCACGACCTCGGTCACCGAGATCCGCAACGCACTGCGCTTCGAGTGGTTCGGCAAGGCCGCCGGCCTGACGCCGCAGCCGCCCGAAGGACGCCCGGAGTCGTCCGAAGCCAGGCTGGATCCGGCGGTCGCCCGCCCCCAACTGACAAAGGAGATCCAGGCCGCGCTCGCCGACATCGACTGCGGCAAGGACTTCCGCGCCGCGTACTTCCCCAAGCTCGACAAGTCGCCCGGCGCCGAGGGACTCGGGTGAACCGCGCCAGACGAGCACTCGCGACCGTGCTCGGCATCGTCGCGCTGGCGGGCGCCGGGGGCTGGTACGCCGGGCAGCAGGTCCAGTCCCCGGCCGAGGCCGCCGCGGCCCGCAAGCCGCCGTCGGCGTCGCTCATCACCGTGCCGGTGGAGTCCCGCATCCTGACGAACGGCGTCGTGGCGCACGGGACGGTCGAGTTCGAGTCGCCGGTGCCGGTCAGCTTGTCGGGGGCGGTCGCGGCGGTGCCGAGCGGCGGCGGCTCCGCCGAGACAGGCGGTGGCGTGCAGAAAGTGACGCGGACGCCGGTGGCCGGCGCGTCGGTCGCCGAGGGCTCGGTGTTCATGGAGGTGTCCGGGCGGCCGGTGTTCGTGCTGCGCGGCGTCGTACCGATGTACCGCACGCTGGGTCCCGGAACGAAGGGGGCGGACGTCAAACAGCTCAACGAGGCCCTGAAGCGCATCGGGTTCGACCCCGGCACCACGGCGGACGCGTTCACCTCCGGAACCGCGTCGGCGCTCAAACGCTGGTACCGCGCCCGCGGGTACGAGGCCAAGGAGCCGGGCACCGCGGAACGGCAGCAACTCGCCGCGCTGGAAACGGCCGTGCAGACCGCGAACGAGGCACTGGCGACCGCCAAGGCCGAGCTTCAGGCCGCCAAGTCACCCTCAGGAGCGGCGACTTCGGGGGACTCGTCTGGCCCGTCCGGCCCGTCCGGTTCACCAGGCCCCGCAAAATCGCCGGACCCGTCGCCCGGAAAGCCCGGCGGCAACGCGCCCGCACCCGACATCGCCTCGTTGCAGGGCAGGGTGACCAACGCCGACAAGGCGCTCGGCTACGCCCGGCAGAACCTCGCCGACTTCCAGGCCACGTACGGCGTTTCCCTCCCGGCCGGCGAACTCGTCTTCCTGTCCGCACTGCCGGTGCGCGTCGACCAGGTGGCGGTCCGCCCCGGCGACACACCGTCCGGGCAGGTCGCCAAGGTGACCGGCACCGGCGTACGCGTCCAGACGACCGTGCCCGGCGTCGACGCGCAACTCCTGCGTCCCGGAATGCCCGTGCAGCTCGAACTCGACTCCGGTGAGAAGTTCCCCGGAAAGGTCGACGCGGTGGGCCGGGACGCCGAGCCGGTGTCCGAGGGCAGCCAGGGAAGCCAGGGCACGGGCGGCGGTGACGGCGCCGGCCCAAGCGAAGGCCAAGGAGTAGGTCAAGGGGACGGCCAAGGCACGGGCAGCGGTGACAAGGGCGGCGCGTCCGCCCCGGCCGGCGGCGCGCCGGCCACCCCGGCTTCACCCGGCATGCCTTCCGCCGTGCGCATCGTGCCCGACGACCCCGCCGCGCTCACGGCCCGGGCCGGGCAGTCGGTCAAGGTCACCGTCGAGGTCGGCTCGACCGGGACGCCCGTGCTCGCGGTGCCCGTCGCGGCGGTCTTCACGGGCGCGGACGGCCAGGCACGCGTCAAGGTCGAGCGCGCCGACGGGACCGTGGCCCCGGTCGCGGTGACCCTCGGCCTCGCCGCCACCGGCTTCGTCGCGGTGACGGCCCCGGACGGGCAACCGCTCGCCGCGGGCGACCGCGTCGTCGTGGGGGAGCGATGACACCGCGGGACGAGGGGCCCGCGGACAACACCTCCCCGCGCCCGCTCGTCGAATTCGAGTCCGTGGGACGGACATTCGACTCCGATCCGCCCGTCCACGCCCTCGTGGACGTGGACTTGCGCATCCACCGGGCCGAACACGTCGCGGTGACCGGGCCGTCCGGCTCGGGCAAGTCGACGCTGCTGGGCCTGCTCGGGCTGCTGGACCGTCCGACGTCGGGGGAGTACCGCTTCGGCGGCGTCGCGACGACCCGCCTCGCCGAGCGTGACCGGGCAGCGCTGCGCGCGGGTTCGTTCGGCTTCGTGTTCCAGGCGTTCCACCTGCTGCCGTACCGCACCATCGAGGAGAACGTGATGCTCGCCGAGGTCTACCGGCCCAAGGGCGGCACGGCCCCGCCCCGGCGGACCCGGCGGGCCCGGGCCGAGGAGGCCCTCGAACGCGTCGGCCTCGGCCATCGCAGGGGATTCCGGCCCGACCGGCTCTCCGGCGGCGAACGCCAGCGCGTCGCGATCGCCCGTGCGCTGCTCGGCGATCCGGCGCTGCTGCTGTGCGACGAGCCGACCGGCAACCTGGACGGCGAGAACACCGCCGTCGTCCTCGACCTGCTCGACGAACTGCACGGGCAGGGGCTGACGTTGCTGGTCATCACGCACGACGAGGCGGTGGCGTCCCGGGCCGTCCGCCGCATCCGCATCGCGGACGGGCGGGTCCTGGCCGAGGCGGGCGTATGACGCCGGAGGGCCGTACGCTCCGGCTGCCGCGCCGCGGCGGCACCCGCATCGGCCGCGCCGACCTGCTCGACGAATCCCTCGCCGCCGTACTCGCCCGCCCCTGGCGGGCCGCCCTCACAACCCTCGGCACCGTGCTGGGCATCGCCACGCTCGTCGTCACCATCGGCATCGCGGCGACCGCCGGGAACCGCATCGTCGGACGCTTCGACCAGCTCACCGCGACCGCGGTGACGGTCGTCGCGGCCGGCACCGGCGCACCGCAGGCCCCGGGCGAAGGGCCGCTCATCGGGTGGGACGCCGCGGAACGGCTGGCCCGCCTCAACGGGACCGTCGCCGCGGTGGCCCTCGCCGAGGCCGCGCCCGGCACCGCGCCCTCGGTACGCGCCAACGACATCAAGGACCCCTCGACCGTCTCGGCCCGCACCCTCGGCGTCGTGGCGGCCACCGTCGACCTACCGGCCGCCGCCCACGGCCGCGTCGTCGCGGGGCGGTTCTTCGACGTCGGCAACGTCGCCCGGCACGACCGCGTCGCCGTGCTCGGCGAGGAGGCGGCGCGCATGCTGGGCATCGTGCGTCTGGAGGACTCCCCGGCGGTCTTCCTCGGCGACGAGGCGTTCACGGTGATCGGGATCGTCGGCGACTTCCGCCGCGAGCAGGCGCTCGCCGCGGCGGTGATCGTGCCGCCGACCACGGCCGCCGACCGGCTCGGCCTGACCGAGGTGGGACGGGTCGTCGTCGACACCGAACTCGGTGCCGCGGGGCTCGTCGCCGCGCAGGCGCCGACCGCGCTGAACCCGGGGCGGACCACCGAGATGCGGGTGATCGCGCCGCCCGACCTGCAGCGCGCCCGAGGCGCGGTGGAGGACGACGTCAACGGCATGTTCCTGGTGCTGGGCCTGCTGTGCCTGGTCGTCGGTGCGGTCGGCATCGCCAACGTGACGCTCGTGGGTGTGATGCAGCGCATCGGCGAGATCGGGCTGCGCCGTGCGCTGGGTGCGTCGCGCCGCCACATCGCCCAGCAGTTCCTGGTCGAGTCGGCCGTGCTGGGCCTCATCGGCGGGGCGATCGGCGCCGCCGTCGGGGTGGTGACCGTCGTCGGGGTCTGCGTGGCCAGGGACTGGACGCCGGTCCTCGACCTCACCCTCGTCGTCGCGGCCCCGGGCGCGGGGGTGCTGGTCGGGCTGCTGGCCGGGGCGTACCCGGCGTGGCGGGCGGCCAGGCTGGAGCCGCTGGAGGCGCTGCGGGCAACGTGACCGCAGACGTGACCGCAGACGTGACCGCGCATGTGACCGCGGACGTGACCGCGGACGTGACCGAGGGCGTCACAGCGGGAGGGACCGCGTCGCCCTGCGAGGGCTGACGGGTGCCGGTGGGGGCGCGTACGCCCGCCTCGTCAGGCGGAAGGTGGGCGTACGGCCACCTCACCGCCGGCCTTGCCGCAGGTCTATGCCATCAGTCCTTGGCGCGCCCGTCGCCCTTCCGCCCGTCGCCCTTGCCGCCGTCGCCCTCGGGGCCGTCCGGGCCTTCGTCGTGCAGCTCCGTCTCGTGCTGCTTGAGGTCCTCTTCCCAGCGCTTCAGCATGTCCTCGTGCTCCTTGTTGCTCTTGCCGAGCGACGCCAGGAACTCGGGGTCGTCGTCGGGCGCCACGAACCGGGCGCGGCGCTCGGCCGTGCGGTCCCGGCGCGGGCGGCCCGCGACGAACCAGCCGATCGCGCCGATCAGCGGCACGAGCAGCACGACGAACACCCAGACGAGCTTCGGCAGGTTGCGCACCTTCTGCTCATCGGTGGTCAGGCAGTCGATGAACGCATATACGAGCACCGCGAAGGACAGCAGCAAGGGTGCAACCCGCAACATGGAATCGACTCCCTGGGGTTATGTGAAGTGCACCCCCAGCGTAATGCGTCGCCCACGGGCCCGGACGGACCTCAAATCCCCTGGACCTTGCCTGATGCCGACAACTCGTAGACCAAAGTGATCGCACGCCGCTCACCCGGCGCAAGAGTCACGTCGTAGCGCACGATCCCCTCGCCGTCGACGTCCGCGGGCGCCGGATCGCATGCCTCGGGCCGCAGGGCGACCTCGACCGCGGAGACCTCCGAGACCGGGATGCGCTCGCGCAGCACCACCGGGACCGGGTCGCCGGTGCCGGCCAGGTGGGAGACGAACACCCGCACGGTGCGTGTGGTCGTGCTACGGCCTGTGACGGCCTTGGTCGACTTCTGCTCGGAGACGTGCCGCACCACGCGGAACGTGTCCTCGCTGCCGAACGGCAGGCGTACTTCCTCGCCCTGCCCCGAGAACTTGAGCCGTCCGCGTCCCATGAACCCGCCGGCCCGCACCAGGTCGACCGGGCCGGCGAGCAGGACGTGGCCGGCCTCGTTGGCGACGTACGCGACCCGTGTCACCAGCGGGGACAACTCCGGCGTCGCGGCCTGCTCGGTGCGCGCGGGGGCGGTGAACGACGTCAGGTGCACGCGGTGCGGCCGCCCGTCGGACGGCACGGTCACGGGGGTAGGCGCCGCGAGGACGCGTACCTCGCCGCCGTCGTCGACGCCGGGCAGTTCGGCGGCCGACGCCGCGACCGCGCCCACCTTGGCGATGTCCTCCTCGCGCAGGTCGACCTCGACGGTGCGCTTCTCTTCGACGCTCTTGTCCCGCAGGTGCAGTTCGTCGTCCACCAGCGTCGGCGGGCGGGCGGCGAGCGTCGGCCGGGCGGTCGACAGCGACAGCCGGACCCCCGGCCAGTCCTCGCCGGTGCGCTGCCACACCACGGCGTCCGAATCGAGCGTCAGCGAGGCACCGTCTGCGGCGAGCGTCGCCCGGTACGCCGGCCGCCACAACGCGCACGGCACCAGGTGCACGACGCGCAGTTCGACCGGACCGGCCCGCTCGGCCTCGACGACCACCTCGACGACGGCCGACAGTCCGGCGGGGTCCTCCTCGCTCGCGGACAGCGCGGCCCGGGCCTCCGCCAGGCGGCGTGCGGTGCGCTCCTGCGCGCGGGCGACGTCGAACATCTCCTCGTGCCGCTGCTCTTCGGCGGCGTCGACGGCCTCCAGGCGCGCGGCCCAGTCGACGGTGTCGAACCGCACGCCCGACGAGTCCGGCTCGACACCCGCGAACTCGGCGAGTGCGCGGTGCAGTTCCTCGCGGGCCTGGCGTACGACGGCGACCGACGACTCCAGGCGCCGGGTCTGCCGGGCCAGATCGCGGGTCTCCTCCTCCAGGTCGAAGACGAGCGCGCGCATCTTGGACGCGTCCTCGGCGGGCCTCGGCGGCGGCGCCACGGCGGCGCGCACGATGCGGGCGTCGACGACGGTCACACCGAGGTCGCCGACACCGGAGACGTCGATCGCCTCGGCACGCAGCGACCGGTCCACGGCCAGGGCCGTGACCGGGCCGATGCGCAGGCGCTGCACACCGGCCGCGACCTCGACGACGCCGGACCGCTCGACCTGCGCGCGGTCCTCCAGGCACGTCACGGCGGTGATGGGCAGGGCGCGCGGAGTGTCTTCCGCGCCTCCCGGGCCGGTCGGCCCGCCCGGGATCTCCGCGCCGTCCGGGTTGTCAGACCCGTTTGGGATGTCGGTGCCGTTCGGGTTGTCAGTCCCGTTCGGGTTGTCAGAGCCGTTCGGGCTGTCCTGACGGTGCGTCAACTCAGTCACGGCTCATGCCCTCCGGTTCCCGCCGACGACGGACTTGCCGCCGGGGATGCGGATTTCGTAGCGGCCCACCAACGTGCGCGTCGAGTTCGCGGGCAGTCGCAGCCGCCACACGCGCGCACCGCGCACCAACTGCCCGTCGCGCGGCTCGGCGTCGCGCTCCCACTGCGGATCGGCGGCGTGCTCCTCGATCTTCACGTCCTTGTCGTCGCTGACCGGTACGCGCTCCAGCACTTCGACGGTGATGTCGCGCGCGAGGTGGTTCGCGACGTCGATCTCGATGCGGTGGTCCAGCACGGTCGTCTGGTTGCGCAGCCCGGCCGTCGACTCGCGCATGTGCGTGCGCCGCGCGACCTGCACGCTCTCCACGACGCCCACGCCGACGCGCTGCCGTTCGCCGGGGGCGAGGGTCGGCAGCGGGACGGTCATCAGGAACTCGCCGCCGACGCTGACGTCCGCCGGGCCCGCGAGCAGCGCGTGTGCGGAGGCGTTGGTGACGTGGACGGTGCCGTACACCGACTCGTCCACGGACGGGACGGTGACGAACTCCGGTTCCAGGCCCACTTCCACGGTGCACACGGGGACGGTGTGCCAGCCGCCGTCCGACTCCACGTCGGCCGCCGCGGCGACGTCGAAGCGGTAGTCGTACGAACCGGCCGACTCGCGGACCCGTGCCGCGTGCGCGGGCAGCGCCAGCGAGGCGACCGCCTCGGCGCGACGGCGGTACTCCACCGCCGCGGCGTCGTACGAGCCGCCCGGCCGCAGTCGGCCGCGCGCCGCCACGTCGTCCGGTCCGGTGAGCACGAGGTCCGCATAGTCGAGGAGATCGGCACCGGGAAGTGCGGACGCGGCGTCCCCGCCCGGCCCGTCGGGGTCGAGCCGCTCCATGTAGTTGTCGCTCAGTTCGAGTTCCGCTCCGCCGCCTCCGTAGGCCGCACCCGCGAACGCCTGGGCGGGCGGCGGTGCCCCCGCGGCCTCCGCGCGCGGCGCTCCGCCGGGGCGTGACCTGCGCATGCGCGGCGCGGGCGGCGGCGGTGGGGCAGGTGCGGAACCGGGGGCGATCGGCGCCGAAGGCATCGCCATCGGCGGGGGCATCGGGGCGGCCTGCGGGTAGCCGCCGCGCGCCTGCTCCTCGTCCATCCACGAGCCCTGGTCCGCCCGGAGTTCGGCCATGCCGTAACCACCCGGCACGGCACCGCCGGTCAGGGTTTTGGACGCAATGGCGTCAGGCGGGAGGTAGCGGCCGTCCGCCGCGGCGAGTTCGCGCCGCTTGGCCGTCCCCGCGTCGTATCCGGCGAACAACTCGTCGAGCCCGGCCGGGGGTTCGCGCCATCCGGAGGGGGCCGGCGCCGCCTGGCGGCGCCCGATGCGCAGCGAGCGCAGTTCGGGGAGGTCGGTGCGGCGGTCGAGGTCGGCCGTCGACAGGCCGAGCCGTACGCCCGTCCAGTCCTCGCCCGTGCGCTGCGCGACCGCCGCGCGCATCACGAGCGTTCCGCCGGTCATCGCGGTGTCGAGGCGCAGTTGGTATTGCGGAACCCAGCGGGCCCCGGGGACCTGGTACTCCAGGTCCACGACCACCTCGACGGGAGCGGCGGGTGCGGGCGCGTCGCCCGCGAGGTCGAGGGTGAGGACGGCGGACCCGGTGGTGCGGGCCTCCTCGACGCGCAGCGACCCGGACGCCTCGTCGAGCCGGTGCCGCGCGACCCGTGCGTCGTGCTCGGCCTGGCTGCATTCCTCCTCCAGCGCGCGCATGCGGGTCTGGAGCGTGTCGAGCCGGTCGGTCACGAAGTCGGCCAGGGCGAGCACCGATTCGACCGCCGCCGGGCGCGGGTACGGGTCGTCCCGACGCTGCCGGGCCTGTGCCGCGCGCAGCCCCGCGGTGGCCTCGATCTCGGTGTGCAGCCGCGCGCGCCGCGCGTTGAGGCGCGTCAGGTGCTCGTCGGCCGCGTCGCAGGCGCGCCGCAGCTCGGGTACGTCCCGCGGTTGGACCACGACCGCTTCGATCCGGGGCCGCACGTCCGCGACCCGCAGGCCGTCGGGGCCCACGGTGACCGTGCCGCGCAGCGACTGCGGGTACGCGCTCAGCGGCACGTCGCCGACGTGGATCCGGAACTCCCCGCGGTGCCCTTCCGGGAGCGTGAACCGGGTGCGGCGGGTGCAGACCGCGCCCTGGGCGTACACGACGACCGATTCGAGTGCGGAGCCGAAGGCCTGAGCGGGTGCCGGTGCGGGCACGTCGGGCTCGACCGCGACAGCCATGTACGTCCTCCCCGAGGTGTGGCAATGGCATCCAACGTAGAGGAGTCGCGGGCGCCGTGTTCGGTTCCTGCCGAGCCGGCCAAGAGCCGGGCGGGGGGCGACGGGCACGGGACACGGACGGGTGTGCGCCGGACGGGGCCGGCGTACCGCAGCGCCGCCGCCAACCATCCGGCCCCATGCCCGTGCGGTCGGTCCGGTGGGCGTGGCAGATACTGGTGCGCATGGCATACGGGACCTTGCGCGCTTTCCTCAAAGCCCTCGAGAAGGAGGGCGACCTCCGGCGCATCCGGGTCGAGGTGGACCCGTACCTGGAGATCGGCGAGATCACCGACCGGGTGAACAAGGCGGGCGGCCCCGCGCTGCTGTTCGAGAACGTGCGCGGCAGCTCGATGCCGCTGGCGATGAACGTGTTCGGCACCGACCGCCGGATGCTCAAGGCGCTCGGCCTGAAGTCGTACCAGGAGATCGGCGACAAGATCGGCGGGCTGCTCAAGCCCGAGCTGCCGCAGGGCTTCTCCGGTCTGCGCGAGGCGTTCGGCAAGCTCGGGTCGGTGGCGCACATCCCGCCCAAGAAGGTGTCGGACGCGCCGTGCCAGGAGGTCGTGCTCAAGGGCGACGAGGTCGACCTCGACACGATCCCGGCCCTGCACACCTGGCCGCAGGACGGCGGGGCGTTCTTCAACCTGGGGCTGACGCACACCAAGGACCCGGAGACCGGCGTACGCAACCTGGGCCTGTACCGGCTCCAGCGGCACGACAAGCGCACGATCGGCATGCACTGGCAGATCCACAAGGACTCGCGCAACCACTACCAGGTGGCCGCGCGGCGCGGCGAGCGGCTGCCGGTGGCGATCGCGTTCGGGTGCCCGCCGGCCGTGACGTACGCCTCGACCGCGCCGCTGCCCGGCGACATCGACGAGTACCTCTTCGCCGGCTTCGTGCAGGGCAAGCGCGTGGAGATGGTCGACTGCCAGACGGTCCCGCTCCAGGTCCCGGCCGAGGCCGAGGTGGTGCTCGAAGGCTGGCTGGAACCGGGCGTGATGCGCGACGAGGGCCCGTTCGGCGACCACACCGGCTTCTACACCCCGATGGAGCCGTTCCCGGCGCTGACCATCGACTGCGTCACCATGCGCGCGAAGCCGATGCTGCAGTCGATCGTGGTCGGCCGGCCGCCGACCGAGGACGGGCCGCTGGGCAAGGCCACCGAGCGGTTCTTCCTGCCGCTGCTCAAGATCATCGTGCCGGACATCGTGGACTACGACCTGCCCGAGGCGGGCGGTTTCCACAACTGCGCGATCGTTTCGATCGACAAGAAGTATCCCAAGCACGCGCAGAAGGTGATGCACGCCATTTGGGGGGCACACATGATGTCGCTGACCAAGCTCATCGTGGTGGTCGACGCGGACTGCGACGTCCACGACTACCAGGAGGTCGCGTGGCGGGCCTTCGGCAACGTCGACTACGCGCGCGACCTGTCGGTGGTCGAGGGTCCGGTGGACCACCTCGACCACTCGTCGTACCAGCAGTTCTGGGGCGGCAAGGCGGGCATCGACGCGACGCGCAAGCTGCCCGAGGAGGGCTACACGCGCGACGGCGGCTGGCCGGAGATGGTGGCGTCCGACCCGGCGACCGCCGCGCGGGTGACTCGGCGTTGGAAGCAGTACGGGCTGTGATCGGAGTGTCCATGGTTTCGACAGGTAGGCCGGGCGAGCGCGGCTGCGCACGTACAGGGACGGTTCGATGAGTTCCGCGGCCGTTCCGGTCGGCGGGGACTCGTCGATAAGGGCCTTCCTGCGCCTGGTGATGATCGAGCACTCGGTCTTCGCCCTGCCGTTCGCCTACATCGCGGCGCTCACCGCGATGTTCGAGGTGAACGAGCACCTGCACTATTGGGAACTGCTGCTGGTGACGGTCGCCATGGTCGGCCTGCGGACGTTCGCGATGGCGTGCAACCGCATCATCGACCGCGAGATCGACGCGCGGAACCCGCGTACCGCGACGCGCGAGCTGGTGACCGGCAAGGTCTCGGTGCGCACGGCGTGGACCGGGGCGCTGGTCGCGCTGTTCTTCTACCTGGTCGCGGCGGCGCTGCTGAACCCGCTGTGCTTCGCGCTCGCACCGCTCGCGGTCGTGCCGATGGTGGTCTATCCGTACGGCAAGCGCTTCACGAACGTGCCGCACGCGATCCTCGGCTTCGCCCAGGCGATCGGCCCGATCGGCGCCTGGATCGCGGTGACCGGCGAATGGTCGTGGGACGCCGTCGTGCTCGGCCTCGCGGTCGGTACCTGGATCGGCGGGTTCGACCTGATCTTCGGCTGCCAGGACGTCGCCGCCGACCGTGCGCACGGCGTCAAGAGCGTGCCGGCGCGCTGGGGCATCGCGAACGCCCTGTACGCGTCGCGCGTCACGCACGTGATCACGACGCTGCTCTTCATCTGGTTCGGCGCGCTGACCGGGGCCGGGTTCTTCTGGTGGCTCGGCCTGCTGATCGTGGCGGCGGCGTTCGTCTACGAGCACTCGCTGGTCAAGCCGGACGACCTGTCCAAGCTGAACCGGGCGTTCTTCACCACCAACGGCTTCATCGGCATAGCGCTGTTCGTGTGCGCGCTGCTCGACCTGGTGGTGCGCGGGCTGCGTCCCTGAGCCTCTGGGCCCTTGAGCCCCTGCGTCCCCGAGCCCCTGCGTCCCCGCGGACGGCGTCAGGCGCGGACCGGGCCGCCGTCGTCCTCGTCGTCCTCGTCCGTCCCGTAGTCGTCCGGGTCGTCCGGGCCGTCGGGGCCGTCACTTTCGCCCGGACTCCCGAAGAAGTCCTCCATGATCGTGTCCATGTCGACGGTCCGGTCCTCGTCCGGCGCGGTGACGGTCCTGTCCGGGTCGACCGCCCGGTAATGCGTGTCGACGGAGGCGTCCACCTTGCCGTCGTTGTCGTCGTCGGACGTCATGCGCACGGGCAGGGGGGTGCCGTGCGTGGGCACGTACATGGTGAGGACGGACGTGAGGTCGCGGGTCCTGCTGGTGAGGACGAGAGGGATCACCTCGATCCCGTCGATGTGGAGCGCGTCGCCGAGCTGGTGGTCGACGTCGTCCCCGTACCCGCCTCCGTACCCGCCTCCGTACTCGTCTTCGTCCTCGTCGAAGTCGCCGTCGGGATTCTCGCCCGCGGAGTCGTCGCCGTTGGTGAACGGGCCACCGCCGAGGATGGCGTCGAAGGACTGGAGCCCGGTGCCGCGTGAGACGGCCTCGTCCTTGAGGTACTTGCCTTCCAGGAGCTTGCCGAATTCCACGAAGGACTCGCTGGGCTCCTCCAGCTCCGGGTCGTAGCCGGGGGCCTTGGCGATCATGTCGATGAGAACCTTGTTGGTCCCCTCTTCCATGCGCGTGTACTCGGTGTCGCCGACGACCAGGACGTGGACCTCGCGGTCCTTGACGGTCAGGTGCGACTCGATGTCGCCGTTCTCGGTGACCGACGTGTCGCCGTGCACGGGCACCCCGTAGAAGTGCCCGGTGAAGTCGGTGCGCACCGACCGGGCCGCGCGGTCGGCCTCCGAGACGCGTTCGAGCAACTGCTCGGCGGTGATGCCCACGTTCGACTCGCCGGTGTTGCCGACCGGCGAATCGGCGGCCTCCTTGGCCCGATTGGCCCAGTCCTGGTCGATTCCGCCGCATGCGGTGGCGAACATGGCGAGCGGTATCAGTACTGCGGCGGAGCGGCGGCGCGCGGGCAAGTGGGTCCTCCGTGGTGCCGGGGGCGAGCGGCCGGATCGCAGGGGCGGTACGCGGCCTTCCCCCGCCGGCCGCGTCCGGCACCAGTCCAGCGGGCCGGACGGTTTCCGGTCAACAGTCGACCGGCACCCGGGTGGGCCCCCGGGTGCCGGCTGCGGTGTTTCACGTGGTTTGCGCGGGCGTGCGCCAGGGGTGGCGGGCGCGCCGGTGTGCGGGTTGGGAGAATGACGCCATGCATGCACAGCGCCGACCGTGGATCGTCGGGGTGTCCGGCGCCTCGGGCACCCCGTACGCGGCGGCCGTGATCCGGGGGCTGCTCGATGCCGGCGAGCACGTGGACCTGGTGGTGAGCCGGGCCGCGCGGCTGACGATCCTGGACGAGACCGGCATCGCGTTCCGCGACGCGCACTGGCGCGGCGACCTGGCAACGTGGCTGGGCCTGGCGGCGGGCCGGGACCCGGGCGCGGAGGCCGGGTTGGACCGGGTGGAGTACTGGGCGGCCGGGGATCTCGCGGCGGGGCCGTCGAGCGGGTCGTACCCGGCGAAAGGCATGGCCGTGGTCCCGGCCAGCACCGCGGCGGTGGCCGGCATCGCGCTGGGCCTGTCGAAGGACCTGTTGCAGCGCACCGCGGACGTCACGGTGAAGGAGCGCAGGCCGCTGGTGGTCGTGCCGCGCGAGACGCCGTTCACCGGTACGACGCTGCGGCACCTGGTACGCCTCGACGACGCCGGTGCGGTGGTGCTGCCCGCGAGCCCGGCCTTCTACGCGGGGGCGTCCGACGTGCAGCGGCTGGTGGATTTCGTGGCCGGCAAGGTGCTGGACGTGCTCGGCGTGCCGCACACGCTCTTCCGGCGCTGGGAGGGCGACTTGGGGGCGGCCCGCCGGGCGGAGGCGGCGGAGGCGGCGCGTCCGGATCCGGCGGATCCGGCGGGTCCGGTCGGGCCGGTCGGTCCGGTGGGGACCGTACCGCCGTGAGGACCCCGGACCGGTCGCGTCCGCGACCAGCAAAGGCCCCCGCGGAGGCGGGAGCCTGTGATGGTGTGCCTGGTGCCACGCGCCCCGGGGGGCCGGGGCGGCCGGGTCAGCGGCCGGTGGCGCGGGCGACGAACTTCTTGACGCGGGTCAGCGTCGGGCGGGGGCCGACCGGGCGGGACCGCTCGGCCATCTCGTGCAGCTCCTGGATGTGCGCTCGCGCCATCTCGAGGGTGTACATGGGTTTCACTCCCCTAAGCCGGCCGGTCGGGCCGAGTGTGGTTGCCGCTTCAGAGGTTTGGCAGGTCATGCGCCCTCTGATGCCTTAGATTCTAAGGGACAGATCGAAATCTGTCCAATGAAATGCAGGACGATCGAGGAGAATGACATGGATGCGGTGGACCGCAAGCTCATTCAGGCGCTGCGGGTCAACGGCCGCGCCTCCTACGCGGAACTGGGCCGCCTGGTCGGCCTGTCCGGCCCGAGCGTGACCGACCGCATCAACCGCCTCGAACAGGCCGGCGTCATCACCGGCTACCGGGCCACGGTCGACCCGGTCACGCTCGGCCTCGGCGTCACCGCCCTGATCGGCCTCCAGCTCTCCGACGCGGCGGACCACGAGGACGTCAGCCGCCGGCTGCGCGACGTCGAGGAGATCGAGGACTGCTGGTTCATCTCCGGCGACGACTCCTTCATGCTCAAGGTCCGGGTGCCGGACGTCGCGGGGCTGGAGCACGTGATCCGGCGGCTGTCGGGTACGCGCGGTGTCGCCCGTACGCGCACCACCGTCGTGTTGTCGACGAAGTGGGAGTACCGCGCCGCCGATCTGCCGGGCGAGCCGGAGGCGTAGGCTCGTCGGCAGCTTCGACTGGTTCGCCTGGTACGTACAAGGAGTAGTGAGCGATGGACTCCGGTCTGCGCAAGGAGATCGAGGACAAGGTCCTCTCCGGTGAACGCCTCAGCCGCGAGGACGGCATCGCGCTGTACGCGAGCGACGACCTCGCCTGGCTCGGCGGCCTGGCGCACCACGTGCGGACGAAGAAGAACGGCGACGTCGTCCACTTCAACGTCAACCGACACCTGAACATGACCAACGTGTGCCAGGCGTCGTGCGCGTACTGCTCGTTCCAGCGCAAGCCGGGCGAGAAGGACGCGTACACGATGCGCATCGAGGACGCCGTGCGGCTGGCCAAGGAGATGGAGCCGGACGGCATCACCGAGCTGCACATCGTCAACGGCCTGCACCCGACGCTGCCGTGGCGCTACTACCCCCGGTCGCTGCGCGAGCTGAAGAAGGTGCTGCCGAACGTCTCGCTCAAGGCGTTCACCGCCACCGAGATCCAGCACTTCGAGACCATCTCCGGGCTGAGCGCGTCGGAGATCCTCGACGAGCTGATGGACGCCGGCCTCGAATCGCTCACCGGCGGCGGCGCGGAGATCTTCGACTGGGAGGTCCGGCAGCACATCGTCGACCACGCCACCCACTGGGAGGACTGGTCGCGCATCCACCGGCTCGCCCACGAGAAGGGCCTCAAGACACCGTCGACGATGCTCTACGGCCACATCGAGGAGCCCCGGCACCGCGTCGACCACGTGCTGCGGCTGCGCGAACTCCAGGACGAGACGGGCGGGTTCCAGGTCTTCATCCCGCTGCGCTACCAGCACGACTTCCACGACAGCCGGGACGGCATCGTGCGCAACCGGCTCCAGGCGCGTACCTCGATGGCGACCGGCGCCGAGGCGCTGAAGGTGTTCGCGGTCTCGCGCCTGCTGTTCGACAACGTGCCGCACGTGAAGTGCTTCTGGGTCATGCACGGCCTGTCGACCGCGCAACTGGCCCTCAACCACGGTGCGGACGACCTCGACGGCTCGGTGGTCGAGTACAAGATCACGCACGACGCCGACGGCTTCGGCACGCCGAACAAGATGACGCGCGACGACCTGCTCGAACTGATCCGGGACGCGGGCTTCCGCCCGGTCGAGCGCAACACGCGGTACGAGATCGTGCGCGAGTACGAGGGCCCCGAGCAGGGCCGCCGGGACGTCCCGCAGCCCATGCGCTTCTGACCCGGGTCCGACCCGGGCCGACCCCGTGCCGGTCCGACTTCCGCGGATGCTGTACTGGATGTCCGGAAGGTACGGCCTCTCCGCCGCACCCTCCGGAGCAGTGTCCGCTGCGCGGCCCCTCGGGGGCCGCGCCGGCCGAAGGAACCGAACGTGTCCACACCGCACAGCACGCCCGAGCCCCAGCCCGACGTACCCGGCGACGTCCAGTCCGCGAAGCGCCCCGGCGTGCGGTCGAGCCCGGGCGTGCGGTCGAACAGCCACCCGGCACTGCGCTACACGCTGTACCGCATCGGGGTGTTCGCGGTGGCCTTCGCGGTGATCTGGGCGGTCTTCTACGTCCTCGACATCGGCGGCAAGGGCGCGCCCATCCTGGTGGCCGGCCTGGCCGTCGCGGTGTCCGGGCTGGTCAGCTACTTCCTGCTGAACAGCCAGCGGGACGCGATGTCCGCGGCGCTGGTCGAGCGCGTGGAGCGCGCGAAGGCCCGGATCGAGGAGGGCGCGGCGGCCGAGGACCACCTCGTCGCGGACGCCGCACCGGCCCCGCGGCCCGCGCCGCGCCCGGCACCGCGTACCGCTCCGCGGACCACCGACGCCACGTGAGCGGACAGGTTCGTCCGGTAATGGTTTTGTCGTTTTACTGATGGACTGCTTAGACTCCTCCTCATGTTCGGTGCAGGCGACACGTATGCGACGCGCACGGCGGTGGGTTTCCCGCTCGTGGCGCGTCTGCACGTCGACCTCGGCCGATGCGCCACCGCACTGTGTAGCGGCGCCGGCGTCAGCTGACCGGTACGCGAAACACGCACGAATCCGCGTACCGCACACGCACGCCGCCCGACCGCTTCGCGGCGCGGCCGGACCCCTCGGGTCCCACCCCCGCACCTGACCGGTGGACGAACACAGTCCCCGTTCCCCACATGCCACGTCAGGCCTGAAGCGGTCGTCACCCCGTCCCGTTCTGCACGGTGCCCGGCGCACCGGGCCCAGACGGCCCGAGCCGGCCGCTTCAGGAGCTCCCCCTTGTCTCAGAACACCGTCGCGCCCAATGGCGTGCGCAAGCGATCCCTGCCCAAGGTCCCTTTCTGGGCCCAGACGTTCATCGGCCTCGCCATCGGCATCGGCCTCGGCTTCATCGCCAAGAACGGCGGCGTCGACTGGCTGACCACCACCCTTGAGCAGACCGGCGACATCTTCACCCGCCTCCTCAAGCTCGCGGTCCCGCCGCTGGTCTTCACCGCCGTCCTGGTGTCGGTCGTCAACCTGCGGAACGTCAACAACGCCGCGGGCCTGGCACTGCGCACGCTCTTCTGGTTCTTCGTCACGTCGCTCATCGCGGTGACCATCGGCATCACGCTCGGCCTGCTCACCGACCCGGGCCAGGGCGTCGACCTGCCGAAGCCGGAGCAGGCCCCCGAGGGCATCTCGAACGGCGACTGGCTCGACTTCCTCACCGGCATCGTGCCGACCAACATCGTGGGCGCCTTCGGCCCCAAGCCGCAGGTCCTGCAGATCGTGTTCCTCGCGGTCGTGCTCGGCGCGGCGATCCTGTCCGTCGGCAAGAAGGCCGACCCGGTCATCAACGCCGCCGAGATCGTCCTCGAAATCGTGCAGAAGGCCCTGTGGTGGGTCATCCGCCTGTCGCCGATCGGCACCGCCGGCCTCATCGGCACCGCGGTCGCGACGTACGGCTGGGACTCCCTCAAGCCGCTCGGCACCTTCGCCGCCGACGTCTACATCGGCTGCGCCATCGTGCTCTTCCTCGTCTACCCGCTGCTGATCGCGACCGTCGGCCGGGTCAACCCGCTGCGCTTCTTCCAGGGCGCGTGGCCCGCGATCCAGCTCGCGTTCGTCTCCCGCTCCTCGGTCGGCACCATGCCGGTCACCCAGCGCTCCGTCGAACGCCTCGGCGTCCCCAAGGACTACGCCTCCTTCGCCGTCCCGTTCGGCGCCACCACGAAGATGGACGGCTGCGCCGCGATCTACCCGTCGCTCGCCGCGATCTTCGTCGCCCAGTACTTCGGCATCAGCCTCGACCTCCAGGACTACTTCCTCATCGTCCTGGTCTCCGTCATCGGCTCCGCCGCCACCGCGGGGCTCACCGGCGCGATCGTCATGCTCACCCTCACCCTCGACACCCTGAGCCTGCCCCTCGCCGGCGTCGGCCTGCTCCTCGCCATCGACCCGATCCTCGACATGATGCGCACCGCCACCAACGTGGCCGGTCAGGCGGTCGTCCCGGTCCTGGTCTCCGCCCGCGAGAAGACGCTCGACCTGGAGAAGTACAACAACCCGCGTGACATCGACGCCCCGGACGACGACGAGTCCGGCCCCGTCGACACCACCAAGAACGTGCCCGCCCAGACCGACCGTCGGGAGCCGGTCTCAGTCTGACGGTCACCCCCCAAGCGGCCCCGTGCTCTCTCCGTGTCGTGGAGAGCCCGGGGCCGCTTCATACGCGACGCCTGACGCTAGTTCACTGAACAACCCACACTTGTTCAGGGAGGAAGGCAGAGACGTCATCCATGCCTTCAGCGGGCACAAAGACCGGCCGTGTCAAAAGGTGATCGCCAGCCCTCTGGGCACTGACCACCACACCGAGCGACTCAGATCCTGGGACGCCCGCGCTCATATACAACAGCTCTGTGCATGGTTCGTACTTCTCGGCGCGTTCGAGCATCCATCGCTCCACCGCCGAAGGAGCACGTGCCACCAAAGCCATGCCGTCAGCAACGACTTGCGGCCCGCACAGTGCGTCGACGGCAACGCCGCGCAGACGTTCGTCCACCCCGTAGTACAACGTCAAGCCGATCTCCTCGTGCCACCCGATCACCCGTCCAGCACCGCTTTGCCATTGGTACCGCTGAGAGCGCGTGGTGACATCGCCCGGTGCGTCAGCCACTTCATCAGGGTTCATGCCAAAGTGCAGTGGACCCACCCGGATAAATGGATCGAGTGTCCACTGAAGGCGCTCACTGTCCGGCAGGACCTTCCATCACTCGAACATGGCCGGTGAGCCTACAGACCCTCATCTTCGGTCGCTGCCGTGGCGATGCCTGGCGAGACCAACGTCGCAGGCCAAACTGCAACACCTGTCCCGGTGGCCGCCCGCAACGGCACGCTTGACCTGGAGAAATACAACAACCCGTGTGACATCGAAGACAAGGACGACGACCCGTCCGACCCCGTCGACACCCCCAAGAACGTGCCCGCGCAGACTGACCGTCGGGAGCCGGTCTCAGTCTGACGAGCACACAGCAAGCGGCCCCGTTCCCCCCATGCCGTAGGGGACCG
>NZ_JBEZFP010000126.1:0-27376 GCF_040649515.1 Streptodolium elevatio
AAGCCTGGGGCACCGCCGGCGCCGTCGCCGTCATCGCCCTCATCGCCTGGAACTTCCTCTACTTCTACCCGATCTACACCGGCACCACGATCCCGTTGTCCGACTGGCAGGACCGGATGTGGTGGACGACATGGATCTGACCCGGGCCCGCGCCGGGGCGGGCACCCGGGAGGGCGACATCCGGCGGCGCGCAATCGAGGCGACGCGCGCGCTGGCGGCCGAGGGCGGGTACGACAGCGTGCAGATGCGCGACGTCGTACGCCTGTCCGGGCTCTCGTCGGCCACGATCTACCGGCACTTCTCCTCCAAGGACCACCTGCTCGCCGCGACGCACCTGGACTGGATCGAGTCGCTGGAGCGCAGCCGCGCCGCCCGCCCGCGCGGCGGCGACGCGGCGGCCCGGGTGGGGGCGATCCTGTCCAACACCTGCCGGGCGATGGGCCGCAATCCGCGCCTCGCGGGCGCGCTGATCCACGCCCTCGGGTCGTCGGACCCGGGCGTACGCGACTGCCACCGCGAGACCAACCGGATCATGCACGACATGTTCCGGGCGGCGGTCCAGGACGAGGTGGAGAACGTCGACGAGTTCATCCGCCTGCTCGGGATCGCGTGGGAAGGCGCGCTCTTCAGCTGGGCGTTCGGCCGGATGACGATGGACGACGTCGAGCACTTGGTGACGCGCGGCGCGCGCCTGCTGATCACGGGCGCGGCGGCGGAACATCCCTCGGAAGGTTAGTGCCGCGGCCGGAAGGGCCTCCCGCCGCAGCACCGAACGACCTGCCGCGGCCCCGCACTACAGCGGCATCAGGTCCGGGCGCTTGGGTTCGAGGCCGTCGCCCGACGACTGCCCGCGGAGACGGCGGCCGATCCACGGCACGAGGTGCTCGCGTGCCCACTGCACGTGCTCGCGGCGCGCGTGCGCGGCGTCGAGCTGCTCGGCCTCCGGCGGCCACGCGGCCTCCGGGTCCTCCTCGACGGGCAGCCCGACCGTGCGTGCCGCGTTGAGCGCGACGCGCTCGTGGCCGCACGGCGAGAGGTGCAGCCGGTCCTCGCTCCACGCGCGGCGGTCCTGCACGGCCTGCATCGCCCACAGGTCGACGACCGTGCAGTTGTGGCGCGCCGCGATCACCCGCAGGTGCTCGTTGTACGTCGCGACCTTGCCGCGCAGCAGCTTCAGCAGGCCCAGCTCCCGCGTGTCGAAGCCGGTGAAGACCAGCACGTGGGAACCGGCGGCGCGCAGGTCGGCCACGGCCCGCTCGTACTCCGCGGCGAGCTTGTCCGGGTCGCCGCCGGGACGCAGGACGTCGTTGCCGCCCGCGCAGAAGCTGACCAGGTCAGGGCGGGCCGCGAGGGCCACCGGCACCTGGCTGTCGATGATCTGGTGCAGGAGCTTGCCGCGGACCGCGAGGTTCGCGTACCGCAAGCCGGGGCCGGCCTCGGCAAGGCGGACCGCGAACCGGTCGGCCCAGCCGAGCAGGGTTCCGTCGGGCCCGGGGTCGCCGACGCCTTCGGTGAAGCTGTCGCCGATGGCGACGTACGAGCCGATGGCGTCGAAGCCGCGCGGGCCGGGAGGGACAAGGCGCAGAGGGGACAGGGGCGCGTCGAGTTTGCGTGCGTCGTCGGCCATGTCACGCGATGTTGGCACGTGGTGACCGGGCTACGCGACCGTAGTGAGCGGCCAGTTACGTGCGGTGTACAAGCAACGTGCACGCGGCGGCCAATCTGCGCCGCCTACAGCAGCCTGAAGGGCTCCTCACCCGCACGCACGTGCACACCTCTCCCGAAACCGGGCTGCGCGTATTCGGGACATCCGCCCTCGACACTCCGCTACACCTCGGTACGTTTCTGTCGAACGCCCGGCCGCCCGAATGGAGTTCATATGGCGCAGGAAGAATCACCCAACACGCCCGAGGTGGATTCATTGCCCGACTTCATCGCCGCCGGCGCCGGCGACGTGGCCGAAGTCTTCAACGCCGCGATCGACATGGGCGTCGACGGCGGTGACAGCGGGAACCCAGGTCTCCAAAACGCCGCCCAACAAGCCATGGCCTACGCGAGCCACATGTACGAACAGCTCTCCGAACAGGAGCAAGCTGCCGTAGTCGAAAGAGTCCTCGAAAAGTGAACCACCCGCGCAAACGCGGCCGACCGGTCAGCGGCCTCGGGCGCGAACCGCAAGCCGGCCACACAACTCGCCGACGGCCGCCCTCAGGCGCGATGGCCGTCTCCCGGACGGGGACGGGTCAATCCCACCGGAAGTCCCAGTTGTTCACTCCGGTGATCTACTCGGCGTAGGCGGCAAGTGTGCACGGTCGGCTGCCTTGCCAGACATTGTCCGGACAGGGCGCGGAGTGGTTCGGCCGCGACCTGGAGCGCCTCCTCCTCGGTCCGGGGCGGCAGGGTGACGCCGAGGTGCAGGGTGGCGAAGCCGGCCGCGACCACGCGGGCGCCGAATTGGCGTTCCCAGGCTGTGACGACCGCGGAGAACTTCGCGGTGTCGGCCGGGTCGTGGCTTGCCGGTGAGGACATCTCCTCGGGGAGAGCTCACCCGATCCCCCGGGCGGAAGTCGCCGTCGGTCGGGTCCAACGTGTCGAGCAGCAGCGGCCACAGGCCGGAGCGTGGGTGTTCGGCGCGCAGCAGTTCCCACAGCTCGGCCGTGGCCGGTCCGTCACTGAGCCACAGCGGCTGGACGTCTCCGGCACCTTCGTCGAGGTGACCGGCCGACCGGGCGGGACGGGGGTCTCGACGTTCAACGGGAGCTCAATGGGCATGGACGGATGCCAGGTGCGGCCACTTCCGCTGCCACGGGCGCGAACGACCGACGCGGGAACCACCGTCGCATCGCAACCACATCCGCCTGCCGGGGAAGTCGCGCTGACGCCAACTCCCAGCCTGGGGACGGCAACAGGCAGACTTCCTCGCCCCTCGCCCCTCGCCCCTCGCCCCTCGCCCCTCGCCGCGCGGGTCGCCGCGCGCCGCAAAGTGCGGCAGGTGGTTCGGCCTTGGTCGGCCGTACAACGACCAGGGGCCTGATCCGATTTCTCGGATCAGGCCCCTGACCTGTTGTGGAGCTGAGGGGATTTGAACCCCTGGCCCCCTCGATGCGAACGAGGTGCGCTACCGGACTGCGCCACAGCCCCAACGAGAAAGAAGATTACCACCTTCTGGAGGTGCCTCGCGCACGGGTTATTCGGGGGTCGCCGTCGGGTGGCGGCCGCCGGGGCCCGGCAGCCGACCCGGCGCCAAGCGCGGCGCGTCCGTGGGCGTTTCCGGCCGGTTGCGAAGGCACGACGTGGCGACGGGCCTACTCGTTGCCGGCGCGGGGCCACTCTTGTTCGTACGGCGGGTACGGGTGCGCGCGACGCGGGTCCTCGGCGTACTGGTCGAAGAGCGGCGTCGGGTCGGCGGCCACCGGTTCGGGGGCGGTCGGCTCGGGGGCGGCCGACTCGGGGCGCTCCGGGAGAACCGGCTCGCCGCGGGGGACGACCGGCGCGGTGACGTACGTGGGCAGTGGCACCGGCACGGGGTCCCAGGCATCGCGGTCGGTCGTGTCCTGGCCACTGTCGGACTGCAACGCGGCGATCCACTCCGCGTGGTCGCGCTCGTCGGCCGCGGCCCGGCGGCCGGATCGCAGGCGCGGCTCCTGGGACGCGGGCGGCGTGCCGCCGCGGGCCTGACCGGTACGCGGCGGCGCGGGGGTCCCATCGGGGGCACGACGGCGCGCGGGCGGGTCCGGTTGGGGCGTCGCCCGGCGCTGCTCACCCTCGGCCTTGCGCGCGGGCCTCGGCGGAGCGGGCCGCGCGGGCGGTGTCGGACGCAGCTGGTTGCGGAGGTTCGTCTCGTAGCGCCGCCGCTCCTGTACGCGGAGGTAGGCGATGTAGCCGGTCAGGGCGATGCCGGGCAGGACCGGCAGCCAGATCCAGGCGAGGCCGAGCATGCCGGTGACGACCGCGCCGCCGGTGAAGAGGAGGAACAGGCAGACCACGACGCGGCGGCGGCGCGCGAGCAGCTTGGCGCGGCCGTCCGGGCCCTTGAGGGGCGCGGGAGGCTTGACCGCGACGGGGATCGGGGCCGGGGTCGAGGACCGGGCCGGGCTGCGGCGCCTGAGGCCGAAGCGCCGACGCTCGTCGGCGGCCGTCTCCTCCGACTGGGCGGTCGGAGGCGCCTGCGGCGTACGGGTGTTCGGTGCTCCGCCCCGGGAACGCTCGAAGGCCCCGGCGGACGGGCCGGGGCGGCCCGTCTCGTCGACGGGCGCGTGCACCTGGCGGGCTCGCGGGGCCTGGGCGGCTGGGACATCGCGGCGTCGCGGCGCGCTGTCGGCCTGCTCGGGAGGCGCCGCAGGTGGCGGCTTCTCACGTCCCGGGTTCTCGCGGGCGTGGGCGTCGCGGGCGTGGGCGTCGCGCGGGTGGCTCTCGCGCGGCTGGTCGTCGCGGGCGTGGCCGTCGCGGGCCTGGCCGTCGCGGCCCAGGTACTCGCGCCCGCGGCTGTCACGACTTTCGCGGCTGTCGCGCCCCTCGCGGGGCGGGCCGTCTCCGGCGTGGCCGTCGCGGGGTCGGCCGGACTCAGCCGGCCGATGCCGATCGCGCGCCGGGGCGTCGACGGCGACGGACGCGGTCGCGAGGCCGTCGTCGCCGTTGGCGATCATGCGGGCATAGCGGCGCTCGAGGGCGCCGCGACGGGACAGGATCCTGATCGCGGTGGTGAACCGCTCGGTGTGACGGGCCTCGTTCAGCTCGTCCTGCCGGCGGAGCCACATGGGCACCAGATAGGCAGCCCAGGCCCCCACGATCGCTGCGTAGATCAGGCCGCTGCTGCTCACATCGACACGCTAAGCCGGATGGCCGCCGCAATGTTGGAGGATGCCCGGTGTGTCGCACGATCTTCTTTGATGCGTGTGTGACTACTGGGACAGAAGTGTCCCCTGTGGTCATACGAGTACCCCCGGGCGGCGTAATGTCCGAGGTCAGCCGCCCAACAGTCCGTGCGACTCGCGGTACCCCCGCCAGCGGGCCAACAGCCCTTCCGGCACCTCTTCGGCGTTCAGCGCGTACACGAGATGGTCGCGCCAGTCGCCGTCGATGTGCAGATAGCGCGGACGCATACCCTCCTCGCGGAACCCGAGCTTGGCCACGACCCGGCGGCTCGGCATGTTCTCCGGCCGGATGCACACCTCGATCCGGTGCAGCCCGATGCGGAAGAAGCAGTGGTCCGCCGCCAAGGCCACAGCCGTCGGCATGACGCCGCGCCCCGCGACACTCTCGTCCACCCAGTAGCCGATGTGCGCGGAACTCATCGAACCCCAGGTGATCCCCGCGACGGTCACCTGGCCGACCAAGTGCCCGTCGTACAGCACCACGAACGGCAACATGCGCCCCGCCGCGGCCTCCGCGCGCAGGTAGCGCGCCATCTGCCGGAAGGTGGGACGCCGCGCGGCGGGTGAACCGGGCGGCACGGTCGCCTCCCAGCGCCGCAGCCAGTCGCGGTTGCGCGTATGGACCTCCTGCCACACGTCGGCGTCCCGGCCGCGGATCGGCCGAAGGGCGACGCGCCCTTCGGCCAACTCCACCGGCCAACCGCGGATCAGGAGTTGCCCCACGGGGGCGAGGAGGAGTAGCCGCCGCCCCCGAAACCTCCCCCGCCGAAGCCGCCGCCCTGCTGCGGCTGGCCGTACCCGCCCTGGTTGCCGTACCCGCCCTGGCCGGAGAACCCGCCCTGCTGCTGGCCTCCGTAGCCCGCGGCCGGGCCGCCGCCGAAGCCGCCCTGGCCGTGGTCGCCGCCCTGCAGCTGCTGGACGGCGTGCACAAGAACCTTCCCCAGCACGGTCATTCCGTCGCGGGCACCGCCGGCCGAGCCGGGCAGGTTGACGATGAGACTGCGGTAGACCCACTGCGCGTCCTGCACGACCGCCACACCTGCGACGCCGCGCGACAGAGCCGCGGTAGGCACCTTGTCGAAGTTGTACGCGCGGATCGCCTCGGCGATGCCCGGCACCTCGAACGAGATCACCCGGCGCGTCATCTCGGGCGTCTGGTCCATCGGCGTCAGCCCCGTGCCGCCGGTCGTGACGATCACCTCGAAGTGCTGCGCCACCGCGTCGCGCAGCGCCTGCGCGACCGGTTCGCCGTCCGGCACGACGACCGGGCCGCGCACCTGGAACCCGAGCCGGGTCAGCTCCTGCTGGATGATCGGGCCGCTCTCGTCCCCGTACGTGCCCGCCGCGGCCCGCGTCGACGCGGTGATGACCATGGCTTTCATGAGTCCTGCCTTCCGTCCCCTGGGACCGGCGCGGGCGGGCTCTCCCCGGCCGCCACACCGGTCGTGTCCCCGTTGCCGGGCGTATTGCCGTGCTCGGTGGCCGTGTCCCCGCCGGTGCCGGTACCCGCGCCCGTGCGCGACCAGTCCCCGGACACACCGCCGGTCTTCTCCTCGACGCGCACGTCGGTGATGACCGCGCCCGGGTCGACGGCCTTGACCATGTCGACGACGGTCAGCGCGGCGACCGACACCGCGGTCAGCGCCTCCATCTCGACGCCCGTGCGGTCGGCGGTACGCACCGTCGCGGTGATGGCCACCGCGTCGTCCTCCACCACCAGGTCGACCGCGACGCCGTGGATCGCGATGGGGTGGCACAGCGGCACGAGATCGGGGGTGCGCTTGGCGGCCATGATGCCCGCGATGCGCGCGGTGGCAATGGCGTCGCCCTTCGGCACGCCCTCGCCGCGCAGCAGTTCGACCACGCGCGGCGACACGCGTACGCGCCCGCTCGCGCGCCCGGTCCGCACCGAGACCTGTTTGCCCGAGACGTCGACCATGCGGGCCGCGCCCGACTCGTCGACGTGCGTCAATGTCTCGCCGCGCACCGTTCTCCCTCTCGTGCCGGTGGTTCCGACGAGGCAACGTTACTTGTGCGGGAGGCCGTGCCGCGGGAACCGGGTGAACCGGTCGGGCGCGGAGGGCGCGGAAGGTCGCGGACGGGTCGGGCGCGCCGGAGAGTCGTCGCGTCAGACCGACGTCGGGTCGGCACGGCCGTCGGGTCCGGGCAGTCAGAACTGAGAGCGTCAGAACTGAGAGCGTCAGAGCGTCAGAGCGTCAGAGCGTCAGAGCAGCATGACGTCGACGTCGGACCCGCGTTCCACCTCGGTGGCGTCCTCGGGCACGACGATCAGCGCGTTGGCCAGCGCCAGGCTTCCGATCAGGTGCGAGCCGTGTCCGCCCACCGGCGCCACCGCGCCCGGCTCCGCGGCGTCCTTCGCCGGGGTGTAGCGGGCCCGCACGAACTGCCGCTTGCCCTCCGGGGACCGGAAGCCGCTCTCGCAGCGGGCCCGCACGATCGTGCGGTCCAGGTCCTCGGTGCCCTGCATGCGCAGCAGCGCCGGGCGTACGAAGACCTCGAACGACACAAAAGCGCTCACCGGGTTGCCCGGCAGCGTGAAGATCGGCGTGTCGTCCGGCCCGATCGTGCCGAAACCCTGCGGCATGCCCGGCTGCATCGCGACCTTCTCGAACGCGACCGTGCCCAGGTCCGAAAGCACTTCCTTGACGACGTCGTACGCCCCCGCGCTCACCCCGCCGGTCGTCACGACGACGTCCGCCCGGATGAGCTGGTCCTCGATCGTGTCGATGAGTGCCTTGGGGTCGTCGGCGACGTTGCCGACGCGGTAGGCGATCGCGCCTGCCTCGCGCGCCGCCGCGGTGAGCATGTAGCTGTTCGAGTCGCGGATCTGTCCGGCGGTCAACGGCCGCCCGGGCGGCACCAGTTCACTGCCGGTGGACAGGATCACCACGCGCGGCTTCGGACGCACCCGGATGCGGTCGCGGCCGATCGCCGCGAGGAGGCCGACCTGCGCCGAGCCCAGTTCGGTGCCGCCGGGCAGCACCGTCTGGCCCGCCGCCACGTCGTCGCCGCGGCGCCGGATGTACTGGCCCTCCTCGGGCGACCGCGTGATGCGTACGGTCGGCATGCCCGCGTCGGTCCATTCGACCGGCACGATCGCCTCGGTGCCCTCGGGGATCGGCGCGCCGGTCATGATGCGCGCGCAAGTGCCGGATTCGATGGGCAGGTCCGAGGAATTGCCGGCCGCGATGTCGGCGATCACGTCGAGGACCACCGGGTAGCGCTCACCGGCGTCGGCGACGTCCGCGAGCCGCACCGCGTACCCGTCCATCGACGAGTTGTCGAAGGGCGGGAGGTCGCCGGTCGCGGCGACGTCGTCGACGAGCAGGCTGCCGTGTGCGTCCAGAAGCTGGAGTTCGAGCGGTGACAGCGGTGCCACCCGTTCGAGGATCCCGGTCAGGTGCTCCTCGACGCTCTTCATCCCCGCAGCTCCTCGTCGACATACGTTTTCAGCCAGGACCGGAATTCCGGACCCAGGTCTTCACGCTCGCACGCAAGTCTGACGATAGCCCGCAGATAGTCCCCGCGATCGCCTGTGTCGTACCGGCGCCCGGTGAACAGTACGCCGTGCACGGGGCCGCCCGCGCCCGCATCGCGCATTGCCAGCTCGCGCAGCGCGTCCGTCAACTGGATCTCGCCACCGCGGCCCGGTGCGGTGGCCTCCAGGACCGGGAACACCGCCGGGTCGAGCAGGTAGCGGCCGATGACCGCGAAGGAACTCGGCGCGGAATTCGCGTCCGGCTTCTCGACGAGGTCGGTCACCCGCACGACGTCGGCGTGATCGGTGGGCTTGACGGCGGCGCACCCGTAGAGGTGGATCTGCGACGGGTCGACCTCGATGAGCGCCACGACGCTGCCGCCGAGTTGCTCGCGGACCTCCAGCATGCGGGTGAGCAGCGGGTCGCGCGGGTCGATCAGGTCGTCGCCGAGCAGCACGGCGAACGGCTCCTCGCCGACGTGCGGCTGCGCGCACAGCACGGCGTGGCCGAGCCCGCGCGGGTCGCCCTGCCGCACGTAGTGGATCGCGGCGAGCGCGCTCGACTCGCGTACGCGGCGCAGGCGCTCGGCGTCGCCCTTGGCGGCGAGCGCCTCCTCCAGTTCGTACGCGCGGTCGAAGTGGTCCTCGAGCGGCCGCTTGTTGCGCCCGGTCACCATGAGGATGTCGTGGAGCCCGGCCGCCACCGCCTCCTCGACCACGTACTGGATGGCCGGTTTGTCGACGACCGGCAGCATTTCCTTCGGGGTCGCCTTCGTCGCGGGCAGGAACCGGGTGCCCAGCCCGGCCGCGGGGACGACGGCTTTGGTGATGCCCCGCTTGGGTCGGGGTGGGGTCGCCGAGTTCATGGTCGAAGACTCTAATCGCGCCTTCTGAGCATCGCGTGAGAAGGAGCCTGATTGTCCGAAAGCCATGGGCCCGGGTCGGCGTCCGGCGGGGCTCGGGAAAGGCTGCGGGGAGCGCCGGGACGGGCTGCGGTGTGCGCCGGGACGGCCCTCCGTGGCGGACGTGTGGGTACGGAGCGGCGCGGACGGACCTCGGCCGGCCGTCGGGGCCGGGCGGCGATCTAGAGTCGGATCATGGCCGACGAACTCCTGCCCGGACCAGATGCGGACGCCGGCGTGTCGGATGCCGCGGTGTCGGACGCCGCCGTGTCGGATGCCGCCGTGTCGGGTGCCGCCGTGTCGGGTGCCGCCGTTGCAGCGCGCGCCGCCAAGGCCGCGCTGCGGGCGCGGCTGCTCGCCGCACGGACGCGCCAGGACGCCGCCGAACGCGCGTACGCGGCACGGGCGCTGGGTGCCGCACTCGGCGCGCTGCCGGAGTTGGCGGAGGCGCGAACGGTCGCGGCGTATGTCCCGGTCGGTTCGGAGCCTGGTCCCGCCGACCTCGCGGCGGTGCTCGCGGGCTCGGGGCGGCGTGTGCTGCTGCCGGTGCTGCTGGCGGACAACGATCTCGACTGGGCGGTGTACGACGGCCCCGCGTCGTTGCTCGCCGCCGCCCGGGGTCTGCGCGAGCCGGGCGGGCGGCGGCTCGGCCCCGACGCGGTGGCGGACGCCGACCTGGTGGTGGTGCCGGGGCTGGCGGTCGATCGGCACGGCATGCGCCTTGGGCGGGGCGGCGGTTCCTACGACCGGGCGCTTGCCCGGCTGGCACCCGGCGCGTTCACGGCCGTCCTGCTCTACGACGGCGAACTGCTGGAGGCCGTCCCGGCCGAGCCGCACGACCGACCGGTGCGTGCGGCCCTTCTGCCGGAACGGACCGTGCGATTCGGCCCTGAGTACGTGCGGCCCGCGTCGGACTGAGGCACGCGACCGCTACGGATTCGCGGGCGGCGCCCCCGAAGGCGCGCCCTCGGGAGGCAGGCCCGGCTGCTGCCCAGGTTGCCCCGGTTGTTGCCCCGGCGCCCCGCCCGGCGGGGCCTGGCCGCCCGGGGCGGGTGGCGCGCCGTCCGGTTCGAGCACCAGCGTGTGTTCGGCCGACGCCTCGACCGCGGGCCGGGTGAAGGCCCAAGGCAGCGACCTGCCCTGCTTCCACAGCTCGGTCTGGTCCGTGTAGTTGTCGTGCCACACGTGGCCGGACGCACCGGTGAGGTTGATCCAGCGCGACCCGTCGAGGTCGGAGAGGTCCACGACCATGCGCATCGACGGCACGGTGGTCACCTCGTACCCGCGCGCCGCGTTCCAGCCGGTCGCGTCCACGAGGCCTTCGCCGCCGCCCAACTGGTACTCGCCGCGGTTGAGCATCCACTTGACCGCGCCGGGGCCGTCGGTGCCGAGTGTCTGGTTGCGCAGCTCCAGCGTGTGCAGGCGTCCCCAGTTCCAGCTGTCGATGTCCCTGCCCATCTTGGCCGTCAGTTCCTTGCGGGCCGCCGTCATGGCCTTGAGCAGCAGGGCATCGCGCGTGGTGATCTTCCCGGGGTCGTCGGAGATGTTCCACCAGGGGCTCTCGGCGTCCGGCAGCAGACTGCGGACCACCTCGAACCACCGGTCGCCGCCGTCGGGTTGCGCGGTCGCGTCGTCGCGTTCGCCGCAGTGCGTCTTCCCCGTGGTGTTGTCCAACTGGCAGTCGCCGGTCGCGCGTACCGAGAACGGCATCTTGTCGCCGAAGGCGAGCAGCAGCATCTGGCGCCACACGCCGTTGAAGAACGCGGCGGCCTTCGAGTCGGGCTGCTGGCGGAAGTCCCAGCCCTTGAGCAGGTTCTGCGCCTCGCGGATCCACGGGTCCTTGACCTCGACGTCGAGGAGGTAGGGCACCAGTGTCTCGGCGATCGGATTGCGGTCGTCCAACTGCATGCGCGACATCGCCTGCGGGTCGACCTTCGGCTGCGCGTTGATCATGTCGATGATGCGCTGGCTGCGGGAGCCGTACCCCCAGTCGGTGGTGAGGGTGTACGGGTACGTCGGCGGCGTCACGGCGTTGTTGGCGGTGACGATGTAGCCCTCGGGCGGGTTGTAGCGGAAGGGCAGCGAGTCGAACGGGATCATGTTGTCCCACTCGTAGTCGGTCTCCCAGCCGTACGCCGGCCAGCGGCCGTCGCCGCCGCGGCGCACCGGGATGCGGCCCGGGGCCTGGTAGCCGATGTTGCCGTCGACGTCCGCGTACACGACGTTCTGCGACGGCACGTCGAAGCCGCGCAGCGCCTCGCGGAACGAGTTCCAGTCGGTCGCCCGGTCGAGCTGGAAGACGGACTCCATGGTCGTGCCCGGTTCCAGCGCGGTCCAGCGCAGGGCGACGGCGAAGCCGTCCTCGCGCTGCGGTCCGGGGTCGGGGATGGGCGCGTCCTTGCCGACCTCTTCGAGCTCGTCGGAGGCCTCGGACAGGATCGGGCCGTGCCGTGTGGACCGCACGGTGATGGTGCGGTCCGCGCCGCCGGAGACCTTGATGACCTCGGTGCGCACGTCCTCGAACGGCAGGAACTCGTTGTTGAAGAGGTAGCCCGTGTCGTTGACCTTCTCCAGGTACAGGTCGGTCACGTCGGCCCCGAGGTTGGTCAGGCCCCACGAGATCTTCTGGTTGTGGCCGATGACGACACCGGGCATGCCCGCGAAGGTGAAGCCGGATACGTCGTACGCACACGTCGGGCTGACCGTGCGGCAGTGCAGGCCCATCTGGTACCACGCCGACGGCAGCGAGGCCGACAAGTGCGGGTCGTTGGCCATCAGGGGCTTGCCGGTGGTGGTGCGGCTACCCGCGATGACCCACGAGTTCGACCCGACACCGGCCGAGCGGTCGGTGAAGATCGGCGGCAGCGACTCCAGCGTCTCGGACAGCTCGGTCAGCGCCCGGGACGCGCTCCGCGACGGTACGGGCGGCGTCGCGTCCGGCTTGAACTCCTCGGCCGCGGGGTCGTTGGGGTTCTTCACGACGGCGCCCGACGGCACGATCGGCTGGTTGCGCTCGTAGGGGTACGGCGGGTACAGCTCGTCGATCTGGTTGACCGTCAGTTTCTCGGACAGCAGCGCGCGGTCGATCTCGTCCTGGAGGTTGGCGCGCAGGTCCCACGCCATCGCCTTGAGCCACGCGACGGAGTCGACGGGGGTCCACGGCTCGGGCTCGTAGTCGTCGCGGACGAAGCCGAGCAGGGCGTACTCGAAGGACAGTTCGTCGGGGTCGCGGTTGTCGATGTAGCTGTTCACCCCGGCGGCGTATGCCTCGACGTACGCGCGGGCCTCGGGGGTCAGCTTCGCGAGCTCCTGCTCGGCGACCCGGTGCCAGCCGAGTGTGCGCAGGAAGACGTCGTTGTCGACCTGCGAGGAGCCGAACATCTCGGAGAGGCGTCCGGCGGTCATGTGGCGGCGTACGTCCATCTCCCAGAAGCGGTCCTGGGCCTGCACGTATCCCTGCGCGCGGAACAGGTCTTCGGGGGTGTCGGCGTAGATCTGCGGGATGCCGTTCTTGTCGCGCAGCACCTCGACGTTCGCGGACATGCCGGGGACCTTGACGGCGCCGTCGAGGTCGGGGAACGAGCGGCGGCTGAGGTCCCAGCCGTACCAGCCGAGCGCGCCGGCCACGACGGCGAGCAGGACCACGAGCGCGATGGACGCGTTGCGCAGCCGGCGGATGCGGCGGCGCTTGGGGCGCGGCGAACGCCCCCGGGCGGGGCGCTCGGCGACGTGTTGTACGCCCGGCGGAGGCGTGGGTCCGGGGTCCGTCGCCCCGGTCGCGGTCGCCTGGGCCGGGGCCTGGGCGGTCGCGGGGATCCGGTCGGTCGCGGGGACGGAGCCTGAAACGTCCGGAAGATCCGATACGGACGACTCGGGCGACTCCGGGCCGGGCGTGTTCGAGGCGGGCATCAAGATCCTTCACGATCGGTGCGGCAAGGGACACCTTAGAGCGGAGGGGCGCACGCCACCGACGCAGTGGTTCGCGAGGGCGTTCCGCGGGGTATAGGGCCGCCTCGGATCCGATCCTTCACTTTGGTAAAATATTCGCCAGGCGAAGGTAATGCCCCGTCAGGAGCCTTTCGCGGATTGTTCGGTGGGCATCCGGGTGGGCCCGGACGTACCGCGAGAATGCGCGCCAAAGCCGTTGCCGTGTACGCAGCTTGCGGCGCGCGCGGATGCGGAGTTGTGCGGCCGACGGGCATGTCCGGGACGTCGGCCCGGGCGCGCACCGGGTACAAGTTGGGGCACACACGGAGGTGCACGTCGGGGCGATGCGACCCGGGCGAATCGCCGACGTGCGCAAGACTCCTGACCTGACGACCCGAGCAGGACCCCGGGCCCGGGGTCGACGGGGCCGGACCGGACCCGAGAAGGCAAGAGGAAGGCCCAACAAGGGCCGACCAGGCAAGACACGGCCCGTACAAGGCCCGAGAAGGCTTGAGAAGGCCTGAGAAGGCCCGACAAGGCAAGACCCGAACCGAGCAACAGACCGAACCGAGCAACAGACCCGAAAAAGATCCCGAATAGATGACGACGCGTCCGATCGTCGATGGTGGCCGGACCGACGACCGCCGGAGGTGCCGTTCGTGTCCGTGGACGAGCTGAACACCGTTCTCGCCCTCGGTGCACTGGTCATGCTGGTCGCCGTGGTCGCGGTTCGGCTCGCGACCCGCACCGGCATGCCGAGCCTTCTGATCTACCTCGGCATAGGGGTGTTGATCGGCGGCGACGTCCTCGGCCTGTCGTTCAACAACGCCGAACTCACCCAGACCCTGAGCTATGCCGCCCTCGTGCTGATCCTCACCGAGGGTGGGATCAGCACCAATTGGCAGCAGATCAAACCGGCGGTGCCGGCGGCGGCCGTACTCTCGACGGTCGGCGTCGGGGTGAGCGTCGGCATCGTGGCGTTCGCGGCGAAGTTCGTCCTGGACGTCGACTGGTCCACGGCCATCCTGATGGGCGCGATCGTGTCGTCGACGGACGCGGCGGCGGTGTTCTCGGTGCTGCGTACCCTCCCGCTGCCCAAGCGGCTCACCGGGCTGCTGGAGGCCGAATCCGGGTTCAACGACGCGCCCGTGGTCATCCTCGTGGTCACCTTCGCGCACGCCGGATCGCACCCCTGGTACCAGGTGGTCGGCGAGATCGTCCTCGAACTGGCCATCGGATTCGCGATCGGCGTCGCGATCGGGAAGATCGGCGCGTGGGCGCTGCGGCACATCGCGCTGCCGGCGTCCGGCCTGTACCCGATCGCGGTCATCGCGTTGTGCGTACTGGCGTACGCCGCGGGCGCATTGGCGCACGGCAGCGGCTTCCTGGCGTGCTACCTCGCGGCTCTCGTGCTCGGCAACGCCCCGCTCCCGCACAAGGCGGCCACGCGCGGCTTCGCCGAAGGCGTCGGCTGGATCGCGCAGATCGGGCTGTTCGTACTGCTGGGCCTGCTGGTGACCCCGCACGAACTCGGGGGCGCGATCGTACCGGCGCTGGTCATCGGGACGGTGCTGCTGCTGGTCGCGCGGCCGGCGTCGGTGATCGTGTCCACGCTGCCGTTCCGGGTGCCCTGGCGCGAGCAGATCATCTTGTCGTGGGCCGGCCTGCGCGGTGCCGTGCCGATTGTGCTCGCGACGATCCCGATGGTCGAAGGGGTGACGGACGCGAGGCGGCTGTTCAACATCACCTTCGTGCTCGTGGTGGTGTTCACGATCGTGCAGGGCCCGACGCTGCCGTGGATCGCCCGACAGGTCGGCTTCGGCGGCAAGCCGCAGGCGGAGGACCTGGGCGTCGAGTCGGCGCCGCTCGACAAACTGCGCGGGCACCTGTTGTCCGTGCACGTGCCGCAGGGGTCGCGCATACACGGTGTGGAGATCAACGAGCTGCGGTTGCCGCGAGGGGCCGCGGTGACGTTGGTCGTACGCGGCGAGGAGAGCTTCGTGCCGGGGCCGACCACAGTCCTGCAGCGCGAGGACGAACTGCTCGTCGTGACGACGGAGGAAGTCCGGGACGCGGCGGAACGGCGGCTGCGGGCGGTCAGCCGTGGCGGCAAGCTCGCGGGGTGGTTCGGCGAGCACGGAACCTGAGGCCGCGCGGAGCGGGGTCGGCCGATCGGTTCGATCGGTTCGATCGGTCTATCCGAGCGTTGTACTATTTAGCAGTAAATAGCAGTGAGACAGACCAACTCTGCCTGATGCAGGGCTGGCGTGACCGCTCGGCGGCCGTTTGCCCCCATGACCTGGTTCTCGCAGGTCGGGGCCGGTATCTACCCCGGTCGACGCGTTGAGGACAGCTCTCGGCGCACCGGGCCGGGCCCCTGTGCGCTACCAGGCGGCAGGAAGCAGAAAACCGTGCCGATCAGTCGGCCCGTACCGCGCGACGACCGGCCCTTCGGGGGGCGGCGCGCGTGATCTCCACATACACGACGCTGCTGCGGACCCCGTCCGCGTGGCGGTTCCTGACCCCTGGCCTCATCGCGCGCCTGCCGTACGCAATGCTCGGCCTGGGCATTGTGCTGCTGGTCAAGGACACGACCGGCTCCTACGGCATCGCGGGAGCGGTGTCCGCGGCCATGGCGGTCGCGCTGTCGGTGGTCGGCCCGCAGACCGGGCGGCTCGCGGACCGGTACGGCCAAGCCGTCGTCCTCGTACCCGGCGCGCTGCTGCACGGCATTTCGGTCGCCGCGCTCATCATCTGCGCCAAGACGAACTCCCCCACATGGACTCTGTTCGTCACCGCCATCGCGGCGGGCGCGTCGGTGCCGCAGATCGGCTCGATGGTCCGGGCCCGCTGGGTCGCCAAATTGGAGGGCCAGCCCCTGC
Organism: Streptodolium elevatio; assembly: GCF_040649515.1. Taxonomy (GTDB): domain Bacteria; phylum Actinomycetota; class Actinomycetes; order Streptomycetales; family Streptomycetaceae; genus Yinghuangia; species Yinghuangia elevatio. The sequence goes on from NZ_JBEZFP010000126.1 coordinate 16,085, forward strand.
TGCCCACCGCATTCGCCTTCGAGTCGGTCACCGACGAGTTCACCTTCGTCGTCGGCCCGGTTGTCGCGACCTTCCTGGCCACGGGCATCGACCCGGGGTTCGGACTGGCCGTCGAGGCCGTGCTGACCGTCGTCGGCTCGCTGGCCTTCGCCGCGCAGCGTTCGACCGCGCCCGCGCGGCGGCCCGTCACCGGCACCCCGCACTCCTCCGCCATCCGCGTCGCGGGAGTAAAGGTGCTGGTCGGGGCGTTCGTCTGCATCGGGGCGGTGTTCGGGAGCATCCAGGTCTCGATCACCGCCTTCGCGGAGGAGTCGGGACGTGCCGGGCTCGCCGGAGCCCTGTACGCGGTGTTCGCGGGCGGCAGCCTGATCGCCGGTGCGGTGTACGGGGCCATGGCGTGGCGCGGAACGGCCCAGCGGCGCCTGACGGCCACGTTCGCGGCGCTGGCCGTCGGTACGGCGCCGTTGTTGGCCGTACCGAACATCGCGGTCATGGTGCCCGTCGCGCTCATCTGCGGGCTGGCCCTGGCACCGACGATCATCACCGGATACACGTTGGTGGAAGGGCTGGTTGCGGCGGACGCCAAGACCGAGGCATTCACGTGGCTGACGGGGGCCATCGGCCTCGGACTGGCCTTCGGCTCGACTTTCGCGGGAATTGTGACGGACGAGTACGGAGCGAGCCCGGCCTTTGCGCTGACCTTCGCTTCCGCGGCCATCGGACTGGTCGTCGTGACGCTCGGAAGGCGCACTTTGGTGCCCGAGAAGCGGACCGTGGTGGACGTAACTCCGGTGGATGCTGCACCATTGGCACTCGGCAGGTGAGAGTGCCAGCACCTGTCTTGCGAAGGAGGACCTGACCGTGCCCACGTACCAATACCAGTGCACCGCTTGTGGCGAGGGCCTTGAGGCCGTCCAGAAGTTCACGGACGACGCGCTCACCGAGTGCCCCGCCTGCCAGGGGCGGTTGCGCAAGGTGTTCTCGGCCGTGGGCGTGGTGTTCAAGGGCTCCGGCTTCTACCGGACCGACAGCCGCAGCGGATCCAGCTCGTCGACGGTTCCCGCGGCGAACGCGTCCACCGCCTCGACGTCGTCCTCGTCCGAGGGCTCGTCGTCTTCGTCGTCCTCGTCTTCGACGTCCACGTCGGGGTCGGGATCTTCGTCTTCCTCGGGGTCGGGGTCGTCGGGGTCGTCCTCGACGCCGTCCACCGCCGGCGCCTCTTCCTGACCGGCGTGGTGACGACGTGACGACTGCCACTCCCCCGTCCCAGAGCGTGCTGCCCGAGGGTGTCGCCCCCGCCGAGATCGGCGTGATCGGCGGCTCCGGGTTCTACGCGTTCCTCGAGGACGTCACCGAGGTTCGCATCGACACGCCGTACGGCGCGCCGAGCGACTCGCTGTTCTTCGGCGAGATCGGCGGCCGCCGCGTGGCGTTCCTGCCGCGCCACGGACGCGACCACGCGATCCCGCCGCACCGCATCAACTACCGGGCCAATCTGTGGGCGCTCCGCGCCGCCGGGGTGACCCAGGTGCTGGCTCCGTGTGCGACCGGCGGGCTCCAGGCCGAGCTGGGCCCCGGCACGCTGGTGGTGCCGGACCAGTTGGTGGACCGTACGTCGGCGCGCGTGCAGACGTACTTCGACGGCCTCCCCGCGCCGGTGGTGCACACGTCGTTCGCCGACCCGTACTGCCCGGCCGGACGCGAGGTCGCGGTGTCGACCGCGCGGGCGGCCGACTGGGAGCCGGTGGACGGCGGCACGCTCGTCGTCATCGAGGGCCCGCGCTTCTCGACCCGCGCCGAATCGCGCTGGTACGGCGCGCAGGGCTGGTCGATCGTCGGCATGACGGGCCACCCGGAAGCCGTCCTGGCCCGCGAGCTGGGGCTGTGCTTCACGGCCATCGCGCTGGTCACCGACCTGGACGCGGGCGTCGAGGCGGGCGAGGGCGTGACACACGCGGAGGTCCTGGAGGTCTTCGCGAAGAACGTCGGACGCCTGCGTACGCTGCTGTTCGACGTCGTCACCGCAATGCCGACGACGCGCACCTGCGCGTGCGGCGCGGACGACGTCCCTCGGCCGGAGTAGGTTCGGGGCTTCGGCCTTCCGGCTTCCGGCGCCTCGCTTGTGGCTTCCGGTTTCCGGTGTCCGGTTTTCGGCGAGCCCGACGCTCAGGCCGGTCGGTGGCGGCTGACGCTCACGGCGGCCACGCCGCACCCACCTGCACAGCCGCAGCCGCCTTCACATCTGAAATGCCCCGGACGGTACTCGCAACCGTCCGGGGCATTCGCGTTTCCACGGCGGCGAATGGCCGACAGGGTCTTCGCTCGAATTCACACCTTCGCCGCCGTCGCCATCCCCCGCCCGAGGGAATTCGTTATCCACAACCCCCAGGTTTTCCACAGATCCTGCCCGACGGTCATGCGCCCTCCCCGACCTCCCGCACCGTAGAAGCACGAGGCGGCGCACCAAGCGCTCCTCACCTTCCACCCCCGGGAGTTCGCCGTGTTCCGCTCCGCCAAGCCGCCCCTGCCCACGCTCTCGTCCGCGTCACCCGCCACCGACCCGCGGAGCCCGTCCCATCCCCACGGCACCCACGGCGGCCGCAACAACCACGGCCGTCACGGCCCGCACGGCCCGCACGGGCTTCACAGCTCTCAGGGTGCGACGGCCGCCACGTCGCGATTCGGGCGCGGCACGTCGCCCCACACTTCGCCGCCTCGGCGGCGCCTGCGCGCACTCCGCGTGTTCGTCGCACGCCGTCGACGGCCGCTCGCCGCGCTGGCCGCCGCACTCGCCGTCGCCGCCGGTGTCGCGGTGGCCCGTCCCCCGACCCCGCCGTCCGTTCCGGTGCTCGTCGCGGCGCGTGACCTCGACACCGGCGTCGTGCTCGGCCCCCGCGACGTGCGAACCGCCCGCCTGCCTCCCGACGCCGTTCCCGACCACGCACTGCGCCGGCTCGCCGACGCACGGGGCCGCCCCCTCGCCGCCGCGGTCAGGCGCGGCGAGCCGCTGACCGATGTCCGGCTCGTGGGGCCGCAGTTACGCGGTTCGCCGGGCACCGTCGCGGTACCCGTACGCTTCGCCGATCCGGACGCCGCACGTCTGCTCCGCCCCGGGGACCGCATCGACGTGCTGGCCGCGCGTACCTCCGACGGGCCGTCAGTTCCCTTGCCGGGCACCGGCGATCCCAACGCGCCACGGGCCAGGGTCGTCGCGGGGGACGCGGCTGTGCTCGCCCGTCCGGACACCGGGGAGGACCGCACCGGCGGCCTCCTGATCCTGTCCGTCAGTCCCGAGGCCGCCGCCGCGATTGCGGGTGCGGCCGCATCGGGCCCCTTGACGTACACCATGCGTACGGCACAGGGTGGCGCGGTTGCGACAGGAAGCAACTAACGCCAGAATTCTTCGGGTTGTTCCAGATGAGAAGTTAGAGCTGTTTGTTCTAATAGTCCGATTGAATGTCGGGCCATCTCACGGCCAGGTGACGGGCCGCAGGAAAAGCGGTCCACATCACGACCCGATGGAGGGGACCCACCGATGAGTGGCTTCAAGAAGTTCCTGATGCGCGGCAACGTCGTCGACCTAGCCGTTGCAGTGGTCATCGGTGCCGCGTTCACGACCGTCGTCAACGCGTTCGTCCGGGGCATCATCAACCCCTTGGTGGGCGCCATCGGCACCCAGGCGCTCGACGACTACAAGACCTGCCTCAAGGGCCCCTGCACCGTCGACGACGCCGGCGACGTCACCGAGGGTGTCTACATCCTCTGGGGCCAAGTCCTCGGCGCACTGCTGACCTTCGTGATCACGGCGGCCGTCGTCTACTTCTGCTTCGTCCTGCCGCTCAACCACTGGATGGACCGCCGGGCCCGGGCACTCGGCCAGGCCAAGAAGGAGAAGCTCACCGACAACGAGCTCCTCACCGAGATTCGCGACCTCCTCGCCGCGCAGCGCACCGCGGGCGGCGACAGCGACGGCGACGCCGACGGCGGCCCCGAGGGCAACAGCCCCGGCAGCAGTCGCCCTCGTACCTCCTGACCAGCCCCTGTCAACACTGACCATCCTGGCCGGACATGCAAAAGGGCCGCAGATCGCGCGATCTGCGGCCCGCATTCCACACGCCTCATTCACAGGTGATGCGGCGGCTTTTCGTCCAGAAAGCGCCTGAGGTCCGCGGCATCCGACGCACCGCCCGCGCCATGCTCGTCCCCCCAGCCGCCGTCCCGCTCGTCCGCGGTCGCGTCCGGCAGCAGATCTCCGTCTTCAAGTCCAAAGAGAGCCGCCCCACGACGCACCGGTCGCGCCGTCGAGGTCTCCGCACCCGCGTCGCCACCCGCGCCCGCACGCGCGCGATCAGCTCCGCCGGCACCCGCCACCTGCTCCGCCACCGTCGGTCCGCCGCCTTTCACCTGGCTCCATGCGCTCCTGCCACCCACACCCGGCGACCCGCGCACTCAGCAGCCACCCTACGTACCTGGGCGTCGCCCCAGCCCGCCCCACCGGGCGCATGCCGCGACCCCAGGAGGCTTGGCCGCCGGTCCCGGGGTCGTGGGAAGGGACGCCGACTCGATCACAGTGACCTCATCGCCGTCAGGCCGCAAGGCCCTGTTCTGTTGCCAGGTGCCGGAGTTCGACCAGCGCCTGCTTCTCGATCTGGCGGATGCGCTCGCGCGTCAGGCCGAGCTGCTTGCCGACCTCGGTCAGCGTGTGCTGCTTGCCGTCGAGCATGCCGTACCGCGCCTTCATGATCGTCGCCGTACGCCCGTCCAACCGCCCGACGAGATCGGCGATCTGACGCCGCTCCATCGCCTCCAGGGCGACATCCTCGGGGGTCACCGGATCCGTCTCCTGGACCAGCTCGCCCAACTCCGTCTCGCCGTCGTCGCCCACCGGGCTGTCGAGGCTGATCGGGTCGCGGGCCCAGCCCAGCACATCGGCGACCCGCTCGGGCGTCGATCCCAGCGTCGCCGCGATCTCCGCGAAGTCCGGCTCGTGCCCGTTGTCACGCGCGAACTCGCGCTGCACACGGCGGATCTTGCCGAGTTCCTCGACCAGATGCACGGGCAGCCGCACCGTACGCGCCTGGTCCGCCATCGCGCGCGTGATCGCCTGGCGAATCCACCACGTCGCGTACGTCGAGAACTTGAACCCCTTCAGGTAGTCGAACTTCTCGACCGCCCGCACGAGGCCGACGTTCCCCTCCTGCACCAGATCCAGGAACGGCATCCCGCTGCGCGGGTAGCGCCGTGCCACGGACACCACGAGCCGGAGGTTCGCCCGGATGAACTCGTCCTTCGCCTTGTGCCCGTCCTCGACGAGCGCCCGCAGCTCGTCCTCGGTCACACCCTTGGGGAACTCGCCGTCCTGCAAGAGCTGTTGGGCGAACAGCCCGGCCTCTATGGCCTGCGACAGCTCCACTTCGCGTGCCGCGTCGAGCAGCTTCGTACGGCTGATTTCGTCGAGGTACACACCGACGGTGTCGCGCTCCGCATCCGCGGCCTTCCGCGTACGCGAGGCGGCGACCCGATCGGCTCCCTGACGGGCAACGCCCCGTGTCGTCGGCATTCCTGACCCTCGCTTTCATTCGCGTTCGTCGTAATTGCCCAACAAGCGGGGGTCCTGTGATATTCCGTCCACAGGTGTACTCTCGAAAGGTTGGCCCCCGGGCCACCGGATCCACGCCGCCGCAGCAGCCCGGCCGGCACGGCCCCGAGGCACCCCGGCGACCGCCCGCCATCCGCGGCGATCACTGCCCGAGTAACGGCCGAGAGCCCCGCAGTGTTCCGCGCCGCCGTCCGGCCCCGGATCGCCGCGCCGCCCACGCCCGGCACAACGCCCGCTCACCTCATCCGCTACCCCGCCCGCGCCCCCGGATTCGTCTTCCACCGGCCCCGTAAGCAGAGCCACCCACCGCGACCTCGGCAACCACCGTGCCCGGCCACCCGCCCACCTCCGACGCGGCGAAACACCGGAGCGGCGTACCGCGCCGGTCCGCTACCCTTTTCCGCGAGGCCCACCGAGCGAGCGCGGCCACGACGTACTCCCGCCCAGGAGCACCCGTGAACCGAGCAAGAACGGCAGGCCCACCCGACGCGCCACATCCACCGCAGGCAACCCCAGGCAACCCCTCGGGCTTTTCTGCAAGGATCTCCGCACGTCCCGCCTCAGTAGCTCAGGGGATAGAGCACCGCTCTCCTAAAGCGGGTGTCGCAGGTTCGAATCCTGCCTGGGGCACACAAAGCATCCGCAAAATCACAGCCCGCAACCACCCCGGTAGCGGGCTGTTCTGCTGTGGGGACAGCGGCCGCAACGGCGCTGATCTCCGGCGGGCGGTTCGTCGATTTTTTCGAGGCAGCTTGCGGGAGGGCGGGCCGCTTCCGAGCGGGCTGGCGGTCGTGCTCAGGGTGCTGACAGCTGTACGCCGACTTCGGATGCCTCGGCGTACGGCGGGCTGTGCTTGCGGGGGGGGCGGGGTTGGCGATAATCGCTGCCGTCGGGGCAGGCGCGCTTCATACGATCAGGGCATGTCGGTCTGTGAACCCGTCTCCCGGTCGTCCTTGAAGCGCCTTGAGCCAATAGCAGCCCCGAGCCCGATGCCGGTCCTGCCGTCACGGACCTGGTCCGACCAGGACTGGGAGCGCATCCAGCTCGGCTACCGCGCCCAAAGCATGGACGAGAAGTGGAACGTCTTCGCGGAGGACGAACTCGTGTACCTGCATCGCAGTTGGACGGGGTTCGGGGTCTTTGAAGCGACGTTCGCACCTGTCGAGGGTCGTGGGCGGAGGATCGTCAGCGCGGTGGTCGAACGTGATCAAGACCGATACGCGAGCACGGATGACGAACGGGACCTGGTGGTGCTGGAGCTGGTCCTCAGCACGATCGTGCTCGGCGAACCGGCTCAGGAACTTCGGACTCGACTGGTGGAGTTGACCCGGCAGAGGGCCGGCTCCGAAGTGAACGGCGCGCTCGTGCAGCACAGCATGTTGGGTGCGCGTTCCGAGCGCTGAGTCGGCGAACGACATCTTCACCGGGCGAGCCGTCGCGCAGGCGGGACGGCTGCCGCGATGGCCAACGCAGTGCCGTGCGCCCCGTGCTGTTGCCGTACGCGTCCCGCCGCTCTCAAGCGCTGCCAATCGCCACCAGTGGCGCCGCGTTTTCCCACAGATTCCCCACGATTCCCACGGGCACGATTTGGAGTTTGGGCAGGCCCCCGATACTCCGCGTCCCTCGCCGTAGAGCAAGGGGCGGGGTGTCGGCGCGGGCGGCTGGCTCGGCCTGTGCGGAGGTGGGATGGGCTGCAGGGTGCGGAAGGGGCGGCTTGGGTGGGGGTTAGGGGGTGGTGATCAGGGTGCGTACGTGGGGGATTGCTTCGGCTAGGGGGATGGTGGTGGTTTCGCCGGTGGCGCGGGTGGTTACTTCCACGTTCCCCTCGGCGAGGCCGCGTGCGCCGATGGTGATGCGGTACGGGATGCCGATCAGCTCGATGTCGCGGAACTTCACGCCGGGGCGTTCGGCGCGGTCGTCGAGGATGACGTCCACCCGTTCCGCGCGCAGGCCGGCGTACAGGTCGGCGACGGCCTTGTCGGTGGCCTCGTCGCTCTTGCCGACGGGTACGAGGGCGACCTCGAAGGGGGCGACGGCGGCCGGCCATACGATGCCCGCGTCGTCGTGGTGCGCCTCGACGATCGCGGCGATTGCCCGCTCGACGCCGATGCCGTAGCAGCCCATGATCGGGGTGACGCGGGTGCCGTCCGGGCCGAGCACGGTCACGCCGAGTGCCTCGGTGTACTTGCGGCCCAGTTTGAAGATGTGCCCGACCTCGACCGTGCGGACGACCTCCAAGGCGGTCCCGCACACCGGGCACGACTCGCCTGCCTGCACCTCGCGCAGGTCCGCCCAGCGGCCCACGGTGATGTCGCGTTCGACGTCGACGCCCCGCAGGTGGACGCCGTCCTTGTTGGCGCCGGTGGCCATGCCCGTCCGGCCGCGCAGTGCCTCGTCCGCGATGACGGGGTGGGCGGTGACGCCAACGGCGCCGAGGCTGCCGGGGGATGCGCCGAGGGCCTCGCGGATCTCGTCCGGCTGGGCGGGGCGCGCCGTGCGGGCCGCGGTGACGTCCAGGAGCTTCTGTTCGACCAGGTTGTGGTCGCCGCGCATGAGCACCAGGGTGATCTGCCCGTCGAGGACGTACACGAGCGTCTTGACCTGGCGGTCGGCCGGTACGGAGTGCTGGGTGGCGAGGTCGTCGATGGTCTTCGTGTCCGGGGTGTCGAACGGTTCCGGCGTCGGCGCCGACGCGTCGTCGGCCACCGTCGCGAGCGCGGAGGTGGCCTTCTCCACGTTGGCGGCGTAACCGCAGGATGTGCAGTGCACAACCAGGTCCTCGCCGGCCTCCGTCGGCGACATGAACTCCACGGACGCGCTGCCGCCCATGCTGCCGCTGGACGCCTGCACCGGAATCGCCGGGATGCCCAGCCGCCGGAAGATCCGCGTGTACGCCTCGTGGTTCAGGTCGAACGAGCGGTCCAGCCCCGCCTGGTCCAGGTCGAAGCTGTACGCGTCCTTCATGGTGAACTCGCGGACCCGCATCAACCCGCTCTTCGGCCGCGGCTCGTCGCGGAACTTGGTCTGGAACTGGTACCAGATCTGCGGGAGTTGCTTGTACGACGACAGCTCCAGGGCGGCGGTGGCGATGACCTCCTCGTGGGTCATGCCGAGCGCGAAGTCCGCGCCTTTGCGGTCCTTGAGGCGGAACATCTCCTCGCCCATGACTTCCCACCGGCCGGACTTCTGCCAGATCTCCGCCGGGTGCATCGCGGGCAGCAGCCATTCCTGCGCGCCGATCCGGCCCATCTCCTCGCGGATGACCTCGACGACCTTCGCCCGGACGCGGACCGCCAGCGGCAGCAGCGAGTAGTGCCCGGCCATCAGCTGGCGGATGAAGCCGCCGCGGACGAGGAGGCGGTGGCTGGCCGCGTCGGCGTCCGCGGGGTCGTCGCGAAGTGTGGGTACGTACAGTTCCGACCAGCGCATGAGCCAAAGACCTTTGCCTCGGGGAAGCGTGTGGGTTCGCGGCCGAGATCACCGACTCGTCGCCGTCGCAGGCAGATTCTAGTGGGGACCCCTTGGTCGATCCGCCGTGTTCGGGACCCGCTGACCACCCCTGAGTGGGTCGATTCCCCGTGGTCTCAAGCCAATTGCGATCCCCAGTCGTGTTTCTGCATCGGAGCTGGACGAGGCGCGGCATCTACGAGGCGACGTTCGCGCCGGACGACGGCGGCGGGTGGCGGATCGTCGGTGCCGTGGTCGAGCGGGATCCCGGGCGCTACGGGAACACCGACGACGAGTGCGACCGCGTGATGCTCGAGCTGGCACTCGGCACGATCGTCCTGGGCGAGTCGGCGCCGGAACCGGGCGAGCGGCTGACGGAGCTGGTCCGGCGGGCATCCGGGTCGGACGTGTCTGCCGGGGCCATCCGGCTCAGCGCCCTGGGCCTGCGGTCCGACCCCTGACCGGGATCCGGCGGCCTGTCGTCGAGTGCGGGTCGGGCTGTGCATGTCGAGGGGACGACGCCGGGGCGCGGAGTGTCGGCCGGGAAGCGTCGGCCGGGAAGCGTCGGCCGGGGAGTGTCGGCCGGGGAGCGTCGGCGGCTCCGGCGAAGTCGCACGGGCGGGCCGGTGCTCCTATAACATGATCCAACTCACGACGACCGCCCCTGAGCGCCGTCCTGCGCCGAAAGCCTCTCAATCCGGTGCGGAGGGCGCTTTTCATACTGGACTCCGACAAACGGCCAAGTAATTGATACTCGAGAAAAAGCGCGCGTTCCCCCGAATAGACGACGAGGCCCTGGTTGCCTCGCGGCATCGGTCGCGGACGATTCTGTGGGCCGCCGTAGGCGTGGCGGTCCTCGGGTTTGTCGTTGCCCTGGAGTTCGCCGCACGCCACTACGGCTCACCGGGGCCGATCACCAAGACGTCGCGCGAGCTGATATTCGCGCCCTCTTCGGGGCCGCTGCTGTACGCCGGCCTGGCGCTCACGCTGGTGGTGCTCAGCTGGCGGCGGCGTTTTGTCGCGGTGGGTGTCGCGGTCGGTATCGACGTGGTCTTCTCGGTGGTGCGGTTGGCGGCCGGCGCGCGGGTGGAGTTCGGCAACGGGGCACTGTGGGTGGTTCTGGGGTGTGCGGTCTTTGCGGTGACGCGCCGCACCGGCCCGGACCGCACGCTGCTGCTGAAGGGCGCGGGGCTCGGGCTGCTGCTGGTGGCGGGGCACAAGACGGGCGACACCTGGCTGCTGATCACGTCGATGACCCGGCCGGAGGTGCTCGACCCGTACGTGGCGACGGCCGACCACGCGCTGGGTGATCCGTCGTGGGTGGTGGGCCGGATGGTCGAGGCCACCGACCCGGTCAGCAGCCACGTGCTCGGTGCGGTGTACGGCCAACTCCCCCTCGCGGCGGCCATCGTCGGGTTGTACCAACTGCGGAACGTGGCGGTCGAGCGCCGATTCCCGGGCCATCACCTGGTACGCACGTTCCTGGCCGTCGGCCTGCTCGGCCCGGCCATCTACATGATCTTCCCGGTGGTCGGGCCGGTGTTCGCGTACGGCGCCGACGGCGGGCAATGGGCGGTGGCCAGTATGTGGCCGGACACATCGCCGGCGATCACCGCGCCCGGCTCGATCCGGTTCGACGAGATCACTCCTCGCAACTGCATGCCGAGCCTGCACACCGCGTGGGCCACCGCGCTTTTCATCCATTCCCGCAAGGGTTCGCGGTTCATGCGGTTCGCCGGGACTTTTTGGCTGATCGCCACGCTCACCGCCACCCTCGGATTCGGTTACCACTACGGCGTGGACCTCGTGGCCGGTGTGGTGTTCGTGCTCACCATCGAGACGGCCATGCGCGCATTCGACCGCGGGTGGGACCGGCGGGGCGTCTGTCTGGTCGCCTACGGCGCGACGGTTTTCGTGCTGCTTTTGATTTCCTACCGATTTCTGGCCGTGGAGATGGCCGAGCATCCGTGGGTCTTCGGGCCGTTGCTTCTCGTGGCGATGTCGTCGGTCATCGCCGCCTTTGTGCGGACCACCAGGCTGTGGGAGCCGAAGGCCGCTCCGGCGGCGGAGCGACCGGAACGGGACCGGCAACTCCTCGCGGTGTGACCAGGCCGCCCGATTTTCGATGGCCCCGGCGACACCCCGCCTCCTTGAACCGCCCCGGGTGAAGTGGGGACTCGATTACGTGTAAGGATCGAGTTATGGGACGTCCGTTCACCTATCCGCTTGAGCTGCGTCAGCGTGCG
>NZ_JBEZFP010000127.1:0-27117 GCF_040649515.1 Streptodolium elevatio
GACGTCCGCGACCGGGACGCGGACGGCCCCGGGGACCGCGCGGGCCACCGCGTCCAACGTGCCCTCACCGCCGTCCGCCATGGGCAGGACGACCGCCTCGTCGTGCGGCCGGGCGACGAGCCATCCCGCGGCGAGCGCCTCGGCGGCTGCTTCTGCGTCGATACTGCCTTTGAACGCGTCGGGGGCGAAGACCACGCGCATGGGACTCGGTCGCCTCTCGGTTGGGGGACGGTGCATGGCCATGGGGTCGCCGCGCGGGTGGATTCGGTGTCGGCGAGCCGTGGTCGTAGGCGCTACACCACGTGCTCGACGTACCGCCGCTTCATCGTTGCCACCACCGCGTCCTGGTCGGCGGCCCAGACGTCGGCGTTGAAGATCTCCACCTCGATGTCGCCCTGGTAGCCCGCGGCGTGGACCAGATGGGTGATCGCGCGGAAGTCGATCACGCCGTCGCCCATCATGCCGCGGGCCAGCAGGTTGTCGGCCGGCATGGGGAGGATCCAGTCGCAGACCTGGAAGGACGCGATGCGGTCGGCGGCCCGCGCGATGGCTTGGGGCAGTTGGGGATCCCACCACACGTGGAACGTGTCCACCACTACGCCGACTTGCGCTGCCGGGTGCGCCTGGGCGAGGTCGATCGCCTGGTCGAGGGTGGAGAGGACGGCGCGGTCGGCGCAGTACATCGGGTGCAGCGGTTCCAGCGCCAAGCGCACGCCGTGCCGGCCCGCGTACGGCGCCAGTTCCGCCAGCGCGTCGGCGACGCGTTCCCGTGCGGCGGTCAGGTCCCGGTCTCCGTCGGGCAGGCCGCCGACGACCAGCACAAGGCAGGGCGCGCCGACTTCGGCAGCCTCCTCGATCGCGCGCCGGTTGTCCGCCAACGCCTCGGCCCGTGGCGCTGGTTCGCGTGCGGTCAGGAACCCGCCTCGGCACAGCGACGAGATGCGCAGGCCCGCGTCGCGGACGATGCGTGCCGCCTCGGCGGCCCCTGTCTCGGCGACCTTGTCGCGCCACAGGCCGATCGACGGCACTCCCGCGCGAACGCAGCCGTCGACCGCCTCGCGCAGTGACCACCCGCGGGTCGTCCACTGGTTCAGTGAGAGCCGGGCCAGCCGCGGATCACCCGGCGGAGGCGTGGGCACGCGCGCGGGCTGACCGCTGGGGACGTCGACGGCGGATGCGGAAGGGGAGTCGGCGCTCATCCGTGCACCCCCGTGACGGTGAGCAGCGTCCGCATTCGTGCGAGTGCCAGGTCGGGGTCAGGGAACAGCCCAGCTGCGTCCGCGAGTTGGTACGCCTTGGCCAGGTGGGGGAGAGAGCGTGCCGATTGCGCGCCGTTGACCATGACGAAGGCGTCCTGGAGCCCGGCCAGCCAGGCCAGGAACACGATGCCGGTCTTGTAGTGGTAGGTCGGCGTGCCGAAGAGGTGCCTGGACAGGGGCACCGTGGGCGCGAGGAGCCCGGTGTAGGTGTCCAGGTCGTCCGAGTCCAGGGCGCGCAGCGCGCCTGCGGCGACCGGGGCGATGGCGTCGAAGATGCCGAGCAGCGCGTGGCTGAACCGTCCGTCGGCGCCGCGGATCAGCTCCGGGTAGTGGAAGTCGTCGCCGGTGTAGAGCCTCACGCCGTCGGGGAGTTCGGCGCGGAGCCGCACCTCGTGGTCGCGGTCGAGCAGCGAGACTTTCACCCCGTCGACGCGGTCGGCATGGGCGCGGATCACGTCCAGGAAGGTGCTGGTCGCCGTGTCGATGTCGGCGCTGCCCCAATAGCCGGCCATCGCCGGGTCGAAGACCTCGCCCAGCCAGTGCAGGACGACCGGACGGCGCACCTGACCGAGCAGCGTCCCGTACACCCGGTGATAGTCGTCGGCTCCCGACGCCGCCGCGGCGAGCTGCCGCGAGGCCATCACGACGGCTTTCGCGCCGGACTCCTCGACGAGCGCGAGCTGTTCGCCGTATGCCTCGATCACCTGGTCGACCATGAGCACCGCGTCGGCGTGGTCGGTCCCGGCGCCGCAGGCGAGCAGGTCGTACGGCTCGCCGTGAGCCCGTGCCTCGTTCGCGCTGCGCCGGATCAGTTCGGCGGTCGCGGGCCAGTCCAACCCCATGTTGCGCTGTGCGGTGTCCATCGCGTCCGCCACCGCGAACCCGTGCGACCACAGGTGCCGGCGAAAGGCCAGCGTCGCGTCCCAGTCCAGGCTTGCGGGCAGGCCGGGGGCGTGTGCGGCGAGCGGATCGGCGACCACGTGGGCGGCGGCGTAGGCGGTACGCGAATGAAACGGCGGCCCGCCCGGGGCCGCGCCCAGATAGACGCCCTTGGGCGTGAACGGCTCCAAGGCGCCGTTCTCGCCAGGCAGAAGGATGCGGGAGGTGGTCACGCGCCGTCCCCGATCCGCGGCAGTTGCACGCGGCGGCCCTCGGCGGAGGACAGGAGTCCGCTCTCGGCGAGGCGTACGCCGCGCGCTCCCGCAAAGAAGTCGTACGGGAAAGGCTCGTCGGCGACCACGTGCCGGACGAACTGCTCCCACTGCACTTTGAATCCGTTGTCGAAGCCCGCGTCGCCCGCGTTGTCGGGCACCTCCTGCCACTGGTCGCGGAAGTTCTCGGTCACCGGAAGGTCCGGATTCCACACGGGAGTCGGCGTGGCCGAGCGGTGTTGGACACGGCAGCGGCGGAGCCCGGCCACCGCGCTGCCCTCGGTGCCGTCCACCTGGAACTCCACGAGTTCGTCGCGGTTGACGCGCACCGTCCACGACGAATTGATCTGCGCGATGATCCCGCCCTCCAGCTCGAAGAAGGCGTAGGCGGCGTCGTCGGCGGTCGCCTCGTACGCCGCGCCGTGCTCGTCCCACCGTGTCGGAATGTGGGTGACCGCCTTGGCGGTGACCGCCTCGACGCGGCCGAACAGGTTCTCCAGGACGTACGACCAGTGGCAGAACATGTCGATGACGATGCCGCCGCCGTCCTGGGACCGGTAGTTCCAGCTCGGGCGCTGCGCGGACTGCCAGTCGCCCTCGAAGACCCAGTAGCCGAACTCGCCGCGCACCGAGAGGATCCGGCCGAAGAAGCCGCCGTCGATCAGCCTGCGCAGCTTGAGCAGGCCGGGCAGGAACAGTTTGTCCTGCACGACGCCGTGCTTGATGCCTGCCGTCTCGGCGGCGTGTGCGAGGCCCAGGGCGGCGTCGAAGCTCTCGGCGGTGGGCTTCTCGGTGTACACGTGCTTGCCGGCGGCGATCGCCGCGTGGATTGCGGCCTCCCGAGCGGGGGTGACCTGGGCGTCGAAATACACCGAGTTGGCCGGGTCGGCGAGTGCGGTGTCCAGGTCCGTGGTCCACGAGGCGATGTCGTGCCGCTCGGCCATCGTGCTCAGCTTGGCCGCGTCGCGGCCGACCAGTACCGGTTCGAGGACCACGCGCGAACCGTCGGGGAGGGCGACGCCGCCTTGCTCGCGGATCGCCAGCACCGAGCGGACGAGATGCTGGCGGTAGCCCATCCGGCCGGTGACGCCGTTCATCACGACGCCGAGTGTGTGCGTGGTCATGGGTTCCTCTCGAACAGGAGAAGGCGCGGTACGTGGGTCGACGCGCCGGTTTCGGGGAGCGCACGCGCCGCTCGAAGGCGGGCGCCACGGCTTCACGGGGCCGCATCGTGGCACGGTGACCCACATCGGGAAAGCGCTTTCCCAAAACGTAGAGCGCCCGGCGGATGCGGTCAAGAGAAGAGCCGAGAAGACAGCCAAGTTCACCGTGGAGTCCGTGCTCTTCGAAGCACTGATCGGGCATCTTCTTGGGAATGCGCTTTCCCATGGATAGTCTGGTCTCGTGCCCACCACTGCCGCCGACGGCTCCGCTCCCGGACCTGGAGGTCCCACGCCCCGGCCCGCGGGCCCTGTCACGCTCCAGCAGGTCGCCGACCTCGCCGGAGTCTCGCCGGCCACGGCATCGCGGGCACTGCACGGAAGCACCGGCAGCCGCGTCGTCGGCGAGCAGCTGCGTGAGAAGGTCCTCGCCGCGGCCCGCGAACTGCGGTACGTCTCCAACGCCCCCGCGCAGGCGCTCGCCCGCTCGACGACGTCACTGGTGGGTGTGGTGGTCCACGACGTCGCCGACCCCTATTTCGCGGCCATCAGTGCCGGGGCAATGGGCGTGGCGCGCGAGCACGGGCTCCTGGTGATGCTGGCCGCGACGTTCCGCAGTCCCGAACTCGAACTCGACTACCTGGCCCGGCTGCGCGCCCAGCGCGCTCGCGCCGTCATCCTGTCCGGCAGTGGCTTCGCCGACCGCAGCTACACCAGTCGGCTCGCCGCGGAGGTTGAGTCCTACCGCGCCGACGGGGGCCATGTGGTCACCATCGGGCCCCACGGCATTGACACCGACTCCGTCAATCCCGCCAACCGCGCGGGCGCCGCTCTCGCGGTGCGGCACCTGCACGGGCTCGGCCACCGCCGGTTCGGCGTGGTCTCCGGCCCGCGCTCGCTGACCGGCGTACGCGACCGGCTGGACGGCGCGCGCCGTCAATTGCGTTCCCTGGACATCGCGTTGCCTCCGGCGAACATCGTCGACGGAGGTTTCGCCCGGGACGAGGCGCGGGGCGCCACGCGGGCCCTCTTCAGCCGCGCTCCCGACGTGACAGCAGTCGTGGTGCTGAACGACGTCATGGCGGCGGGAGTGCTCGCCGCCCTGCGCGACGACCTCGGCCTGCGCGTACCGGAGCAGGTATCGGTGGTGGGCTTCGACGACCTGCCGTTCGCCGCCGACCTCCACCCCGCGCTGACGACCGTGCGACTGCCCTTGACGGAGATCGGTGCGCAGGCCATGGAGATGATCCTGACCGGCCCCACGATCGCACCCCGTGCGGTCGCCGTCGACGGAGAACTGGTGGTCAGGGGGAGCACGGCTCACGTCAGGCGGTGAAAACCGTTCCGTCCGGCAGCCGCACCGCTGCCGTGCCGTCGGCCGCCACCTCGGCGCGGCACGTCGCGGCCAGCGCGTCGGGGTGGACGGGGTCACCCGAAAGCACGACGAGTGTGACGAAGACTCCGATGGCATCCCGGACAACATCGCCGTACAGAACGGGAACGGCGGAACAGGACCCGAAGGCGTTCGCCCCCACATTGTGCGCCACCTCGGCGCGCTGCCAGCCGTGCAGGCCGACGACCACGCTGTGCACGCCGTCCGAGATACGGGCACCGGCCCACGGGACGCCCCCCGCAGCCACGAGGTCGGCCTGGTGTCCTGCCGCATCGTCCTCCAATATGTCGGCATCACCAGCCCACGTGTGCGTTCCGGTGTAGTCGACCGGAGGACGCGCGTCGGCCACCGAGTAACCCCCCTCGCGCACTTCGACTGCCACACCCGCTGCCGCACCCGTCAGGTCGACCCGGTGCACCCGGACCTCCCACGGTCCGTGCGCGAACGACGTCGTCTCCAC
The DNA here is from genome assembly GCF_040649515.1 of Streptodolium elevatio. Classification (GTDB taxonomy): domain Bacteria; phylum Actinomycetota; class Actinomycetes; order Streptomycetales; family Streptomycetaceae; genus Yinghuangia; species Yinghuangia elevatio. The sequence continues at coordinate 5,424 of NZ_JBEZFP010000127.1, forward strand.
CGTCACTTCGCGCCCGTCGGCGGCAGCGTCGACATCCCGTGCGCCGGCCACCGAGATCGGTGCCGTGTGTCGGGACGCCGCACCGCGCTCCGTGACGCGGACCGGTTCGATCCGCCGACGCCGCGTCGGCGTCCCGTCCGCGCCGAGCACGGCGAAATGGTTGTCGAGGGCGCGAGCCCATGCGCCGGCCGCCGCGTCGGGCGCGGTCCGAGTGGAGTACGCGAGCTTGCTGTAGTGGGGATCGTCGACCTGCGGTGCGGGCGCCGGGTAGTTGTAGTCGCTGCCGTGGTTGAGCAGGCGGACGATGCCGTCGTCGCGCGTGCCGTGCAGCAGCCAACCCGGCTCGGGCAGGGCGAGGCGGGTGTCCGACTCCTCGACCGGCAGCGCGGCCTCGGTCGCCGTCCATACCGGGTGCTCGGCCGGGAGTAGCAGACCGAGAAAACCCTTCGATGCCCAGTAGGGCGACGCCGGGCCCGAGTACGGCTGGGTCGCGGGCAGGAACGGTTCATACCAGCCGAGGCCGAGCAGCCCGCGTTCATCCGGCACCCCGCGCTCGACGAAGTGCCGCAGCGCGCCGGACGCGATGCGCCGAGTCAGGCCCGGGTCGAGCGGAGTGGCGTCGGCGAGCGCCCCCACCCACACCGGCGTCACGGCGGCGAAGCGATACGTCAGGGATCGCCCCTGGTGCATGGGCGCTCCATCCGCGCCGAAGAAGTACGGGTATGCGGCGAGGAGTTCTGTCAGGCGCTCGCGGTGCACCCGTACGCGTTCCGGGTCCGCTCCGGCGCCGGCGATGCGCGCCCAGAGCAGCGGATACAGGTGCAGGGCCCAGCCGTTGTAGTAGTCGAAATGGCGTCCGGGGCCGTCGGTGTACCACCCGTTGCCGCGGTACCAGTCGTCGAGCCGGTCCAGGCCTTCGTCGATGGCGTCCTGGTCGTGCGGCGCCCCGACCGAGGCGAGGAACTGCTCGGTCACGACCTTGAACAGCCGCCAGTTGTTGTCCGGGACGGCCTTGCCGCGGAAGGCGGAGAGCCAGTCGACCAGGTTGGCGCGCACCTTGTCGTCCAGCCGGTCCCACAACCACGGGCGGGTCTCGTGCAGGCCGATGACGATCGAGGCGGCCTCGACGAGCTGCTGGGTCATGTCGCCCATGAGCGGCCAGGCCTCGTCACTCGCGGGGTCGGTGCCCGCGTCGAGTCCGGCGGCGTAGCGCTCGACCAGGTCGGGGACCGCTCCCTGAGCGCCGGCGATCCGGAAGGCGGCGAGCAGGAACGTGCGGGCGTATCCCTCCAGTCCGTCCGCGTGCACACCCGCGCCGCCGGTGCGTCCGGGCAGCCGGTATTGGGCCAGGCGCGGGCTCGCGTACGGCAGTACGCCCGCCAGCAGCCGGTCCGCGACCGCCTCCCAGTGGGCGCGGGTCCAGCCGGTGCGCGGGGAGACCAGGCGGTCCATCGGCGGGAGCGGAAGGTAGGGCGGCACGGCCATGGGATCCGTCCTGGAGAGCGGGTGGCGGGAGAGGGGGTCGGCGAGTGCGGCCGCGTCGCGGCGTGAAGGGGGCGTCGTCGGGGAGCAATCGATGTGTCGTGCGGTCCGCGGCGGATCAGTGGTCAGCCGGCTCTCGACCGCTGATCCACCCAGGCGCGGGCGCCGGGCAGGACCGCGTCGAGATCGGCGACATGCGGGTACCACGCCCGCTCCCACTCCAGGGACACCCAGCCGTGCCAGGCGCGTTCGTCCAGCGCACGGCCGATCACGTCGAGCGGGACCGCACCGCTGCCGAGCAGGACGGGAGTCGTGTCGGACGCCGACACCGCGTCTTTGATCTGTACGTAGCCGAGCAGGCCGTCGAGTGCCTGCGCGGTCTCGTCCGGCTGCTCGCCGTGACGCCAGGGATGCAGCGCGTCCCAGATGGCGGCCACGGCCCGCTCACCGGTGAAAGGCCGCAGCAGCGAGGCGACCGCGGCTCCGGTGGGGTGGGAGTCGTGCGTCTCCAGCAGCAGGGTGACGCCGTTCGCGGCAGCTTCCGGAAGGAGCGCGGAGAGCCGACGCTCGGCACGGTCCGCGTCGCCGTGGTCCTCTCCGCCTGTGCCGCCGCCTGTGCCGCCGGGGAACACGCGCACGGCCGGGGCCCCGAGATCGTAGGCGAGCTCGATCAGCGCCCGCAGCTCCGTCAACACCGCCGCGTCCGGGACGTCGGCGCAGATTCGGGCGTACCCGGCCAGGCACGGCAGCGCGAGGCCTTCGCCGGAGGCCTGGTCGCGGATGTCGCGGCGTTCGCGCGCGGACAGGTCGGTGCGTACCGACTCGTCCGCGTGCACGCGCAGTTCGATCCCCGTGCAGCCGTGCCGCAGCGCGCGGTCGACGTGCTCGGCCACCGGGCGTCCGGGAGCGCCGAGTGTGCTGAACGCCCAGGGCATGGGCTGGGTCATGCGCATTCTCCGACCTGACGAAGTCGCGGGGGTGGGCCCGTCCGGGCCCATCCGGCGCGGTCGGCATGAGGCATCCGGCGCGGGCGCCCAGGATGAACCCGCCGGGTCTGTGCGCGGCCGAGGATGCCCCGGCAGTACGCCGGAGGGCGGCAGCGGGCGGAGTGCGCGCCCGATCGCCGACCGGGCCGCCGACGGGAACGCGCTTTCCAGATGTGGAGGCTAGGCGGCCCCGCGCCGAGCGGTCAAGAGCGGAAACGCTCGCATCTGCCTGTTTACACCGCCCTTCGCATCGAGAATGATCGCTTCTGCCCGGTTGACCGTCGTGGGTCACGGGTGTCTTTTCGGCGGCCGCACATCACCGAGCGGCCCGGTGACTGGGGGATGCATGCGTCTCGCGCGCGAACGGCACGAGTTCATACTCCGCGAGCTGCAGCTCAAAGGCAGCGTACGGGTCGCCGACCTGGTGACCGCCCTGGACTCTTCCGAGGCCACGTTGCGGCGCGACATCCGCGAACTGGCCGACGCGGGCCTGCTGACCCGTGTGCACGGAGGCGCGGTGGCCGCCCCCGCCGAACCGCCCGGCACCGCGGCACCGATCCCGGTCGGGATAGTCGTGCCGTCCACGACGTTCTACTACCCCGGAGTGATCCGCGGGGCCGAGAAGGCCGCGACCGCCCACGGCGTCCGCCTGGTGCTCGGGGTGTCCCACTACCGCCCCGACGAGGAGCGGGAACGGGTCGCCCAACTCCTCGCGCTCGGCGTACGCGGCCTGCTGCTGGCCGCCGCGCAAGGGTCCTCGGCGGCCGCCGAACTGGGCGCGTGGCTGGACACCCTGAACGTGCCCGTGGTGCTCATGGAACGCACGGTCGGATACGCGCACACCACCCGCGACGTGGACTACGTGCGTACCGACCACGCCCAGGGCACGCTGCTCGCGCTGCGGCACTTCGCCGCGCTCGGGCACCGCAAGGTTGCGCTTGCGCTGGACCCGGCCACCCCCACGGAGTTCTGGCTGCGCCGAGGCTACGCCGAGGCCGTCGAACAGCTCGGGCTGGACGCCGACGCCCCGGACGTCCCGGTGCCGGACGGCGCCAAGGACCCCGACGGGTTGCGCTCGGCACTGGAACGCCTGCTGCGCGAGTGCCGCGAGACCGGCGCCACCGCCGCGTTCGTGCACAGCGACAACCAGGCGACCCGACTGGTCGAGGCGGCCATCGCGGAAGGCCTGCGGGTTCCGGAGGACCTGGCGGTCATCGCGTATGACGACGAGATCGCGGCACTCGGCCCGGTGCCGCTCACCGCGGTCAGCCCGCCGAAGTACGACGTCGGCGAGCAGGCGGTGCGGGCGATGGCCCGCCGACTCGCTCCGCACCCCGGGACCGCGGTCACCCCGCACAACCTGACGCTGCTCCCGCGGCTCACCATCCGCGAGTCGTGCGGGAAGCGGCTGATCGGTTGATCGCTTCTGACTGTTTGCTATCGGATCCGTTGACGTTGCATCAGTGTTTCGTTTCTATTACCGCACTTGAGACCGGCCCCACCCCCAGGTCACGCCAAGTGCGGCGGGATTCCAGGGGGTTGTCCGGTGCTGCCGGTGAAGCGAAGGAGCGGTCATGAAAACGATCAGAACCCGATGGATGGCGAGCGCGCTGGTGGCGGTCTCGCTGCTGGTGAGCGCCGGCTGCGCCGCCGACGGGGACGGCAAGAGCGGTTCCGACGCGAGCGCGTCCGGCGGCGGCGCGGCCGGCAAGAAGACCACCATCACATTCTGGTCGTGGATCGGCGGCATCGAGGAGGTCGTCAAGACCTTCAACGCGAGCCAGAACGACATCGAGGTCAAGCTCGAGGTGACCCCGAGCGGTGTAGCCGGCGGCTACCTCAAGCTCACCAACGCGATCACCGCGGGCAACGCGCCGGACCTGGCGACGATCGAGTACACCAACCTGCCGGAGTACGTGAGCCAGGGCGGCCTGCAGCCGATCGGGAACCTCGTGGACGCCTCGGTCCTCAAGGACTACCCCAAGGCGATCACCGACCAGGCCACCTTCGACGGCAAGGTGTGGGGGATGCCGTACGACGCGACGCCGATGGTCATGTACTACCGCAAGGACCTGCTTGCCCAGCACGGCATCGAGGTCCCGCGTACCTGGGACGACTACGCGAAGGCCGCCGCCAAGTTCCACACCGAGGACCCGGCCGGTTACCTCGGCTCGTACTTCCCGAACGAGCCGACCCAGCTCGCCGCCTACAGCTGGGCCGCGGGGGCCAAGTGGTTCGGCACCGCGAACAACGCGTGGCAGGTGAACCTCACCGACCCGAAGACCACTGAGGTGGGCGCGTACTGGCAGAAGCTCAAGGACGACAAGACGGTCCTCGTCGAGAAGTCCTGGAGTGAGAACTGGGGCAAGATGCTCAAGACCGACAAGCTCGCCACGGTCATCGGGCCGCCGTGGGCGGCGAACAACCTCGCCGCGAACACGGCCGGGCAGACCGACAAGTGGGCGGTCGCGCCGCTGCCGTCGTTCGACGGCAAGGCGTCCTCCGGCTTCTGGGGCGGCAGCACCTTCGCGGTGAGCAAGGACAGCAAGAACGCGAAGGCCGCGGCGACGTTCGCGACCTGGCTCACCCACGCGCCGGAGAGCATCAACGCGCGTACCAGCAACGGCAGGGCCGTCTATCCGGCGCACCCGGCCGCGTACGAGGTCGCCGCGAAGAACTTCAAGAGCGACCTGTTCGGCACCCAGGACATCTTCCAGGTCTTCAAGGCCGCCGACGCGTCGGTGCCGACCGGCTGGATGTGGGGGCCCGCGATGAACGTGACCGCCACGACGCTGGGTGACGAGCAGAACAGCCACTCGATCCCTGACGCCTTCAAGGCGTCGCAGCAGGCCACCATCGACGCAATGCGCAAGCGCAATCTGAATGTGACGGGCGGCTGACCATGCCCATCCTTTCGCCGAAACGGCCCGGTGCCGCACGGCGGAGGCGCGGACGGAGCCAGGGGGTGGCGGCGTTCCTCCTCCTGGCACCATTCTTCGCGGTCTTCGTGGTCGCCCTCGTCGCCCCGCTCGTCTACGCGGTGGACCTCAGCTTCTTCACCGAGCGCAGCTCGGGCCTCGGCTTCGGAGGCTCGGAAAAGGTGTTCCACGGCCTGGGCAACTACCGGGACGCGCTGACATCCGAGCACTTCCAGGACGGCTTCGTCACCCTGGCCATGTACTGCGTCATCTACATTCCGGTCATGGTCGGGCTCGCCGCCCTGTTCGCACTGCTGATCGACGCGACCACCACGCGGGCCGGGAAATTTTTCCAGCTCACGCTGTTCCTGCCGCACGCCGTCCCGGAGATCATCGCCGGCCTGATCTGGGCCTACCTGTACACCCCGGGCATCAGCCCCGTGCTCGGCGTGCTGTCCGACGGCGGCATCGAGATCGACATGCTCGGCCGCTCCTGGGTGCTGCCCGGCGTCATCAACATCTCCGTGTGGATGTGGACCGGCTACAACATGGTCATCCTCTACACCGCGCTCAAGGCGATCCCCAACGAGACCCTCGAGGCCGCCCGCGTCGACGGTGCGAGCGGCTGGACCGTCGCCACCCGCATCAAGCTCCCGATGATCCGTCAGGCCATGGGCGTAGTCGTGCTGTTCACCGTCATCGGCTCGCTCCAGATGTTCAACTCGCCGATGGTCATGCGGTCCGCGGGCAGCGCGCTGGACGCCGATTACTCGCCCGCCATGTTCATCTACCACACCGCTTTCGGCGTCAACGACATCGGCGTCGCCGCCGCCGCGTCCATCCTCCTGGCCGTGGCCGCCGGAGTGCTCTCGTGGACGGTCACCCGGATCGCCGGGCGCAAGGAGTCGATGTGAGCCTCACCCACCGACGCAGCGACCGCTCCACCCGCCGCCGGCCCGCCGCGCCCGCCCCGGCGACAGGCACCGACGGACCGCGGCGTGCGGACCGTTCGCCCGGCGCGTCCCGGCGCAATCCCGCCTGGGCGTCCAAAAGCGCCGTCAACGCCATCCTCGTCATCGGCGCGCTCTACTCGGTCTTCCCGCTCATCTGGCTGGTCACCGCCGCCGCGAAGAGCCCGAACAACCTGCTCGGCACCTCGATGTTCCAGGTCGACGGCGCCGCGATCGGCGACAACATCCAGCGCGTCCTCGACCAGGACGACGGCATCTTCCTGACCTGGTTCGGCAACAGCTTCCTGTACGCCGGAGCGGGCGCGCTCGGCAGCACGATCATCTGCGTCGCCGCCGGATACGCCTTCGACAAGTACCGCTTCCCGTTCCGCGAGAAGCTCTTCGGCTTCGTGCTGGTCGGCGTACTGGTGCCGGTCTCCGCACTGGCGCTGCCGATGTACCTGCTGGCGTCCAAGGCCGGGGTCAACAACTCGTACTGGGCGGTCTTCGTGCCGTCCCTGCTCAACCCCTTCGGCGTCTACCTCGCCCGGATCTTCTCCCGCAGCTACATCCCCGACGAGGTCATCGAGGCAGCGCGCATGGACGGCGCCTCCGACCTGCGGGTCTTCCGCTCCGTCGGACTACCCATGATGGTCCCCGGGTTCGTGACCATCTTCCTGTTCCAATTCGTCACCATCTGGAACAATTTCTTCCTGCCCCTGGTGATGCTCTCCGACCGCAAACTGTTCCCGGTCAGCCTCGGCCTCTACACCTGGAACGGAAACACCACCCAGTCACCCGAGTTCTACCCGCTCGTGATCACCGGCTCGCTGCTCGCGGTACTCCCGCTGATCGTCGCCTTCATCGCACTGCAGCGCTACTGGCGCTCCGGCCTGACCATGGGAAGCGTCAAGTGAACCGTCCCCGCGCAGCGTTGGCGATGGCTCCCACCGTCGCCGAACGCCTCTTCGGCCCGCGCGAGCGAGCCCGTCTGACCGAACTGGCACACATCGACCCCGAACAGGTCCTCACCGACTTCGCCGACCCGGCCGCCCGCGCCGTGCTCGCCGAAACCGAAGTCCTGATCACCGGCTGGCAGAGCCCCCTCCTCGACGTCGAGGCACTGCGCGCCGCACCGAATCTGCGCGCCGTCGTCCACGCGGCAGGCTCGGTCAAGGGCCACCTCGCCCCCGAGGTCTGGGAACGCGGCATCACCGTCACCGCCGCCGCCGCCGGAAACGCCTTGCCCGTTGCCGAATTCACCCTCGCGGCCATCCTGTTCGCCAACAAACGCGTACTGCCCATAGCCGACGCCTACCGTGCCGGACGCACCGCACAGGACTGGCACGCCCGCTTCCCCGAGATGGGCAACCTGGGCAAACGCGTCGGCATCGTCGGGGCGTCACGAATCGGGCGCCGCGTCATCGAACTGCTGCGCCCGTTCGACCTGGAGATTGTCGTCAGCGACCCCTACCTGTCCGCCGAGGAGGCCCGCGCGCTCGGCGTCCAGGCACTCACCCTCGACGAACTCTGCGCCACCAGCGACGTCGTCTCCCTGCACGCCCCCGACCTCCCGGAGACCCGCCATCTGATAGACCGCCGCCGCCTCGCCCACTTCCGCGACGGCGCCACCCTCATCAACACCGCCCGTGGCGCCCTCGTCGACGAACGCGCCCTGGTCGACGAGATCCGCGCCGAACGCCTCTACGCGGTCCTCGACGTCACCGACCCGTGGACTCTCCCCGCCGACTCCCCGCTCTACGACCACCCGCGCGTCCTGCTCACCCCCCACATCGCCGGATCACTCGGCACCGAACTGAACCGGCTCGCCACCACGGCCCTGGACGAACTCGCCCGCTACACCCGCGGGGAGCCCTTCAGCGAACAGGTCCTCGCAGAAGACCTGTTCGTGATCGCCTGAGGCAGGCGTGGCCGCCGGGGCCCGGAGCACCGGCCCCTGGCGGCCACGGACTGTCGGCAGTTCGGCACATCCGGTTCCAGGAGCAGATCTACGGCGCCTGGGCCAACACCCACTCGTCCTGTTCGCCGACTGCGCGGAACGGGCCCAGCGGCTGCGAGCGCAGGGCGCCGAGGTCGTGTTCGTCGCAGGCACCGAACCGAGCGTCATGAACCACGGGTTCCTCGAAGGCGCCGGCACCGAGGAGCGGATCGCCCGGCCGCTGGGCGACCGGCCACACGACCTCGACCTCGCCGGCCTCGGCATCGTCAAGGTCCTGGCGGACGGCCGCGGCGACTCGTACCCCGACCTGCCCTGGGAGCCCAAGGCCGCCTTCGCCGCGGTCGCGGACCACCACCGCGACTGAGCTCTCACCACCGCTTCCGGGAGCGCTCGCGATAATGACCGAACAACGGTCATGCCCGGAGCCGGTCCATGGCGTGACCCACGAGCACCAGGGAAGTTCCATGTCGCGCTACGCCTTCGACCCCGCTCGTCACGAACTGCAGATCGCGTACGCCACCGGATCCGGGGACACGAGCGGGCCCGTCGCCGCTCTCCCCGGCACGGTCGACGCCGCCACGGCCCTGGCTCTCGCCCGCGAACTCACGCGTCTGGCCGAGGCCGCGTGGCGTACGTACACGCACCCTTCCAGCGCGGCCGACGACCACGACGCGGACAGCGAAGGCCGGCGACGCGACGAGGAACGCCGGCAGTTCGCCGACGTCGCCAACGCCGTCACGGAACCGAACCTGCCGGACGAGGCCGGCGGGCTCGACGTCCTGTACAGCCCCCTCGGTGAGTACGCCCACCGCGTCGGCCGCATCCTCCACCGCATCGGCTACCAGACGCTGACGGACGCGGTGGTGACCGAGGTTTCCGCCGAACTCCAGGCCGTCGAACACGCCGAACTCGGCGAACTCCAAGGCCGCGCCCGCCAGGCCGTCGTCCTCAGCCGCGAAGACGCCTCACCGCTGCAGGTCGCCGCCGCCGATCGCCTCTTGCACGAGAACCCCCTCGGCGCGCACGGGCTGTTCACCGACCTGGAACCCACCGCGGCCGCGGTGGCCGCCGCACACTGGCTCGTGGCGGCCGCGGACGTCGCGTCGGAAGCCAGCGGCATCGCGCCCGTCAGCATCGTCGTCACCGCAAGCGACACGGAATCCCTTCCGCACGAGACCCCCACCCAGCTCCTTGAGCTTGTCCACGCCGGCGTCGCCCCCCGCCAAGCCGTCTGCGGCCTCGTCCGCGGCGCACTCCGCCTCGCGGACGGCCAAGTCCCGGACTACCAGGGCCTGATCGCGCAGATCGCGCACACCGAGCAGCTCATTGCCGAGCACGGGGCCGACGACCCCGTCATCGCCGCCGCCCTGCGGAACGAACTGCGCCTGACCCCGCTCGACCCCTCCCGGCCCGCACCGGACCTCCTCGAAGACCTCCTCGAGGGCATCCGCGCATGCTGGCTCATCTACTCCGAACACGCCGAATTCGACGACGACACCGACTGGGCCGACCTGGCCTCGGACGTCGGTACGGACGAAGGCCAGGACGCCGACGACGCCGACGACCTCCTCGCCCGGGAGTTCATCGAGGCCGTGCGGAGCGCAGCCACGGAATCCCAGGAGCGCCTGAGCTGAAACAAGGGCCAGGACGATGGCCTGCCCGGTGGTGAGTCGCTGAATTTACGACCCAGGGTTGCGATGCGCCGGTGGCGGGGAACTCCGGACACCGGCGATGGGGGAGGCGCTAGCGTGTGATCATGCCCCGTGACCCGGAACCCGCGCGCCGCAAGCTGCTGGACGCGGCGCTGCTGCTGTTCGCGCGGGACGGGATCGAGGCGGTCAGCCTGCGGGAGATCCGCCTCGCGGCCGGGCAGCGCAACGCCGCCGCGACGCAGTACCACTTCGGCACGAAAGAAGGCCTCGTCCGGGCCCTGGTCCAGGACGTGCTGCCGCCGCTGGTCGCGCACCGCCGCGAACTGCTGCGCGGCGCGACCGTCGACGACGTGTTCGCCGTCGCGCGGGTCATCGTCGCCCCGCTGACCGCGCTCGCCGTCGGGGAAGCGCGGGACCGGGCGGTGGTGCGGTTCCTGGCCGAACTCGTCGACGACGTCAACCGCAGCTGGGCCGGCCTGACGGAGCTGTTCGGGGACACCGCCGCGGCGGCGAGCACCGCAATGCTGCGCGCGGCCCTGCCGCAGCTGCCCGCCGAGGTGATGAACGAGCGGCTCGTCGTCGGCATTACCGGCGTGGTCCATGCCTGCGCCTTTTACGCGCGCGGCGTCGACACCGGCCGTACACGCGACCCCGATCTGTTCCGCGAAAATCTGGTCGACATGTTCGTCGGCGCCCTCACGGCCCCGGTGTCCGCGCCTGTGTCGGCTGCAGCGCGCGAGGCATAGCCCGGCCCCGGCCTGCCGCGGCAGCCGGCGCGTTTTCCACCGGCCTCCCGACGCGCGGGCGCCTGGCCGTGTTCGGCGGCAGGCCCCTCGCCTCCTCGCCGGAAGCGGCGTCCTCCGCCGGATCCTCCGTTCCGGTGCCGTCCGCGAACTCGCCGCGCAGCGGAGTGATCACCCTGTCGCCCTTGCCACCTTCTAAAACATGTTGTTCACTACCTTCGCGAAGGAGGACGACATGCCCCCCACCCCGAACACCCCCGACACCGCTACCGCGCGGGAGCCGGAGGAACTGCGCGAACAACTGCGCGCCTGGCTCGCCCGCGAGACCGGCGATCCGGACCTCGCCGTGTCACCGCCGCAGCGCACCACCCTCGGGTTCTCCCGGGAGAACTGGTTCTTCGACGCCGTCTGGAAGACCAACGGCCACGGCGACGGCCGCACCCGACTGGTCGCGCGCCGCGACCCGGTCGGCAGCGTGCTGGACAGCGACCGCGCCGTCGAGGCCGCCGTCCTGGCCGCGGTGCACCGCACCGACGTGCCGGTGCCCGCCCTGCACTGGGTCGACCTGGACGGCGCCGAAGCCGACCGGCCGACCCTGGTTATGGACCGCGCGCCGGGCCGCTGCGAGCCGTTCGTCCTGGCCGGACCGCTGCCCGAGGCCGAACGCGCCGCGCTCGCCGGCAAGTTCTGCGAGCAGCTCGCCGCGATCCACCGCCTCGACCCGGCCGCGCTCGGCCTCGGCGGCGTGCTCGCCGACCCCGGGCCGGGCGCCGCGCACGTAGCCGTCGCACACTGGGACGCCGAACTGCGGAAGATCCAGCAGGCCCCCGAGCCCGAACTCGAGTACATCCTCGCCTGGTTGACCGCCACCGCCCCGGCCTCCGGCGCCACGACGCTGGTCCACGGCGACTTCAAGCCCGGCAACGTGCTGATCGAGGACGGGCGGGTCACCGCCGTCCTGGACTGGGAGACCGCGCACCTGGGCGACCCGCTCGAGGACGTCGGCTGGGTCACCAACCCGCTGCGCGCCCGCGAGCACTTGATCCCCGGCGTGTGGGAGCGCGACGACCTCATCGCCGCCTGGGAACGCCACACCGGGCGTACCGCGGACCGGCTCGCGGTGCGCTGGTGGAACGTCCTCGCCAACCTCAAGCTCACCGTGATCGTCATGGCCGGACAGCACGCCCTCGCGCACGGCCGCTACGACCGCATCATCCAGACCCCCACCGCGCTGCACCGCGTGATGCTCGGTCTGATCTCCACCTACGGACACGAGCGCGGGGAGCACGCATGAACCCCTCCGTCAGCGACCAACTCGCCGCCGCCCGCCGCATCCTGCTCGACCTGGTGCGCCCGCACGTCGACGGCGAGTACCCCGCGGCGCTGCTGACCGGCGTCGCGGACGTCCTGGCCGTGCTGGAGCAGGGCTGGCAGCGCATCCCCGCCTTCCTCACCGACGACACCGCCCGCCTGCGGGACCTGCTGGCCCGGATCGCCGACGCGGACGTCCTGGACCTGCCCGACGGCCTGCGTACCCGCATCGCCGCGTACGTCGCCGCGCCGGTACCGACCGCCGCCGCCCTGGCCGAACTGGACGCCCACGCCGAAAGCGGACGCGCCCTGCTCGCCGAGGCGGCCCCGGCCGTCGTCGCCGTCGGCGAGCACCCGGTGCACGACGCCCTGCGCGGCTACTTCGACGTGCGCATCGCCGAATTCCCGCTCCGCCCCACACCCCGCGCCTGACCACGCCGTACCTGACCACCCCCAGCTGACCACCCCAGCGCCGAAGGACCCCCCCCTGTGCTCACCTCGCTCGACGACAGCCAGTGGCACCAACTGCCCACCACCTTCGACCACGTCGGCACCAGCGACCCGCGCTTCTTCGACCGCGTCTGGTTCGCCGCGTCCGACCCCGCCGGCACCTCCACCGTGCACCTGACGCTGGGCGTGTACGCGAACATGAACGTCGTGGACGCCGGATGCGTGGTCGTCCACGACGGCATCCAGCACAACGTCCGCAGCTCACGCCAACTCCGGCCCCGGCACGAGACGTTCGCCGGACCCATTCGCGTCGACGTCCTGGAACCCATGCGCCGGCTGCGCCTGACCGTCAGCCCGGGCGAACACGGCATCTCCGGCGAGCTGATCTGGTCCGCCGTCGCCCCCGCCCACGAGGAACCGCCGCACTTCCGCCGCCGACGCGGCCGCGTCGTGGAGGACTACACGCGCTTCGACCAGATCGGCACCTGCACCGGCTGGCTGGAGGCCGACGGGCAGCGCATCGAGGTGGACAAGTGGTGGTCCTGCCGCGACCACTCGTGGGGCGTACGCGAACGCGTCGGCATCGCCGAACCGGTCACCGGGCCGCCCGCCCCGCGCGCCGGCGGGCTTTTCGCGTTCCTGTTCTTCTCCACGGACAGCCACGCGGGGCACGTCCAGGCCGCCCCCGGGTACACCTCCGCCGGCCTGACCGACCGCAAGACCCAGGACACCGTCGACCATATCCCCGTCGTCGGCCTCCAGGCCGCGTTCAGCGACGACCAGCGCCCACGCCGCATGACCGAGGTGACCTTCGCCCTGGGCACCGACGGCGGCGAGACCCGCCTGCGCCTGGTCGCCGACCGGCCCGCCGTCGCCATGACCGGCCTGGGGTACGGCGGTTACGCCGACGGCCTCGGCCTGGGCGTGTGGCGCGGCACCGAACACCTCGAACACGACCGCTGGGACGTCTCCCACCCCGCCACCGTCGTCATGCCCGACGGCAAGGCCACCCGGCCCGTCCACCGCATCCAGCCGGTACGCGTCACCGCGCGCCACCCCGACGGTGCCACCTCCACCGGCAACGGCAGCCTCACCTTCGTCGCCGAAGGACCCCTGACCGACTTCGGGCTCCCCGAGACCGCACAACACTGACCGCCGACGACCTCGCGGCGTGCCCCGGGATTGCGCGGCACGAGCTCACTGAAGCGCCCACCCCTTGTCGTGTAGTGAAACGTTAGATTTACCAACTGAGTCAGGGCTGCCCCGGCCGTGTGCCGGCGTGTGCGGCCCGCTCCTCGTCCATTTGGAGTGCCCGATGCCCACCGCAACCCCCCTGAGAGTCGTCGACGCCGACACCCACGTCACCGAGCCCCACGACCTGTGGACCTCCCGTGCCCCGCAGGGCTATCGCGACCGGGTGCCGCACGTGACCGACGTGGACGGCCAGCCGCAGTGGGTCGTCGACGGCAAGGTGCTCGGTCCGGCGACCGCGTCCGCGGTTGTCGACGTCGACGGGACGCGCTCGCGCGGAACCGACTTCATCTCCTGGCCGTTCGAGAAGGTCAGCGCGGCGGCGTACGACGTCACCGCGCGCCTGGAGCTGATGGACGCGCTGGGGGTGTGGGCGCAGATCGTCTACCCGAACACCGCGGGATTCGGCGGGCAGCGCTTCGCGGCGGTCGACGACCCGCAGCTGAAGCTGCTGTGCGCGACCCTCTACAACGACGCGATGGCCGAGATGCAGGAGCGGTCCGGGGACCGGCTGTTCCCGATGGGCCTGCTGCCCTGGTGGGACATCGACGCCTCGGTACGCGAGGTGGAGCGCATGCACGGCATGGGACTTCGCGGCGTGAACACCACCAGCGACCCGCAGAACGCCGGACTGCCGGACTTCTCCCGGCCCGTCTGGAACCCGCTGTGGGAGGTGTGCGCGGACCTGGGCATGCCGGTCAACTTCCATATCGGCGCGGCCCACGAGTCGATGAGCTGGTTGGGCACCTCCGGCTGGCCGTCCCTGGGCCTGGACGAGAAGCTGGCGATCGGCTCGTCGATGATGTACCTGTCCAACGCCCGGGTCATCGCGAACTTCATCTATTCCGGTGTGCTGGAGCGGCACCCCCGCCTGCAGATCGTGTCGGTGGAGAGCGGCATCGGCTGGATCCCTTTCTTCCTGGAAGCCCTCACCCGCCAGCTCGGCGAGACCACCCCCGGGTCGATGGACCACTTGACGCTGTCGCCGAAGCAGTACTTCGACCGGCAGATCTCGGCCTGCTTCTGGTTCGAGAACCAGGACATCGCCCACACCATCGAACGCGTGGGCGCCCGCAACGTCCTCTTCGAGACCGACTTCCCGCACCCGACGTGCCTGTACCCCGACAGCCTCGACGTCGCCGGCCAGGCCACCGACCAACTCGACCCGGACACCGTACGCCTGGTCATGCAGGACAACGCCGCACGCCTGTACAACCTCCCCCTGCCGACCGCCTGAGACCGGCACCGGCACGACGGGCCCCCGACGGCAGTGCAGACGTGGGCCGGGGCTGCCGTACCCCCGACCCGCGCCTGCCGCGCGCACAACGTCGGGTCAGGTTGCGGTCGGCGGGGGGTCGGTTTGGGGGTCGGTGTGGGTGTCGAACAGGGCCGTGGTGCCGGTCAGGTTTAGGAGTTGGGTGACGCGGGGGCTCGGGTCGAGCGTGAACCTCATGTCGTTCTCCAGCGCGCGGCGCCGGGCCATGAGGAAGACGTTCAGTCCGGCGCTGTCGCAGAAGGTGACCTGGGCCAGGTCCAGGTGCAGCCAAGGTACGCGGGCATCGCCGGTGAGAGCGGCGTCCAGGGCCGCTTCGAGCGCGCCGTGGACCTGGAGCGAGGTCTCGTGGTCGACCTCGCCGGCGACCTGGACCACCGTGCGGGTGGAGTCGCCGATGGTGGCCGTGTGCAGAGGCGTCGGCCTGGCGCGCGACGTGCCCGGAACGCCGGGGGAAGAGCGTTTGTCCCGTGGGGACTTGGGGGCGGTGGGGCGTGGTCGTCGCGGCATCGGTTCCTCTTGTTCGGGTGTGCGTCAGGCGTCGGACCGACATAGGGGGGACACGGTCCGGGCCGCATGGCACGAGGTGAACAGAATACGTTGCCGTACGGCAACGATCACCACGCAGGCCACGGTTGTCCGGTCCGTCGACGGCTGCTCTTCCGGGCGCGCCCGCCCGCCGCCCGCAGGGCCCGCCCGCGCACTGTGTCCACCCACCCCCGCACAGCGCACACCCCCGCCTGCTCCCGGACGTACGCGCTCACCCGTCCCCAAGCGCGCTCGTCGAGCGCCTGGCGCGCGTCGCGCCGGCGCGCGGGCGCGACGGCGTCAGGTGACGCGGAAGCCGACGATGCACGTGTCGTCGTCCGTGTCGGCCGCGCTGTGCGTCAGCAGCCGGTCCAGGCGCAGGTCGAGGGAGTCGGCGGGGGCCTCGGCGTGCACGAGGAGTTGTGCGATGGAGTCGCGCACGTTGCGGTCGCGGCGTTCGATGAGGCCGTCGGTGTACATCAGCACGGTGTCGGAAGGCTGCAGTTGCACCTCCTCCTCGTCGTACGTCGCGTCGGCGACGGCGCCGAGCAGGATCCCGCCGATGAACGGCAGGGAGTCGGCGCTGTCGTCGCGGATGAGGACCGGCGGCAGGTGCCCGGCGCGCGCCCAGCGCAGCACGTGCCGCTGCGGGTCGTACAGTCCGCACACGACCGTCGCGGTGACATGGCCGGTGAGGCTGTGCGTCACCATGTTGAGCCACGACAGCATTTGCGCGGGGCCCGCGCCGGTGACGGCGAGGCCGCGCAGGGCGTTGCGCAGGACCACCATGCTGGTGGCGGCCCCCATGCCGTGCCCGGCGACGTCGCCGACGCTGACCAGGACCTGCTTGGTGGGCAGAAGCACGGCGTCGTACCAGTCGCCGCCGACGGTGGCCTCCGACTCGGCGGGCCGGTAGCGGACCGCGACTTCGAGCGCCGGGACGTCCACCGGTGCCGTCTCCGGCGGCATGATGGCGTGCTGGAGTTGCAGCGTGAGCCGATTGCGCAGGACCGCCTGCTGCTCGGTGTGGGCGAGTTGGTCGCGGGTGGCGGCCAGGGCCACCTCGGTCCAGTGCTGGGCGGAGATGTCCTGGTGCGCGCCGCGTACGCCCTGGAGCCGGCCGTCGACGTCGAGCACCGGTTCGGCGGCGGCGCGGATGTGCCGGGTGACGCCGTCCGGGCGTTGCAGACGGAAGGCGACCGAGGCCGGCCGGCGGTGGTGCATCACCGTGCGCAGGAAGCGCCGGATGGCCGCGGCGTCGTCGGGGTGCGCGCGTCCCGCGAGTTCCTCCAGCCGCGGTGGGGAAGCGGTGGGCGGGAGGCCGTGCAGGTGGAACATCTCGGTGTTCCAGATGATCTCGCCGGTGTCGAGCCGCTCCTCGAAACCACCGAGCCTCCCGAGGCGCTGGGCGTGCTGGAGGAGGCCGGCGAGCCGGGCGGTCTCGTCCAGTTGGCGCCAGACGAACAGCACGGCGGGGCCCAGCCGGCTGAGGCTGATGTCGGCGAGGGCGGTGAGCGGTACTTCGTCGACCAGGGTCGTGAGCGCGATCCCGTCGCCGTGGAACTGTTCGCCGGTGGCGTGCACGCGTTCGATGTGGCTGAAGAGCGAGCCGGCGGCGGCGAGCGGGTAGGCCTCCAGCAGGAGCGCGCCCTGCACCGTACGAGGACTGCGTCCGGCCGGGTCGACGAAGGACCGGTTGACGTGCTCGATGCGGAAGTCGACCAGGGCGCCGCCGGGATCCAGGTGGGGGACCAGGACCAGGGCCGGGTCGCGGAGCCCGTCGGCGAACTGGACGAGCTCGGCCAGGATGGGGGTGCCGGCCCCGTCGGCGGCGTCCCGCACGGCGAAGGTGTCCTCGAAGGTGTGCGCGCTCAGCTCGGCCAGTGCGTCGAGTTGCTTGTGGATGATGCTCGGCTGCGGCGGGATCGGGTGCGGCCAGCAGATCTCCAGGACGCCGCGGATGCGGCCGCCGGTGCCGGCCGGGAAGGCGGCGCGTGAGCCCGGGTGTTCGCGCAGGCCGATCGACGGCGTCCCGGATTCGGCCGCCGACCGGGTCCAGACGCCGGCGCGGCCGGTGAGTGCGGAGCGGGCGAGCGTGGTCAGGCCGGGCGGAACGTACCGCCACCGGCGCGCCTCGTCGGCTGAGAACCCGGCGTGGCCTCTGAGGGTGAGGGAGCCGTCGGATGCCGCGGCCCACACCGCTACGGCGGTGGCGCCCAGCGGCGCGAGAGCGTGCTCCAGCAGCGACTGGGCGACCGACTGGGTGTCGTCGGCGGCCAGGATGCCGCTCTCGGCGGTGCGCAGGCGTACCGCGAGGCGGCTGAGGTCCGGGTCGCCGGCCCCGCCTCGCGCGGCGTCTCCCGCTCGGCTTCCGCCGCCGCTTCGGCCGCCTTCACCGCCGGCCTCCGCGTCGACCTTGGTACGCCGGACGAACTCGCTTGCCACGGCGCTGAGTCGGTCCCGTGCCGCCTGGTTGACGATGTCGGCGGCGAGTTCGAGCGGGGACACGTCCGTGCGGCCGGCGAGTTCGGACAGCTGCCGGGCGGCGTCGCGCGGCCCGCACTTGAGCCGTTCGATGAGGATGCCCTTGGCCATCTCGATGAGCGCGCGTCCCTCGGCGGCGGCGTGCGCGGCCCGGACCTCGTCGCCGAGCCGGGCGACGGTGGCCGCCAGGCGTCCGGGCGAGGAGGGTTCCGCGCTGTCCGCGGCGGTGTCGTGGTCGCGCGGTCGCCTTTCACGGTCGGTCATGGTGTCGCCTACTCTTTGGCGTCGGTACGGCTGCCGCCTCCGCGGCGGTGGGTCCGGGGACGTCGGTGCGGAACAAGGTTTTCGGGGTCGCGTTCGCCCGTGCTACGTACCCAACCAGTGCCGGACGCACGCGATCAGGTCGTCGGCGTCCACCGGTTTGGTGACATAGGCGCTCGCACCGGACGAGAGGCTCTTCTCGCGGTCGCCGGGCATCGCCTTGGCGGTCACCGCGATGACGGGCAGCCCCGCGAAGGCGGGCATGCGCCGGATCTCCGCGGTGGCCGCGTAGCCGTCCATCTCGGGCATCATCACGTCCATCAGGACCAGGTCGATCGTGGGGTTCTCGTTCAGGACCTCGATGCCCTTGCGGCCGTTCTCGGCGTGCAGGACCCGCAGGCCGTGCAGTTCGAGGATGCCGCTGAGCGCGTAGAGGTTCCGGGCGTCGTCGTCGACGACCAGGACGGTCCGGCCGGCGAGCCGGTCGTCCGCGGGATCCGGGTCGGCGGGGGCCCGTTCCTCGCCGCGGACCAGCGGCAGGACGTCGCCGGGCTGGTCGGCGGTCAGGTGCAGGGCGATGCGTTCGCGCAACTCGTCGAGGCTGGAGAGCAGTTCCAGGGGGCGCCGGGCGGCGCGGGCCTGGAGGTCCCGCTCCTGCTCGGCGGACAGGCGGCGGTTGACGTGGGCCAGCACGGGGACCGCGGCCAGTGCGGGGTCGCCGTCCAACGCGTCGAGGAGCCGCATGGCTTCGCCGCCCGGCATCTCCAGGGCGAGGACGATGCAGTGGCACGGCGTCGTGGCGAGTGCCTCGGCGGCGGCCCGCGCGTCGACGGAGGTGACGATCCTCGTGTCTCCGCGGGGCTGGCCCAGGCCGTGGCCCGTGCCGAGGTCCGCGACGGCGTTCTGGGCCACGAGCGACAGCAGTCCGGGGACCCGCTCCTCTATCACCAGCAGCCGTCGCTGCTGCGGCGCGGACGCCTCGTCGACGGTGGTGGGGGGCTCCTTGGGCCGCGCGGCGGCGGCCGGTTCGGGTGCGGCGACGGCGAAGTCCGCCCGTGCGACCGGCAGGTAGAAGGTGAACGTGCTGCCCACCGCGGGCGTGCTCCGTGCGGTGACGGCGCCGCCGAGCAGGTACGCGATCTCGCGGCTGATCGACAGGCCCAGCCCGGTGCCACCGTACTTGCGGCTGGTGGTGCCGTCGGCCTGCTGGAACGCCCCGAAGATGGTCTCCAGTTGCTGCGGGGAGATGCCGATTCCGGTGTCCTTGACGTGGAAGGCGACGACCTGCCCGCCCCCGTGCACCCCGTCGGGGAGTTCGGCCGGGGACGCCGGCTCGATACGCAGCTCGATGCCGCCGCGCTCGGTGAACTTGACGGCGTTGGAGAGCAGGTTCCGCAGCACCTGGCGGAGCCTGGAGTCGTCGGTCAGCAGGTCGTTCGGCAGCCCCGGCGCGGTGCTGATGGCGAACGTCAGGTTCTTCTGCGTGGTCATCGGCCGGAAGGTGGCCTCGACGTAGTCCAGGAGGCGGCGCAGCGGCACCTGTTCGGGGTTGACGTCCATCTTGCCGGCCTCGACCTTGGACAGGTCGAGGATGTCGTTGATGAGCTGGAGCAGGTCCGACCCGGCGGAGTGGATGATCCCGGCGTACTCCACCTGCTTGGGGCTGAGGTTGCGGGTCGGGTTCTGGGCCAGCAGCTGGGCGAGGATGAGCAGGCTGTTGAGCGGGGTGCGCAGTTCGTGGCTCATGTTGGCCAGGAACTCGGACTTGTACTTCGAGGCGAGGGTCAACTGCCTGGCACGGTCCTCCAGTTCCTGGCGGGCCTGCTCGATCTGGAGGTTCTTCGCCTCGATGTCGCGATTCTGCGCGGCCAGCAGCGCCGCCTTGTCTCCGAGTTCGGCGTTGGAGCGCTGCAGTTCCTCCTGCTGGTTCTGCAACTCTTCGGAGCGGGCCTGGAGTTCGCCGGCCAGGCGCTGCGACTCGCCCAGGAGTTCGTCGGTGCGGGCGTTGGCGACGATGGTGTTGACGTTGACGCCGATGGTCTCCATCAACTGGCCGAGGAAGTCGCGGTGGACGGGCGTGAACGGGCTGACGGACGCGAGTTCGATGACGCCGAGGACCTGCTCCTCGACCACGATGGGCAGGACCAGCAGGGCCACGGGCGTCGCCTGGCCGAGGCCGGAGGAGACGACGTACCCGGGCGGGACGTTGTCGACGGCGATGGCCCGGCGGCTCCGGGCGGCCTGGCCGGCCAGGGTGCGGCCGGGCGGGACGCGGCGGGGCGGTTCGTGGGCCGGCAGGCCGTACGAGCCGATCAGCGTCAGCGCCGTGCCGCGCGGGTCCTCCTCGGCCAGGTAGAACGCGCCGTACTGGGCGTCGACCAGCGGGATCAGTTCGTCCATGACCAGTTCGGCCACCATGGCGAGGTCGCGGTGGCCCTGCATGAGCCCGGAGACCCGGGCCAGGTTGGACTTGAGCCAGTCCTGCTCCTGGTTGGCCCGCGTGGTCTCCCGCAGCGAGCCGACCATGGAGTTGATGTTGTCCTTGAGCTCGGCGACCTCGCCCGAGGCGTCGACGGTGATGGACCGGGTCAGGTCGCCCTCGGCGACGGCGCTGGCGACCTCGGCGATGGCCCGGACCTGGCGGGTCAGGTTGCCGGCGAGCTCGTTGACGTTCTCGGTCAGGCGCTTCCAGGTGCCCGAGACGCCCTCGACCTCGGCCTGGCCGCCGAGCCGGCCCTCGCTCCCGACCTCCCGCGCGACCCGGGTGACCTCGGCGGCGAAGGAGGAGAGCTGGTCGACCATCGTGTTGATGGTGGTCTTGAGTTCCAGGATCTCGCCGCGGGCGTCCACGTCGATCTTCTTCGACAGGTCGCCGTTGGCGACCGCGGTGGTCACCAGGGCGATGTTGCGGACCTGGCCGGTGAGGTTGTTCGCCATCGAGTTGACGTTGTCGGTCAGGTCCTTCCAGGTCCCGGCGACGTTCGGCACCCGGGCCTGGCCGCCGAGCATGCCTTCGGTGCCGACCTCGCGGGCGACCCGGGTGACCTCGTCGGCGAACGCGGACAACGTGTCGACCATGGTGTTGATGACGCCCGCGAGAGCGGCGACCTCGCCCTTGGCCTCGACGGTGATCTTCTGCGAGAGGTCGCCTTTCGCGACCGCGGTGGCCACCTGCGCGATGGACCTGACCTGTCCGGTCAGGTTGAAGGCCATGACGTTGACGTTGTCGGTCAGGTCCTTCCAGGTCCCCGAGACGCCGCGAACGGTCGCCTGGCCGCCGAGGTTGCCCTCGGTGCCGACCTCGCGGGCGACGCGGGTGACCTCGTCGGCGAACGCGGAGAGCTGGTCGACCATGGTGTTGACGGTGCTCTTCAGCTCCAGGATCTCGCCGCGGGCGTCGACGGTGATCTTCTGCGACAGGTCGCCCTTCGCCACCGCGGTGGCC
>NZ_JBEZFP010000128.1:0-26247 GCF_040649515.1 Streptodolium elevatio
TCTACCCCCTCCCCCCAACACTCTTCCCCACCCCCCCGCTCTCCCCACCCCGGGCCTCCCCCCGCGTTGGACGTCGAATACCCCTGGGCCGTCGGCGTGCCAGAGGCGCGCCGACGGCACAGTCGCGAGGGTTGTCAGTATTGCTCGGGGAGTCGCCCGGCGGCATGCGCCGGGCCGGCGACTCGGTGGATCAGAGCTTGGTCCACGCCTCGGTGAGCACCGAGCGCAGGATCTGCTCGATCTCGTCGAAGGTGCCCTGGTCCGAGATCAGCGGCGGGGAGAGCTGGATGACCGGGTCGCCGCGGTCGTCGGCACGGCAGTACAGGCCGGCGTCGAAGAGCGCCTTCGACAGGAAGCCGTACAGGACGCGCTCGATCTCGTCGTCGTTGAAGGTCTCCTTGGTGGCCTTGTCCTTGACGAGCTCGATGCCGTAGAAGTACCCGTTGCCGCGCACGTCGCCGACGATAGGCAGGTCGAGCAGCTTCTGCAGGGTGGCCAGGAAGGCGCCTTCGTTGTCGAGGACGTGCTTGTTGAGGCCCTCGTTGTCGAAGATGTCGAGGTTGGCCAGCGCGACCGCCGACGAGACCGGGTGGCCGCCGAAGGTGTAGCCGTGCAGGAACATCTCCTCGCCCTTGTAGAAGGGCTCGGCGAGCTTGTCGGAGACGATCATCGCGCCGATCGGGGAGTAGCCCGAGGTCATGCCCTTGGCACAGGTGATGATGTCCGGGACGTAGCCGAACTTCTCGCAGCCGAACATGGTGCCCAGGCGGCCGAACGCGCAGATGACCTCGTCGGAGACCATCAGGACGTCGTACTTGTCGCAGATCTCGCGGACCCGCTGGAAGTACCCGGGCGGGGGCGGGAAGCAGCCGCCTGCGTTCTGCACCGGCTCGACGAACACCGCGGCGACGGTCTCGGGGCCCTCGTTGAGGATCTGGACCTCGATCTGGTCGGCGGCCCAGCGGCCGAAGGCCTCGGGAGAGGAGTCGGCCAGGAACTCCGGCGCGCGGTAGATGTTGGTGTTCGGCACGCGGAACGTGGACGGCACCAGGGGCTCGTACGGCGCCTTCAGGCCCGGCAGGCCGGTGATCGACAGGGCGCCCTGCGGCGTGCCGTGGTACGCGGTCGTGCGCGACAGCACCTTGTGCTTGGTCGGCATGCCCTTGAGCTTGAAGTAGTGCTTGGCGAGCTTCCACGCGGACTCGACGGCCTCGCCGCCGCCGGTGGTGAAGAAGACCTTGTTCAGGTCGCCGGGGGCGTAGTTCGCCAGGCGCTCGGCCAGCTCGATCGCCTTCGGGTGCGCGTAGCTCCACACCGGGAAGAAGGCCAGCTCCTCGGCCTGCTTGCGGGCGACCTCGGCCAGCTCGGCGCGGCCGTGGCCCGCCTGCACGACGAACAGGCCCGCGAGGCCGTCGATGTACTTGCGGCCGTTGGAGTCCCAGATATGGACGCCCTCACCGCGCACGATCGTCGGGACGGGCGCGTTCTCGTACGACGACATGCGGGTGAAGTGCATCCACAGGTGGTCGTACGCCTTCTTCGACAAGGCGGCGGTGTCGAGCTGGTCTGTCATCGAGTACCCCATGTGTAGGTCTGCTTCCGGAGCTTGAGGTAGACGAAGCTCTCGGTGCTCCGTACTCCGGGGATCGCTCGGATCCTCTTGTTGATGATTTCGAGCAGGTGGTCGTCGTCCTCGCAGACGAGCTCCGCGATCAGATCGAAGGAACCGGCCGTGATGACGACGTAGTCCACCTCGTCCATGGTCGCAAGGATGTCCGCGACCGGCTCGATATCGCCTTCGACGCGCATGCCGACCATCGCCTGGCGGTGGAAGCCCACCGTCAGGGGGTCGGTGACCGCGACGATCTGCATGACGCCCTGGTCGAGAAGGCGCTGCACGCGCTGGCGCACCGCTGCCTCGGACAGGCCCACGGCCTTTCCGATGGCGGCGTACGAGCGGCGTCCGTCCTCCTGGAGCTGCTCGATGATCGCCATGGACACGGAGTCCAGCGATCCGCCCGGGTTCCTGTCTCGACTGGCCACGGCGTCACTCTGCCTTATCTGTCGGGTATTGCGCAAGGGAATCAGTTGACTTTCGTCCTGCGTACAACTGATTTAGTTGTTCTGCTGGGTCCATGCTGATGATCCCGGCAGGTATGGGGTTACTCTTGGCGCGGTACTGGCGGGGTCCCCGTGTGCCTCGCGGGAGTTTCACCCGGATACCGCAACGTGACGGCATCCTCCCGCGCGGCCAGGACCGGCGTACGACCACTTCGGCGAAGTCAGAGGAGACTGGGGACATGAGCGATCTGCGGACCCTGCGTAATTTCATCGACGGCAAGTTCGTCGACGCGGCCGACGGCCAGACCCTGAACATCGTCGACCCCGCGACCGGAGAGGTGTACGCGACCTCGCCGCTCTCGCGTGAGGCCGACATCGACGCGGCCATGCAGGCCGCCGCCAACGCCTTCGAATCGTGGAGCGAGACCACCCCCTCCGAGCGCCAGCTCGCCCTTCTCAAGATCGCCGATGCGTTCGAGAAGCGCGCGGACGAGCTGGTCGCCGCGGAGTGTCGCAACACCGGCAAGCCCCGGGGCCTGACCGCCTCCGAGGAAATCCCGCCGATGGTGGACCAGATCCGCTTCTTCGCGGGCGCCGCGCGCCTGCTGGAGGGCAAGTCCGCCGGCGAGTACATGGCGGGCCACACCTCCTTCGTGCGGCGTGAGCCGGTCGGCGTATGCGCCCAGGTCGCGCCGTGGAACTACCCGATGATGATGGCCGTGTGGAAGTTCGCGCCGGCCATCGCGGCGGGCAACACCGTCGTCCTCAAGCCGTCGGACACCACCCCGGAGTCCACCGTGCTGCTCGCCGAGATCATGGGCGAGATCCTGCCGCCCGGCGTCTTCAACGTGATCTGCGGCGACCGCGACACCGGCCGCCTGATGGTCGAGCACAAGACCCCGGCGATGGCCTCCATCACCGGCTCGGTACGCGCCGGCATGGCGGTCGCCGAGACCGCCTCGCGCGACCTCAAGCGCGTGCACCTGGAGCTCGGCGGCAAGGCCCCCGTCCTGGTGTTCGAGGACGCCGACATCCCCGGCGCGGTCGAGGGCATCGCGGGCGCCGGCTACTTCAACGCCGGCCAGGACTGCACCGCCGCCACGCGCGTGCTCGTCCACGAGAGCGTCCACGACGAGTTCGTGGCCAAGCTCGCCGAGGCCGCCGCCAACCTCAAGACCGCCGGCCCCGACGTCGAGGACGCCGACTTCGGCCCGGTCAACAACGTCAACCAGCTCGCCCAGGTCAGCGGCTTCATCGACCGCCTGCCCGAGCACGCCAAGGTCGAGGCGGGCGGCCACCGGGTCGGCGACACCGGCTTCTTCTACGCCGCGACCGTCGTCTCCGGGCTGCGCCAGGACGACGAGATCATCCAGAACGAGGTCTTCGGCCCGGTCATCACCGTGCAGAAGTTCGCGGACGAAGCCGAGGCTCTGGAGAACGCCAACGGCGTCGAGTACGCGCTCGCCTCGTCGGTGTGGACCAAGGACCACTCGCGCGCGATGCGCCTCGCGAAGAAGCTCGACTTCGGCTGCGTGTGGATCAACACCCACATCCCCCTGGTCGCCGAGATGCCGCACGGCGGGTTCAAGCACTCGGGCTACGGCAAGGACCTGTCGGCGTACGGCTTCGAGGACTACACGCGCATCAAGCACGTGATGTCGTACATCGAGGACTGACACGCCCGCCCGGGGCTCTCCCGGGCGTCCGGCGGGCACTCTCTGCGCCGCCCCGGCCGCAACGGCCGGGGCGGCGCCGTAGCGTTCGGGGCGGTCCGGCGCGGACCCGGAACCAGCCTGTCAAGGTGTCCGCCGCACACCTGACACGGTGCGTGTTGTCCCAGGTCAGCGGGCGGCGGCAGGATGCACGAGGTCCACCATCGAACGAGGAGCTCCCGCATGATCCGCAACCGCGTCGCCGTGCCTTCTTCGCGGATCGGCCGGGGCTTCGACCGCCGTACGCTCCTGCGCGGCGGCGGTGCGCTGGCCGCGGCCGGGACGCTCGCGGCGTGCGGCGTACCGTCGGCGTACGTGCCGGAGAGCAAGCGGACGGGCGTCGACAAGAGCGAGCAGGACAAGCGCGTGCGCTTCTCGAACTGGGCCCTCTACATCGACGTCGACGACGAGGACGAGAACGCGCACCCCACCCTCGACGCGTTCGCCGAGGAGACCGGCATCTCGGTGAAGTACACCGAGGAGATCAACGACAACGACGAGTTCTTCGGCAAGATCCACCCCGCGATCCAGGCGGGCAAGGAGCCGGGCCGCGACCTCATCGTCATCTCCGACTGGATGTGCACGCGCTTCGTCGGCCTCGGGTGGGTGCAGGAACTCGACAAGGCCAACCTGCCCAACGTGCAGGCCAACCTGGCGCCTTCGCTGCGCAGCCCGGGCTACGACCCGGAGCGCAAGCACACCGTGCCGTGGGCGAGCGGGATCACCGGCATTGCGTACAACAGGAAGGCGCTCGGGCGCGAGATCCGCCACGTCGAGGATCTGTGGGCCAAGGACCTCGCGGGCCGCGTGACGCTCTTCTCCGGCTTCATGGAGGCCGTGACACTGCTGATGATCGGCGAGGGGGCCGACGTCACCGCGTTCACCGAGAAGGACGTGGACAAGGTCATGGAGCGCGTGCAGAAGCTCGTCGACCGCAAGCACATCCGCAGCTTCACCGGGAACGACTACACGTCGGGCCTCGCGTCCGGCGACGTGATGGCCTGCATGGCGTACTCCGGCGACGTGCTGCAACTGCAACTCGACAACCCCGACATCGAGTTCGTGGTGCCCGAGGAGGGCGCCGAACTGTGGTCGGAGAACCTCATGATCCCCAACAAGGCCTCGCACAAGGCCAACGCCGAGGCCCTGATGGACTGGTACTACCGGCCCGAGGTCGCGGCGGATCTGGCGGCGTACGTGCAGTACATCTGCCCGGTACCGGCCGCCCGGGAGATCATCGCGGCGAGCGACGACGAGGAGGTCGCCGTCCTCGCCGACAACGAGCTGATGTTCCCGAGCGAGGAGACGCAGGCGCGCCTGCACACCATGCGCGAGGTCGGCGTCGACGAGTCGCGCGGTTGGGAGAAGGCGTGGGGCGGCATCATCGGCCTGTGAGCCGTACGCGCCCCCTCGTGTGCTCGAGGTCGTTCGGCGCCGCCCGATCGGCCGGTCAGCGGTCGCGCAGCACTTCTTCCTCGTCGTCGCCCGGCGGTTCCTCGGGGGCGTCGAAGCCCTGAGGATGTGGGCCCGTCGCGTCGTCGCCCGCGGTGCGCAGCGCGAGCTGCGGGAAGACGAGGACGGAGAGCATCCCGGCGCCGACCAGTGCCGCGGCGGTGCCGCCCGTCAAGTACTCGTTCTCGATCGCGATGTTCGTGATCACCACGATGAGCGGCAGCGCGGTCGAGGCGAACAGCGCCAGTTCGCGGCGGCGGTCGGCCAACTCCCCGCGTCCGGCCAGCACGTACGTCGGCACGCCGCGTACCACCAGGAACAGCAGCAGGATCACCGGGATCAGCGCGATCAGCTTCGGATCGCCGAGCAGCGCGTCGAGGTCGAACCGCACGCCGCTCATGACGAAGAAGATCGGCACGAAGAAGCCGAAGCCGATGCCGTCCAGCTTCGCCGAGATCATCTCCACCAGGGCGCCGGGCGTGTGCGTCAGCGACAGGCGCAGCGCCACGCCCGCGGTGAACGCGCCCAGCAGATTGTCCAGTTCGAGTTCGTCGGCGAACCACACCAGGACCACCGTCAGCAGCATCGCGAGCCGGATCGCGAGCTGGCCGCTGGAGTGCAGCGTGCGCTCCACGACGCGGTCCAGCCACGGGGGGTTCGGCCGGACCGCGAGCAAGACCGTGGCGGCGGCCAGCAGCGCGAAGACGGCGAGGGCGGCGATCGTCGCGCCCGGATGGCGTCCGCTCAGCAGCAGCGCGATCGCCACGATCGGGGCGAACTCGCCGACCGTGCCGATCGCCATGATCCGCGCACCCAGCGGCGTCGGCAGCAGGCCCGCGTCGCGGATGATCGGCAGGAAGGTGCCGAGCGCGGTCGTGGTGAGGGTGAGGCCGATGGCCACGCCGGTCATCGTCGCCCCTTCGACGACCAGCGACATCAGCAGGCCGGCACCGAGGCCGAGCACGAGCGACACCGCCCAGCCGGCCGCCGCGCTTCGCAGCGGTCGGCCCTTGATGCGCGGTACGTCGATCTCGTAGCCCGCGAGGAACATCAGCATCACGAGCCCGAACTCGGAGAGCCCGCCCACGACCGGGCCGTCCCTGTCGATCCAGCCGAGGACATCGGGACCGGCCAGCACACCGAGCAGGATTTCGACGACCACGGTCGGCACGCGCACCCACCGGGAGACACCGGCGGTCGCGATCGGCGCCAGCGCCACCATCAGGATGACCACGACGAGGCCTTTGGTGCCCTCCATGCAACCTCCCGTCGTGGGCCGGTTGGTGATCATATGTAACCAACGGGACAAATCGCAGCAGCCGCGCGCGGCGCGCGGCGCGGGAGGCATCGCCTCCGGCTCGATAGGCTCAGGGCCTATGACCAGCACCCCCGCCCAGCCTTCGCAGGCCCCCTCCCACGACCCCGCCGCCGGCCTCGACGGCGACCTCGCAGACGGCGTCGCAGACGGTCTCGCCGACGACGAGCGGACATGGGACGTCCTGGTCGTCGGGGCGGGCCCCGCGGGCGCATCCGCGGCACTTGCGGCGGCCGAGGCGGGCCGTACGGTCCTCCTGGTCGAGAAGGCGGCGCTGCCGCGCTACAAGACGTGCGGCGGCGGCATCATCGGCCCGTCCGCAGGGGCCCTCCCGGACGGGTTCCGGCTGCCGGCCAAGGAGCACGTGCGCGCCGTCGCGTTCACGATGCGGGGACGCTGGCGCCGCACCCGCCGCGCACGTTCCGGACAAACGATGTTCTCGCTGGTCAACCGCCCCGAATTCGACGCCGGGCTGGTCGACGCGGCCCGCGCCGCGGGGGCGGTCGTCCGCGAGGGAGCCACCGTCCAGCGCATCGACCAGGACACCCGATCTGTCGTCCTGACGCTCGCCGACGGCGGCACGCTCCGCGCCCGGGCGCTGGTCGGGGCGGACGGCAGCGCGGGGCGTACCAGCGCGTACGTGGGCGTCACCTTCGAACAGGTGGACCTCGGCCTCGAATCCGAGATCCCCGTCCCGCCCGAGGTCGCCGACCACTGGCGCGGCACGGTGCTCATCGACTGGGGGCCGATCCCCGGGTCGTACGCCTGGGTTTTCCCCAAGGACGACGTCCTCACCGTCGGCGTCATCTGCGCCCGCGGCAACGGCGAAGCCACCCGCGCCTACCTCCGCGACTTCATCGCGAGCCAGGCCCTGTCCGGCTTCCCCCCGTCGGTCACGTCGGGCCACCTCACCCGCTGCCGCACCGACGAATCCCCCCTCTCCCGCGGACGCGTCGTGGTCGCGGGCGACGCCGCGGGACTCCTCGAACCGTGGACCCGCGAGGGCATCTCCTTCGCCCTCCGCTCCGGCCGCGCCGCGGGCGAGGCCGCCGCCCTCGTGGCCGCCGCCCACGACGACGCGGACGTCAAGGAAGCCACCGAGTCCTACCGGACCCGCATCGACACCACCCTCGGCCGCGAGATGCGCGCCGGCCGCCTCATGCTCGCCGCGTTCACCCGCCGCCCCGCGGTCTTCCACGGCGCCGTGACCACGATCCCCAAGGCCTGGACCGCCTTCCAGGCCATCGTCCAGGGCCGCAAGACGCTCGCCGCGTACGTCGAACGCACCCCCGTCAAAAAGACCCTGGCCCGCCTCGCCCGCTGAAGCGGACCGACGAGCCAGGGCCGATTCTGCTTAAAGCCCGAGGTCGAACGCAGCTTCCGCGTCGTTCGGACCGGTGTCGAACACAGCTTCCGCGTCGGCCACGACGAGTGCCCTCTTGAGGCGACGATTCATGACGTCCATGTTGAGGCAACTGACGATGCGCCCTCGTTGCTCACTGGTCAACTCGATGCCCCGCATCTCCAGGACACGCATCACGCCGACGGCCATCCCGAGCTGAATGCCCCGGTTCAACCCCCGGGCGTGGCCGATTTCGATGCCTTGTGTGCGGCCTTCGGCGCGACTGTCCTCCAAGCTCTGTCGGAGAGTCTTTCCCAGCAGGGCTTCGTGGTCGGTCAAGGTGCCCCGCTCCGATCGCGGTCCGGTCGGCCTACTCATCCTCGTCGAACAGCTGATCGCCGTCCTGGACTCGGGCTGCACGCTCCAGCCAGCGGGCCAGCACGTCCGGGTCGGTGCACGCCGTCACGCGCGCGCGTGCTTCGTCCGACACGGGGACTCCACGTGTGCTCAGCAAGAGCAGCACGACCCGCCTCCGCTCTTCGAGCACCCCTTGCTCGCGACCCTCTTCGCGACCCTCTTCGCGGCCTTCCAGGCGTGCTGCGCCGATGAGGGTGCTGCCGTCCGGGGTCCGGGCGATGGCCATCAGGTGCCTCCAGATCTCGCCCGGCGAAGCGAGCCGGCGGGCCGGGGCCGGATCTGCTTGCAGGCTGGCTCCGGAGGCAAATCCACGGCGGCTACATCATGCGTCTTGTTGAGGTGACGGTTCGTGGCGTCGGGTCGCGGTCCGGTCGGCCTACTCATCCTCGTCGAACAGCTGATCGCCGTCCTGGACTCGGGCTGCACGCTCCAGCCAGCGGGCCAGCACGTCCGGGTCGGTGCACGCCGTCACGCGCTCGCATGCCTCGTCCGACACCGGGACGCCGCGGTTGCTCAGCAAGAGCAGCACTACCCGCCTCCGCTCTTCCAGCACCCCTTGCTCGCGGCCCTCTTCGCGACCTTCCAGGCGTGCTGCGCCGATGAGGGTGCTGCCGTCCGGGGTTCGGGCGATGGCCATCAGGTGCCTCCAGATCTCGCCTGCTTTGGTGTCGGCCAGGCCGGCTTCCACCAGTTCCGAGTAGTCGATCGCCCGCTCCGGGGCGATGGTGACGAATGCGCCTGCCAGCGCGTCCAGTATGTCCGATGGGGTCTCGTCGTGAGCGTGGATGGTGGCGGCGAACGCCGCCAGGCCGATGTTCGCTGACGCGTCGGCGGGGTTGGTGATCCGTGGGATGTTGTCCGGCCCCGCGGTGGCCGGATGCAGGGTAAGCGTGTGGCAGCCTTCGGGTCCGAACCCGAA
This sequence comes from Streptodolium elevatio, assembly GCF_040649515.1. Taxonomy (GTDB): domain Bacteria; phylum Actinomycetota; class Actinomycetes; order Streptomycetales; family Streptomycetaceae; genus Yinghuangia; species Yinghuangia elevatio. Next base: position 9,219 of record NZ_JBEZFP010000128.1, read on the forward strand.
GGGACCGCGAGCCCAACGGGACGTCGCGCGATTCTGACTGACGACGAGGAGCATGACGGGCAACTTGTACTTCGCGGCGAGGAAGCCGACGTAGTATGCCCAACTGGACGGCTTGTCCAAGTCCTTCTTGCCCTGCGATTCCACCGCGAGCAGGAAGCTCTCGCGTTCGGGCGGGTCGATGCGTAAGACCGTGTCGATACGGCGCTCCACCGGGCGCATCTCCGTCACATCAGGCGTCACGACCGTGAAGGACGCGTCGGCCGGCAACGGCAGGCACAGGAGTTCGAAGATTGCCGACAGCACTTCCGGATGCTCCTGGATGATCCGGTGTGCCGCTTCGTGGTTCGAAGTGACCATGCGGCGACGTTAGGGCGGCCGAACGGGTGAGCGGTGGCGTACGCCAGGTAGTTCACTCGAATGGCCCAGCGCACGCCGGAGTGAACACGGTGCGACCGCGTCCAGGGCCGGCATATGCTCTGCGGCAGAACGGACATGATGGTCCGTCAGAGATACAGAGAAGAAGCTGAGCGCATGCTCATGGGGCTGGACGACGTCCCTTGGAATTCGCTGAAGCACCACTACGGGTCCGCGGAGGATGTTCCCGGCCTGCTGCGGGATCACCTCGACCCCGCCGGTCGGACGCGTTGTGCGGGGTGGGGTGAACGGGGTTCGTGCGGGTCGTCGGATGGCGACGACCCGCACGGGTCGACCGTCTGCTGTCCGATTTAGACGGTCGAGCTGGTGGTACGGGCGCGCAGGCGCGCCAGTTGGACCAGGGCGGTGCCGAGGAGCAGGAGGCCGAGGGCGCCCCCGGCCATGGAGAGGGTCCAGGGAACCAGGCCGGTCTTGGGGAGGGCGGTCGGGGAGTTGGGCGTGTTGTCGGTGATGGGGGCAGGGCTTCCGGGCGCGGCGCCGTCTCCGGCCGCGGGGGTGCCGCCGGGGGGCCGGTGGTTGACGGCCGCGGTCGTGCCGGATCCTTCGCCCGCGTGCACGGTGAACCCGATGACGTTGGGGGCGTTGCTGCCGAAGGCGAGGCGGAGAGGTCCGTCCTGGCCGAGGACGACACGCAGGTTGGTGGCGCCTTGGGGGACCACGACGACGGTGAAGGTCGAGATGTCGGACTGGTCGACCAGCGGCACCGCGACGGGCGCCGCGCGGCCTGCCTGTGCGCCGCCGGGGCGGGTGGCGGGCAGGTAGCGGATGTCGGCGGTCCAGGTCCGGGACTCGCCCGGCTTCAAGGCAGGAAGTGTGCAGCGGAAGCTGTCGCGCCAGCCGTCGCCGATCGGCGGCGCGGCGGCGCAGCCCGGGACCGCGAGGATCTCGAGTTGGTTCGTGCTGAACGCGTAGACGTCACGCGCGGGTTGGGCCTTGTCGGTGCTGTTGCCGACAGTGAAGGTGATCGAGCCGAGCCCGGTTGTCGCGTCGATGCTGACCTGGCGCGTGATGCCCACGCCGTACGAGCGCGCGGTGGAGACGCTGGGGGACGCCGACGCGGAGATGCTGGTGGGCGGCGGACTCGTCGGGGCGGTGGTCCTGGTGGGGGGAGTGGACGTTGGGGGCTTTGTCGGCGGGGCCGTTCGGGTCGTCGGCGGCTTGCCGGTCGGCGTGGAGGTGGTCGGTTTGGTGGTGGTCGGCTCGGTCGGTGGTTTTGTCCGGGGCGGCTCGGTCGGCGGCTTCGTCTCCTCCGTGGTGCTGGGGGAGACCGTGGGGATCGTCGGTTCGCCCGGCCGAATGCTTGTGGTGTGACTGTGGTGCCAGTGCCCCGGGTGCCCCGGGTGTTCCCCCCTGGTGCCGGAGTCGGCGATGGCCAGCCCCGCTTGCACGGTCAGGGCCAGGCCGACGGGGAAGGCGACGACAATTGACGCCTTCCGCACTCTTTGTGATCGAAATTTGCGTGGGATGGCCACGCGGCAGCCCCCTCATAGAAAAATGGCACAAATGGATCTTGCTTTTCCCACCCGATATCCATTGGCCGTGTCGCTTTGTTTTACCATGAACCGCCGGGAATTCTGCTGGGATCTCCGGCGTATGTTTCACCCGAAAGTGGGATTGTGGTGCGGGGGGAAGTGGGGGGCGGGATGCCGCGCGGACAGGGGTACGCCGAGGGTGGCCAGGTGGTCGGCGGCCGATATCAACTGGTCAGTGTCATCGGCAGCGGTGGCATGGGCACCGTGTGGCGCGCACACGACCAGTTGTTGGACCGGCCGGTCGCCGCGAAGGTGCTGAATATAGTTTTCGGCCAGGATTCCGAGGAACAGCACCGGCGCGAACGTTCGCTGCGCGAGGCGCGCGCCACGGCGCGCATCAATCATCCGAATGTCGTGCGTGTGTACGACTATGTCGAGGACGACGATCGTTTGTGGATCGTCATGGAGTTGGTCGCCGCGCGTTCGCTCGACGCCGTTCTCGACGAGGACGGCCCGATGACGCCGCGGGACGCCGCCGCGGTCGGGGTGCAGCTCGCCCGCGCGCTGCGTACCGTGCACGACCACGGCGTGCTGCACCGCGACGTCAAGCCGGGCAACGTGCTCATCGAGCCCGACGGCCACGCGGTGCTCACCGACTTCGGGATCGCCGCCCTTGAGGGCACCAGCGGGCTGACCGGCACGGGCGCCATCGTGGGTTCCCCCGAGTTCATGGCCCCCGAGCGCATCGAGAGCGAGAGCCCGGGACCCGCGTCCGACCTGTGGTCGCTGGGGGTCACCCTGTGCGCCGCGGTGACCGGGCAGTCGCCGTTCCGGCGCGCCACTCCGGTCGCCACGCTCGCGGCCATCGTCATCGCCGAACCCGAAGTCCCGCAAGGGATAGGGCCGTTGGAGCCACTGGTACGCGCGCTCTTCGCCCGCCAGCCGGACAAGCGCCCGACGGCTGGCGAGGTGATGGCGATGCTGGAGAGCGTCCTCGCCGAGGAGGCCCGGCAGCACGCGAACGAGCCGACGCACCTCGTGACCGCGCTGCCCACCGACGCGCCGACCTGGCGGATGCGCCTCAAGCGCCTCACCAACCCGCGCGATGCGTCGACCGCGGACCTCACCGTGGTCACGTCCAGGGCGTCCACGGCACCCGTCGAAGACTCCACCGCGTCGCTCGCCAAGCCCGCGGTACGCGAGACCCCCGTCGACCACCCGGCGGCCGACCCCACCGGGTCCCTGCCGCGTGTCCCCGCACCGCCGTCGGCCGCCGAAGTGCCCTCGACAGGCGGAACGTTCGTCCCGCCGGCGGGGTCCGCTGGCGGCGCGACCGCGGAAACACGCGCGTCGCCCGGGTTGTCCGGCGCGACCCGACCGTCGACGACACCTCTCGGCCCCACCTTGACCCCGCTGCCCGGCGACGCACCGCCAGAGGCGCGGCGCACCTGGTGGCGCCGCCGGGTCGTGGTCGTACCGCTGGCGGTGACAGTCGTCGTGGCGGCGGTGGTCGGGATCGGACTCGCCCTGCAGGGCGACAAGGGGGCCGATCGCGGCGGCAGCGTGGGCATCGACGCCCCTACCGTCGGGGGTACGCTGCCCGCCGGCGGCGCCGGCGCGGTTCCCACCCTCGGTGAGGCGGCCGGCCGGTCCGGCGTGACTCCCGTGCCGCAGGCCGCTGTTGCCGCGTACCCGCCGGTCGTCCCGACGACCGCGCCGGCCGGCGTCCCGCTCGCGACGGCCGACGAGAAGCGGTTCACCTGGCCGGTCCCCGCGGCGTGGTCGCGCGCCGAGCGGGACCAGACGATCAGCTACGTCGGGCCCGGGCGCAATTCCGTGCTCGCCGCGCGTACCGCGTTCAAGCAGACCGACGATTTGTTGGGCGCGTGGCGCGAGGAGGAGAGCAAAGCGCCGGCGGTGCTCGCGGGCTACCGGCGGATCCTTTTCGAGACGCGGACGATCCGCGGAAATCCCGGTGTGGTGTGGGAGTACACGTGGACCGAGGCGGGCGTCGAACGGCACGCCGTCCTCGCCGCGTTCCTGGAGAACGGCCTCTATGTCGAGGTCGACGTGTTCAGCAATCCGGCCGCATGGGAGCAGGACCAGGCGCTGTTCCAGTGGGCGTTGCAGAACATCCGGCTGGCTACCGGAGGCGCCTGACCGGGTTCCGCCGGGGCGTGGCCGCGCACCCGTGCCGCACCGCGCGCTGCTACCGCCGCAGCGCCTCCAGCCCCAGCAGCGCAACGTGCAGCGAAAGGCAGCTCTCCACCTGGTCGAGGTCCACCGACAGGACACGCTCGATCCGGTGCAGCCGCTCGTAGAAGGAGGGCCGTGACAAGTGCGCGGCGTCGGCGGCGGCGGACTTGTTGCGGCCGTGCTCCAAGTACACGCCGAGCATCTGCACCAGCTGCGTGCCGTGCTGCGCGTCGTACGCGAGCAGCGGCCCCAACTCCCGTTCCACGTACGTCTGCAGCCGTGCGTCGTCGCGAAGCAGGTGCAGCAGCCCGCGCAACCGCACGTCCGGCAGCCGGTAGAAGGCCGCGCCGCCGCCCTGGTGCACCGCCGCGTCCGCGACCTGCGTGGCCTCCAACAGCGAACGCCGCGCGTCGCGCACCGCGCCGACGGACGAGCCGACCGCGATGACGATGTCGGCCGCGAGGTCGGGCGCCAGCTTGCGCAGCGTGACGGAGAAACCTTCCAGCGCCGCGTCCTCGGTGTCCTGTGCGCCCAGCGCCACGAGGAGGCCGACGCTGTCGTCGTCCAGCCCGCCGACGAGGGCGGCGAGCCGACGTTCGCGTACGGCGGCCGCGGCCGTCTCGGTGAAGTCCCGCAGCCGTGCCTGGGACTCGAGTGCCGCCGGACTCACCCCGCGGCGCAGTCGCAGCACCACGCCGACCAGGCGACGCCCTTCCAGCTGCACCCCCAAGGCCCGCGCGCGCAGGGTGACTTCGGCGACCGTGTAGGAGTGCGTCAGGATGCCGGAGAGCAGCGTGCGGTGCGTCTGCCGCTCCAGCGTCTCGCGGTCGCGCACCACGAGCCGGTTCAGCGCGAGCGTGGACGCCGCGCGCTCCAGCAGCATGGTCTGCTGCGGCGGGGGAGAGGTGCCGTCGCCGACCAGGATCAGGCGGCCCCAGTCGTGGCCGCGGGCACCCACCATCGTGACCAGCCACCCGGCGCGCTCGTCGAAGCCGGTGCGCGCGCCCAGGCGTACCTGCCGCGACCGGTCCTCCCAGTGGTCCAGCAGCGATTCCGCGCGCACCCCCGCCGCGTCGTACGCGAGCACCTGGTGCGCCAGGTTCTCCAGCACCACCGGCCGGCCCGACATCCGCGACGCCTGCCGCACCACGTCGCCGGGCTCCGCGCCCTCGACGGCCAGCTCGTTGAATGCCTGGTGCACCGCCTCGGACGCCTGGAGTTCGGCGAGCTGCGCGTCGATGATCAGGCCGTGCACCGCCTCGGTGATGCCCACGAAGTGGGTCTCGTGGCGCAGCGTGACGACCGGGAGCCCGGCCTGCTCGGCGGCGGCGACCAGGGCCCGGGGGAGTGTGTCGGCGTACCGGCGGCCGAGCTCGATGACGAGTCCCGCGGCGTCCACCTCGACCAGGTCGCGGACGTAGCGCTGCAGCCCCTCGCGCTCCTCGGGCAGCGCGATGCCGGTCGCGAGCACGAGCTCGCCGCCCCGCAGCAGCCGGGCGGCGTCCGGGATCTCGCTGATGTGCACCCACCGGACGGGTCGGGACAGACCGCGCTCGCCCGCGACGACCTGGGGCATTCCGCGGCGTACGGCGTCGAGGGCCACTACGTCGGCGACCGTGGGAAACACTGACCTACCTCCACAACCTGTAAATGCGCACTGGCGCACCACTGCCATCGTGACAGGTTGCGTGCCGCAAGCGACGCTCCCCCGAACGTACGCCCGAGCCCGAAACCGGACACCGGGCCTTGCCGATGTGTAAAGCCATGCGCCCCCGGCCTGTCGTCGTGGCAGTTGCGGCACCGGGTGTCGGGACGGCATCGTCCTACGCTGACGCGGTAGACGCGCCGATCCGATGGATACATCAGCCAGAATGGCACCTGACCACGGATTCCATCGCAAACAACGGTCAATTCTGTGGAGACCATCCGTCCGGATGGCCAACCGCGAAGCTCAACGGCGAGCCGCGCGGCAGCCCCGCAGGCACGGCCGGGACCCAGCACCATTGAGGGAAGACGTACGTCGGGACTGCCGTTCAGCGCAGTCCGCCGGATTCGAGCAGGGAGCGCCAGTGGAGGGCCGAATGCAGGACTTCGCCGAAGGTCACCAGTTCATCGGGGGCCGCCTGCGGTCCGGATCGTCCGGTGAGACCTTCGATGTCACCAACCCGGCGGACGGGCGGATCGTCGAGACCGTCACGCTCGCCGACACGACCGACGTCGACAGTGCCGTCGCCGCCGCGAGTGCCGCCTTCCCCGAGTGGTCCCGTGCCACCCCGGCCGACCGTGCCGGGGCGCTCAACCGGCTCGCCGCGGTGCTGGCGGAGCGGGCCGAGGACTTCGCGCGGGCCGAGACCGCCCAGGCCGGCAAGCCGATCAAGCTGACCCGCGAATTCGACGTGCCCGGCACGATCGACAACGTCTCCTACTTCGCGGGCGCCGCGCGCAACCTCGAGGGGAAGGCGTCCGCCGAGTACACCGGCGACCACACCTCCTCGATCCGCCGCGAGCCCATCGGCGTGGTCGGCTCCATCGCGCCGTGGAACTACCCGCTGCAGATGGCCGCGTGGAAGATCCTCCCGGCGATCGCGTCCGGCAACACGATCGTGCTCAAGCCCGCCGAGATCACGCCGCTGACGTCGCTGATGTTCGCGCAGGCCTGCACCGACGCCGGCATCCCCGACGGCGTGGTCAACGTCGTCACCGGCAAGGGCCGCACGGTCGGCGAGTACCTGATGGCGCACCGCGACGTGTCGATGATCTCGTTCACCGGCTCCACCGGGGTCGGCAAGCGCGTCGCCGAGGTCGCCATCCAGACCGTCAAGCGCATGCACCTCGAACTCGGCGGCAAGGCCCCCTTCGTGGTCTTCGACGACGCCGACCTCGACGCCGCCGTGCACGGTGCGGTGGCCGCGTCGCTGATCAACACCGGTCAGGACTGCACCGCGGCGACGCGCGCGTACGTCCAGCGCCCGCTGTTCGACGCGTTCGTCGAGGGCGTCGCCGAGCTGTACGCCGCGGTCCGGCACGGCGACACCATGGACCCGTCCACCGACAACGGCCCCCTGGTCTCGCGCCGCCAGCAGGAGTCGGTCGCCGGCTTCATCGAGCGCGCGCGCGGCTACGGCGCCAAGATCGTGGTGGGCGGCGAGGCCCCCGGCGGCGACCTGGCGAACGGCGCGTTCTACCGCCCGACCCTGGTCACCGGCGTGGCCCAGGACGCCGAGATCGTGCAGGACGAGATCTTCGGCCCGGTCCTGGTCGTGCTGCCGTTCGACAGCGACGAAGAGGGCATCCGGCTCGCCAATGACACCCCGTACGGCCTGGCCGCCTCGGCCTGGACGCGCGACGTGTTCCGGGCCGGCCGCGCGACCCGCGAAATCCAGGCGGGCTGCGTGTGGGTCAACGACCACATCCCGATCATCAGCGACATGCCGCACGGCGGCTACAAGGCCTCCGGCTTCGGCAAGGACATGTCGCAGTACTCGTTCGACGAGTACACGAACGTCAAGCACGTGATGTACGACATCACGGCGGTCGCCAAGAAGGACTGGCATCGCACGATCTTCGGAGACCGGTAACCACCCCATAGCCGAGACACACGCGGTACGGCGGGCCAACCGCCGTACCGCGTACTTCGGCCTGTACCAACGCACCTAGTGCGGCCAGAGGGAACATGAGCGAGCAGCAGCGCGCCGGCGCGACCGGCGACGTCAATCTGGTGGGTCTGAGCAAGCGCTTCGGCAGCAATATCGTCGTCCAGCCCACGGATCTGACGATCCCGGCGGGGTCGTTCTTCGCGGTCCTCGGCGCGTCCGGGTGCGGCAAGACGACGACGCTGCGGATGATCGCCGGCCTCGAGGAGCCCAGCTCCGGCCAGGTGGTCATCGGCGGCCAGGACGTGACCGCACTTCCGCCGTACAAGCGGCCGGTCAACACGGTGTTCCAGAGCTACGCGCTGTTCCCGCACCTCACGGTCGCCGAGAACGTCGCGTTCGGGCTGCGCCGCAAGGGCCGCAAGGACGTCGACCGACCGGTCAAGGACATGCTGGAGCTGGTCCAACTCGGGCACCTCGCGGGCCGCAAGCCGGCGCAGTTGTCCGGTGGCCAGCAGCAGCGGGTGGCGGTGGCACGGGCGCTGATCAACCACCCGCAGGTCTTGCTGCTCGACGAGCCGCTGGGCGCACTGGACCTCAAGCTGCGCCGCCAGATGCAACTGGAGCTCAAGCGCATCCAGACCGAGGTCGGCATCACCTTCGTGCACGTGACGCACGACCAGGAAGAGGCCATGACCATGGCCGACACCATCGCCGTCATGAACGGCGGCGTCATCGAGCAACTCGGCAGCCCCGCCGAGCTGTACGAGTCCCCGCGCACCGCCTTCGTCGCCAACTTCCTCGGCCAGTCCAACCTGCTCGACACCCGCATCACCGGCACGAGCAACGGCTACCTGCTGATGGACGTGCACGGCACGCGCATGGCGCTGCCCGTCGACCGCACCGCGGCGCAGGGCGAGCAGGTGGTCATGGGCATACGCCCGGAGAAGATATCGATCCAGCACGCGTCGTCCGCCGATTCCGGCGGCAACCGGAACCGGATCGACGGCGGTGTCATCGTGGACGCCAGTTTCGTAGGCGTCTCGACGCAGTACACCGTGCGCATGCCGTGGGCCCAGGAACTCACCGTCTTCGAGCAGAACATGGAGCGCGACGGCCGCCTCGTGCCCGGTGCGCCGGTCGTCCTGCACTGGAACCCCGACCACGGCTTCGGCCTCGCGCCGGAGCGGGGGGTCAAGGCATGAGCGTGCTTGCCCACACGGGTGGCGGCGGGGGTGACGACCTCAAGGAGCCCCCGAAGCGCGGGCGCTGGGTGCCGTACGCCCTGCTCGCGCCCGGCCTCATCTGGCTGGTCGTCTTCTTCCTGATCCCGATGCTGGTGCAGGGCGGCACCTCGCTCCAGACCGGCGGCCTGGAGAAGGGCTACGACTTCACCTGGCACTGGTCGACGTACTGGGACGCGCTGGAGCAGTACTACCCGCAGTTCCTGCGGTCGTTCGGCTACGCCGCGGCCGCGACCGTCATGTGCCTGGTGATCGGCTACCCGCTCGCATACGCCATCGCCTTCAAGGCGGGCCGGTGGCGCGGGCTGTGGCTGGTCCTGGTGATCGCGCCGTTCTTCACCAGCTTCCTGGTCCGCACGCTCGCCTGGAAGACGATCCTCGCGGACAACGGCGTCGTCGTCGACGTGCTCAACACGCTGCACTTCACCGACGTGACCGCGCTGCTCGGGCTGACCGAGGGCGACCGCGTGCTGGCCACGCCGCTCGCGGTGATCTGCGGTCTGACGTACAACTTCCTGCCGTTCATGGTGCTGCCGCTGTACGCCTCGCTGGAGCGCATCGACCCGCGCCTGCACGAGGCCGCCAACGACCTGTACGCGGACCCCAAGACCACCTTCCGCCGCGTCACGTTCCCGCTGTCGCTGCCCGGCGTCGTCTCCGGCACGCTGCTGACCTTCATCCCGGCGTCCGGCGACTACGTGAACGCCGCGTGGCTCGGCTCGCCGGACACCGGCATGGCCGGCAACGTCATCCAGACGCAGTTCCTGCGCGTCCTGGACTACCCGACGGCGGCCGCCCTGTCGTTCATCCTGATGCTGCTGATCGTCCTGATGGTGTCGGCGTACATCCGCAAGGCCGGGACGGAGGAACTCGTCTGATGGGCACCTTCACACGCTGGCTGCGCAACAACGTCGTCACGCTGTTCGGGATCCTGGCGCTCGCGTACATGACGCTGCCGAACCTGGTCGTGCTGCTGTTCTCGTTCAACGACCCGAACGGTAAGTTCAACTACACCTGGAACGGCTTCACCCTCGACGCGTGGAAGGACCCGTTCGGCGTCGCGGGCATCAAGGACTCGCTGATCACCAGCCTGGAGATCGCGGTCCTGTCGACCGTCGGCGCGACCGTGCTGGGCACCGCGGTGGCGTTCGCGCTCGGCCGGTATCGGTTCCGCGGGCGCGCGATGACCAACACGCTGCTGTTCCTGCCGATGTCGATGCCCGAGGTCGTCATGGGCGCCTCGCTCGGCACGCTGTTCCTCAACATGCGCATCTCGTTCGGCTTCTGGACGATCCTGATCGCGCACGTCATGTTCTGCCTCAGCTTCGTCGTGGTCGCCGTCAAGGCCCGCGTGCTGGGCATGGACCCCAAGCTGGAGGAGGCGGCGCGGGACCTGTACGCGTCGCCGGCGCAGACCTTCCTCCGGGTCACCCTGCCGATCGCCGCCCCCGGCATCGGCGCCGGCGCGCTGCTCGCCTTCTCGCTCTCCTTCGACGACTTCGTCATCACGAACTTCAACTCGGGCGACACCGTCACCTTCCCGATGTTCGTGTGGGGCGCGGCGCAGCGGGGTACCCCGCCGCAGATCAACGTCATCGGCTCGGCGATGTTCTTCATCGCCATCGCGATCGTGGTCGTCGGCCAGGTGCGGACGAACCGCAAAGCGAAGCAGAAGGCCGCCTGAGCTCCGGGCGGCCGCAGAGGTGGAGACACCTACGCGGTACAGCGGTACAAGAGACGCGACACAAGAGACGCGGCACAAGAGACGCGGTACACGAAGCGACGACGCTTCACGAGAGAGGTTGTGGAAACCGATGGATCCCGTGCCCTCCCTGGATCCCACCCGGTCCCTCGCGGACGCGACGCCGGTCCCGTTCTGGCTCGACGACCCCGCCCGCCCCGCGGCGCTCCCCGCCCTGACCGGCGAGGAGCACTGCGACCTCGCGGTGGTCGGCGGCGGTTACTCGGGCCTGTGGACCGCGCTGATCGCCAAGGAGCGCAACCCCTCGCGCGACGTCGTGCTCATCGAGGGCCAGGAGATCGGCTGGGCCGCCTCGGGCCGCAACGGCGGCTTCTGCGCGGCGAGCCTGACGCACGGCTTCTGGAACGGCCTGGAGCGCTGGCCGGACGAGATCCGCACGCTGGAGGCGATGGGCGAGCACAACCTCGACGAGATCGAGGCGGCGGTCAAGCGCTACGGCATCGACTGCGCGTACGAGCGCACCGGCGAACTGGCCGTCGCCACCGCCCCGTACCAGGCCGACGAACTGCGCGAGGGCGCCGAGCTGCTGGCGAACGAGTACGGCAGCGACGCGGTGTTCCTGGACCGCGACGAGGTCCAGGCGCAGGTGAAGTCGCCGACGTACCACGCCGGTCTGTGGGACAAGAACGGCTGCGCGATGATCAATCCGGCGAAGCTGGCGTGGGGCCTCAAGGCCGCGTGCCTCTCCCTCGGCGTGCGCATCTACGAGCACACCCAGGCCACCAGGCTCGCGGCGCACGGCGCGGGCATGGTGCTCACCACCGGGTACGGGCGCCTGTACGCCGGCCGCGTGGCGCTCGGCACGAACGTGTTCCCGAACCTGGTCCGCCGCCTTCGCTCGTACGTGGTCCCGGTCTACGACTACGCGATGATGACCGAGCCGCTGAGCGACGAGCAGCTGGCCTCGATCGGCTGGCAGAACCGGCAGGGCATCGGCGACAGCGCCAACCACTTCCACTACTACCGGCTGTCCGAGGACAACCGGATCCTGTGGGGCGGCTATGACGCGGTCTACGACTTCAACCAGAAGGTGTCCGCCGAGCACGACCAGCGCCCGGCGACGTTCGCGAAGCTGGCCGGGCACTTCTTCGAGACCTTCCCGCAGCTGGAGGGCCTGCGCTTCACGCACACGTGGGGCGGGGCGATCGACACGTGCAGCCGGTTCTCGGCGTTCTTCGGCACCGCGCACAAGGGCAAGGTGGCGTACGCCATGGGGTACACGGGCCTGGGCGTCGGCGCGACGCGGTTCGGTGCCGAGGTCATGCTCGACAAGTTGGACGGCCGCTCGACCGAGCGCACCGAGCTGAAGATGGTGCGGACCAAGCCGATCCCGTTCCCGCCGGAGCCGGTGCGCTGGGTGGGCATCGAGCTGACGCAGCGCGCGCTGACCCGGGCGGACGCCAACGAGGGCAAGCGCAATCTGTGGCTCAAGGCGCTCGACAAGGCGGGCATGGGCTTCGACAGCTGATCCAGTAGGCCGTACTGGGCTGAAAGGGAGACGACGTGTAAGGCGAATCCCCGAACGGCCGACACGGTGCAGGTTGAGCGCGGCGTCGGCGGCGAAGAGACTGGCGTATGCAGGGGTGCGACCCTCGGGATCACGGGCACCCTCGCGTACGACATCTTCGCCGCCGACGCCTCTTTGTTCGGCGCCGTCACCGGAGGCCCTCTCTTGAGCAAGCACATCACCCACTGGATCGGCGGCGCCGCCTGGACCGGCACTTCCGAGCGCCGCGGCGACATCTACAACCCCGCCACCGGCAAGGTGACCGGCACGGTCGACTTCGCGTCGGTGGCCGAGGTGGACCAGGCGGTCAGCGCCGCCGTCGAGGCGTTCGCTTCGTGGCGCAACGCGTCGCTCGCCAAGCGTTCGCAGGTGTTGTTCAAGTTCCGCGAGCTGCTGGACGCGAACAAGGACAAGCTGGCCTCGATCATCGTCGAGGAGCACGGCAAGGTGCACTCCGACGCGCTCGGCGAGATCGCCCGCGGCCAGGAGGTCGTGGAGTTCGCGTGCGGCGTGCCGCAGCTGCAGAAGGGCGGCTTCTCGGAGCAGGCGTCCACCGGCATCGACGTCTACTCGATCCGTCAGCCGCTCGGCCCGGTCGCGATCATCTCGCCGTTCAACTTCCCGGCGATGGTCCCGATGTGGTTCTTCCCGATCGCCATCGCGACCGGCAACACCGTGGTCCTCAAGCCGTCCGAGAAGGACCCGTCGGCCGCGCAGTTCCTGGCCGAGCTGTGGAAGGAAGCGGGCCTGCCGGACGGCGTGTTCAACGTCGTGCACGGCGACAAGGTGTCCGTGGACCGCCTGCTGGAGCACCCGGACGTCAAGTCCGTGTCGTTCGTGGGCTCCACCCCGATCGCCAAGTACGTCTACGAGAACGGCACCCGCTACGGCAAGCGCGTGCAGGCGCTCGGTGGCGCCAAGAACCACATGCTGGTGCTGCCGGACGCCGACCTGGACCTGGTCGCAGACGCCGCGGTCAACGCGGGCTTCGGCGCGGCCGGCGAGCGCTGCATGGCGATCTCGGCCCTCGTCGCGGTCGAGCCGATCGCCGACGAGCTGATCGTCAAGATCAAGGAGCGCATCGCGGGCCTGCGCGTCGGCGCCGGCTGCAACGCCACCTCCGAGATGGGCCCGCTGGTCACGCGCCAGCACGCGGACAAGGTCATCTCGTACGTCGAGGCGGGCGTCAAGGAGGGTGCCGAGCTGGTCGTGGACGGCCGGCTGCACCCGATCGACGGCGACGACACGGCGGACGGCTTCTGGCTGGGCCCGACGCTGTTCGACAAGGTCACCCCGGAGATGTCGATCTACACCGACGAGATCTTCGGCCCGGTGCTGTCGGTCGTGCGCGTCGAGTCGTACGACGAGGGCCTGGCCCTCGTCAACGGCAACCCGTACGGCAACGGCACCGCGATCTTCACCAACGACGGCGGCGCGGCCCGCAAGTTCCAGAACGAGGTCGAGGTCGGGATGGTCGGCATCAACGTGCCGATCCCGGTGCCGGTGGCCTACTACTCGTTCGGCGGCTGGAAGAACTCGCTGTTCGGCGACACCCACGCGTACGGCGCCGAGGGCGTGCACTTCTTCACGCGCGGCAAGGTCGTGACGCAGCGGTGGCTGGACCCGAGCCACGGCGGCATCAACCTGGGCTTCCCGACCAACAGCTGAGGCCGCGGCCCGGCGGTCGCGCACGACGGGCCCCCGCCCGACACATGGCGTGTCGGGCGGGGGCTCGGCCGTATCCCCCGACGCAACCACCATACTCAGGCGTATGTAACGTATGGCCATAGCCAACGGGAATGCGTCCGGTGTTTTCCCGTTCGGGCATTCCCGTGCGCGGCGGCGGATGGCAGCATGCGTGACGACTCGTCAGATGATCGATCGAAGAGGCGCATGAGCCAGGTTGCGGACGCCATCAGCGTCGTCCAGATTTCCGATCTGCACTTCCCCGACACCGCCGGCGTGCGCGGGTTCGTGCAGCACGACCCCGACCGGGGTCTCGCGGCCGTGCTCGGCCACGCGGACGCCGAGATCGCCGACGCGGACCTGGTGGTGGCCACCGGCGACCTCGCGGACCTGGGCGAGCCCGGAGCGTACGAGCGCCTCGGCGAGGTCCTGGACCGCCTGCCGGCCCCGGTCTACTGCGTGTCGGGCAACCACGACAAGAACGACGCCTACCAGGCGTGCCTGCCGCGTCCGAACGTCCACCTGGAGCAGGCGGTGCGCGTCGGCCCGTGGCTCATGCTGTTCCTGGACAGCAACGCGCGCGGCCGCGAGGAGGCGGGCGACGGCGTCTACCGCGACCGGGACGACCGCATGACGGCTGCCGAGCAGCCCGGCCTCACCCCTGGCGACGCGGCGCGGGCCCGGGCCCTGTTGGAGGCCTCGAACGCCGAGCACGTCTTCGTCTGGCTGCACCACCCGCCCCTGCCCGACATCGCGCCCGACGCCCAGGGCGACACCGAACTGGCCCGGCTCGTACGCGACTTCCCGCGGATCAGGGCCATCGGCGCGGGCCACCTGCACGGCGACCTGAACGGCGAGTTCGAGGGCAGGCCGGTGTACGTGTGCCCGTCCACCACGTACAGCATCGACTATGTCGGACGGGTGTTCGACGGCCCCAGCTACCGCGTGTACACGCTTTACGCGGACGGACGCGTCGAGTCCGAGGCCCGGACCGTCCCGGGGAGTATCACCGACACCATGCGCGCCAAGTCCGCGCCGAAATTCCTGACCGACCTCATGATGGGACGCGTCACCCTCGAGGAGATGAAGGCGCTGACCGACACCGAGTTCGAGGAACGCTTCGGCGAGCCGCGGCCGACGAGGGGCGCCTGAACCTCCCCGTCCGGCCGCATGATCTGTGAGGGGTCCCGCCAATCCAGGTGGGGCCCTCAGTACGTGTGAGAGGAGCACGTGTGGGGCACCAGCACGCGGATGCCGAGGGCGGCACCGTCGCCCTTGAAGGCGTCCGCAATTTCCGGGACATCGGCGGGCTGCCGACCGCCGACGGGCGCCGCGTCCGTCCCGGCCGCTACTTCCGCAGCGGCCACCTGGCCAAACCGACCGAGGACGACCGCAAGAACCTCGCGACGCTGGGCATCCGGCTGATCGTCGACCTGCGCAGCCCGGCCGACATCGAGCTCGACGGCGCGGACCACGTGCCCGACGGCGCCCGGTGGATCAACCTGCCGATGACCGATCCCGCCCGGCACTCGGACTTCTGGTCCGACATGAAGAAGGGCAACATGGCGGTGCTGCGCGACCGCCTCGGCGACGGCAAGGCGGAGAAGGCCATCGCGTTCGACTACCGCGACCAGGTCGTCTCGCGCACGGCCAACCACGCGGTGCTGCTCAACTCCCTGGTCGAGGCGGACGGCCTGCCGGCCGTCGTGCACTGCTCCGCGGGCAAGGACCGTGCCGGGATCGCCGCGGCACTTGTGCAGCGCATCGCCGGGGTCCCCGACGAGGTGATCCTCGCGAACTACCTGGAGAGCAACGACCCGGAGCGCCGCTACCGCCCGAACAGCGACAAGCTCGCGATGCGCCCCGAACTCATGGAGCTGTTCGCGCCGTTCCTCGAGGTGCGGGCCGAGTACCTGCAAGGCGCACTCTCGATGATGGACACCAACTGGGGCTCCTTCGACGCGTACCTGGCGGACGGCCTCGGCTTCGGCCCGGAGAAGCAGCAGCGCCTGCGGGAACTGATCGTCGAGGACTGACGCGCCGTCCGGGCCCGGGCCACGCCGTATCCGGGCGCGGGCCCGGCCCTGGGGCCGGGCCCGGTCAGGGGCCGCACGGACGGCGTTCGCGGCCGGGGCACGACGTGCGCGCCCCGGTTCCGCTTGACCTTCACACCGGTCTCAAGGCCTACGTTCCGAGGCAGCCGTCCGACCGGCGGGCGGCTGCCGGAGGATCCGTGCGTACGACCAGGAGTGTGGTGGCCATGTCCGCGAACCCGACTTCCCCCGACGCCTTCGCCGTCCACCTGGACGGCCGCGACGCGACCGCCGCCGAACTGGGCACGCTGGCGTTCGCGGGCTACGCGCACTTCACCGCCATGCAGGTGCGCGGCCACCGAGTGCGCGCTCTCGACCTGCATCTGGCGCGGTTGCGAGGTGCCTCGCTCGAACTGTTCGGCGAGGCGTTGCCGGACGCGCAGATCACGGCGTACCTGCGCGCGGCGATTGCGCAGAGCCCGCCCGACGCGTCGCTGACCGCCACCGTGTACTCCCAGGAAGGCGAGTACACCGCGTCCGGCGGCGACAGCGCGCGCCTGCGCGTGCTGGTACGAACCGGGCCGCCCTCGAACGGGCCGACCGGGCCGCTGGACCTGGCGGTCGTCGAGTACGAGCGCGTCGCGCCGGGCATCAAGCACGTCGGCGAGATCGCCAAGACCTACTACCTGCGCCGGGCCGTCGCCGAGGGCTTCGACGACGCCGCGTTCGCCGACCGCAAGGGGCGGCTGAGCGAGGCGTCCATCTGGAACCTCGCGTTCTGGGACGGCGAGGCCGTGGTGTGGCCCGAAGCGGAGATGCTGACCGGGACGACGATGGGCATCCTCCGCCGCCAACTCGACCGCATCGGCGTACCGCAGCGCGTCAGGGAACTCACCGTCGCCGAACTGCCGGACCTGGCAGGCGCCGTGGTGATGAACTCGTGGACCCCCGCGGTGCCCGTGCACCGGATCGGGACGGTCGCGATCCCGGCGGCGCCCGACTTCCTGGACACCCTGCGCCGCGCCTACGAGGCCGAGCCGCAGAC
This sequence comes from Streptodolium elevatio, assembly GCF_040649515.1. Classification (GTDB taxonomy): domain Bacteria; phylum Actinomycetota; class Actinomycetes; order Streptomycetales; family Streptomycetaceae; genus Yinghuangia; species Yinghuangia elevatio. The sequence goes on from NZ_JBEZFP010000128.1 coordinate 26,192, forward strand.
CTCGCCCTGACACGGAAGGCGCGGGCAACGCCGGAGAGGGCCCCGCGAAGTGCGGG
>NZ_JBEZFP010000129.1:0-26171 GCF_040649515.1 Streptodolium elevatio
GTGACACCTCCATCGCCGAGACGTCGGCGATGTCGCGGGTCATGGTGTCCAGGTCGTCCGCACCGGACTCCGCCGGCGCCGTCGTGCCGGGGGTCTGGTCTGCGGGCTGTGCGCTGTCGGTCATGCGATCCAGTGTCGGGTATGCGGGGCGCCCGGCCGGACGCGGCCCGGTCGATGCGGGCCGATTCGGAGTGCGGGCCGGTCGTCGCGTACAGTGGTGCTCCGCAACACGCCGCCCGGTGTCCGGTTCGCCCTGCCGGGTGGTATTGTGGTGCGTCGACCGATCGGGCACGGAAGTGATGTGCTCGACACGCAAGCGGAGGCTCCGTCTCCCACCTGATCGACCTGGCGGTCGACGGGTCACGGTCCGGCGCGGATCACCTCGGTGGTCCGAGGCGTGGTCTTCCCGTTCGGGAAGAAGCACGCCGGTCGTCGGTGTTATGGAGCCTCGCATGCGTCCCATGCGGGGCTTTTCGCATGTCGGGCTCGGAATCGGGCCCGTCGTGCAAGGAGACCCGCACGGTTGACGGTGAGGAGTTACGTGGCCGCGGGACGGAACCGCCGACCACTTCAGGAATCGAGGAGGCCCCATCAGCGCCGAGCCCCGCATCAACGACCGGATTCGCGTCCCCGAGGTGCGACTCGTCGGTCCCAGCGGCGAGCAGGTCGGGATCGTTCCGCTTGCCAAGGCCCTGGAGCTTGCCCAGGAGTACGACCTCGACCTCGTCGAGGTCGCGGCCAACGCCAGGCCGCCCGTGTGCAAGCTCATGGACTACGGCAAGTTCAAGTACGAGTCGGCCATGAAGGCCCGTGAAGCGCGCAAGAACCAGGCGCACACGGTCATCAAGGAGATGAAGCTCCGGCCGAAGATCGACCCGCACGACTACGAGACCAAGAAGGGTCACGTCGAGCGGTTCCTGAAGCAGGGCGACAAGGTCAAGATCACCATCATGTTCCGTGGTCGCGAGCAGTCCCGCCCCGAGCTGGGCTTCCGACTGCTGAAGCGCCTCTCGGAGGACGTCCAGGAGCTGGGCTTCGTCGAGTCCAGCCCGAAGCAGGACGGCCGCAACATGATCATGGTTCTCGGTCCGCACAAGAAGAAGACCGAGGCCATGGCCGAGGCTCGTGAGGCCCAGGCCGCCCGCAAGGACGCGCGCCGTGGCTACGAGCAGGGCACGGCCCCGGCCGAGGGCGGCGCCGAGGCCGAGGAGACCGTGGTCGAGGAGACCGTCGCGACACCTGCTGCGACCCCCGCGGACGAGGGCTGACCCCCGGTCGATCCGCGACCCCAAGTTCCACACACATCTGTGCCTGCCCGGCGGGATGCCGGGCAGGCACGGCACGACGAGGAGACAGCGGCGACATGCCGAAGAACAAGACGCACAGTGGTGCCAGCAAGCGCTTCAAGATCACCGGCTCCGGCAAGGTGCTCCGCCAGCGCGCCGGTCGCCGTCACCTGCTCGAGCACAAGCCCTCGACGCTGACCCGCCGCCTCGCGGGCACGGTCGTCGCCGCCCCGGCCGACGCCAAGAAGATCAAGAAGCTGCTCGGCAAGTGAGCCACGTGCGCCTGCCCCCGCGAGCCTGACGGCGGCGCGGAGGCGGCGGGCGCCGGTCCCAGTCGTACCCCGGGTCGGGGTCACCACGCCCCGGTCTGAAGTCAAGGAGTTCATCAAGTGGCACGCGTCAAGCGGTCGGTCAACGCCCAGAAGAAGCGCCGCGTCATCCTGGAGCGCGCGAGCGGTTACCGCGGGCAGCGCTCGCGCCTGTACCGCAAGGCCAAGGAGCAGGTCACCCACTCCCTGGTCTACAACTACAACGACCGCAAGAAGCGCAAGGGCGACTTCCGTCAGCTGTGGATCCAGCGCATCAACGCCGCTGCCCGCCTGAACGGCATCACCTACAACCGCTTCATCCAGGGTCTGAAGGCCGCCAGCATCGAGGTGGACCGCAAGATGCTGGCCGAGCTCGCGGTCAACGACCCGACGGCGTTCGCCGCGCTGGTCGAGGTCGCGCAGAAGGCGCTTCCGGCGGACGTCAACGCGCCGAAGGAAGCCGCCTGATCTCTCGGGCATCCCGGTGGGTCTCCGCACCGGACGCCGCGGCCACGTGCCGCGGCGTCGGCGGAGGCCCATCGGTACATCCGGGGCCGGAACAGCCCGCCGCTGGCAGAACGCAGGAGGAACGGTCGCACCCATGGCGATTCCCGAGCTGACCTCCACCCGCTCACCCCGCGTGGTGGCGGCCCGGCGGCTCGCCAAGCGGGCGTTCCGGGCCGGTGAGCGGCGTTTCCTCGCGGAGGGCCCGCAGGCCGTACGCGAGGCCGTGGCCCGGCCGGGCACCGCTGTCGAGGTGTACGCCACCGCCGAGACCGCCGAGCGCTACCCCGACATCGTGGCCGCCGCGGAGGCGTCCGGCGTCCCCGTGCTGCGGGCGAGCGCCGAGGTCGTCGCGGCCGTCAGCCAGACCGTCACGCCGCAGGGCATGGTCGCGCTGTGCCGGTTCGTCGACGTACCGCTCGCCGAGCTGACCGAGCCGCACGTGCCCGACCTGGTGGCGGTGCTCGCGCACGTACGCGACCCCGGCAACGCCGGAACGGTTCTGCGCGCCGCGGACGCGGCGGGTGCCGAGGCGGTCGTGCTGACCGACGCGTCCGTGGACCTGTACAACCCGAAGACCGTGCGGGCTTCGGTGGGGAGCCTGTTCCACCTCCCGGTCGTCGTGGAGGCTCGGGTCGAGGACACCGTCGCGCGGCTGCGCGCGGCCGGGCTGCGCATCCTGGCGGCCGACGGCGCGGGCGCCGCCGACCTGGACGACGAGTTGGACGCCGGCGGGCTCGACGGGCCGACGGCGTGGATTTTCGGCAACGAGGCGTGGGGCCTCCCTGAGGAGATCCGCGCCCTCGCCGACGCGGTGGTGCGCGTCCCGATCCACGGGCGCGCGGAGAGTTTGAACCTGGCGACGGCCGCGGCCGTGTGCCTGTATGCGTCCGCGCGGGCGCAGCGCGGGAGTTCGGGCTGCCGGACGAAGCACGACGGGTAGCGCGGGCGTGCGCCCGCGTACGCCACGGGCGCGCAAGGAAATGTGGCCGCGTGACTGTCGAGCCTCGCGGCCCGTTGGAGTAGTGTGACCGGCCCGGAGCATCTGCTTCATAGGGGTGTGCCATTCCGTGGGGGGCCCCGGAATGGTGCGACTCCTCGGCCGTGTGGGTCGGAAGGGGGCCGATGAACGTGGACGCGGATCCGTACGGACCGGACGCGCTGGCGGGGCTCGGCGCGGACGCGCTGCCCGACGGCCTGGTCATCGCCGACGCCGCCGGCGCGGTGTGCCTCTTCAACGCGGCGGCGCAGCGCATCACCGGCATCCGGGCCGAGGACGCGCTCGGCAAACACCTGGGCGACGCGCTGCCGTTGGAGGACATCGACGGCCGCCGCTGGTGGGTCTGCACCGACCCGTACGGAGGCCTGGGCATCCGCACCCGCCAGCCGGAGCGCAACCTCGTGCTGAACGGGCGCGAAGTGCTCGTCACCGCCTCCTACGTGCGCAGGAACGGTGCGAACTCCCCGGTGACACACGTCGTCGTCGCGTTGCGCTGTACGTCCGCGCGCCGCCGCGGCGAGCGCAACCACGCCGAACTGATCGCGACCGTCGCGCACGAGCTGCGGTCGCCGCTGACCAGCGTCAAGGGCTTCACCGCCACGCTGCTGCGCAAGTGGGAGCGCTTCACCGACGAGCAGAAGCGCCTGATGCTGGAGACCGTCGACGCCGACGCGGACCGCGTCACCCGCCTGATCACCGAGCTGCTCGACATCTCCCGCATCGACTCCGGACGCCTGCAACTGCACCGCGAGGTGGTCGACCTGCGCGAGGCGGTCGACCGGCACGTACGCGCGCAGATCGCCTCCGGGCAGCCGGAGGACCGTTTCCGCGTGCGCTGCGACGAACCGCTCCCGCAGACGTGGATGGACCGCGACAAGCTCGACCAGATCCTCGGCAACCTCCTGGAAAACGCCGTGCGCCACGGCGCCGGAGCCGTCACCATCGAAATGGTCAGGACCCGCTTCGGCCCGGACGAGGGGCCCGAGGCCGGCGAGGTGCCCGACGGGCGCCGCCGCGCCGGTGCCGGAGCCGCGGCCGACGGCGGCACCGCGGAAGTCGGTGACGAAGGGACGGAGATCACGGTGAGCGACGAGGGCCCGGGTATCCCGGACGAGTTGCTCGGCCGCGTCTTCACGCGCTTCTGGCGCGGCAACCGCCGCGGCGGCACCGGCCTGGGGCTGTACATCGTGAAGGGCCTCGTCGAGGCGCACGGCGGCACGATCGACGTCGGCCGCGCGGCGTGCGGCGGGGCCAGGTTCCGATTTCGCCTGCCCGCGGGCATGCCGGACGTTCTGGCCTGACCGCGGGCGGTTCCAGGTACGCGGCCCAAACCACCTAGACTCGACCCGTCGCCCCGTACTCTCCCGCGGCCCGACGCCGCGAAGCCGGAGTATGAGGCCGCCCGGCTTCGACCGGAGACCCCGCGGGCGAGCATCCCTACAGGAGCACTGGAATCAGATGTCGGCACCGAACAAGTCGTACGACCCGGTCGAGGTGGAGTCGCTGAAACCGGAGGAGGTCGACAAGGCGCGCGATGCGGCACTCGCCGCGTTCGCCGCCGCCGGCGATCTCGACGCCCTTCACGAGGCGAAGATCGCGCACACCGGCGACCGCTCTCCGCTCGCGCTGGCCAACCGCGAGATCGGCGCGCTGCCGCCGCACGCGAAGGCCGAGGCCGGCAAGCGCGTGGGCCAGGCCCGCGGCGCGGTCAACCAGGCGCTCGCCGCCCGCCGGGCGGAGCTCGAGGCGGAGCGCGACGCGCGCGTCCTCGTCGAGGAGACCGTCGACGTCACGCTGCCGTGGGACCGCGCCCAGCGCGGCGCGCGGCACCCGCTGACGACCCTCGCGGAGCGCGTCGGCGACGTCTTCGTCGCGATGGGCTACGAGGTTGCCGAGGGTCCCGAGGTCGAGGCCGAGTGGTACAACTTCGACGCCCTCAACATCGCTCCGGACCACCCCGCCCGCACGATGCAGGACACCTTCTTCGTGCAGGCCGCCGACGGCACCGCGGACTCGGGCGTCGTGCTGCGCACCCACACCTCGCCGGTGCAGATCCGCACCATGCTCACGCGCACGCCGCCGATCTACGTGATCTGCCCGGGCCGCGTCTACCGCACCGACGAGCTCGACGCCACGCACACCCCGGTGTTCGGCCAGGTCGAGGGTCTCGCCGTCGACAAGGGCCTGACCATGGCGCATCTCAAGGGCACCCTGGACCACTTCGCGTCCTCGATGTTCGGCGAGGGCATCGTGACGCGCATGCGCCCGTCGTACTTCCCCTTCACCGAGCCGTCGGCCGAGGTCGACCTCCAGTGCTTCGTGTGCCGCGGCGCGTCGGTGGGCGACCCCGACAACCCGTGCCGCACCTGCCGGTCCGAGGGCTGGATCGAGTGGGGCGGCTGCGGCATGGTCAACCCGCGGGTGCTCGTCGCGTGCGGCATCGACCCGGGTGAGTACAGCGGTTTCGCCTTCGGCATGGGACTGGAACGCACGCTGATGTTCCGTCACAACGTCGAGGACATGCGGGACATGGTCGAGGGTGACGTGCGCTTCACCCTTCCGTTCGGGATGGAGATCTGATGCGGGTCCCGCTTTCTTGGCTGCGGGAGTACGTCGACCTGCCGGCCGGGGCCTCCGGCCGCGACGTCGCGGACAAGCTCGTCGGCCTCGGCCTCGAGGTCGAGACGGTCGACCAGCTCGGCAGCGACCTCAAGGGGCCGCTCGTCGTCGGCCAGGTCCTGGAGATCGAGGAGCTGGAGGGCTTCAAGAAGCCGATCCGCTTCTGCCGGGTCGACGTCGGCGACGCCAACGGCACCGGCGAGCCGCAGCAGATCGTGTGCGGCGCGACGAACTTCGACGTCGACGACAAGGTCGTGGTGATCCTCCCGGGCGGCGTGCTGCCCGGCGGCTTCGAGATCTCGGCGCGCAAGACGTACGGCAAGCCGTCCGAGGGCATGATCTGCTCGGCCCGCGAACTGGGCATGGGCGAGGACCACAACGGCATCATCGTGCTGCCCATCGAGGTCGAGGTCGGCTCCGACGCGATCGACCTCCTCGGCCTGGTCGACGAGGTGCTGGACATCGCGGTCACCCCCGACCGCGGCTACTGCCTCTCGCTGCGCGGCGTCGCCCGCGAGGCGGCCATCGCGTACGGCATCCCGCTGCGCGACCCGGCCCTCCTCGACGTGCCCACGCCCAACTCGTACGGCTACCCGGTCGCCGTCGAGGCATCCGACGGCTGCCGCCGCTTCGTGGCCCGGACCGTCGTCGGCGTGGACCCCGCCGCGCCGTCGCCGCTGTGGCTCCAGCGCCGCGTCCAGATGGCCGGCATGCGCCCGATCTCGCTCGCCGTCGACGTCACCAACTACGTGATGCTCGAACTCGGCCAGCCGCTGCACGCGTACGACCGCACCGCCCTCCAGGGCACCATCACGGTCCGCCGCGCGCACGAGGGTGAGAAGCTGACGACCCTCGACGGGGTGACGCGCGTCCTCGACCACGAGGACCTGCTGATCACCGACAAGAGCGGTCCGATCGGCCTGGCCGGCGTCATGGGCGGCACGACCACCGAGATCGGTCCCGAGACGCGCGACATCGTCATCGAGGCCGCCAACTTCGACCCGGTCTCCATCGCCCGCACGGCGCGCCGCCACAAGTTGGGCTCCGAGGCTTCGCGGCGCTTCGAGCGCGGCGTCGACCCCGAGGCCGCCCGCGCGGCCGCCCAGCGGGCCGTCGACCTGCTCGTGCTGCTCGGCGGCGAGGGCGCGGTCGCCGAGGCCGGGGTCACCGAGGTCGACGAGCCGCGCGAGCCGGTGCGCATCGGCATGGGTGTGGACCACCCGACCAACGTCGCGGGCATCGCCTACTCGGCGGAGACGGTCGCGCAGCGCCTCCAGGAGGTCGGTTGCGCGGTCGAGGGCATCGACGCCCTCACCGTCACGCCGCCCACCTGGCGGCCGGACCTGACCGACCCCAACGACCTCGCCGAAGAGGTCATCCGCCTGGAGGGCTACGACCGCGTCCCGTCGTCGCTACCGCAGGTGCCGGCCGGCCGCGGACTGACCGCCGCCCAGCGGCTGCGCCGCCGCGTCGGCCGCGCGCTCGCGGGCGACGGCTACACCGAGGTGCTGAACTACCCGTTCGTCGGGGACGCGGTGTTCGACGCCTTCGGGCTCGACGCCTCCGACCCGCGCCGGGCCACGGTCAAACTGGTCAACCCGATCTCCGACGAGGAGCCGGGGCTGCGCACCACGCTGCTGCCCGGGCTGCTCACCGCGCTGCGCCGCAACATCGGGCGCGGTAACACGGACGCCGCGCTGTTCGAGGCTGGCCTGGTGTTCCGGCCCAAGGCCGAGCGCCCGGTGGCGCCGCGCCTGCCGGTGGACCGGCGTCCGACCGACGAGGAGCTCGCGCAGCTGGCCGCCGCGTTGCCCGACCAGCCGTATCGCGTCGCCGTCGTCCTTGCGGGCGAGCGCGCGCCGTCGGGCTGGTGGGGGAGCGGTCGGCCGGAGAGCTGGGCGGACGCCGTCGAGGCCGCCCGTACGGTCGCCCGCACGGTCGGGGTGGAGCTGACGGTACGTCAGGACCGGCATGCCCCTTGGCACCCCGGCCGCTGCGCCGCGCTGCTCGTGGGCGACACGGTCGTGGGCCACGCCGGAGAGCTGCACCCGCGGGTCGTGAAGGCGCTGCAGCTGCCGGAGCGCACCAGCGCGATGGAGCTGGACCTCGACCTGCTGACCGCTTCGTTGGCCGCGGACGGCGGCGAGCGGCTCGCGGCGGCGGGCCACATCTCGGCCTTCCCCGTCGCGACCCAGGACGTCGCGCTGATCGTCGACGAGGCCGTGCCCGCGGCCGAGGTCGAGGCGGCGCTGCGTGAGGGTGCGGGTGAACTGCTGGAGTCGCTGCGGTTGTTCGACGTCTTCACCGGCGAGCAGGTCGGCGGGGGCCGGAAGTCGCTGGCGTACGCGCTGCGGTTCCGGGCGGCCGACCGCACGCTGACCGCCGAGGAGTCCACGGCCGCGCGCGACGCGGCGGTGGCGCTGGCGGCGGAGCGTACGGGCGCGGTGCTGCGCGGGGCGTGACCCCGGCGCGGTTCCGCCGCGGACGGTACGGCCGAGGGCCCCGGAAGACACTCCCGGGGCCCTCGGCGTTGCCGCGGTCGTGCGGCGGGGCTCAGCGCTGCGGGTCGTCGGGACCGTAGGGGCGCAGGTGCAGCCGCCGGGCGTCGGACTCGGCGAGTTCGGCCGCCCGTGCCGCGAGGGCGCCGAGGTCGTCCTTGCCGGCGTGCAGGAAGCGTCCCGAAAGGGCGTCGAGGCGGCCGTGCGCGACGGCGACCACGGCGTCGAGGAACAGGTCGATGTCGTACCAGTCGGTCTTGCCCTCGAACATGTCCATCGCCGCGGTCATGTCGGTGGCGACCGCGCCGGGGGAGATGTCGAAGACGTACACGCCGTGCTCGGCGAGCGGCGCGGCGATGGTGTCGGTGAGGCGCATCAGCGCCCCCTTGGACACCGAGTACGCCGAGTAGTGCGGGTCCGGACCGACCGCGAAGCCGCTGCCGAGGTTGACGATGCGGCCGTGGCGGCGGGCCACCATGCCGGGCAGCACCGCCCGGTCGATGTTTGCGGGGCCGCGCAGATTGGTCTCGACGACGTCCCACCACTGCGCGAAGTCGGCTTCCCAGAAGGGGACTTCCTTGGCGTCGATGAGCCCGGCGTTGTTGACGACCAGGTCCAGCGGGCCGAGTGCGGCCTCGGCCTCGCGTACGGCCCGCGAGACGGCCCGCGGATCGGTGACGTCGGCGACGACCGCGGTCGCGCGAGCGCCGCTGCGGGTCAGGTCGGCGTGCACGTCCGCGACGGAGGACGGCGAGCGGCCCAGCAGCGCGACGGCGATGCCCTCGTCGGCCAGGCGCTCGGCGACCGCCCGGCCGATGCCGCGTCCGGCACCGGTGACCAGCGCCGTCGCGGTCACGAGGATTCCCGGCCCGGGATGGTTTCGAGCGTGAACATCTTCTCGAGGTACCCCTCGGGGAGCTCTTCCACGCCGCAGACCTTCTTCATGGCCTCGTGCGGGTTGTTCGGGAACCGGAAGGTGGTGCGTTCGACCGATCCGGTGAGGTTCTTCCAGAACCGTTTCCAGGACATCGGCTCGGTGACCGAGTCCTGCAGTTCCTTGAGCTTCCCGCGGTTCTCGTCGCCGCAGGTGAGCGCGAACTTCGCCTGCGCGACGCGCAGCGGGTCGATGCCGGGCGGCAGGATGGCGTCGGTCGGCGCGTACATCGCGAACAGCCACGCGATGTCGAGTTCCTTCTCATGGCCGGGGCGGCCGCGCCCGGTCAGCTCCTGGTGCGCGGCGAGCGGCGAGGCGAGGCCGAGGATGTCGATGGAGCGGCCGTTGAGGGGGACGGCGGCGCCGCTCATGCCGAGGTTCAGCCACGAGGCGGCGTACGGTGCCGGGTCGTCGGGCTTGAGGGGGGTGACGTAGAAGCCGTCGTACCAGGGGTAGATCAGCACGTGCTGGTGTTCGCTCTTGGCCACGCGCACGGCTTCGGGGAAGCGCGGATAGTGCGCGAGGTAGTCGTCGGCGGTGACCGGGTGGGCGATGCCCATCGCGTCGACGTAGAAGCCGCGCTCGTCCGCGATGATCTTGTTGGGGCTCAGCCCGGTGTACGGCACGCGCAGGACGAACCCGCAGACCAGCGCCCACACGACGACCACGCTCGCGACCGGCAGCGCGAGGCGACCGGACGGGACCAGCAGGATCGGCAGCAGAGCGACGAACAGCGCGGGGAGCATCATGCGCGCGTGCATGAAGTCGCCGCCGACCTTGACGACGTACAGGCCCATCAGCGCCGCGACGATCACCGGCATCACGAAGACGGCGGTGCGCCCGGCGTCCTCGCGGGCGAGGGCCTTGGACCCGGTCGGGCGCATGCGCACCACGAGCGTGGCCACGACCATCGCGCTGAGCGCGAGGATCGGGAGCCACAGGCCGTAAGGGGCGATGAAGTCGCGGGCGTACGTCCCGCCGCGCCGCCAGTCGCTGCCGGATGCCTCCTTCGCTATGGCCGGGAGCGGCAGCAGCACGCCGTAGTAGCCGGCCCGGAAGATCTCGTACGCGACCGGCAGCGCCGCGGCGACACCCAGATGGGCGAACACCGCGCGCAGGCGCGGCCGCCGCACGAACCACAGCGCGACCAGGAACCCGGCGCTCGCGATGGCCAGGTCGGGGCGCACCATCGGGCCGAGGCCGGCCAGCAGGGCGAGCGGGTAGGTGACACGCGCTCGGCTGTGCAGCAGCGCGCGTACCAGCAGCCACCAGCAGGCGGCCGTCCACAGCGTGGTCAGGCCGGTCTCCAGGCCCGAGGTCGCGAAGTCCCAGATCGGCGGCAGGGCGAGGAGCACGGCGACGCCGGCCGGGAGCAGCAGTCGGCCGGGGGCCAGCGGCTGGTAGAGGCGCCGGGTGGCGTCGAGGGCGAGCGCGTATCCGGCGGTCGCGCACAACAGGCCCAGGTAGACGGCGATGCGGCTGATGTCGGCGCCGGTGGCCCAGCCGACCAGCACCAGCAGCCACTGCCACACGGTGCTCGTCGACGCCTCGGCGCGCTCGCCGACGTTGTAGACGGGGCCGTGGCCCGCGAGGATCTGACGCACCGTACGGGTGAAGATCAGGCCGTCGTCACTGATCCAGCGCCGGGCGAACCCGAGAACGAGGATCACCGCGGTCGGCAGCACGACCATCAGGGTGTTCCAGCGCTTCGCCAGTTGCGTACCGCGCGGGGACTCGTCCTGCGCTTGTCCTAGGCCGGTGCGCCGCGACAGCACACTGACGAGGCTCATGTTTCGGGGACTCCAGATGGGCCGGTGCGACGGGTGACGGGGGACGGGCATGGGGGACCCGGGTCTCGCGGGGATCACCTGATTACGCGCAGGTTACCGTCACGATAGCGGGTGTCGCGTCCCGTGGCGGGTATGGCCCGGCGCGGGTTCACGCGCCGGGCCGCGGCCGTTTCCAGGCCTACTTGCAGAATTTCTTCTCGGCGTCGACCGGGTTCGACGGGATGCGCAGGGTCGTGCGGTCGTAGGCGCCCGTGAGGTTTTTCCAGAACCGCTTCGCGGACATCGGTTCGGTCACCGACTCCATCAGTTCCTTGACCGGTCCGCACTCCAACGTGCGCTTGGCGGCGGCGATCTGGTCCTGCGGAGCGACCGACGGGGGGATGTCCCGGAACGCGGCCGGGTCGACGTACATCGCGATCGCCCACGCCACCGGGAGCAGCTTCTGGTGCCCGGACGGCGACGGGTGGGTCTGCTCGATGTGCGCACCGATGGGGTTCGACAGCCCCCACACGTCGACCACTATGCCGTCGATCGGCACGACCGCGCCGCCCGCGCCCAGCCGGCCGATGACCAGCCCGACGGGGTAGTCGAGATCCTTACGCAGCGGCAGGCCCTGCGGGACGATCTTGCTGAAGTCCCCGAAGTTGGGGTCGAACAGCAGGACCCGGTCGCCGTCCTCGATGGCGTGCACGATCTGGCTGTACGTCTTCTGCAGCGTGCGCACGTGGGCCTGCTGGCTGACCGGGTGGTCGGACTGCGTCCAGGTCAGGTACATGTCGCGCTCGTTCCACACCTGCGGCAGGTAGATGCCCTGGATGTGCGGCGAGGTGACGTGGCCGGTGCGCTGGAAGCCGCCGGTGAACACGGCCCACGCGCACAGGGCGGCCACCAGCGGGGCGGAGAGCTTGGTGAACGGCGTGAGTGCGAGCGGGAGGACGGCCAGCAGCAGGACCGGCATCCACATGCGGCCGTGCATGAAGTCGCCGCCGACCTTGACGACATACAGGCCCTGGAACGCGGCGCAGACCAGGGGGGTGAGTGCGACGATCATCGTGCGGCGGGCGGGGCGGATGCGGAGCACCAGCACCACGATCAGCGCGGCCAACAGCAGCGCGGGGATCCACAGGTCGTACGGTTTGACGTAGTCCTTGAGGTAGACCCACCCGCGGTCCCACGGCGAGTCCGACGCCTCCTTGGTGAGGGCCGGCATCGGGAAGAGCAGGCCGTAGTAGCCCATGCGGAAGATCTCGTACGCCACAGGCAGGAAGCCGGCCGCGGCGAGCATGCCCGCGCAGCGCTTCCAGTTCGCCCGGGTGAGCAGGGCGATCGCCACCAGGAAGATGAGCATGGTCAGGCCGAGGTCCGGCCGGACCAGCGGGCCGAGGCCGACGTACGCGCTGGTCAGCAGCAGCCGGCGCAGGCTCGTCTCGTCGGGCTCGCGCTGCCACACCGAGGTGAGCAGGGCCCAGGACGACCCCACCCAGAAGATGATCAGGCCCGTCTCCATGCCCGCGGTCGTGAAGTCCCAGACGGACGGCACGGCGACGAACACCAGCGCGCCGGCGGGCAGCAGGAAGCGTCCCGAACTCGCGCCGCGGTACAGGCGGCGGGTGCCGTCCAGGGCCAGCCACAGGCCCGTCACCGACAGGGCGAGGCCGAGGTAGACGGCGGTGACGGCGAGTTGCCAGGGGCTGATCCAGTCGACCGCGACAAGGAGCCACTGCCACGCGGTACTTGTGGAGGTCTCGGTGCGCTCCCCGGGGCTGTACACAGGGCCGTTGCCCTCGAGGATCTGGCGGACGGCGCGGGTGAAGATGAGCCCGTCGTCGGTCATCCACCGCTTCTGCCAGCCCATGACCGCCAGGATGATCGTGGGTATCGCCATCACGACCAGGTCGGCCGGGCGCACCGCGCGCAGCCGGGTCTTGAGGCGTTCGCCGAAGGTTCCTGGGGCCTGGGACGGGGACTCCGGAGCCGTGGTCTCGATCCGGTGGTCCGATCCGAGGGGAGTGGTCACTTCGTCTCGTTCGTCTCTGGGCGCGCAAGCTGCCGCGCGACGGTCGGGTTCCGCGCCCTGGACACAGTGCTGCGAACGGGCGCGTGGCTGTGAGTGAAAGGCCAGATTCTAACGTAGGACGCCCAGGTCACGGGCGCGCCGCCGGGGTGGGTACCGGGCTCGATGATGGCCGGGAATTTACCCGTGTGATGTCCGCTGGATCCCTGTCTGGGGTGCCCTCGCCCCACGTTCGGCCGAATGGGGGGCGGGTGCGGGCGGGGCCCTGTCGAGGCAGCGCCGTTCACGGGATATCTTGATGTCGAGCAATGTTGCAGACGTGGAGCGGAGCACCCGGTGACTGACTCGACCATCATCTATACGCACACCGACGAGGCCCCGGCCTTGGCGACGTACTCCTTCCTGCCGATCATCGAGGCGTACGCCTCGACGGCCGGCGTCGCGGTCGAGACCCGCGACATCTCCCTGGCGGGCCGGATCATCGCCGGCTTCCCGGAGTACCTGGAGGAGGGGCAGCGTATTGATGACGCGCTCGCGGAGCTGGGCGAGCTGGCCAAGACCCCCGGGGCCAACATCATCAAGCTGCCGAACATCTCGGCGTCGATCCCGCAGCTCAAGGCCGCGATCACGGAGCTGCAGCAGCAGGGCTACGTGCTGCCGGACTACCCGGACGACCCGCAGACGGACCAGGACAAGGACGTCCGCGCGCGCTACGACAAGGTCAAGGGCAGCGCGGTCAACCCGGTGCTCCGCGAGGGCAATTCGGACCGCCGCGCCCCCGCGTCCGTGAAGAACTTCGCCAAGGCGCACCCGCACCGCATGGGCGCCTGGACCCCCGAGTCGAAGACGAACGTCGCCACCATGGGCGCCGACGACTTCCGCTCCACCGAGAAGTCCGCCGTCGTCGCCGAGGACGGTGCGCTGCGCATCGAGCTCGCCGCCGCGGACGGCACGACCACCGTGCTGCGCGAGTCCGTACCGGTGCTCGCGGGCGAGGTCGTCGACGCATCGGTCATGCGCGTCGCGAAGCTGCGTGAGTTCCTGGCCGCCCAGGTCACCCGGGCCAAGGCCGACGACGTACTGTTCTCGGTCCACCTCAAGGCCACGATGATGAAGGTCTCCGACCCGATCATCTTCGGTCACGTCGTACGCGCCTTCTTCCCCAAGACGTTCGCGCGCTTCGGCGACACGCTCGCCGCGGCCGGCCTGACCCCGAACGACGGGCTCGGCGGCATCCTCAAGGGCCTCGAGTCGCTGCCCGAGGGCGCCGAGATCAAGGCCTCGTTCGACGCCGAGATCGCCGAGGGCCCGGCCCTGGCGATGGTCGACTCCGACCGCGGCATCACCAACCTGCACGTGCCGAGCGACGTCATCGTCGACGCCTCGATGCCGGCCATGATCCGCACCTCCGGCCACATGTGGGGCCCGGACGGCGAGGAGGCCGACACGCTCGCGGTGATCCCGGACAGCAGCTACGCCGGCATCTACCAGGTCGTCATCGACGACTGCCGGGCACACGGCGCGTACGACCCGGCGACGATGGGCTCGGTGCCCAACGTCGGCCTCATGGCCCAGAAGGCCGAGGAGTACGGCAGCCACGACAAGACGTTCGAGATCGCCGCCGAGGGCACCGTGCGCGTGGTCGACGCGTCCGGCGCGGTCGTGCTGGAGCAGCCGGTCCAGCCGGGTGACATCTTCCGCATGTGCCAGACCAAGGACCTGCCGATCCAGGACTGGGTGAAGCTCGCCGTCACGCGCGCCCGCGCCACCGGCAACCCGGCCGTCTTCTGGCTCGACGCCGACCGCGCCCACGACGCGCAGCTGATCGAGAAGGTCCGCAAGTACCTCGGCGACCACGACACCGCCGGCCTGCAGATCGAGATCATGGCGCCGGTCGACGCGATCGCGTTCTCCCTGGAGCGCATCCGCCGCGGCGAGGACACCATCTCGGTCACCGGCAACGTGCTGCGCGACTACCTGACCGACCTGTTCCCGATCCTCGAGCTCGGCACCAGCGCGAAGATGCTGTCGGTCGTCCCGCTGATGAACGGCGGCGGCCTCTTCGAGACCGGCGCGGGCGGCTCGGCCCCCAAGCACGTGCAGCAGCTGGTCAAGGAGAACTACCTGCGCTGGGACAGCCTGGGCGAGTTCCTGGCCCTCGCCGTCAGCTTCGAGCAGCTCGCGCAGACCACGGACAACGCCCGCGCGCAGATCCTCGCGGACACCCTCGACCGCGCGACGGGCACCTTCCTCAACGAGAACAAGTCGCCGGCACGCCGCGTGGGCAGCATCGACAACCGCGGCAGCCACTTCTACCTCGCGCTGTACTGGGCGCAGGAGCTGGCCAAGCAGACCGACGACGCGCCCCTCGCCGAGGCGTTCGCCGCCCTCGCCAAGACGCTGGCGGAGCAGGAGCAGACGATCAACGAGGAGCTGATCGCGGTCCAGGGCTCCCCGGCCGACATCGGCGGCTACTACCAGCCCGACCCGGCCAAGGCCGCCGCCGTCATGCGTCCGTCGGCGACCTTCAACAAGGCCCTCGCGTCGCTGGCCTGACCCGGCCGCCGGTCCCCAGACCGTGTCTTCCTGGGCCGGCAACTGCGGTGAGACACCACCCGAGCGCCCCGCGCGGCACCTGCCGCACGGGGCGCTCGGCGCTCAGGACAGCGCGAGGACGCAGAACTCGTGGCCTTCCGGGTCGGCAAGGACCGTCCACGGGGTGTCGCCCTGGCCGAGGTCGTGGTCGGTGGCGCCGAGCGCGCGCAGCCGGGCGACCTCTGCTGCCTTGTCGTCGCCGGGGTACGGCAGTAGGTCGAGGTGGATGCGGTCCGGCACGGTCTTGGTGCCGCGCGTGCGGAGGAACTCGAGGTACGGGCCGACGCCCTTGGCGGAGCGCAGTCGCGCGATGCCGTCGGTCACCTCGTGCAGGGTCCAGTCCACGGCCTCGCCCCAGAACCGAGCCATGGCGTGCGGGTCCTCGCAGTCGACCACGATCGCGGCGATCGGCCCGGTGTCCCGGTAGATCTCCCGGGGCTCCAGCACGCAGAACTCGTTGCCCTCGGGGTCGGCGAGCACCGTCCACGGCACGTCGCCCTGGCCCACGTCGGCGGGCGTCGCACCGAGGGTCCGGAGCCGGGCGACCAACTCGGTGTGGTGGGCCGCGGAGGTGGTGGCGAGATCGAGGTGCGTGCGGTTCTTGGCCGCCGTCTTGGGTTCCGGGACGGGGACGACGTCGATGCCGACAGCGACCGGGTCCGGCCAGACGAAGTCGTCGGCGGGTCCGACGTAGGTGGTCGCGCCGGGGCTGAAGGCGTTCCAGCCGAGCGCTTCCGCCCAGAAGCGGCCGATCGCCGGCGCGTCTAGGGCTTTGATGTTCACCTGAGCCGGTCGCAGCACCATGCCGGCGATCCTAGGTCGCGGCCCTGCGGCGACGCCGGACGTATCGTCGACCATGCCCGAAGTATCGTCGTAATCGTCGTAAATGGAGCGTCGGCCGACGGCGGGACGGCGCGGCGACCGCGGAACGTGTTTGCATAAAACTTCGCTCCTCCGTATATTCATTCCGTCGGGAGGAGGCGACCATGGGGGTCACGGCGGCACTGGCGGGAGCCAGCGGCTATGCGGGCGGAGAGATTCTCCGGCTGCTGCTCGCACATCCACACTTCGAGGTCGGCACGCTCACCGCGGGGTCCAACGCCGGCCAGCGCCTGGGCGCGCTGCAGCCGCACCTGGTCCCGTTGGCCGACCGCGTGCTGTCCGAGACGACGGTCGACGCGCTGGCCGGGCACGACGTCGTCTTCCTCGCCCTGCCGCACGGGCAGTCCGCGGAGATCGCCCGGCAGCTCGGCGACGACGTGCTCGTCGTCGACTGCGGCGCCGACTTCCGGCTCCACGACGCGGCCGACTGGGAGCACTTCTACGGCTCCGAGCACGCCGGCACCTGGCCGTACGGCCTGCCGGAACTGCCCGGTGCGCGCGATCTGCTGCGCGGCACCAAGCGCATCGCCGTGCCCGGCTGCTACCCGACGGTCTCGCTGCTCAGCTGCTTCCCGGCGTTCGCCGAGGGCCTGGTCGAGCCGGACGTCGTGATCGTCGCCGCGTCCGGCACCTCGGGTGCGGGCAAGTCGCCGAAGACGCACCTGCTCGGCAGCGAGGTCATGGGGTCCGCGAGTGCGTACGGCGTCGGCGGCGTGCACCGGCACACCCCGGAGATCGGCCAGGGCCTCGCCGCCGTCGCGGGCGGGCCGGTCACGGTCTCCTTCACGCCGACCCTCGTCCCGATGTCGCGCGGCATCCTCGCGACCTGCACGGCGAAGATCAAGCCGGGCGTGAGCACCGCGCAGGTGCGCGAGGCGTACGAGAAGGCGTATGCCGCCGAGCCGTTCGTCCACCTCCTGCCCGAGGGGCAGTGGCCGGCGACGGCCATGGTCTACGGCGCCAACACGGCGCTGATCCAGGTCACCGTCGACGAGCGGGCCGGGCGACTGGTCGCCGTGGGCGCGATCGACAACCTGGCCAAGGGCACCGCGGGCGGCGCGGTGCAGAGCACGAACATCGCCCTCGGCCTCGCCGAGGACCTGGGACTGAGCAAGACGGGGGTTGCACCGTGAGCGTCACCGCAGCAGCAGGATTCCGGGCGTCGGGCGTCGCGGCCGGCCTCAAGACGACCGGCGCGACCGACGTCGCCTTGGTGGTCAACGACGGCCCGTCGCTCGCGGCCGCGGGCGTCTTCACCGCCAACCGCGTGCAGGCCGCTCCGGTCCTGTGGTCGCGGCAGGTGCTCACCGGCGGCCGACTCCAGGCCGTGGTGCTCAACTCCGGCGGCGCCAACGCCTGCACCGGCCCCGAGGGCTTCCAGAACACCCACCGCACCGCCGAGCAGGTCGCCACGGCCCTCGGCCTCAACGCCGGTGAGGTCGCGGTGTGCTCGACCGGCCTGATCGGCCTGCAGCTCCCGATGGACAAGCTGCTGCCCGGCGTCGACGCGGCCGCGGCGGAGCTGTCCGCGGACGGCGGCGAGGCCGCGGCCGTGGCCATCAAGACCACCGACACCGTGCACAAGGTCGCGACTGCGGGCGGCACCGGATGGATCGTCGGCGGCATGGCCAAGGGCGCGGGCATGCTCGCCCCCGGCCTCGCCACCATGCTCGTCGTGCTGACCACCGACGCCGACGTCCCCGCCGACGCGCTGGACACCGCGCTGCGGGCGGCCACCCGCACCACGTTCGACCGGGTGGACTCCGACGGCTGCATGTCGACCAACGACACCGTGCTGCTGCTCGCCTCCGGGGCGTCCGGAGTCGCGCCCGAGACGGGCGAGTTCGCCGAGGCGGTGCGCGCCGTGTGCGCCGACCTCGCGCGCCAGCTCATCGCCGACGCCGAGGGGGCGAGCAAGGACATCGCCGTCGAGGTCGAGGGCGCGGCCACCGAGGCCGACGCGCTCCAGGTCGCCCGGTCGATCGCCCGCAACAACCTGCTCAAGTGCGCGATCCACGGCGAGGACCCCAACTGGGGCCGGGTGCTCTCGGCGATCGGCACCACCTCCGCCGAGTTCGACCCGGACCGGCTCGACGTCGCCATCAACGGCGTGTGGGTCTGCAAGGGCGGCGCCGTCGGCGAGGACCGCGACCTGGTCGACATGACCGGCCGCGAGGTGCGCATCACGGCCCGGCTCAACGCGGGCGGCGAGGCCGTCACCGTGTGGACCAACGACCTGACCGCCGAATACGTCCACGAGAACTCGGCGTACTCGTCATGACTGCTGCAACCGACCAGAACCCGTCCGGGGGGAGCACAGTGAAGACCGAGTCCGTGGGCAAAGCGATCCGGGCCGCACGCCACAACGTGGCGCTCGGCAAGGCGCACACCCTCATCGAGGCACTGCCGTGGCTGGAGCACTACTACGGCAAGACCGTCGTCATCAAGTTCGGCGGCAACGCCATGGTCGACGACGCACTCAAGCGCGCCTTCGCCCAGGACGTCGTCTTCCTGCGCTTCGCCGGCCTCAAGCCGGTGATCGTGCACGGCGGCGGCCCGCAGATCAGCGCGCACCTGGACAAGCTCGGCCTGGAGTCCACCTTCGCGGGCGGCCTGCGGGTCACCACCCCTGAGGCCATGGACATCGTGCGCATGGTCCTCGCGGGCCAGGTGCAGCGCGAAATCGTCGGCCTGGTCAACGAGCACGGCCCGTTCGCGGTCGGTATGACCGGCGAGGACGCGCACACCATGACCGCCGAGAAGCGGCACGCCGTCGTCGACGGCGAGCTGGTCGACATCGGCCTGGTCGGCGACATCGTCGAGGTCAACCCGGGGGCCATCGCCGCGCTGCTGGAGGACGGCCGCATCCCCGTCATCTCCTCGGTCGCCCGCGGCGCCGACGGACACGTCTACAACGTCAACGCCGACACCGCCGCCGCGGCCCTGGCTGCGTCCCTCGGTGCAGAGCGCCTGGTCGTGCTCACCGACGTCGAAGGCCTCTACGCGGACTGGCCCAACAGCGACGAGGTCATCAGCCGCCTCGACGCCGACGAGTTGGCGGAGCTGCTGCCGACGCTGGCCAGCGGCATGGTCCCGAAGATGGAGGCGTGCCTGCGCGCCGTGCGGGCCGGCGTCAAGGCGGCCCACGTCCTCGACGGCCGGGTCGCGCACTCGCTGCTGCTCGAGGTGTTCACCGACGAAGGCGTCGGGACCATGGTCGTCCCGGCACAGAACCAGGGGGCGGGCGCATGACGGAGCAAAGCGGGACGGCGGCCGGGGCGCCGGGCCACCCGGAGACCAACGAGGCGTACCAGCAGCGTTGGGGCGGTGCGCTCATGCCGTCGCTCGGGCAGCCGAAGGTCGCTCTGGTGTCCGGCAAGGGCGCCCATGTCGTGGACGCCGACGGCCGGGAGTACACCGACTTCCTGTCCGGGGTCGCGGTCAACGTGCTGGGCCACGCCCACCCGGCGATCATCGACGCGGTCACCACGCAGATCTCCACGGTCGGCCACGTCTCGAACCTGTTCATCTCGACCCGCGCCGTCGAACTGGCCGAGCGGATCCTCGGCCTGACCGGCCGGGACGGCCGGGTGTTCTTCTGCAACTCCGGCGCCGAGGCGAACGAGGCGGCCTTCAAGATCGCGCGTAAGACCGGGCGGCCCGAGGTCGTCACGGCCGAAGGCTCGTTCCACGGCCGCACGATGGGATCGCTCGCGCTGACCGGCCAGCCCGGCAAGCGGGAGGGATTCGAGCCACTGCCCGGCGGCGTGAAGTACGTCCCGTTCGGCGACATCGACGCCCTCGACGCGGCGGTCACCGAGCGGACCGCGGCCGTGCTCCTGGAGCCCATCCAGGGCGAGTTCGGCGTACGGCCGCTGCCGCCCGGCTACCTCGAACGGGCCCGCGAGATCACCACCGAGCGCGGCGCGCTGCTCATGCTCGACGAGGTGCAGACCGGCACCGGGCGCACCGGCTACTGGTTCGCGCACCAGGACCCGTACTTCGGGGGCGTGCAGCCCGACGTCATGACCCTGGCCAAGGGCATCGGGGGCGGCCTGCCGCTCGGGGCGTGCGTCGCGTTCGGTGCCGCCGCGGAGCTGCTGGCCCCCGGCCAGCACGCCTCCACGTTCGGCGGAAACCCGGTGTGCTGCGCGGCGGGTCTCGCGGTGTTCGACACGCTGGCCGCCGACGGGCTGCTGGACCGGACCCGCGCGCTCGGCGCGCACATCAAGGCCGGCGTCGAGGCGCTGGGACACCCGTTGGTCGATCATGTGCGTGGCGCGGGCCTGCTGCTGGGTATTGTGCTGACCGCACCCGTCGCGGGTCAGGTCGCCGACGCCGCGGGCGACGCCGGCTTCCTGGTCAACGCGGTGGCGCCGGACGTCATCAGGCTCGCTCCTCCGCTGGTCGTCGACGACGCCGACGTGGCCGAGCTGATCGCGGCGCTGCCCCAGATCCTCGACGCGGCGTCCGCCGCTTCGGCCGCGGGAGGCTCCCGGTGACCATCACGCACGCGGTGCCGCACCCGCGCGGCCGACGACGAGTCCGAAGGTAGGCGAGGTCGTCATGAGCAACGAGCAAGAGACCATGCCCACGCCCGCCCCCGAAGGCGTGTACGCGGTGCCGAGCACCCGTGCCGCACGCCACGGGCGCATCGTGGACATCCTGACCCGGCACCGCATCCGGTCCCAGGCGCAACTTGCCGCGCTGCTCGCCGACGACGGCCTCGCCGTCACCCAGGCCACGCTGTCGCGCGATCTCGACGAGTTGGGGGCGGTGAAGATCCGCGACGGCCAGGGCGCGCTGATCTACGCCGTTCCCGCGGAGGGCGGCGACCGCACCCCGCGCGTACCTTCCGACGACTCGGTGAGCGAGGGCCGGTTGGCCCGGCTCGCCGGGGAGCTCATGGTCTCGGCGGAGGCCTCCGGCAATCTCGTCGTGGTCCGTACCCCGCCCGGAGCGGCGCAGTTCCTCGCCTCGGCGATGGACCACGCCGACAGCCGCGAGATCCTGGGCACAATCGCGGGCGACGACACCATCCTGCTGGTGTGCCGCGACCCCGAGGGCGGGGCCGCACTGGTCGCCCATCTGGTCGCGCTCGCCGAGGGCGGCCGGTCCGCGGCGGCGCGAGACTGAGGACCGGGGTCGCCGGGGACACCCTTGCGGGGCTTGGCGCAGGCCCCGCCGAAGACCCGCGACACCTGAACACCGGAAGACCCGAACAACGGAAGACCCGATCACCCGATCACCCGAAGATTTGCGGCACTGGAGGGACCTGACCCACCCGGGGCGCCCGAAGACCCGCAGTACTGAGGCCCGAAGCACCTGAGGCCGGAACACCCGCAGGACCTGAACGAACGCCGCCGATCCGCCCGGCTCGGCGGCTGAACCGAATGGAGCAAGGCTCGTGACCGAGCGCGTCGTACTCGCATACTCCGGAGGGCTGGACACCTCGGTCTGCATCGGCTGGATCGCTGAGGAGACCGGCGCCGAGGTCATCGCGGTGGCCGTCGACGTCGGCCAGGGCGGCGAGGACCTCGAGGTCATCCGCAAGCGGGCGCTCGCCTGCGGTGCGGTCGAGGCCGAGGTGGCGGACGCCCGCGACGAGTTCGCGGACGAGTACTGCCTGCCCGCGATCAAGGCCAACGCCCGCTACATGGACCAGTACCCGCTGGTCTCCTCGCTGTCCCGGCCCGTCATCGTGAAGCACCTGGTGTCCGCCGCCAAGAAGCACGGCGCCACCACGGTCGCGCACGGCTGCACCGGCAAGGGCAACGACCAGGTCCGCTTCGAGGTGGGCATCGCGTCGCTGGCCCCCGAGCTCAAGTGCATCGCGCCGGTGCGCGACTACGCGATGACCCGCGACAAGGCCATCGCCTTCGCGGAGGCCAACAGCCTGCCGATCGCCACCAGCAAGAAGTCGCCGTACTCGATCGACCAGAACGTCTTCGGGCGGGCGGTGGAGACCGGGTTCCTGGAGGACATCTGGAACGGCCCGATCGAGGACGTGTACGAGTACACGCAGAACCCGGCGACGCCGCGCGACGCCGACGAGGTCGTCATCACCTTCAGGTCCGGCGTTCCGGTCGCGATCGACGGCCGCCCGGTCACCGTCCTGCAGGCCATCGAGGAGCTGAACCGCCGGGCGGGCGACCAGGGCGTCGGCCGTATCGACATGGTCGAGGACCGGCTCGTCGGCATCAAGAGCCGGGAGATCTACGAGGCGCCGGGTGCCATCGCGCTCATCACCGCGCACACCGAGCTGGAGAACGTCACCGTCGAACGCGAGCTGGCCCGCTACAAGCGGCAGGTGGAGCAGCGCTGGGCGGAACTGGTGTACGACGGCCTGTGGTTCTCGCCGCTCAAGCGTGCGCTGGACGGCTTCATCGCCGAGGCGAACGAGCACGTGTCCGGGGACATCCGCATGACCCTGCACGGCGGCCGTGCGACGGTCACCGGTCGGCGCAGCGAATCGTCGCTGTACGACTTCAACCTGGCCACGTACGACACGGGCGACACGTTCGACCAGTCGCAGGCCAAGGGCTTCATCGAGATCTTCGGCCTGTCGAGCAAGATCGCGGCCGGCCGGGACCTCAAGCAGTAAGGTCGGGCCCGCGTGACCCGTGCAACCGGTACCAGGGAGAAGGCAGGAAAGTGACGAACGAGCAGGAGACCACCCGTCTGTGGGGCGGCCGGTTCTCCGACGGCCCGAGCGAGGCGCTGACGAAGCTGTCGGCATCGGTGCATTTCGACTGGCGGCTCGCGCCGTACGACATCGCCGGTTCACGCGCGCACGCCCGTGTCCTGCACAAGGCCGGGCTGCTGGCCGACGACGAGCTCGCCCGCATGCTGGAGGGCCTGGACCGGCTGGAGGCGGACGTCGCCGCCGGCACGTTCACCGCGACCGTGGCGGACGAGGACGTGCACACCGCGCTGGAGCGCGGCCTGCTCGAACGCCTCGGCCCCGACCTCGGCGGCAAGCTGCGCGCGGGGCGCTCGCGCAACGACCAGATCGCCACGCTGGGCCGGATGTACCTGCGCGACCACGGGCGCGCGATCGGGTCGCTGCTCGCCGACCTCCAGGAGGCCCTGGTCGGCCAGGCCGAGGCCAATCTCGACGTCGCGATGCCGGGCCGCACCCATCTCCAGCACGCGCAGCCGGTGCTGCTCGCCCACCATCTGCTCGCGCACGTCCAGGCGTTCGCACGGGACGCGGACCGGCTGCGGGACTGGGACCGCCGGGCGGATGTATCGGCGTACGGCTCGGGCGCGCTCGCCGGCTCGTCACTCGGCCTCGACCCGGAGTCGGTGGCCCGCGACCTGGGCTTCAGCGCCTCGGCGGGGAACTCCATCGACGGCACCGCGAGCCGCGACTTCGCGGCGGAGTTCGCGTTCGTCACCGCGATGCTCGGCGTCAACCTGTCGCGGTTGGCGGAGGAGATCATCATCTGGAACACGAAGGAGTTCTCCTTCGTCGACCTGCACGACGCGTACTCCACCGGCTCGTCGATCATGCCGCAGAAGAAGAATCCGGACATCGCCGAGCTGGCGCGCGGCAAGTCCGGGCGCCTGATCGGCAATCTGACCGGGCTCATGGCCACCCTCAAGGCCCTCCCGCTCGCGTACAACCGCGATCTGCAGGAGGACAAGGAGCCGGTGTTCGACAGCATCGACACGCTCGAGGTGCTGCTGCCGGCGTTCACCGGGATGGTCGCGACGCTGCGGTTCCGCCGCGAGCGCATGGAGGAGCTGGCGCCGGCCGGGTTCTCGCTCGCGACCGACATCGCGGAGTGGCTGGTCAAGCAGGGCACGCCGTTCCGCATCGCGCACGAGGTGGCGGGTGCCTGCGTCAAGTACTGCGAGCCGCGCGGCCTCGAACTGTGGGACCTCACGGATGCGCAACTGGCCGAGATCTCGCCCGAGTTGACGCCGGAGGTGCGCGGCGTGCTGACCGTCCTCGGCTCGATCCGCTCGCGGGACGGGCGCGGTGGTACGGCACCGGTCCGC
This sequence comes from Streptodolium elevatio, assembly GCF_040649515.1. Lineage (GTDB taxonomy): Bacteria > Actinomycetota > Actinomycetes > Streptomycetales > Streptomycetaceae > Yinghuangia > Yinghuangia elevatio. The sequence goes on from NZ_JBEZFP010000129.1 coordinate 24,438, forward strand.
GTCGCCGAGCAACTGGCCGAGCTGCGCGACGACTTGAAGGTCCAGCGGGAGTGGGCGCAGGGCTGACCCGGCGCAGTACGGCATCGGGCCCGGCCGCCACGCCGCAAGGCGCGGGCCGGGCCCGATCGGGCATCCGGGGGATCAGCCGCCGGTGAGGCTGCGGATGCTGCCGGCGTAGGTGATCTTCGAGGCTTTGACCTCGTAGCCGTAGATCGCGCCGGAGCCGGCGAACTCCCCGGTGGCGCGGTCGAATGCGTACTCCTTGACCGGGCTCTGGTAGCGGATGGCGCGGATGGCGCCCTTCATCGCCGCGCGGGTGGGCTTCTGGCCGCCGAGCGACTTGATCGCCGCGACGACGAGGTTGACGACGTCGAACGCCTCGGCGCAGTAGGTGCCCGGTTTGTCGGAGAACTTCGCCTGGTACGCGGCCGCGAAGTCCCGCAGTGCGGGCTCGGCGTTGGCGTCCACCGCGGGGACGGTCAGGAACCAGCCCTCGGACGCCGCGCCGGCGAGTTTGACGAAGTTGTCGTCGGCGACGCCGTCCGGCCCGACGCGCGCTCCCTTGTAGCCGGCTTCGGTGAGGTCCATCGCGAACGGCGCCGCGTCCTGGTAGTAGCCGGCGTAGACCACGGCGGCGACATTGGAGTTCTTCGCCTCCAGCGCGGCGGCGACGGAGTCCGGTGTGTCGCGCGCGATGCTCCGGGGTGTGACGGTGGCGGCGTTGCCCACACCCTTGCGGACGGCCTCGGCGAGACCGGTCGCGTACTCGGACTTGTCGTCGACCACCAGGACCGAGGCGGCCTTGACCTTCTTGACCAGGTAGTTCGCGATCTCGGTGCCCTGGTTGTAGTCGTGCGGGGTGGCGCGGTTGAAGAAGGAGTACCCCATCTGGGTGAGGGACGGGTTGGTCGCGGACGGGGAGACGCAGGCCAGACCGGCGTCTTCGTAGAGGTTGGCGGCCGCGCGGGTGGGTCCGGAGAATACCGGTCCGACGACCGCGATCACCTCCGCGTCGATCAACTTCCGGGCGGCGGCGGGGGAGTTGGCCTCTTTGGCCTGGTCGTCCGCGCTCACCAGTTCGACGGTGAACGCCAGGTCGCCCCGCTGGTTGGCCTGCTCGACGGCCAGCGTCACGCCGTTTTGCACGTTGATGCCCAGCGCCGAGTTCTCGCCGGAGAGTCCGGCTTGCAGGCCGATCTTGTACACCGGCTTGGGTGCGTTCGGCGAGGAAGTGCTGCCGCCTTGCGCGGGTTTGGTGGGGTCGCCCGTGGCGCCGGGGCCATCGCCCACGCTCTCGGCGCCGTCGCCGCCCCCGTCCGACCTGGTCAGCAGCCAGGCGGCGATGCCGCCGACGGCGGCCACCGATGCCGCGGCGCCGCCTATCAGCAGGGCGCGGCGCTTGGGGTCGGCCGAGCTGTCGCGCCCGCTCGAACCGGAGCCCGCCGGGCCGACGAGGTGTGCCCCGGGCGGGGGCATGGCGCCGTACGGCGTGGGCGGTGGGCCGTACGCGGGCCCGGGCGACGGGAACGCCCCCGCAGGAGTCGGCTGTTCGTGCAGGTTCGGTGCCTGCGGGGGCGGATAGGCCAGGCCGGACGGGGCCAGGAAGGGCTGTCCCTGCGCGGGCGGCCGCGGGTGCGGGTGTCCGGACTGCGGCGCCCCGGACAGCGGCGCCCCGGACTGCGGCGCCCCGGACTGCGGCGCCCCGGACTGCGGCGCCCCGGACTGCGGCGCCCC
>NZ_JBEZFP010000130.1:0-25843 GCF_040649515.1 Streptodolium elevatio
GGCGTGGTTGGGCCGGCGAACGGCCCTCACCGCGGCGCGGGGGCGTGCCACGGTTCGCGGGCCCGGCGAGAATTTGAAGACACGACCTAGCCCGGCCGCACCACCGCCGCCGAGCCGCCACCGCGGCGGGTGGGTTCGGCGACGGCTTGGATGCGACCTCGTGGCAGGAACTCCAGCGCGGTCGCCGCGCCGATCTCCGGGTTCTCCCGCAGGACGTGGCCGCGTGCCTCCAGTGCGGCGCGCAGCGCGGCCGGGACGGACGGCTCCGCCTCGGTCGCCGCGCCGTTGCGCTGGGACAGTCGTGGTGCGGCGAGCGCCTCGGGCAGGGTCATGCCCAGGTCGAGCCGGCCGACCAGGGTCTGGAGCACCGTGGTGATGATCGTGGCCCCGCCCGGCGAACCGACCGCCAGCAGCGGCTTCCCGTCCTCCAGCACGATGGTCGGCGCCATGCTGCTGCGCGGGCGCTTGCCCGGGGCCGGCAGGTTCGGGTCAGGCACGGACGGGTTGGCCGGCGCGAAGCTGAAGTCGGTGAGCTCGTTGTTGAGCAGGAAGCCGCGCCCCGGAACGGTGATGGCGCTGCCGCCGGTCTGCTCGATCGTCAGGTTGTACGCGACGACGTTGCCCCAGCGGTCCGCCGCCACCAGGTGGGTCGTCGACTGGCCCTCGTACGGCTCCGCGTCGCCGGCGCCGGTGGCCGCCGGGCAGCCCTGGTAAGGCGGGCTCGGGTCACCAGGCGGCACCGGGCTCACGGACGCCTTCGCGGGATCGATCAGGCAGGCCCGTTCCTTGGCGAACCCCTGGTTCAGCAGCGGGCGTTGCGGTACGTCCACGAAGGCCGGGTCGCCGATGTAGCGGTTCCGGTCGGCGAACGCCAGGCGCGAGGCTTCGAGGTAGTAGTGCGTGGCGGTGACCGCGTCCATGCCCCCGAGGTCGACGGTCTCCAGGATGTTCAGTGCCTCGCCGACGGTGATGCCTCCGGAGGACGACGGTGCCATGCCGTAGACGGTGACGCCGCGGTAGTCGGCCCGGGTGGGGTTGCGGTCGACCACGGAGTACTTGGCGAGATCGCGGGTCTCCATCAGGCCGGGCCGGAAGACGCGGTCCGCGTCGGGCGCGACCGGCGGGGCCTTGACGGTCTGGACGACCTCGCGGCCCAGCGCGCCCCGGTAGAGCCAGTCGACGCCGTACCTGCCCATGTCGCGGTACGTGCGGGCCAGATCCGGGTTGCGGAACGTGCTTCCCACGGCTGGCGGTTGGCCGCCTGGCAGGAACAGGTCGCGGGTGGGCACGATGTCGTCGAACCGAGACTGGTTGGCCGCGGTCTGCGCCTGGAAGGTCTCGTCGACGACGAACCCGCGCGCGGCCAGCGCGGCGGCGGGGTCGAGTGCCTGCCGCAGCGACAGCGTGCCCCAGCGGCGCAGCGCGGCCTCCCAGGTCGCCGGAGTGCCCGGAACACCCACCGACAGCCCGGAGTTGACGCCCTGGTCGAACGGCAGGGGCAGCCCGGTCGCGGGGTCGATGAACGACGTCGCGGTCATCCGGAAGGGCGCGGTCTCGCGGCCGTCGATCGTGCGGACCGTACGCGATTTGGCGTCGTAGTAGACGAAGTAGCCGCCACCGCCGATCCCCGCCGAGTACGGCTCCGTCACGCCGAGGGCGGCGGCAGTGGCGACCGCGGCGTCGACCGCGTTGCCGCCTCGCCGCAGCACCTCCAGGCCGACGCGGGTGGCGTCCGGATCGACGCTGGACACCGCGCCGCCGTACCCGGTCATCACCGGGACCTTGGGGAAATCCCCGCCCGGGTCCGGATGTGCGGAGGCAATCGGGGCGGCGCCGACCAGCAGTGCGGCGGCGGCGATGCCCGCGGCCCAGCCGCGGCGCACCCGCAGCACGGCCCTGCGGGCGCGCCCGGACGGCGCGAACTGCCCTGGCTGTGGCGGTGATACGGCCATGAAGACCTCCCCCGGACGCGACAACGACGCATCCACCGTGCCACTCCCGCCCCACCCCGCACAGCCAAAATCGGGCCACAGGACGGAAGTTCACTCAGACCGACGAAGGCTCCGGAAGGTCGAACACCCGCTCGAACAGCCACTCGAACTGCCACCGAGGCGGCGGACCGGACGGGCGGCGGCAAGACCACCCGGCCCGCCGCAAGCACAAGCGGCCAAAGACACGGGCCGGCCCGCGCCCCCGCCTGCACCCCGCCCGCCTACATCCCGCACGCCTACATCCCGCCGCCGACCCCGCCGTTGACTCCCCCGTTGACGCCGCCGTCGACTCCCCCGATCACACCGCCGTTCACGCCACCGCCGAGACTGCCCCCGCGGCCCGTCCCCAGGCCGTCAGCCGGCGCATCCCCCGCGCCCCCGCCGAAGCCTGCGCCCCCGTCGAAGCCCGCGCCGCCGTTGACCTCCGCGCGGCCGCCTTCCGCGCTTTCCCCGCCTTCCTCACCCTCGGCAGTGCCGAACGCGATTTGCCGCAGCGACTCCGCCACGAGATCCGGCCGGTCGTACGCGAGCCACCGCACGCGCCGGTCCCGCCGGAACCACGTGTCCTGCCGCCGCGCGAACCGCCGCGTGGCCCGCGCCGTGTCCTCTTTCGCCTCGGCCTCGCTCATGTCGCCGGTGAGCTGCCGCAGCACCTGGGCGTAGCCGAGCGCCCGCGACGCCGTCAACCCGTCCCGCAGCCCCAGTTGCTCCAGCGCCCGCACCTCGTCCACCAAACCGTCGCGCCACATGCGCTGGACCCGCGCGTCGATGCGCTCGTCCAGCACCGGCCGCGGCACGTCGACGCCGATCTGCACGCAGTCGTACACCGGGACCGGACCGGGCAGCGTCGCGGTGAACGGCCGCCCGGTGATCTCGATGACCTCCAGCGCGCGCACGATGCGCCGACCGTTGCTGGGCAGGATCGCGGCGGCGGCGGCCGGGTCGAGGCCGGCGAGGCGGGCGTGCAGCGGGCCGGTGCCGTCTGCCTCCAGCTCGCGTTCCAGCCGGGCGCGCACCTCGGGATCGGTGCCGGGGAACTCCAGGTCGTCGACGACCGCGCGGACATACAGTCCCGAGCCGCCCACCAGCACCGGGGTGCGCCCGGCCGCGAGCAGTTGGTCCACGACCGCCCGAGCGTCCTGCTGGTACTCGGCGACGCTGGCGGTCCGCGTCACGTCCCATACGTCCAGCAGGTGGTGCGGCACGCCGCGCCGCTCGGCGAGCGTCAACTTGGCGGTGCCGATGTCCATGCCCCGGTACAGCTGCATCGAGTCGGTGTTGACGACGTCGCCGCCCAGCGCCTGTGCCAGGGCGACGCCGAGGTCGGACTTGCCTGCGGCGGTCGGGCCGACGACGGCCACAACGCGCGGGCGGCCCTGGGCAGGGGCCGCATCGGGGAGAGATCGCGAACTCACGGGACAAGTCTGCCGGAACAGCGGCTACGTACCGTCACCCGATGCGGTACGCCCGGGCGCGGTCACATAACCGCGCGCACCCCGGACTCGTTGTCCTGCGGCACGACATGCACATCCGCCACGTCCGTCGTAGGGTCAAGGAGCAAGAAATGGGCGTTTTCGACTGGTTCAGGCGCAATTCTACGGAAGAGACCGCACAGGAGCCCGGCTCACCGGAGCCGGAGCAGGCGGGGAGCGTCGGAACCCTCGTCGAGGAGCGGCCCGCAACCGAGTGTTGCGTCCCCGCCCAGGATTCCGGACCGTGCTGCGGCGGCAAGAACGCCGAGGATGCCGTCCCGGAGGCCGCGGGTGGTGCTTCCACCGCAACTCTGACCACGGTCCCGAAGCCTGTCGGCTCGGGCCGGGAGTCCGAAGGAGAGCAGGACATGGGTCTCTTGGACACCATCAAGGAAAAGCTGGCCCCGCACGGCGACAAGGTCGGACAGGGCGTCGACAAGGCGGCCGACATGGTCGACAAGAAGACCGGCGGCAAGCACGGCGACAAGATCGACAGCGCCGCCGAGCAGGCGAAGGGCGCGCTGGGTGTACCGGGCGAGGCGCAACCCCCGGCCACACCCCCGGCCACGCCGGAGGCGACCCCCGAAGCCCCGCCGGCGGGCGAGGCGCCGCCGGAGCAGAACCCGCCCGCCTGACGTCCGCCTGACGGCCCGTGCGGGCCGGTGGGGCGGGACGACACTCAGACCGGACAGACCACAAGCACAGGTTCGCAGCGCCGACGGCCACGGGATCGCTCCCGTGGCCGTCGGCGTTCGGCGTTCCGGGGGCGTTCGGCGATCCGGGGCGTTCGGGCGGGCCTTCCGGCCGATGGGCAACCGCGTACGCGGATCTGTCAGGCGCCCCACACGGCCACGAAGTACCCGACTCCGTAAGGCGCGTCGTCGTACGTCAGGCGCCCGGCGAGTTCGGCGCCGTCCGCCGCTCCGGCGAGCACCTGCCACGCGGCGCGGCCCGCCACCCACAGTTCGTCGGACAGGTCGGGGTCGAGCGCCGCGAGCGCCAGGACGTCGGCGTCCGCCAGCGCCAGCGCGACGGCCGCGTCGTAGGGCTCGGCCCGTTCGTCCAGGTAGCCCGGCGCCTTCTCGGTACGGCAGGCACTGCCGTCGCCCATCACGAGCAGGGCGATCCGTTCGTCGCCCGCGACCAAGGCGGCTCCCGAGGCCAGGCAGTCGGCGGCGTCGGCGTCCGCCGCGACCGCGAGTCCGGACACGGGTACGTCCACACGTGTGCGGCCCAGCAGCCACGCGGCCATCGCCAGGGACAGCGGCATCCGCTCCTCGACGTCGCCGGAACCCCCGGCGCCCAGGCTCACCGAGAGGTTGACGCCCAGCGGCGCGAACGTCCCGGCGCCGCCCCGGGGGAAGTCCGCCGATTCGGGGCCGGTGCCGACCACGACGATGCGGTCGGGGCGCGCGGCGGCCAGCGCCGCGACGGCGGCGTCACACGCCTCGCGCAACGCCTCCAACTCGCCCGCGGCACCTGCGGCCAGGTCGGGCACGAGCAAAGGCGGATGAGGACACACGGCAGCGGCAACAAGCACGGCACGAGAGTACCGGGCGTGTTCTTATGGGCTCATGGCGCAGCTCACCATCATCAGGCACGGCGAGACGGAGTGGAGCCGGGACCACCGGCACACCGGCCGCACCGACATTCCGCTCACCCCGACCGGTGAGGAGCAGGCGCGTGCGGCGGGAAAGCTCGTCGCCGACCGGGACTTCGCGCTCGTCCTCGTCAGCCCGCTGCGGCGGGCCAGGGCGACGGCCGTCCTTGCGGGCCTGCCGGACACCGGGCTCGACCCGGACATCATGGAGTGGGACTACGGCGGCTACGAGGGCCTGACCACGCCGCAGATCCGCGAGACGGTTCCGGGCTGGTACCTGTGGCGCGACGGCGTCGTCTCGGGTGACGCGGACCATCCGGGCGAGCAGGTGTCCGACGTCGGCGCGCGCGTCGACCGGGTGCTGGAGCGCGTACGCCCGGTCCTGGACGCCGGTGACGACGTGGCCCTGGTGGCGCACGGACACGTGCTCCGCGTCCTCACGGCCCGCTGGCTCGGCCTGCCGCCTGCGGACGGCAGGCTGTTCGCGCTCGCCACCGCGGGCGTGTCCGACCTCGGCTTCGAGCACGGCGAACCGGTGATGACCGCCTGGAACCGGCGCGGCTGACGCGCGTGCGCGGCCCGCATGGGGCGGCGCCCGCTGTCAGTCGACTCGGCAGGCCGCGGTTTCGGCCGCCGGGGCGGCCGGGGGCGGGCCGACCGTCGGCAGGCCCAGCAGGACGCCCGGGGCGGGCGCGGGCGCGCCGGCGCGCTTGGCCCACGCGTCCCCGGCGCGCGTGCGGCGGACCGCTCGCGTGGGGCCTTCGGCGAGCAGGTGGTGCGGGGCCGCGTACGTGATCTCGACGGTGACGACGTCGCCGGGGCGCACGTCCTCGTCGGGCCGTTGGAAGTGCACGAGGCGGTTGTCGGGCGCGCGGCCGGACAGCCGGGCCGTGGACTCGTCCTTGCGGCCCTCCCCCTCCGCGACGAGGACGTCGAGGGTGCGGCCGACCTGCTTCTTGTTCTCGTCCCAGGAGATGTCGTCCTGGAGGGCGACCAGGCGCTCGTAGCGCTCCTGCACGACGGCCTTGGGGATCTGGCCGTCCATCGTGGCGGCCGGGGTCCCGGGGCGCTTGGAGTACTGGAACGTGAACGCGTTGGCGAAGCGCGCCTCGCGGACGGCGTGCAGGGTCTGCTCGAAGTCGGCCTCGGTCTCGCCGGGGAAGCCGACGATGATGTCCGTCGAGATCGCCGCGTCGGGCATCGCGGTGCGCACGCGGTCGATGATCCCGAGGTAGCGGTCCTGGCGGTACGAGCGCCGCATCGCGCGCAGCACGTCGTCCGAGCCGGACTGGAGCGGCATGTGCAGCTGGTGCATGACGTTGGGCGTCTCGGCCATCGCGGCGATGACGTCGTCGGTGAAGTCGCGCGGGTGCGGCGAGGTGAAGCGCACGCGCTCCAGGCCGTCGATCTCGCCGCAGGCGCGCAGGAGCTTCGAGAAGGCCTCGCGGTCGCCCATGTCCGAGCCGTACGCGTTGACGTTCTGCCCGAGCAGCGTGACTTCGATCACGCCCTCGGCGACGAGGGCCTCGATCTCGGCGAGCACGTCGCCGGGTCGGCGGTCCTTCTCCTTGCCGCGCAGCGCGGGCACGATGCAGAACGTGCAGGTGTTGTTGCAGCCCACCGAGATGGAGACCCAGGCCGCGTACGCCGATTCGCGCCGCGTGGGCAGCGTGGACGGGAAGACGTCCAGCGACTCCAGGATCTCGACCTGGGCCTCCTCCTGGACGCGGGCGCGTTCCAGCAGGACGGGCAGGGAGCCGATGTTGTGCGTGCCGAACACGACGTCCACCCATGGGGCCTTGGCCACAATGGTGTCGCGGTCCTTCTGGGCGAGGCAGCCGCCGACGGCGATCTGCATCCCGGGACGCTTGGCCTTCTTCGGCGCCAGGTGGCCGAGATTGCCGTAGAGCCTGTTGTCGGCGTTCTCCCGCACCGCGCAGGTGTTGAAGACGACGACGTCGGCCTCCTCGCCCGCGACCGCGCGGACGTAGCCCGCGTCCTCCAGCAGGCCGGACAGCCGCTCGGAGTCGTGGACGTTCATCTGGCACCCGTAGGTGCGCACCTCGTAGGATCGCGCGCTCATATCGAGAATCAAGATTACGCGGTCACCGGGCCGCCCCGGACCCCGGTGACGGAGACCGGTGACGGAGACCGGTACGCACGACGGCCACGACGGCACCCGACGACCCGCGCACGACCCGCGCACGACCAAGCACCCTGACCCGGACGGGAACCGACCATGACGCAAGGACGCCTGGCTCGCGCTCGCATGAGCGGAGCCCCGGCGCGCCGCACGCGCACGCTGGTGGCGGTCGTGCTCGGGGTCGCGCTGACGCTGTTCGCGGGCGGCCTGTGGATCAGTTCCGACGACAGCGTGCCCTACCGCGGGGGCCCGGTGACGATCACGACGGGTGTGCCGGAGGGCGTCTACGCCAAGTACGGCGAGCTCCTGCGTCCGCGTCTCGCCGACGACCTCGGCACGGACGTTTCGCTGATCAACAGCGCGGGTTCGCCGGACAACCTCGACAAAGTGCTGAGGGGCGAGGCGACGCTCGGCATCGCGACCGCGGACGCGGTCGCCTCGCTTCCCCCGGAGCAGCGCGACCAACTTCGCGCGGTCGCCCGCCTGTACGACGATTTCGTGCAACTCGTGGTCCCCGCCGACAGCGGGATCAAGGACCTGACGGACCTGCATCCGGCGGGTCCCGGCGCACCCCGCCTGCGTGTGGGAATCGGTCCGGCGCGGTCCGGGGTACAGCTTCTGGCCCGGCGCATTCTCGACACCGTGGGCATGACGCCGGAGGCCGATCTCGATGCCAAGGTCGACGGGATCGGCGATGCCGCCGCGAAGCTGAGGAGCGGGGCGTTGGACGCCTTCTTCTGGTCCGGCGGCCTGCCGACACAGGCGGTGTCCGACATGCTGCAGGAGAGGCCGGACGGGACGAAGTTCGCGATCCGCTTCGTGCCGCTGGGCGGCGTCGCGAAGGCGTTGCAGAGCGAACTGGACAAGGCCGGGGAGCCGCAGGTCTACCGCGAGGCGGTCATCCCGGGCGACGCGTACCAGGGCGTGGACGGCGTCGCGACGGTCGCCGTCCCGAATCTGATGGTGACCCGGTCGGATGCGGACACCGAATTGATCAGGCGCGTCACCGGTACGGTCCTGGGAAGTCGCGAAGCGATCGGGGCCGTCGTGCACGCGGCCCAGCTCGTGGACCCGGGTACGGCGATTTTCACATTTCCGCCGCTGAGGCTGCACGAAGGTGCCCGACTCTGGTACAGATCGGCAAAACCGTGATGCCCGTGACGTCGCGCGTAGACCGCTGAATGCAACATGCTGGGGCCTGTCCCCACATATTGGGTGGACCTCCTAAAGTCTGACGCGCTGTCAGAACGACCTGGAGCACCTGGGAGGAGGGCGTACCGCAGTGTCCGAGGGCGATGTCGGCCGTGTGCTGAGCCAGCGGTACCGCCTGAGCAGGAGCCTGGGGCGCGGGGGCATGGGCGAGGTCTGGTTGGCCGTCGACACCGCTCTGGGGCGCGAGGTCGCCGTCAAGGAGCTGCTGCTGCCCGCCTCGCTCGACGAGACCGCGCAGCGGTCGTGGCTGGAGCGCAGCAAGCGCGAGGCCACCGCGGCGGCACGCATCCGGCACGAGAACGTGGTGACCGTCCACGACGTGTTCGAGGAGGACGGCCGCCCGTGGATCGTCATGGAACTGGTCATCTCGCGGTCGCTCGCCGAGGTCGTACGCAGTGAGGGCCGGCTCGACTACGCCGAGGCCGCGCGCATCGGCCTGGACGTCCTGCGCGCCCTGCGCGCCGCGCACGCCAAGGGTGTCCTGCACCGCGACGTGAAGCCCGCGAACGTGCTGCTCGGCCTCGACGGACGTGTCGTGCTGACCGACTTCGGCATCGCGACGTTCGTGGACGCTCCGCAGGTCACCCAGATCGGCGAACTGCTCGGCACCCCCGGATACCTCGCCCCCGAGCGCGCCGAACGCTTCGCGGCCGGCGGCGCGATACCGGCAGGGGGCCGCCACGACGCCGCCGGCGACGACGGCACCGCGGGCCATGCCACCGTCCGGGGCTCGGAGGACGCGCTCGGCATGAGCGGCGGCATCCTGCTCGACCCCGCCTCCGACCTGTGGTCCCTCGGCGCGACGCTGTACGAGATGGTCGAGGGCCGCCCGCCGTTCAGCCGCTCCTCCGCGGTCGAGGTCGTCGACGCGGTGGTCAACCACGATCCCCTCCCGATGCGACACTCGGGCGCGCTGGAGCCGGTGATCACGGGTCTGCTGCGCAAGGACCCGGTCATGCGGATGGACGGCAAGGAAGCCGAGGAACAGCTGATCGGCGTCATCCAGGAGGCGCTGGCGCCGACCTGGGGCGGCGAGGCACCCGCCGGGCAGCGGAAGCCCGGCGGAGCCGCGGAGGCGCCGGGCACGGGCGCGTACCGGGCGGGCGTCGGGACCGGCCACACCGCGACGCACCGCGCGACCCCGCGCGGCGTCCCCGACGGGCGGGCCGGAGCGCTCGGCGCCGGTACGCCCGGCACCGGGACGTCCGGCACCGGGACGTCCGGCACCGGGACGTCCGGGCAGGGCGCCCCGGCCGGCGGTACGCCCGGCACCGCGGACGCGGCTCCCGCGCGCGGAGGACTCGCCCCGCACGGTCCCGGCGACGCCGTCGACGCGACGTGGGCGGGCGACGGCCCCGGATCGGTGCAGGCCCCCGAGCCGGGCGCCTCCGGCGGCAGACCCGGCGACGGGTCGGGCGGCGGCCCGGGCAGCCCCGGTGGCCCCGGTGGCCACGACAGCCGACGGTCGTTCTGGCGGAGCAGGACCGCGCGGATCGGGCTGCCCGTCGCGGTGGCCCTGGTGCTCATAGCCGTGTCGGTGACCGTAGCCGCGGTGGTCGGCGGTGGCGAGGACAAGCGCAAGCAGATGCTGGCCGACCTGCGCGAGCAGTCGCCGACGTACCAGGCCATGCTGAAGCGCGGCTACATGCTCGTCGGGGTCAAGCCGGACCAGCCGGGGCTGAGCCAGAAGGGCCCGGACGGCGAGTACGCCGGGTTCGACGACGAGATAGCCCGCATGATCGCGGCCGACCTCGGCTTCCCCGGCAAGCTCCGGTTCGTCGACGTCGAGACGCAGGGCCGCGAGTACCGGATATCGAGCGGTCAGGTCGACCTGATCGTCGCCAGTTACACGATCAACCCCGAGCGTCTGGAGCGGGTGTCGTTCGCGGGCCCGTACTACGTGGCGGGGCAGGACTTCCTGGTCCGCAAGGACGACCCGGGCGCGGCGCGGCCCGAGGACCTTGCGGACGACCGCATCTGCGTGGTTCGCGGGTCGACGTCGGCGGAGCGGATCGGCCAGAAATTCCCGGCCATGCAGGTCGAGGAGCGCGGCAAGTACTCCGAGTGCGTCGACGAGCTGCTGAACAAGAAGGTGCGCGGGGTCAGCACCGACGACACGATCCTGGCGGGCTTCGTCGCCAAGCACCCCGCGGAGCTGCGGGTGCTGGGCAGCCCCTTCTCGGCGGAGCCGTACGGCGTGGGCCTCAGCCGCGGCGACACGGTCCTCGCGAAGGCCGTGTGCGAGGCGCTGAACCGGCACATAGCCAACGGCGACTGGCAGCGGGCGTACGACGCCACACTCGGCCCCCTGGGCCTGCTGGCCCCGCGCCCCCCGAAGTGCACCCCGCACATGACGAGCGCCGACCTCAACGGCGGCTGACGCCCCTTCAGACCGTGCGTTGCCGCGTGCGGCCACGCCCGAAGGTCACAGCGCCCGGTCGACCGTCACCGTCACGACCAGTCCCCCTCCGTCGCGCGCCGCGAACTCGATGGCGCCGCCCGTTGCCCGCAGCAAGGTACGCGCGATCGACAGGCCGAGGCCGGAGCCGTCCACGTTCTGGTGGTGGGAGCTGCGCCAGAACCTGTCGCCCACACGCCGCAGCTCGCTGGGGTCCACCCCGGGCCCCCGGTCCGCGACCCGGAGTTCCAGACGGCCCCCGACCGCCGCGAGGGCGACCGTGACCTCGGCGTCGTCGGGGCTGAACTTGAGCGCGTTGTCGAGGATCGCGTCGAGGGCGCTGCCCAGCGCGATGGGGTCGACGTTCCCGGTCAGCGCGCGTGGCCCCTGCTGTTCGAAGCGCTGGCCGCGGGCGCGGGCCAGCGGCTCCCACGCGTCGATGCGCTCACGCACCAGCGCCGCGACGTCGAGCGGCACACGGTGGGTCCCGGTGTTGGCCGCGTTCTCGGCCAGCGCGAGCGCGAGCAGCTCGTCCAGCACGTGGGTGAGGCGCCGCCCTTCGTCGCGGACCCCGTCGAGCGTCTCGATGTGCTCGGGCGGAAGCGACAGACCCAGTTCCTCGATGCGCAGCAGCAGCGCCGAGAGCGGGTTGCGCAGCTGGTGCGAGGCGTCGGCGGCGAACGCCCGCTGCTGCTCGACGACGGTCTCGACGTTGTCCGCCATCTCGTTGAACGCCTTCGCGAGGCGCCGCAGCTCGGGCGGTCCCTGCGCGGCGGCGACGCGCGCGCCCAGTTTGCCGGTGGCGATCTCGTGGGTGGCCTTGTCGAGCACCTGGACGGGCCGCAGGATCGTGCCGGTCAGACGGGCGGCGGCCAGGAGCGCCGCGACCACGGCGATGGACTCGGCCGCGCCGAGGAAGAGCCAGTTGTCCCAGATCCGACCGCGCATCTTGCCGGTGACGGACTCCGTGACGGCAACCGCCACGACATCGCCGCCGAACACGACGGGGGCCGCGACGGTGATCGTGCGGTCCTGCCACGGCCACACCTGCGGGGCGTCGCTGCGCCGCCCGGCGCGCGCCTCCGCGAAGGCCTCGTGTGCCTGACCGGTTTTGGGGAGGGTGTACCCGGGGTCGGATCTGATGAGGATGTCGCCGTTCCGGTCGACGACTGCCGCGTGTATGCCGTACACGAGGAAGAACTGCTCGAGATCCTGCCTCAGTGGCAGCTGCTCCTCCTCGGAGAGCTTGACGTCCTGCCCCACGCGGATCGCGGTCTGGTACTGGGCGGCGAAGCGCGCCGTGTCGTCGGCGCGGTCGCGGGTCATCTCCTGCTGGTGGGCGTCGGCGCGCGACACGGCCAGGGGTATACCGAGCGCGAGCAGTACTGCGCTCATGAGCGTCAGCAGCAGGGCGAGGAGTCGGGTGCGCACAGGAGTCTGTCTTCGGGCGTGCCGGGCTCAGGCGTCCGGGACCACGCGGTAGCCGACACCGCGGATGGTCTCGACCATGCGGGGGTTGCCGAGCTTCGCGCGCAGGGATGCGACGTGGACTTCGAGCGTGCGGCCGCTGCCGGCCCAGCTGGTACGCCACACCTCGCTCATGATCTGCTCGCGGCGGAACACCACGCCGGGGCGCTGGGCGAGCAGGGCGAGCAGGTCGAACTCCTTGCGGGTGAGGACGACCTCAGTGCCGCGCACGGTGACGCGGCGGGCGGCGGCGTCGACGACCAGTGCGGGGGCTGTGGGGGCCGCGGGCGCGGCGTCGGACGCGGGGGCGGCCGGGGCGGCGAGGGCGGCCTCCGGGCGGGGCTCGGGGCGGGCGCGGCGGCTGACCGCGTGTATGCGGGCCAGCAGCTCGCCGATGTCGTACGGCTTGGTGACGTAGTCGTCGGCGCCGATGTTGAGGCCGTGCACGCGTGAGCGTACGTCGGCGCGCGCGGTCACCATGATCACCGGGACGTCGCTGATCCGGCGTATTCGGGCGCAGACCTCGAAGCCGTCGTGGTCCGGCAGGTTGAGGTCGAGCAGCACCACGTCGACGTCGACGCCGAGCGCGTCCAGGGCCTCCTCACCCGTGCAGGCGTGCCGTACGTCTATGCCGTGCCGCCCCAGGACGGCACGCAGCGGCGTCGCGATGCGCAGGTCGTCCTCGACCATCAGCAACCGCATGCCGTGACCTCCTCGCAGCGTGTCTGTCTCCGATTACGAACCCAGGTCCCACAGGGTTCACCCTCGCGTTCACCCCGCGTCGCGACCGGGTCATCCAATCAGACTCCCCGGTTTCTGCCGAGGGTCCAGGGCACACGACGCTCCGTTATCCGCTCTTGACCTCAGGTGAAGCTCAAATCCGGCTTGCCGCTTGGGTCTTGCCCGCTTTCATGAGCCCACCACACGATCCGGAGGAGCGAAGCCACCGTGACCGAAGCCCTGGACAAGACGCCGTCACCGGCGATGAAGACGGCCGCACCGCTCGTGGTCCTGTCGAACGTCAACAAGCACTTCGGCGCGCTGCACGTCCTCCAGGACATCGACCTGACGATCCACGAGGGCGAGGTCGTCGTCGTGATCGGCCCGTCGGGGTCCGGCAAGTCGACATTGTGCCGGACCATCAACCGCCTGGAGCCCATCGACTCGGGCTCCATCACCATCGACGGCCAGGCGCTGCCGCAAGAGGGCAAGCCCCTCGCGCGCCTGCGGTCCGAGGTGGGGATGGTGTTCCAGTCGTTCAACCTCTTCGCGCACAAGACCGTGCTGCAGAACGTGACGATCGGCCCCACCAAGGTACGCCGCGAGTCGCGGGACGCCGCGGACAAGAGGGCCCGTGCCCTGCTGGACCGCGTCGGCGTCGGCAACCAGGCCGACAAGTACCCGGCCCAGTTGTCCGGCGGCCAGCAGCAGCGCGTGGCGATCGCCCGCGCGCTGGCGATGCAGCCCAAGGTGATGCTGTTCGACGAACCGACCTCGGCACTCGACCCGGAGATGGTCAACGAGGTGCTGGAGACCATGAAGAGCCTCGCGGCGGACGGCATGACCATGGTCGTCGTCACGCACGAGATGGGCTTCGCGCGCTCCGCCGCGAACCGGGTGATCTTCATGGCCGACGGCCGGATCGTCGAGGAGAACACCCCCGACGAGTTCTTCGGCAACCCGCGCAGCGACCGTGCGCGCGACTTCCTGTCCAAGATCCTGCACCACTGATCGGCGCCGCGCAGTATCCGCCGGCGCGTACACGCACGCCGGCGTATGTCCACACCCGTGACCACCATCAAGGAGCAAGGGTCATGAATCTTCGCAAGACCGTAGCCGTAGCCGGCTTCTCCGCTCTGGCCCTCCTCGCGACGGCCTGCGGCAAGGACGACCCGAAGTCGGAGACGCCCGCGGCGCCGCAGCAGTCCGTGAACTCGCAGTCCGTGGAGATCAACTCCAAGACCTTCCAGGCCGCCAAGGGCCGCGGGCACATGATCATCGGTGTCAAGGAGGACCAGCCCGGCCTGGGCTTCCTCGACCCGACGACCGGCGAGCGCTCCGGCTTCGACATCGAGATCGCGCGCATGGTCTCCGCCGAACTCGGCCTGGACCCGAAGAAGATCAAGTTCGTGCCGATCGCCTCGGCGAACCGCGAGACCGCCCTGCAGAAGGGCGACGTGGACATGTACGTCGGCACGTACAGCATCACCGACAAGCGCAAGGAGCTCGTCGACTTCGCCGGCCCGTACTACGTCTCGGGCCAGAGCCTGCTGGTGAAGAAGAACAACACCGACATCCTCGGCAAGGACACGATCAAGGGCAAGAAGGTCTGTTCGGCCAAGGGCTCGACGCCGATCCAGAAGATCAAGACCGAGTTCCCCGAGACCACGCCCATCGAGTTCGACACCTACTCGATCTGCGTGGACAACCTGCTCAACGGCCAGGTCGACGCGGTGACCACCGACGAGGCGATCCTCAAGGGCTACGCCGCCAAGGACCCGAACAACCTCAAGGTCGTCGGCGAGAACTTCTCCACCGAGAAGTACGGCATCGGCCTGCCGAAGGGCGACGTCGAGTTCCGCAACAAGGTCAACGACATCCTCGCGGCCAAGATGCAGGACGGCACCTGGAAGAGCATCTACGACGCGACGCTGGGCAAGTCGGGCTCGCCGGCCCCGCCGGCCCCGATGATCGAGCGCTACTGAGCCGCGCGGCGGACCACCCGCCGCACCCGCCGACGAATCCGACCGCACGCTCCTGACGCGCGGCCGACGCCCGCGCCGGCCCGGTGGCGACACCCGGGCCGGCGCGGCCCCCGGCACCTCGAAACCACGTCCGATCCAGACTTGCGGGGATCACCGTGAACATATGCCCTGACGCCGCCCGTTCGGCGCGCCCGGAAGAGGGCCGGAAGGCGGGCGCGCGATGAACGTCCTCACGGACAACTGGGACCTGATCAGCGACGGCTTTGTCACGACGCTCAAACTCACCGTCTACTGCGGCCTCGTCGCGATCGTGCTGGGCACCGCGCTGGCCGCCTGCCGCGTCTCGCCCGTCCCGCCGCTGCGCTGGTTCGCCACCGCGTACGTCAACATCATCCGCAACACGCCGCTGACGCTGCTGATGTTCGTGGTCGCGCTCGGCTTCCCCAAGCTGAACATCAACCTCGACTTCATCACCTTCGCGGTGATCGCGGTCGGCGGATACACCGCGGCGTTCATCTGCGAGGCCGTCCGCTCGGGTGTCAACACCGTGCCGCTCGGCCAGGCGGAGGCCGCCCGCAGCCTGGGCATGTCCTTCAACCAGACGCTGACCCTGGTCGTGCTGCCGCAGGCGCTGCGCGCCGTCGTGCCGCCCATCGGCTCGCTGCTGATCGCCATGGTCCGCAACTCGGCCATCGCGAGCGCGTTCAACGTCGCCGACCTGTTCGGCACGTACAACCAGATGCTCGAGAACGGCGACAACGTGATCCTGATCTTCTTCTGGATCGCCGTCGGATACCTGATCATCACGCTGAGCATGAGCGCGGCGTTCGCCGCTCTCGAGAAGAAGTTGGCGGTGGCCCGATGAGCTCGCAGGCCACAGTCCTCTTCGACGCTCCCGGCCCGAAGGCCCGGCGGCGCAACCTCATCGTCGGCGTGGTGGGCGTCGGGCTGCTGATCGGCGCCCTGGCCTGGATCCTGTACCGGTTCGACCAGACCGGGCAGTTCAGCCGCCGCAAGTGGGAGGTCTTCGAGTACACCCGCGTGCAGAACATGATCGTCGACGGCCTGTGGGCGACCCTCAAGGCGTTCGCCCTCGCGGTGGTCGGCTCGCTGATCCTCGGCGCCCTGCTGGCCGCGGGCCGACTGTCCGAGCACCGCGCGGTGCGGTGGGCGTCGACGGCGTTCGTGACGTTCTTCCGCGCGATGCCGCTGCTGATCCTGATCTTCTTCCTGTACCTGGCGCCGGCCAACCTCGACCACTGGCCCGGGTTCCTGGAGTTCATCAACGACGACCCGCTCTGGCCGCTGGTCATCGGCCTGACGATCTACAACGGCACCGTGCAGGCGGAGACCATGCGCGCGGGCATCCTGGCACTGCCGAAGGGGCAGAGCGAGGCGGCGTACGCGATCGGCATGCGCAAGACGCAGGTGATGGCGTCGATCCTGGTGCCGCAGGGCATCCGGGCGATGCTCCCGTCGATCATCAGCCAGATGGTCGTGACGCTGAAGGACACGTCCCTCGGCTTCATGATCACCTACCCCGAACTCCTGTACGTCGCCAAGCTGCTCGGCTCCAACCAGGACTTCGAGTTCCCGTTCATCCCGGTCGCGATCGTCATCGGCAGCGTCTACATCGTCATCTGCATGCTGCTGTCCTTCCTCGCGGTCTGGGTCGAGCGCAAGCTGAGCCGGGGCCGCAAGGGCCGTCCGCCGCAGATCGACGCGCCGGTGGGCGGGACGATCACCCCGAAGCCCGACGCGCACCTGGAAGTCTCCGTGTAGTCCGGTCCGATGCCTCGGCCGACACCCCCGGCCGATCCCCAGGCCGACACTCCTCGGCCGATCCCCCGGCCGGCGCACGCCGGTCGGTCCCCGGCCGACACCCCGGCCGACCGCGGGCCGCCAACCCGATCCGCACACTCGACGCCCCGCGACGCCACCCCGTCGCGGGGCGTCGCTCCGCGCCGGAACCGGCACGTGGCCCATGATGGCCCCGGGAAAGCTCGGTCCCCGGGGGAGACCGGCGGTACGTCCCGTGCTGCGGCACGCCCCCGAGGACGCATCCAAGGGGGAGTTCCGGACATGACACTGCGTCAGGTGATGGCCGCCGCGGGCATCGCCGCCCTGGCCCTGCTGGGCGCCGGGTGCGACGGCGGCGGCGCCGAACCGAAGGCCCAGCCGCCCGCGTCCGCGCCGAGGTCCACCCCGCCGCCACCGGTCTACCCGGTGCGCGACGGCGTGGACCTGACGGCCTCGCCGACCTGGAAGGCCGCCCGGGACCGCGGCCACTTGGTGGTCGGCGCCAAGGACGACCAGCCGGGACTGGGCTACCTCGACCCCGCCACGCTGCGCCGGTCGGGCTTCGACATCGAGATCGCCCGCATGGTCTCCGCACAACTGGGTCTGGATCCGGCGCGCATCGAGTTCAGGACGATCGCGTCCGCCAACCGCGAAACGGCGATCGTGAACGGCGAGGTGGACATGTACGTCGGCACGTACAGCATCACCGACGACCGCAAACGGTCGGTCGCCTTCGCCGGGCCGTACTACGTGTCAGGGCAGAGCCTCCTGGTACGCCGCGACGAACCGGCCATCACCGGCAAGGACACCATCGCGGGCAAGAAGGTCTGCTCCGCGAAGGGCTCGACCGCGTTCAACCGCCTGCAACGCGAATTCCCCGAGACGCTGGCCGTGTTCTACGACGACTACAGCCAGTGCGTCGAGAACCTGCTGACCGGACTGGTCGACGCGGTCTCGACGGACGAGGCGATCCTCAAGGGGTACGCGGCGCGCAGCCCCGACCGGCTCAAGGTCGTCGGACAGCCGTTCACCACCGAGAACTACGGCATCGGCGTGCCCCGCGACGACGCGGTCTTCCGCACGGCCGTCAACGAGGCGCTGCGCGCGAGTACCGCGAACGGTGCCTGGAAGGCGGCGTACGACGCGACACTGGGCATGTCCGGCGTACCCGCCCCGCCCGTTCCGCCGCTCGAACCGTGAGCGCGCCGCGCCCGGCGGGAAACAGACCTGGCCCGGCCCGCGCCGACCGCGGATCCGGGGCCGGCCGGGGCGCACGGCCCACGCGCGCCCGGGACACGGCGCCCGCGCGACCGGTGCGCCGGAGTGCGCCACCCGGCGACGCCACTCGCGGACCGGGCGCGTTGTCACACGACCCGCCTCCGGTGCCGGATGATTGCCTCTTGGACATCTGATCGTTCGGGAGGCTTCGCATGCCAGGCACGGCCGACTCCCATGCCCACCGGGACTCGGTGATCGTCGTCGGCGCCGGACCGGCGGGTCTGGCCTGCGCGCTGGCGCTCGCCCGACAGGGCGTGCGCTCGCTGCTCGTCGACGCGGGCGACGGCACGGTGCGCGAGGGATCGCGCTCGTGCGGCCTGGACGCGGCGACGTTCGCGTTCGCCGCGGGCCTGGTCGGCGGCCGCCTGGACGGCGCCGCACAGCCGTGGGGTCCGCTGCGCATCCGGCGCCGCTCGACCACCGTGCCCGCCCCGCGCGACGCCGAAGGCGGCCCGACCCCCGCCCCCGAGCGCTACGGGCTTCCGCAACAGCGCCTGGAGCAGGCGCTGTTGGACACGGTGTCCGCCGCGCCGCTGGTGACGACCGCGTGGCGGCACCGCGTCGAGGCGGTCGAGCAGGACACCGACGCGGTCACCGTCACCGCCCGCGGCCCGGCCGGCCCGGTGCGCTGGCGTGCCCCCTGGCTGGTCGCCGCCGACGGCCACCACTCCTTCGTACGCCGCGCGCTGGGCGTGCGGTTCCCCGGGCGCCCGCGCGTGGACCGCCTGCTGTGCGCCGACGTGAAGGTCGGCCTGCCGCGTCCGCCCTGGGAGGAATCACCGCTGGAGCCCTGGCTGTTCGTCGACCCGCCGTTCCAGCGCGACGGCACGGTCCTGGCGCAGCCGCTGCCGCACGACATGTGGCGGCTGACCTGGCAGCTGCCGCTCGCACACGGCGTCGCCAAGGCCGCCGACGCGACCGCCCTGATCCCGGTGCACGGCGACCCCGCCGACCCCAAGCGCACGACACAGCGGGTGCGCGCCGTCCTGCGCACACTCGACGCGATGAGCCCGGACGCCGACGCCACCGCGGACCCCGTCTACGACATGGTGTGGACGGGCGAGTTCGAGGTACACCAGCGGCTCGCACGGCGGTTCCGGGCGGGACGCGTACTGCTGGCGGGCGACGCGGCGCACCTGGTGCACCCCACGGTCGCGGACGGGGCCGACCTCGCCTTGCAGGACGCCCGCAATCTGGCGTGGAAGCTCGCGCTGGTGATGGGGAGGCGGGCGCCGGACCGGCTGATCGAGACGTACCACGGCGAACGGCGCAGCGCGGCGCGGCGGCGACTGGCGTACGGCGAGGACGCCCTGCACTTCCTGAGCCCGCGCGGCCCGGCGCAGAAAATGGGGCGGCGGCTGACCCTGATGGGCGCGCGTAGCAAGGGGACGACGCTGCGACGCCTCGACCCGCGCGCGCTGGTCGCGGACTCCCTTCCGGAGTACACCGGTTCGCCGCTGCTCACGCCGGGCGGGCCGGGGGTCGGCGGGCCGGTCCAGGACGTGCCGGTCGTCCGCGCCGACGGCCGCCGGGCTCCGCTGTCCGCGTGTCTGGACCAGGGCCTCGTGGCGGTGCTGGTCGCGCCCGGCATAGAGGTGTGGGACGGTCCGCGCTGGCGGGACGCGGGGCTGATGCCGCTGCTGCGCGCGCGGCTGGCCGAACTGCCGGTGGCAGCCGAGCTGGTGGTCACGCACGAGTACCCGGGGGCGGCGGCGCACACCCTGCTGCTGGTGCGCCCGGACGGCTACCTGGCGGCGTGGCTGCCGCCCGGCGGCGAGGACGACCTCAATACCGTGGCACTGCGGGCGGTGGGGCGGCGCGCGGCCGAGGAGGTGTCGGCGGCGGCGTCCGGAGGCCCCTGAGCTCCGGACACCGCCGCGGCGCGGGTCGGCCGACGGGGTGCTGCGGTGTCGGCCGTGGTGCGGTGCTGCTGGGCGTGGTGTTGTGCTGCTGAGCGTGGTGCAGCACTGCGGGCGGGCGGTGCGGCAAGGCCTGTGGCGGCCCGCGGCGCCATAGGCTCGTGGTGCTCGGTGCTCGGTGCTCGGTGCTCGGTGCCGCTGTCGGCTGTCGGCTGTCGGCTGTCGGCTGTCGGCTGTCGGCTGTCGGCTGTCGGCTGTCGGCTGTCGGCTGTCGGCTGTCGAGCGCATGTTCGCACGTGCGTTGCGATGCCGCCCCCCGCGCGGGTGACGCCGTAACTCCCGGGATCCGCCGATCGTTGCGGAACAAAAGGAGCCACGTCGCGCCCCCGATCACCGTAAGCGCGAACACGTTCGCGCGGTCCGGCACGCACAGTCCGGCACACGCGATCAGGTTTGTGCGGTCAGGTGAATGCGGTCAGCGGTTACTCGGTCACCGTCCCTTCGGCGGTCGGCGTTCAGTCCTTGAACGCGGGCAGCACGTGCTTGCCCATCAGTTCGATCGAGCGCATGACCGCCTCGTGCTCGATCTTGTACGGGTTGACCAGGCACAGCAGCAGGTCGCAGCCGGCGGCCTCGTAGCGCTTGGCCACCTCGACGCAGTGCTCGGGATCGCCGACGATGGCCGACCCGGAGTTCTGCAGGTAGTCGAACGTGAGGTGGCTCAGGGCACCGCTGCGACGGTGCTCCAGCGGCCCGGCGGTGTAGCCGTACGTGCCGAGCTCCTGCTCCTTCTCCTCCATCCACTCGGCGACCGAGGCGATGAGGGCGCCGCCGTGGCCGACGTACCAGACGCACGACTCGGCGGCCTGGTCGACGGCCTCCTCCGTGGTCGGCGCGCAGTGGACCATGGTGAAGGTGGCGGCGCGGTCGTTGATGAACTTGCCCGCGGGATTGACGCATTCGGCCAGGCCCTCGCGGTACATGGCGATGCGGTCGGACAGCTCCTCGGGCGGCACGCCGACGGTGAAGGAGCACAGCCCGAGACCGCGGCGGCCGATCTCCTTGTGACCGTCGGGGCTCGACGTGGCGCCCCACATCGGCGGGTGCGGCTTCTGCAGCGTGCGCGGCAGCACGCGGCGCGGCGCGCCCATCTGCCAGTACTCGCCCTGCGCCTGGTACTCGTCCTCGGTCCAGGCGCCGACGATGTGGTCGAGGGCCTCGTTCCACATCGCCCGCGTCTCGGACGGGTCGATGCCGAAACCCTCCAACTCGGCGCGCGTGGAGCTGCGGCCGGTGCCGAACTCGACGCGGCCGTCCGAGATGAGGTCCAACACGGCAGCGGACTCCGCGCTGCGGATGGGGTGGTTGTACGGCTTGGGCAGCAGCCGTACGCCGTACCCGAGGCGGATGTTCTCGGTCTTGGCGGCAATCGCGCCGTACAGCGTCTCGGGGTTGGAGCAGTGCGAGTACTCCTCCAGGAAGTGGTGCTCCACGGTCCAGAAGGAGTGGAAGCCCATCTTGTCGCCGAGGACGGCCTGTTCGATGGTGTTCTTGTAGGCGCGGTGCTCGCTTTCGTCGTCCCACGGACGGGCGACCGGTATCTCGTAGAACAGGGCGAACTTCATCGTGCTCCTCCTGCACTTGACGGTGTGGGCCTGGCGCGCCGTGCGGCGGGGAGTCAGGGTGCGAATCCCCGGGTGATGAACTCGGCGACGAACCTGCGGACTTCGTCCGGGTCGTCGGCGTCGAACGAGCGGGCGGGGACGGTCACCAGCGAGATGAGCATGCGCATGATCCAGTCGGTGGCGCGCTCGACGGCGACGTCCTCGCGCACCTCGCCGCGCGCGCGTGCCTCCTCGACGAACGGCACCCAGAACCCGTGCCACGCCGACAGGACCCGCTCGCTGTGCGCGAGGAGCATGGTGGCGTCCTCCGACTCCCCCGGCCGCAAGCCGAGCCCGAGCTGGAGTTCGCCGGGTCCCATGGCGTGTACGTGGACGGCCGCCTCGGCGATCTGGTCGGCGAGCGTGGTGCGGGCGCGTACCAGCGGTTCGACGGCCGCGACCATGCGCTCGGACACGCCGATGAGCACCGCCAGCACCAGCGCCTCGCGGTCGGCGAAGTGCAGGTAGACGGTGCGGCGCGAGACGCCCGCCTGCTGCGCGACGTCGTTCATGGAGACCCTGCGCATCCCCCAGCGGCGGATGCAGTCGGTTGCGGCGTCCACGATGCGGTCGCGCGTCTCGGCCGCCCGGGCTGCGCCCGGAGCGGGCCCGGATGTGCTCTCCACAGGGCTCCCTCGGTCCGACCGACTACTCAACTGCACAACTCTTGTATAGCTGTGCACCGACGAAGTCCAGAGGGACCGGGCCGTTGCCTCGAACGACGGCCGACAGGGGCTTTCTTCTTCACCTGAAAGTGCTACCGTGCGTCGGATCGTCGCAGGTCAGAGGCCGTACGCCGGGAGGCTCGGCCCGATCTCGACGCACCTGGGCAGATCACCGGCAGTACCGAGCAAAACCCGAGCAGAGCCCGAGCAGAACCCCGAGCAGAACCCGAAGAACGACCCGCGCAACGCACTTCCGGCGCCACCCGTCCGCACCACCGGAGGACCCGCATGCCCGTCGTACCTCAGATCCAGTCGATACTCGACGCCCTGGCCGGCTCTCCGCCGCAGCCCGAGGGGTTGTCCCTTGAAGAACGCCGCGCCGCCGCGCACAAGGGACTGGAATCCGCGATCCTCGCGTTCGGCGAGCCCGCGCCCGAGGACGTGGCGCGCCGCGACGTGAACATCACCGTCAAGGTCCCGGACCACGGCACCATCCCGGCGCGCGTCTACACGCCGCCGACGCCCGCACCCCGCGGCGGACGCCCGGCACACGTGTACTTCCACGGCGGCGCGTGGTGGCTCGGCACGCTCGACCAGTTTGACGCGGAGTGCGCGAACCTGGCCAAGCTGACCGACTGCGTCGTGATCTCGGTCGACTACCGGCTCGCCCCGGAGTTCGCGTACCCGGTGCCGTTCGAGGACGGCGTCGCGGCGTGGGTGTGGGTGCAGGAGCGGGCGTTCAGCCTGGGGGTCAATCCGGACAAGGTGTCGATCGGCGGCGACAGCGCGGGCGGCAACATCGCCGCGGGCGTCACGATCGCGCTGCGCGACCGCCGCATCCCGCTGCCGGTATGCCAGGTCCTGGAAGTCCCCGCGACCGACCTGACGATGTCGCACCCGTCGGTCAAGGAGAACGGCACCGGCTACCTCCTCACCGAGAAGGCGATGCGCGAGGGCGTCGAGTACTACATCGGCAAGCTCGGCGACGCGAAGGACCCGTACGCTTCGCCGCTGCACGCCGAGACGCTGGTCGGGCTGCCCCCGGCGCTGGTCATGACGTGCGAGTACGACCCGCTGCGCGACGAGGGCGAGGCGTACGGCAAGCGCCTCCAGGAGTCCGGCGTGCCGACCGAGATCCGCCGCTGGGACGGCCTGACGCACGGCGCCGGGATGTACACCGCACTGCTGGCCGAGGCCCGCGAATACCGGCAGGTGCTCGTCGACTACCTGCGCGCGGCGCACAAGATCTGACGGCTCTGACACTGCCGGTTCTGGCAGCTCTGCCTGTTCAGGAGTTCCCCACAGGCCGCCTGTTCACCGGCTCACGGCCTCACGGCCTCACCGGCTCACGGACTCACCGGCCCACGGGCCCACGGGCCCGGCCGGTACACAGTTCCCCGGTGCACCAGCTCGTGGGTTCGCCAGTTCGCGGTTCACGACTTCATAGGCTCACGGGTTCGTCCGCGTGGCCGGTGCGGATTTGCCGCCCCGGCCGCGCGGACGACGGGCTCGGGCTCAGCCCAGCGGCGGCGTCTGCGGCACCGCGCCGGACAGTTGCTCGGCCGGGCGCGCGAGCAGGTACTCGGCGTATTCGGGGTGGGTCAGGGCGAGGAAGCGCTCCTCGCGAATCGCCTCGACGACGGTCTCGGCCGCGAGCGCCGGGTCGATGCCGCGCCCCGCGGTCTCGCCGAGCGCGAGTTCCAGGAACTCGGCGTCGGGGGTGGTCTCGGCGGCGAGTTCGGCGGGCCGGTTGCGCGCCGAGCCGGGCAGCCCGGTGTTGACGTTCCCCGGGCACAGGACCGTCGCCTTGAGCTTGGAACCCTGCGCGGCGAGGTCATGGGCGAGGGTCTCGGTGGCGGCGTACGAGGCGAACTTCGAGATGGTGTACGCCGCGGAGTACGCCGGGACGAACAACCCCGCGGCCGACGACGTGGTGACGATGTGCCCCTCGCTGTCCTGCGCGATCATCCGCGGCACGAAGGCCCGGATGCCGTGCATGACGCCCCACAGGTTGACGCGCAGCGTCCACTCCAGGTCGGCCGGCGGGCGTCCCCAGATCACGCCGCCGGAGAACACCCCGGCGTTGTTGCAGAGCACGTGGACGGCGTCGTACTGCTCGTAGGCGAAGTCGGCGAGAGCGAACACCTGTTCCTCATCGCCGACATCGGTCACCTTCGCGGCTGCCTCGGCGCCGCGTTTGTCGAGCAGTTCCAGCGTCTCGTCGAGCGCGTCCTCCTCGACGTCCGCCGCCACGACGCGCATGCCCTCGGCCGCGAATCGCAGTGCCAGAGCGCGGCCGATGCCGCTGCCGGCTCCGGTGACCACGGCGGTACGACCCGCGAAATCGCGCACGATCCCCATCCCCCAGAGACTTGTCGGTGCTTCGTACTTCGGTACTTGGCACTTCGATACTTGGTACTTGGTACTTGGTACTTGGCACTTGGCACTTGGCACTTCGGTACTTGGCACATCGGTACTTCCGTGCCGTCGGGTCGGTGCTTCAGTGCCTTCAGTACGTCGGACTCGCCAGTGCTCCCGGGTCGTCCTCCGGCCCGAATACGCTCCCGTACGTCGGCGTACGCTCGCGCGCCGGGAGCCTAGACCAGCCCGCCGCGCTTTCCCAGAGCGCACGCTGTGCACGAAATGCCGTGCCGGGTCAGGCTCCTGACGACGGACACAGGTGCGTGTTGGCGGCGCGTACGATCGCCTCCGCTTGCGCGGTGGTCACGGTGTACCCGGCGCGGGCGAACTTCTGCTTCGTCTGCGTGATGAGCTTCGTGTGGTTCATGTGCGCGGCAATCGACTGGCAGGTGGCGCGCCCGCGGTCGACCGCACCGGCCACATCTCCGCCAACGATGCGCGGGTCGATGACGTCCAGGGCCGCGGCGTAGCGGGTGCGCGTCTCGGCGTCCGGCTGCGGCGGCAGTCCCGGTGAGGTGGTGCTTTGGTTGCCGGATTGGGCACCGGGCGGCGTACCCGCCCCAGGGCCGGGCGGCACGGACGGGCCCGGTGCCGCGGACGCGTCCGACGGTCCGCCCGGCACACCGCCCGGCGTCTCGCCCGCGCCGTCGGAAGTGCCCGGCGCCGAATCCTCGCGGCCGTTGGCGTCCGCGTTCTGGCATCCGGTGACGAAGGACGTGAGGGAGAGGGACAGGATCAGACCGACGGTTGCGGCGAGTACGCGGCGTTGCGGTACGCGGCGTGGCACGGCGAGCCCCCCGACTGGCGTGTGGTGGGGGCACCCTACCGAGCGTTAGGCCGAAAGTCGCCAGTTTCGCGAACTCCGGTTCCCGCACAGCGGATCACGTACGCGCTCCGGAACGCCCGGCAGCGAGTCGCAGCGGGCTGTGGCGTCCATCGTGTGGTGTCGCTTGCGGCCTTGTCCGGTCCCTGCACGGGTCCCCGAACGGGTCCCCGTACGGTCGCGTGCGGTGCCTGCGCGGCCGTGTGCCGGAGCCCACGTACGGGCCCCTTGCCGAGGTAAGTGTTGCCTAAGACGTCGTCTCATTTGGTGAGTCGGCGGTAGCAGATGAGGGTGCACGCGATGGCGGTGAAGGCGAGGAAGTGCTCGGCTTTGCGTTCGTAGCGG
>NZ_JBEZFP010000131.1:0-25773 GCF_040649515.1 Streptodolium elevatio
GGATGTTGCCGAGGTCCCACCCGCGTTCGAGCAACGCGGAGACAATGGCTCCGCCAAACGTAAATTCGTCGTAGACGGGGCTCACGGCGCGACTCCTCGTCCGGAGGCGGTGGATACATCAAATTGGCCGGTGACGGCTGCGGTGATGAGCGCCTGACGGCGTTCGGTCAGCAGTTGAGAACGTTGGTTCAGGGCTGCCCGAAGCGTCTCGGCGGGTTCGGTCCATCGCAACAACGATTGTGTGAATTCCTGCTGTTGTCGCAAAGGGGCATTCGGGACGGGCCACGATCGAATGTCCTCTCCGCGTAGCTTGACCATCGATTGCGATGAGCCGCGGGCGGTGGCCTCAATGCGCTGTCGGATCTGGCTGCCCAGGGAGACTTGCGCGACGAAATGTGGATCGATATCAGTCCGGAGCTTGATTCGATAGATGAGATCGGGCAACAGGAGCCGGGTGCAGTCGCCTGTGGCCACCGCGACGTCACCCACTAGCCGCGGAGTGTTTGCCCGGGTCACAAGGAGATCGCCCTCATTGACCTGCCACATACGCGGCGGGGGTACGCTGGTGGGGAGACGCTTGTTTTCGTTGGGGTTAAATGACCCGTTTTTTACGGAACTGAGCTTCAGCACCCCCCACTCTTCAGGGCCTTGCCGTGGGGTGGCTTCGCATCGAGGGCTTGTTCCTTGTTCAATGCACCGCATAAGGCGGCGTAGTGGGAGATTCCCGTGTCGCTTGGACAGTTGATCAATGGCAGAGTCTCGCAACGCTTGTTTACGCTCGTCCAGCCTCGACAGGACCTCTGAGTCGAGTGTGGCCAGGCGATCCAGGTAGTCCATCTGGGCGTCGAGGAAGTTGGCGATCCGTTGCTGTTCCCGCTGTGGTGGCAGCGGCACCCGCAGTTGCTCGATGTCGGGCATATAGATGGTCTTGTGGGTGGATCCCGTCGCAACGCGCTTGAGATCCGGAGCCATTCCTCGAAGCGCGTGCAGCAGATACCGGGGTTCCAACTGTGTCCCACAGGTCCAAGTCGCGAAGTCTTGACTGGTTGCCATGTCGGAACCCATGATCGCCGAGAACCCGACGGACGCAGTGCGCGATAGGATCACTGTGCCAGCAGGGTGGAGCACGGCCGCGGAATTGGCCAGGCCCAATCTGCTGATCTTCTCTTTTGTATCGGAGATGACGGTCGTCGTTCCGCTGCGCAACTGCCAAACATCAGCGAGGGTGATCCAGGGAATCGTGCAGTCGTGCCAGTACTCCGGATTGCTGCGACTCGGTGTGTGTCCGGTTCCCAGTCGCGCGAGGAGTCGAATCGGCACAGTCGGCCACTGTGATTTCTCCAGCCACGGGGCGATGCCGTTGCTCACAGGGTCATCTCGCTGAGCAGGCGCTGGATGTTCGATTCCAGAGCCTTCAACTCGGCGTCGATCTCTGCCAACGGGCGTGGAGGCTCGTACACGTAAAAGTGCCGCGTCAACGGGATCTCGTAGCCGATTTTTGTCTTCGTATAGTCCACCCAAGCGTCAGGAACGTGGGGAAGGACTTCACGCTTGAGGTAGACAGCGATGTCCTCATCGAGCGGGACATTCTCGTAGTCGCGCAAGTCCGTGTCGGGCTCGGGTTCACCCTTGACGAGTTGGACTTCGCCGTTGGTGTCGCGCACGCCGATTGTGTCGCGGACGGCCTTCACGAACGGGGTGCCGGTTGGCCAGGTCAGGCCCGCCGCTACCTGTGCGTCCTTCAACGCGAGGAATGCTTCCGCCTTCGTCGCCCACGTCGAGCCGAGGAGCGGGCGCAGGGCGGCGATGAACTCCTCGGTGTTCGCCAGCTTCTGGACGGGCTTCGACTCTTCCAGGGCCGCCAGCGTCTCTTCCGTCAGCTCGAACCGGAGCTTGAGGGGACGCTCTACCGTGATCCGCCGGTATCCGAAGTCCTCGTTGCGGAAGACCTTCACCTTGCCGTGCAGCGGGTGTTCCGGGTCCGCCGCGACCTGAAGGGCCTCGTCGTAGAGCTGCGTGATCTCACCAATCTGCTGATCGGTGATGAACTTCCGCTTGTCGCCGAGCGACTTCCGCATCTTCTGCCAGTACTCGCGCGCATCCAGCAGCACGACCTTGCCCTTGTGGTCGGGCGACTTGCGGTTGGTCAGGATCCAGAAGTAAGTGGAGATGCCCGTGTTGTAGAACAACTGGTCGGGCAGTGCGACGATCGCCTCGAGCCAGTCGTTCTCCAGGATCCACTGGCGGATCTTCGACTCACCCGACTCGGCCGCGCCCGTGAACAGCGGCGAGCCGTTGAAGACGATCGCGATGCGGCTCCCACCTCCGCCGTTACCGTCCACCGGCTTCATCTTGTCGATCATGTGTTGCAGGAACAGTAGCGAGCCGTCGTTAATCCTCGGCAGGCCGGCACCGAAGCGACCCGACTCGCCCATCGACTTGTGCTCGTACTCGACCTCGCTCTGGACCTTCTTCCACTCCACCCCGAACGGCGGATTGGCGAGCATGAAGTCGAACTTGCGGCGGGAATGGCCGTCGTCCGAGAACGAGTTGCCAAACGCGATGTTGTCCGGGTCCTGCTCCTTGATCATCAGGTCCGAACGGCAGATTGCCCACGACTCGGGGTTGAGTTCCTGGCCGAACAGTTCGACCGTCGCGTCCGGGTTGTGGTCGCGGATGAAGTCGTCGACCGCGCTCAGCATGCCCCCGGTTCCGCACGCCGGGTCCATGACCGTACGCACCACGCCCGGCACCTGCAACGCGTCGGCGTCCGCCCCCACCAGCAGCTTGACCATCAGCTTGATGACCTCGCGCGGGGTGAAGTGCTCACCGGCCGTCTCGTTCGAGAGTTCCGCGAACCGGCGGATCAGGTCCTCGAACAGGTAGCCCATGTTGTGGTTCGGAACCACCTCGGGCCGCAGGTCCAGGTCGGCGAACTTGCCCATCACCTTGTACAGCAGCTTGGCCGCGTCGAGCTTCCGAATCTGCTGCGCGAACTCGTACTTCTCAAGCACCTCGCGCGCGTTGTCCGAAAACGCCGCCACGTACGCCTGGAGGTTCGCCGCCGCGTGTCCCGGGTCGCCGAGGATCTGCTTCAGCGTCAGGTCGCTCGTGTTGTAGAAGACGTGACCGGAGGCCCGCCGCAGGAAGCGGTCGGTGTCGATGTCCTGGCCCGCGAACCGCGCCACGGTCGCCGCCACTTCGTTGCGCGTCGGCGCCAACACGCACTCGAGGCGTCGCAGCACCGTGAACGGCAGGATCACCTTGCCGTAGTCGGACTGCTTGTAGTCACCGCGCAGCAAGTCGGCCACCGACCACGCATGGTTGGCCAACTCCGTGTGCTTGTCGCTGTTCAACGGTCCTCGAATCCTTCCGAGCCGAGCCGAGCCGAACCGCACCGAAACGAGCGGAAATCGGTCACCCAACCGAGTGGGTGTGGATTGGGGTCAAGTCTGGTGCACAGATGAAGATCGTGTGGCCGTTCGGGCCGAGTCGCCTTCCGACGGCGCCAAAGCACCGGTTGTCAGGCCCGCGGAGAGCAAGTCCGCAGCCTCGCGGGTCGCCTCTGCCGCTCGTCGGGCGGCACCGCGCAGCCCGTGAATCCGTCGGAACGCCGCGCCGTACTTGCGCTGTTCCTCCAACGGCATCAGCGGCACACGCAACCGTCCGGGCTGCACCTGAACAGTCGTGCTCCCCGTCGAGGCGCCCGCGATGTTGTCTGCCTGATCCAAGAAGCCCACCAAAAACCACGGGTCGAGCCGCGACGGGTCCGGTCGGAGCAGAACCAGCAGGGGACCCAGCACCGCGCCCGCGTCCTCGCCGCTGGCAAGCCGTGCCATGGGGCCGTCACCGCCGGGGAACGTCCGTACGATGACGTCGCTTTCCTCCAGGATCGGTCCGATCTCGGGTGCCAAGTCGTCGAGGCTGCCCGAGGCCTTCGCATCCGCAATGACGTCGTCGAGTCTGAGAACAGGCCGTCCCTCGTTCTCCGCACGCCAGCCTTCCCCCACGTCGTCCTTGACGGCCGGGGCGGTCCGGAGCATCTCGACCGCCCCACCCCGCGCCAAATCGGACAGTGTCGCCGTGCGCCACTCTTTCGGAGCATCTCCAGCGGCTCGCCACGTGCCGTACGACGCCGAGTCCACCAGCGACTGCGCCGCGGCGGTGAGTTTCTTCCGGTGTTCCGCAACCCGGCGCGCTGTGGCTGCCGGGTCCAGGTCCGCGGGCGCCATACGCACGTGCCGCGCCGGCGTCAGGTCAACCACATCGTCGAGCAGGTCCAGCGCCGAGACTGCCCGCGCTTCGCCAGCCGCATCCTCGAACGCGTCGGGTGCCTCGCGGAATCGACTCCAGTGCGTCAGCACCTTGGCCGACAGGCCGCCCCAGTCAAGGCTTTCGCGCCGGTGACGCAGGCGCGACGGGCTGAGCGTGCGCTCGGCCGCCCCGCCCCGTGCGTCGCCGCGGCGTGTCCCCGCCGATTCCATGAACAGCACCGATTTGCGTTCCGGGCCTCCGGGCTCCGGACGCTGGAGCAACCACACATGCAGCCCGATGTGCAGCGGCACCGCCGATCCGACGGGCAGACCGATGACCGCCCGGACCGCTCCGCTTCGCACCAGCTCGGCCCGGACGCGACGTCCGGAAGGCCGCGCGGCAACCGCAGGCGGCAGCAGGAACACGGCATGCCCACCCGGTTCCAGATGTGCCAAGGCATGTTCGACCCAGGCCAGCTCGGGTTCTCCGCGTGGCGGAACGCCGTACGCCCAACGCGGGTCGTAGGCGAGTTCGTCATGGCCCCAATCCCGGTCACCGTAGGGCGGGTTGCACAAGACTCCGTCAACCGTGACATCCGGGAAAGCGTCCGCACGCAAGCTGTCGCCGACGGACACTCGTACGTGCGCATCAGGCGATGACAACAACAGTCCGACGGCGGCACGGCGAGCCTGGACGGAGAGTGCGTCCTGTCCATACAACTCCGCCGTGCCACGTCGGGCGGCGGCTGCGAGCAGCGTGCCGCTTCCGCACGCGGGGTCGAAGACGCCCGAGCAGTCCTCCGGCAGCAGGCTGGCCATCAGGTCGGCCAAGCCGCGTGGTGTTTGGTACACGCCGCCAACCGGGGTGTCCTCAAGCTCTCGCTCGGCGAGCACGTCGAGCGCGGCCTGACCGCCTTCCGCCGCGACGCAGGCGACTGCTGCCCGAATGGCCGCCGCGTCGCCACGCTCGTAACGCACGGAACCCGCTCCCGGCATCGCCTTCGCCGTTCCGGCGGCTTCGCTCGCGGCTCGCCGGACGAGGTCGCGGTCGGCCAGCGAGCCGAACTCGGCCAACGCCGCGTCGCCGAGTCCGGCAAGTGCCGGCACCAGCGGCAGCAGGCGACCCGCGGCTTCGGCTCCCGCCGGGTGGAGTCGCAGGACGGTCCGCAGCTCGGTCGTCGGTGAGGCCGCGGAGGCCTGGCCGCGCGCGTCCAGCCAAGCCCGCACCGCGGTCAGGTCGTAGAGCGGACTCGTGTCCGTACCCCCGGTCGGCGCCGGGAAATCTTCATGCCGCCTGCGCCAGTTGCTGACCGTCGCGCGCGTCACCCCGGCGATGCGGCCGATCTCCGCAGCTGTCACCAGCGTGGCCTGCTCGGTCACAAGCCCCTCCCTCATTGCGGTGCTTCCGGGTTGGCGTATTCACCATAGCGCATTGATGCGACGCACAGAATTGATTGACACAGCTTTCACTGGCCTGCTCTTCTGGTGGCTCGTACCTGAAAGCATCCTCGGGAGCTCACATGACCGCCACAGCCGCCATCACGGCCCTTGTCACCGCACTCGTCGGGTTCGCCGTCGGGTTAGCCATCGCGCGAGCACGCTCTACGGCGGCGCACGCGGATACCGAGACCGCACGCAAGTCCGCTGAGGACGCATGCGCCCGCGCCGACGCCCAAGTGCAGGAATGGCGTACCCGCTGCGAGCAGGCTGAAGGGCAGACCGGTGCGCTGACCCCGCAGCTCGTCGAACTGCGAACTCGGCTTGCCGACCGCGAGTCCCGGCTCGCCCGCACCGACGCAGAACTCAAGGCGGCACGCGACGCGGAGTCGGCCACCGAGAACGCCCGCGTAGACCTCGCGCATGATCTGACCGCGCTCCGCACCGACTATGCGAGCCAGGGACGCGAACTCGCCTCGACGCAACAAGCGCTCGCCGCCATCACCGCGGAGCGTGACGCGGCTCGGATCACCACGCAAGAACGCGAGGCCGACCTCGCACGGCAGCGCACCGAGTACGACGCACTCCGTACCCAGTTTGCTGACCGTGCCCGCGAGTTGGCCGCGACGCGGGAGGAAGGCGCCAAGCTGGTGGGGGCCATGGCGGCGCTCCGTGAAGAGCTGGATGCCCTCAAGACCGCCAACGCCGACCTCGAAGGCCGACAAAAGACCCTCGAACAGCAAGCAGCGGCTCTGGACGCTGCCCGTGGTGAGGTCGAGCGCCTGCGCACCGAGTCGGCGAAGCTGATGGAAGACCGCTTCGCCGCGCTGACGAGCAAGGCGCTCGAATCGAACCGCACCGCACTGCTCGCGACGGCCGAGGACAAGCTCGGCGCCGTCGGGGCGCCCGTCCGCGAACAGCTCGACAAGCTCAACCAGGAGATCCGGAAGCTCGGAGAGAGCCGCGCCGCCGCCGAGGCATCTCTCGCCCAGCAGCTCATCGGGATGCACCAGGAGACCGGTCGGCTGCGCGACCAGGCCCAAGCGCTGGTCGACGCCCTCAAGAAGCCTCAGGTGCGCGGCAGTTGGGGTGAGATGACGCTGCGGCGCACCGCGGAACTGGCCGGCATGGTCGAGCGCTGCGACTTCAAGGAACAAGTGACCATGCAAGGGGATGAGGGAGTCCTCCGCCCGGACATGGTGGTCCACCTGGCGGACGGAAAGGCGACGGTCGTGGACGCCAAGGTCTCACTCAAGGCGTTCATGGAGGCCAGCGAGGCCACGGACGACGCGACGCGGAGCGCGCGCCTCAAGGAGCACGCACAGCAGGTGCGACGGCACATCGACAACCTGGCCTCGAAGGACTACCACAAGCTCCTCGACGTGTCGCCGGAGTTCGTCGTGATGTTCATCCCCGGCGAGGCGTTCCTCGGCCCCGCGCTGGACGCCGACAACGGCTTGTTGGAGTACGCGCTGGACAAGGGTGTCGTGATCACGACACCGACCACGTTCATCGCCTTGCTGCGCACGGTGGCGCTCGCCTGGACTCAGGCGAGCCTCGCCGAGAACCTGCGCGAAGTCCACGACCTCGGGCGCGACCTGTACGACCGGATCGTCACGTTCAGCAGCCACCTGGGCAAGGTGGGCACCGAACTCGGCAGCGCGGTCCTCGCCTACAACAAGGCCGTCGGATCGATGGAGGCGCGGCTGCTCGTCTCGGCGCGCCGCTTCCAGCACCTGAAGGTCGCGGCGAAGCCGCTGTCGACGCCGACGGCCATCGAGGCTGCACCACGCCCGCTGACGGCCGCCGAGTTGGTGGACACCACTACGGCGGGCAGGGTCGTCGAGATCCCGCCCGCCCGAGCGCCGGAGATCACCGACGGCTCAGCGTGAGTCGGCCAGGCCGGTGACGAGGCCGTCCCACGCTGCCGCGTGGAAGAGCAACGCGGCAGCGTGCGGACGCTTGCTGTCCCGGACGGCGGTGGCGGCGGTGAGGGAAGCGACTTCGACACACTGCCCGCCCTCGCCTCCGCTGTGGCTGCTCTTGCGCCAAGCGGCCACCTCTACGCACTCGCCACCTTCTCCGCTGCTGTGGCTACTCTTCGTCAAGGCGAGGTCAGTGCGTGCCAAGTTGGTCGCGTGATGGTTCATGTGTCTCCCAACATCGTCTCGATGAAGAACCTGGACTCGCGCGGCGTGAGCGCTTGCGCGCGGATGCTGCCATACCGCGCAGCCAGGATACGAACCTCTTCGGGGTCAACGATCAGTCGACTGACTCTCTGTACCTCCACGTACGCGACTTGTTGGCGCCCAATCGGCGTCAGTAGCGTGAACGGGCCATCCAGGGTCGGATGTTCCTCGCGATCTGTCGGCATGATCTGAAGCTCGACGTTCCGGAGTTGCGACACCTGGAGCAGGTGCTCCAGTTGGGCGCGGTGGGTGGATTGGCCTCCGAGGGGACGTCGCAGGACGGCTTCTTCAATCATGAACGTCACCAGCGTTGCTGGCCAACGCGTCAGGATGTCTTGCCGACCGAGTCGTGCCGTTACCCGTTGCTCGACCGTAGCCTCGTCCAACAACGGTTGCCTGTTCGTGAAGATCGCACGGGCGTGTGACTCGGTTTGCAGCAGGCCAGGCAGCGCCGACACGTCGTAGTGATGCAACTCGACCGCCTCCCGCTCCAACCGCGCATAGTCCCTGAACCACGCCGGATGCTTCACCCTGGCCTTCGTCTTCGCGCGAGCGACATCCTCCTTCGCCACGGCCAGCATGCCGTTCGCGCCCAGCAGTTCATCGGCGGCGTCGAGGAACTCGTCCTGGGGCACGCGGCGCCCACGTTCGAGTGACGAGATCTGTTCCTCGCTGTACCCCAGTTGTTGGCCCAACTGGCGCTGCGTGAGCCCGGCGCGTTCGCGCAGCATCTTGACCATGCGGCCCAGCGCCCGGAACAGATCCACCGCGCCGTCGCCGGCGTCCTCGTCGTTCGGATCGGCCATGGCAGTTCCCCCAACTCCCGTCTCACGCCGTCACACCAACCGGACACCCGGACCGGCGACGCTTCGCGCCCGTGCAGGCACGCTCTGTACCGGCCTGCTTCCTTGGCCAGGGTAGGCATGTCCGGAAACGTTCGGTGGCATGAACTCCGAAATCCCCACTCGGTCGGACGTGTTCGCTCAACGCTTCAGCCCGACACCACGCGGTGCCCGCCTCGCCCGCCTCCTCGTCGTGGAGCACCTCGCACACCACGGATGGCCGCGTGACCACGAACTGACGGAAACGGCCGAGCTGGTAGTCGGCGAACTCGCCGCCAACGCGGTCATCCACGCGGCCGAAGTTCGAGCGGACTTCGAGGTGCGGATGATCTCCGATGCCCTGAACCGCACTCTTCGGATCGAGGTGGCGGATCCGATGGGGCTCGGCCGCGTCGGACCCGCCCAGGCGCGTCAACCGGCCGCGCACTCCGGCATGTCCGAATCCGGACGTGGCCTCCGGATCGTCGAGGCGATCACCGCCGCGTGGGGCGTCGACCCGCACCCGGCCGGCGGCAAGACGGTCTGGGCCGTCATTCCGCTGCCGGTCCTGGCCGAGGCATTACCCGGCCGGGCCTGACTGAGGGCGGTCAATCGTCGTCCGTCTGCGCGTCCTGCCACTGCACGGCGATCTCGTAGAGGTTCAGCTTGCCGTCCGGTGTCCAGCGGGCCGGAGCCTGCACCGACGACGGCGCGTCGTCCCAGCCGGCCAACTCCCAGATGCGAAGCACCAGATTGCTCGCGTTATACGTCTCGCCGTCGTACGCCCACAGCAACGGGCGTGCGCGGTCGTTCTGCCACGTGGCCTGGCTCCGCCGGGGGTCGGCGTTTAGCCAATCCTGCAATGCCTTCGCTTCGGCAATGTTCCCCGTGACGTACTGCAGCGGCGCGCCGTTCGGCAGGAGGCCGGCGTTGATGATTGTGGGGATGGTGGCCTGGCGGCGCTGTCGACCCGGTTGCTGCCGTGCCTGGCAGTCGGCAGGCAAGTCGGGAAGCTCACGGCCTTCGCATATCGCCTCCAGGACGAGCCGAGCGAGTTCCCGACAGCGTGTCTCGTTCGTGAACGTGCTGGTGAGAAACGAAGTCGGCCCATACGCCGCGTCGACGAAATGGATCAGCCACGACAGCACGGACCCCGTGGAGGTAGGCACGGAGTTGAGCAGGGAGTCGACATCGAAGTCGGGCTCATCGAGGTCACTGGCGTCCAAGAGTCGGAACACCAAGTGGCTGACCAGCAGATCGCCACGTTGAGCGACGTCGGAGGAGCGTCCCCGCATTCGTTGGCGCAGGACGTCGAGTGCCTCACCGACGGCGCGGTGAACCAGCACCGTCCGCCAGATGCGGAAGGCGCTCGGTGCTTCGCCGAACAGCCGGGGATAGGCGCCGCTCTGTCCACGCTCCCAGAGCAGGTCGGTGTCCTTCTTCGCGCGGACGCTGAGTTCGGGCGTGCGGTGGGCGCAGGCCAGGGCGATGGCGGCGTGGACGACAGAGCAACCGGCGTCCGGTGCCGGATCCGCTTCGCCGCGCTTGAAGACGTACGTCTTTTGCAGCGAGAACTCGAAGTCCTCGCGGATCAGGGTCTGGGTGTCGTCGAGAGCGATGAAGTCCCGCTGGGAGACGTCGTTCTGGGTGTTCGTGGTCTCGGTGATGCGTGCCGCGTACTGGCCGCGCTCGCTGCCGAGGGAGATCACCCGGACGCTCACGTCGGCGTTCTCCACTGTGTCCGGCGCGACCTGCATCGCCTTGTGGATCTCGGTGACCGTCTGGGCGCCGTTCACGATGCTGGCGTGCTGCAACGCCAACTCGACCGGCTCGTCCGGTCGGCGCCGCCCTCGCCACGTCGGCTCGACGCCGTCGCAGAGGATGGTGATGCCGTTGTTGAAGTACCAGAAGTTGTCCGGCTCTTCGATGAGCGTCGTCTGAATCCCCGAGTTGATGCGGGTCAACCCGAGCGACTGGCGGATGTGCTCGGTGAATAGGCGCGGGCCGTGGTCCTCGTACCACTGCGCCACGTCGACGGCGGCGACCGGGCCCTGGTAGGCGAGGAAGGGCGTGTCCCGCTTGATCCAGTGCGGCATGCGCGCGGTGAGGTCCACCGGCTGGGGGCGGCGGTCGTCGCGCAGTTGCTGGAGGAGTTCCGCCGCGCCCACGAGCCGGTAGTCCAGCATCGGCCCCAGGCCGTGGTGGTCGTCGACGGCTCGGTCGAGGATCGCGCGGGTATCGGCGTGGAGCGGGTCGTTGCCCACGACGGCGATGACCAACGTGATCTTGAGGTTGGTGTCCATCAACGCCGCGTCCAGCCGGGCCGTGAACGGCCGCAGCTTGTCGTTGAATTCGCCGAACTTGCGATCTTCCAGTAGGTGCAGGCCGTCGATGAAGGCGCGCGCGGCGTCGGTGTGGAAGCCGGCAGTACCGCTGTCCTTCCACTTCGCTTGGACGAGCCAGACCCGGGAAGCGTCAGCGACGGCGACGGCGTCGATGCCGTTGTCCCGGCTGCCGTCGATGACCGCGGCGGCGCAGGCCGCGGGGTTCCACCCGGTGACACGACGAATCGCGGTGGCGGCCACAGCCCGGGAAAGGAACGCACGGTCCCGTTCGGGCTCAGAGTTGCGGTCGAGGTCGGTCTCGTCGATGAGCCCGCGGTACGAATCGATGAGCGCTTGGCGCATCTGGTGCAGCTCCAGCAGTGCCGTCATCTTGCGCCGTGCCTGCTCTGAGCCTGTCACGATCCCCCACCAACTCGCCTTCTGCTCTTGGGGCGAGCGTACCGACACGCTGCGTCCGAC
Source organism: Streptodolium elevatio (assembly GCF_040649515.1). Lineage (GTDB taxonomy): Bacteria > Actinomycetota > Actinomycetes > Streptomycetales > Streptomycetaceae > Yinghuangia > Yinghuangia elevatio. Next base: position 11,505 of record NZ_JBEZFP010000131.1, read on the forward strand.
TCCGCCGGGTTATGCCGATTGGTGCGCCGTCTCAAACGAGTGTATGCAGATCTGCGAGACACGAACAATCATTATGAGATTGACGACGCTTTCACTTCCTGCTGTCATTGGATGCGTCAGAGCAAGACGGACAGCCGGACAGGTGGGGGAGACATGACTCTGCGGAGGATCGCGGCCGGTGCGGCCGCGGCCGTGCTCGGTGGGCTGATGGTGGTCGGCTGCCAGGCGGACAAGGGCGAGCCCAAGACGGAGCCCAAGGCGCAGGACGCGGCAACCTTGGATTGCACCGATCCGAACATCACGATGGGCGAGTGGCAGAAGCGTTGCGCCTCGGGGGCTCCGGGGACAGGTGGTGCCACGCCGACGCCCTCGGCTTCATCCGCGGCGCCCTCGAAGACGCCTGAGCCCACGGGCGAAAAGGTCGCAAAGGTGGGGGACACGATCAGCCTCACCGGCTTCGAGGGTGTGAAGCTGGATGCCACCGTGGTGAAGATCGTCGACCCGGCCACGACGGACAACGAGTTCATGAAGCCGAAGTCCGGCATGCGACTTGTGGCCGTGCAGTGGCGGATCGCCAACACCGGCAATGTGCCGGTCGACAGCGGGCCGACATCGGGTTCCAGTCTGGTGGACACCGAGGGGCAGCAGTTCGACCCGACGTACGCCACGACGACCGCGGGTCCTGAGTTCCCCAGCGGCGCGAAGATCCCGCCGGGTGAGTCGAGGCTCGGAGTGGTCGCGTACGAGGTCCCGACCGGATCGAAGGTGGTCAAGATCCAGTACGGCGCGAACTCCGGGTTCGCGAGGCAGACCGGTCAATGGACGGTGTCCTGACCGCGACGCGGCCCCCGCGCGTCGATATCGTCACGCGGCTCGCCGACGTGCCGGGGAATCCGGCTGGGCTTCCCCGGCGCGTCGCGGCGCCGCGTGCGTTGTGCGCTCGGCCCCGCCGTGTTGACCGCGGTGCCCCTCACGACAGAGGTGCGTGATCTGCCGAGACGGACCTGGCCGTATGTCGCGTGTGCGCGAGCTTTGGCATGATGACGCCCGCAGCCGATTCGGGGGGATGGATGACGGTACGCACGGCCAGAGCCGTGGTTTTGGCCGCAGTTGTCGCAGGGGCCGCATTACTGGGCGGGTGCTCGCGCGGGGGAGCAGCGGGGATCCACGCCGGGGCGCCGGCTGCGACGGCGATGGACTGCGCGGACCCGAACATCCCAATGGGCGAATGGCGTACGCGCTGCGTCGCCGGGCCGACGCCGAAGCCTCCCGCAGCAACGGTCGGCCCCGGCACCACTCCGTCCGTCGCGCCGACCACCGCCGCGCCGACCACGTCCTCACCGGCGTTGCCGCCGCCGAAGTCGCCGTCGCCGACGCCCGTGGCGCCGACGCGCAGAGCACCGGCCGGGACAATGAGCGCGCCGGTCGGGTACACGATCAGCTTGCGCGGTTACGAGGGCGAACACCTCGATGTGACCGTGGTCAAGGTCGTCGACCCTGCCCGGCCGTCGAGCGACGAGTCGTACCTCCAGCCCGAGCCCGGAATGCGGTTCGTGGCCGTGCTGTGGCAGGTGACGAACACCGGCACGGTTGTCGGCGACAGCGAGCCGGTGGGCCTTTCCCGGGTCCTGGACGCGCGAGGGCGCGCATACTCGTTCGCGTACGCCGACACCACGGCCGGGGCGCTGATCCCGTACACCTCCCCGATCCAGGCGGGCGAGACCCGCATCGGCATCGCCACGTACGAAGTACCGCTAGGCGCCAAGGTCGTCACCGTCGAGTTCGGCATCGAGGACGGCCCGGTCGACGAGACCGGCCACTGGACCCTCCCCTGAGGACGCTCCCCGACCTGTCACCGGTCGGCGGACGGGCCCAGGGCGTACGACGGCCCCGGACCCGTCGCGGGATTCACTCCGGGGCGAGGGCTGTTTCGCCCTCCCAGGTGGAGAGGCCGAGGTGGGAGCGGATTTCGGCCGGGGGCTCCCAGAAGGCGCGTACGGAGTCGACGAGGCCCTCGTCGTTGACGCGCCACAGTTCGATGCTGTCGACCCACGCGGGCTTGCCCGCGACGGAGCCGTGGTTGCGCATGTGGACCTGGGCTTCGCGGCCGCAGGCGATGACGAGGAGCGGTTCGAGGATCCAGGTCTTGTCGGGGGTGAAGGACTTGTCCCAGGCCTGGACGGACATGACGTCGCGGCCGATGCCGGCGACGGTGCCGGGCGGGTCCTCGTAGCGGACGTCGTCGGCGAGGATTTTCAGCCAGGAGTCTTTGTCCTGGTTGTTCCAGTGGCGGACGTGGGCGAGTACGGCTTCGCGGGCTGCCGCGGCAAGATCCTTGGTCACGCAGTCCGGTCTAACCCGGGACGGCGCAACTATCAATGGGAATCGGCGGCGGGCGTACGCCGGGAGGCGACGGCATCGGCGGCGGTGAGCACGACGCCCGCGACTGCGGAGGCGCTCGCGAGGGCGGCGATCGCGACGCGCGTACGCGGCAGGTCGGGCCAGTGGTGGCGGGTCACGAGGGTGTCGCCGATGTCGGCGGCAGCGGAGGCGAGGGCCCAGGCGGCGAAGCCGCGGCCGGTGAGCGCCGCCAGGGTGGTCCCGCCGCCGAGCGCGATGTCGCGTACCCCCAGCGCCTTGGCGAACACAGTCCCACCCGGCGTTTCGACGTCGCGCCCCACCCACGGCCGCGAGGCGACCGGCGGCGCGGCGATGGCGACGACGCCGAGCGCCACCCGCGCCGCTCCCCACCCGGCGCCGGCGTAGCGGACGTTCGTCCTGAAGTCTCTGCTCATCGAGGCGTCCCCCTTTATGGATGCGTCGTCCATCATGACGCGAGACCCGACCATCGCAGCGGAGGAACACGTATCAAGAGGACCTGGTCGGCCGAGTTGAGGTTCACTGGGACCGTGCGCGCATGGCAACGGGATTTCACCGAGGACGATTTGCGGGAGTCGGCCGGAGACCGTTCCTTCGAGCGGGGGGCGGGATACCTGGACGCGGTGTCCGGGCTGACGGTCGAACCGGGCGTGGACCGGGCGACGGTTCGGGCCGTCGTGCACGGCGGGGCGCCGTACCGTGTGTGGTTGTCGGTCGCGTCCCGCGGTGCGCTGGTGGGGCGGTGTAGTTGCCCGTACGGGGCGGAGGGCAACTTCTGCAAGCACTGCGTGGCCGTCGGCCTGACAGTCCTGACCGACGGCGGCCTGATCGAACACATGGGCATGCAGCGGACCCGCGACGGCAGCGTCGACGCCTGGCTTGAGGCGCTCTCCCCTCGGGAACTCCTCGCCCTGGTGAGGGAACAGGCCGCCATCGACCCGGGACTTCGGAAGCGGCTGGAGCTGCGTGCAATCGCCACCGAGGGGGACTCGGGTTCGTTGCGCCGCGAGATGGCCAGGATGTTCGACCCCACTCCGTTCACGCGCTACGGGTACATGGAGTACGCGGACGTCCATGCGTTCGCGGACCAAGCACGTGGGGCGGTGCCGGTGCTGTGCGACCTGGTCGCCCGTGGGCGCGCGGTCGATGCCGTCGACCTGGCGAGGGAAGCCGTCAGCCGCGTCGAGGCACTGTACGAACACGCCGACGACTCGTCGGGGGCCCTTGGGGAGTTGATCGCCGACCTGCTCGACCTGCATCTGCGCGCCTGCGAGGCCGCGGCACCGGATCCGACCGAGATCGCCGAGTGGTTGGTCGGCCACATGCTGGGGGACTACGCGTCCGACGCGGTCCGACTCAGGGACTACTGCGCCGTGCTCGGCCCGGCCGGCTTGGCCGCCGTCCACGATCTCGCCGCGGAGGCGTTGCGCCGGAACCCGGGCGGGTGGGCGGAGCAGGACTTGCTGGGGGCGCTACTCGTGCTGTGCGCCCAGGGCGGCATCGAGCCGATGGCGGCAGGGCATGCCGACCCGGCCGACGCAGTGGCGGCGTATGTACGGCTCGTCGACACGTACAAGGTGCTCACGGGCGACGCCGCGTACGAAGCGATAGTCAGGCTGCTCGACAAGGCCCGCGCCTGCCACGAAGTTCTCGGCACATCCGAAGACTTCGCGGACTACGTCCGTGAATTGCGCACCCAGCAGCGGAGAAAGCGCAAGTTGCTGCGGCTGTTGGACACACACGGCATGTGAAGCCCGGTGCGGCGTCCCTTATCGGGGGCGCCGCACCGGGGTGGGGTGGCTACGGGGGAGGAGCCACCCCGGTACTCGGGACCCGGGTACGTGCGCCCGGGCCGTACGTCAGACCGAGGCGACGCCCGGGTCGAGGAAGCGCCTGCCGGTGGTCTTCTCGGAGACGCCGGTGCGGTCCAGGTACGGGGTGATGCCGCCCAGGTGGAACGGCCAGCCCGCGCCGGTGATCATGCACAGGTCGATGTCCTGCGCGGCCTGCACGACGCCCTCGTCCAGCATGAGCCGGATCTCCTGCGCCAGTGCCGCGAGCGCGCGGTCGCGGACCTGGTCGGAGGTGAGGGGGGTGGAACCGACCTCGAGGAGGGCGGCGACCTCGGGGTCGACCTCCTGGGTGCCGGAGGCGGTCCAGGTCATGAAGGAGCGCTTGCCGGCCTTCACGACCCGCTCCAGGTTCGGCGAAACGCCGAAGCGGTCGGGGAACGCGGTGTGGAGCGTGCCGGAGACGTGCGCGGCGATGGCCGGGCCGACGAGTTCCAGGAGCACCATCGGCGACATGGGGAGGCCGAGGGGTTCGAGGGCCTTGTCGGCGACCTCGATGGGGGTGCCCTCGTCGACCGACGCCAGCACCTCGCCGAGGAAGCGGGTCAGGATGCGGTTGACCACGAAGGCCGGGGCGTCCTTGACCAGGACGGCGGTCTTCTTCAGCTGCTTGGCGACGCCGAACGCGGTGGCGAGGGAGGCGTCGTCGGTCTGCTCGGCCCGCACGACCTCCAGCAGCGGGAGGACCGCGACCGGGTTGAAGAAGTGGAAGCCGACCACGCGCTCGGGGTGGGCGAGCTTCGACGCCATCTCGGTGATCGAGAGGGACGAGGTGTTGGTCGCCAGGATGCACTCGGGCGAGACGACGGCCTCGACCTCGGCGAACACCTGCTGCTTGACCGACATCTCCTCGAAGACGGCCTCGATGACGAAGTCGGCGTCCGCGAAGGCGTCCTTGGAGAGCGAGCCGGAGATCAGGGCCTTGTAGCGGTTGGCCGAGTCCTGGCTGAGGCGCCCGCGCAGGAGCTGCTTGTCGAGCTCGTCGTGGACGTACGCCACGCCCTTGTCCACGCGCTCCTGGTCGATGTCGGTCAGCACGACCGGTACGCCGAGGCGGCGCGCGAACAGGAGGGCGAGCTGCGAGGCCATCAGGCCCGCGCCGACCACGCCGACCTTGGTGACCGGCCGCGCGAGCGCGCGGTCGGGGGCCCCGGCCGGACGCTTGGCGCGCTTCTGGATCAGGTCGAACGAGTAGAGCCCGGCGCGCAGTTCGTCGCCCATGATGAGGTCCGCGAGGGCCTCGTCCTCGAGGGCGAAGCCGGCATCGACGTCGCCGGAGCGCGCGGCGTCGATGATGTCGAGCGCGCGGTACGGCGCGGGGGAGGCGCCGTGCACCTTGGAGTCGGCGAGCGCCCGGCCCGCGGCGACCGCCGCGTCCCAGCCCGCGCCGCGGTCGAAGTCGGCGCGCTCCACCACGATTTCGCCCTTGACCACGCGGGCCGTCCAGCGCAGCGACTCGGCGAGGAAGTCCGCCGGGTCGAGCAGCACGTCCGCGATGCCAAGGTCGAACGCCTTCTTGCCGTTGAGCTGCTTGTTCTGGTTCAGCGCGTTCTCGATGACGACCGAGATCGCCTTCTCCGGCCCGACCAGGTTCGGCAGCAGCGTGCAGCCGCCCCACCCGGGCACGAGGCCGAGGAAGCACTCGGGGAGCGAGAGCGCGGGCACGGCGGACGAGATCGTCCGGTACGTGCACGCGAGGCCGATCTCGACACCGCCGCCCATCGCCGCGCCGTTGTAGAACGCGAAGGTGGGGACGGGGAGGTTGCGCAGGCGGCGGAACGCGTCGTGGCCGGCGCGGCCGATGGCGAGGGCCTGGTCGCGCTCGCGGATCACGCCGACGCCCTTGAGGTCGGCGCCGACCGCGAAGATGAACGGCTTGCCGGTGACACCGGCGGCCACGACGGTGCCGGCCGCGGCCAGCTCCTCGACCTGGTCGAGGGCCGCGCCCAGCTCGGCGAGACCCGCCGGACCGAACGTGGTCGGCTTCGTGTGGTCGAAGCCGTTGTCCATCGTGATCAGTGCGAACTTGCCCGCGCCGTACGGCAGGTCGAGGACCCGGACGGGGAAGTGGCTGACGAGTTCGTCCGGGAAAATCTCCTGGGCGAGCTGCTTGAGGTCCGTCACTTGTCGCCCTCCCAGTGGGGGTTCTCCCAGATGACCGTTCCGCCCATGCCGAGTCCGATGCACATCGAGGTCAGGCCGTAGCGGACCTCGGGGTGCTCCTCGAACTGGCGCGCGAGCTGCGTCATCAGACGCACGCCCGACGAGGCGAGGGGGTGGCCGAACGCGATCGCGCCGCCGTACTTGTTGACGCGCGGGTCGTCGTCCGCGATGCCGTAGTGGTCGAGGAACGACAGCACCTGGACGGCGAACGCCTCGTTCAGCTCGAACAGCCCGATGTCGTCGATCGTCAGACCGGCGCGCTCCAGGGCCTTCTCGGTGGCCGGGACCGGGCCGATGCCCATGACCTCCGGCTCGACGCCCGCGAACGCGTACTGCACGAGGCGCATCTTGACCGGCAGGCCGAGTTCGCGCGCGGTCTCCTCGGACGCGATGATCGCGGCGGTGGCGCCGTCGTTGAGGCCGGCCGCGTTGCCCGCGGTGACCCGGCCGCGCACGCGGAACGGGGTCTTGAGGGCTGCCAGGTCGTCCATCGTGGTGCCCGGGCGCGGCGGTTCGTCCTCGGTGGCGAGGCCGTAGCCCTTCTCCTGCGAGCGGGTCGCGACGGGGACCAGGTCGGGCTGGATCTTGCCGTCGGCGTACGCCTTGGCGGCCTTCTCCTGGCTGCCCACCGCGAACGCGTCGGCGCGCTGCTTGGTCAGCTGCGGGTAGCGGTCGTGGATGTTCTCCGCCGTGGAGCCCATGACGAGGGCCGACGGGTCGACCAGCTTCTCGGCGATGATCCGCGGGTTCGGGTCGGCGCCCTCGCCCATCGGGTGGCGGCCCATGTGCTCGACGCCGCCCGCGATCGCGATGTCCAGCGCGCCGAGGGCGATGCCGCCCGCGACGTTGGTCACGGCGGTCATGGCGCCCGCGCACATGCGGTCGACTGAGTAGCCGGGCACCGACTTGGGGAGCCCGGACAGGAGGGCCGTGGTGCGGCCGATGGTCAGACCCTGGTCGCCGATCTGCGTTGTGGCCGCGATGGCCACCTCGTCCACCTTGTCGCCGGGCAGCTGCGGGTTGCGGCGCAGCAGCTCGCGGATGCAGGCGATGACCAGGTCGTCGGCGCGGGTCTCGTGGTAGATGCCCTTGGGGCCGGCCTTGCCGAAGGGGGTTCGGACACCGTCGACGAAGACGACGTCCCGGGGGTGACGAGACACAGTGGCAGCACTCCTCGTGGAAGGGTTACGCACCCATGCTACTCACGAGTAACCAAAACGCCTAGGGGGTGTTACCGACCGTACGGCGCGCGTCGTGCGCACCGCCTGAGGCGCGCCGATGATCGGTGGGTGGCCGGGCGTGACGGTGGCGGGATGTGGTCCGCACGTCATGCGATCGGCGGGCGTTGCCCAAGCTTTACCGGTGTCTGGTGACCCCATGGAGTTGGACTGGCTTCAATTCAGCGGAGCCTTGCCTTACTTAGTGTCGCCTTACTTGAGCCTGCCGGATTCCGGGTGTGCGCCCGGGCCGCGGGAATCGACTGGAGTGTCCCCATGCCTGCCCTCCGCCGTACGTTCGCCGCGATAGCCGGCACTGCTCTTCTGGGTGTTCCGGCGCTCGCCGCGTGCAGCAGCGACTCGGGCGGGGACGCCGTCAAGGTCACCGCCTCGGACAAGAAGTGCGACGTCGGGAAGACGGACTGGACCGCGGGCAAGAACACCCTCAAGGTCAAGAACACCGGCAACCAGGTCACCGAGGTGTACGTCTACGCCCAGGGCGACCGCATCATCACCGAGCGGGAGAACATCGGCCCGGGCATCTCGGTCGACATCACCTTCGACATCAAGCCCGGCCAGTACGAGGTCGCGTGCAAACCCGGCATGAAGGGCGACGGCATCCGGCAGAAGGTCACTGTGGCCGGCGCCGCGGAGGAGAAGCCGCTCGACCCGCGCCTGGCCAAGGCGGTCGCGGAGTACCGCGCGTACGTGCAGGCCCAGGTCGACGGCGGGCTGCCGGTCCTGGAGCAGTTCGTGGCGGCGGTGAAGGCCGGCGACACCGCGAAGGCCAAGGAGCTGTACGCGAAGTCCCGCTACGGCTGGGAGAGCATCGAGCCCGTCGCGGAGAGCTTCGGCGACCTCGACCCGAAGATGGACATCCGCGAAGCCGACCTCGAGGCGGGCCAGGAGTTCACCGGCTGGCACCGCCTGGAGAAGACGCTGTGGACCACCGGGCAGGTCACGCCCGAGGACCACAAGTACGCCGACCAGCTCCTCGTCGACTACAAGGACCTTCAGGTCAAGGTCGGCACGGCGGAGATCACCCCGACGACGATGGCCAACGGCGCCAAGGAACTGCTGGACGAGGTCGCGACCGGCAAGGTGACCGGTGAGGAGGAGGCGTTCAGCCACACCGACCTGGTCGACTTCGAGGGCAACGTGGTCGGCGCGAAGAAGGCGTTCGAACTCCTCAAGCCGGTCGTCGACGAGAAGGACGCGGAACTGGGCAAGACGCTGTCCGCGGAGTTCGCCGCCATCGAGACGGTGTTGGCCAAGTACAAGCAGGGCGACGGCTATGTCGCGTACGACACGGTCAACGACGAGCAGCGCAAGGAGCTCTCGGACGCGGTCAACGCGCTCGCCGAGCCGCTGTCCAAGCTCGCCGCCGCCGTCGCATGACGGTCCCGGAACACGACTGACGGAACCGGCAGAACAGCCGAAAGCCAGGCGTCCGCCCACGACGACCGGGTCCCGGGGACCGTACGCAGCCGCGATGGCGCGTACGGTCCCCGCCCGCGTGTCGTGGACGCCCGACACCGAGGAGCGCACGATGACGACCGCCAACCCGGACGACCAGGACGCGGTGACGCGCGGTGACGAGGAGGGCGGCCCGGACCACGCGCACGACGCGGACGGCACCCCCGAGTCGGCCGAGAGCCCGGAGGCCCCCGCCCCCGGCGTGAGCCGTCGGGCGCTGATCGGCTGGAGCGGCGGCGCACTCGCCGTCGGGGCGGCCGCGGCGGGCGGGGTCGCCGCCGCGGTCACCGCGTCCGACGAGGACGCCGCGCCGCGCGTCGCCGCCGAGTCCGTGCCGTTCGAGGGCGCCCACCAGGCCGGCATCGCCACCCCGGTCCAGGACCGGCTGCACTTCGTGGCGTTCGACGTCCTCACCGACGACCGCGCGAAGCTCGTCCGGCTGCTCCGGCAATGGACGGCCGCCGCACGGGCGATGACGCAGGGTCAGGCGGTCGGCACCGGCGCGGTGGACGGCATCCCGGAGGCTCCGCCGGACGACACCGGCGAGGCACTCGGCCTGCCCGCCGCCAACCTCACACTGACGATCGGGTTCGGACCGGGCCTGTTCGTGAAGGACGACAAGGACCGCTTCGGCATCGCCGCGCGGCGGCCCGTGGCCCTCGCCGACCTGCCGCCGTTCCCCGGGGACAACCTCGACCCGGCCCGCTCGGGCGGCGACATCTGCGTGCAGGCGTGCGCCGACGACCCCCAGGTGGCCGTCCACGCCATCCGCAACCTCGCCCGCATCGGGTTCGGCACGGTCGCGGTGCGCTGGTCCCAACTGGGCTTCGGCAAGACGTCCTCGACGACACCCGACGCGCAGACACCGCGCAACCTCTTCGGGTTCAAGGACGGCACCCGCAACATCGCCGGCACCGAGACCGACCGCCTCGACCGGCATGTGTGGGCCGCGGCCGGGGACGGTTCGGACTGGATGGCGGGCGGCTCGTACCTGGTCGCCCGCCGCATCCGCATGCACATCGAGACGTGGGACCGCACCCCGCTCGGCGAGCAGGAGGACATCATCGGGCGGAACAAAGGCGAAGGAGCGCCCTTCGGGGCCGTCGCGGAGCACGACGAGGTGCCGCTCAAGGCACTCAAGGAAGACGCGCACGTACGGCTGTCGCACCCGGACAGCAACGACGGTGTGACGATCCTGCGGCGCGGCTACTCGTTCGTGGACGGCTCGGACGGGCTCGGCCGCCTGGACGCGGGGCTGTTCTTCCTCGCTTACCAGCGCGACCCGAGGAGCGGGTTCATCCCGCTCCAGCAGCGCCTGGCGGCACGCGACGCGCTCAACGAGTACATCCAGCACGTCGGTTCGGCGCTGTTCGCGTGCCCGCCGGGCGTCCAGGGACCGGACGACTACTGGGGGCGCACGCTGTTCGGCTGAACCGGTCCGGCCGACGCCGACGCCGACGCCGACGCCGGGGCCGGGGTGGCCGCGGTCGCCGGGGCCGCGCCGACCCGGGAACCGCGCCCGCCGAGTCGGCCGCCCAGTCGCCCGCCGAACAGGAAGAGCGCCATCACCGGCACGAGATACGCCGTCCAGACGACGCACTGAGCGACCGTCGGATTCGGCTGGAAGTTGAAGATGCCCTTGAGCAGGGTGCCGTACCAGCTGCCGGGCTCGATGGTCTCGGAGATGTCGAACGCCCGGTTGTTCAGCCCCGGCAGGAAGTCCGCCTCCTGGAGGTCGTGCACGCCGTACGCCAGCACGCCCGCCGCGACCACGATCAGCGCGCCGCCGGTCCAGGTGAAGAACTTGGCGAGGTTGATGCGTACCGCGCCCTTGTAGAAGAAGTACGCGAGCACGACCGCCGACGCGATGCCGAGGGCGACGCCGATCAGCGGGTCGCTGCCGTCGCCCGTGGCGCGTACCGCGGTCCACACGAACAGCGCGGTCTCCAGGCCCTCGCGGCCCACCGCGAGGAAGGCCGTGAGCACCAGCGCACCGGTGCCCATGGCAAGCGCCGCGTCGAGCTTGCCGTGCAGGTCGGCCTTCAGGTGCCGGGCGGTGCGACGCATCCAGAACACCATCCACGTCACGAGCGCGACGGCGAGGATGGAGAGGCTGCCGCCGAACAACTCCTGCTGCTCGAACGTCATCTCGGCCGACGTGAACTCCAGCAGCGCCCCGAACCCGAGGCTCAGCGCCACCGCGACCGCCACACCGCCCCAGATGGGCGGCAGCTTGTCCCGGCGCTCGCTCTTCACGAGGTACGCGATCAGAATGCTCACGACCAGCGCGGCTTCAAGGCCTTCACGCAGGCCTATCAGGTAATTGGCGAACACCGGGGAGACTCCTTGCCGCGCGGAGCACGGACGAACGGGGGGAATTAGGTAAGGCTCACCAAAGCACCCGGATTGTCCGGCGTCAACGCGGAAGCCTCAGGCGCAGCTTGGGGGTTCGTCAAATCTTGGGAAAGCGCTCCGGGCGCCGGGTCTTGGGGCGCCGGGGTTGGGGTGCGGACGACGCGGTGGCGCGCAGGTCGTGAGGAGGGCTATGCGGGCCCCCGTTCCGGGCTCGCGGGCGCCGCGGTCGGCGTGTGAGGCGACGCCGCGGCGACCGGGGGAGCTGGACCGGGGAGCGGGGCCGCGTGATCGGGGGCGTCGGTCCCCGCGATCGGGCGAGGCGACGGGGGTGCTGGACCGGGGAGCAGGGCCGCGTGATCGGGGGCGTCGGTCCCCGCGGCGGGGCAAGGCGACGGAGAGCGGGACGGGTCGCGTGACCCCCGGGCTTCGGTCCGGTCGGCCGGTGCAGGCGGTCGGTGTGCGCGGCCGGTCGCGCGGTCAGATGTCGCGCAGGCGCAGGCGCAGGCAAGCGCAGACGCGCGGTCGGGGGTCGACGTCGTCGCGCCGCGGTGTGTTCCCCTCCGTCGAGACGCTGCCCGGTGATGCCGCGAGCGCCGCGTCCGGACACAGGGGCAGCGCCGCCGGCGTCGGCTTTGCGCTGCCGCGAGGAGGTGCCGTCAGGCGGTGCCGTTAGGGGTGGGCCCGCTGGGGGCGGGCCCGTTGGCGTTCGGGCCGTGGGCGGCGATGCGGAGGTACGCGCCGGACAGAGCGGGGGCGGTGAGGCGGATCTGCCACTCGCGGGCGCCCTGCGCGCGGAGTACCTCGGCGATCGCGTCCGAGGACGGGACGGACGGGGGCGCCCACGAGAGCCGGCGTACCGAGTCCGGGGCGAGGAGGTTCTCGGTCGGCAGTCCGTGCTCGTCGGCGATGGCCGCCACCGCGGTCTTGGCGGCGGTCAGGCGCTCCGCGGCGGCCGGATCCTTGTCGCCCCATGCCCGGGCCGGCGGCGGGCCCTCGTGCGGCAGCGTGGAAGGCGGCAGTTGTTCGTCGGGGACGGCGCGGCCGGCCTCGATGGCGGCGAGCCACGCCGAGGACTGGCGGCGGCTGTCGCGGCCGGTGAAGCCCGGCAGGGCCATCAGCGCGGACATGGACGCGGGGCCCGCGAGTGCCGCTTCGACGATCGCGGTGTCCGGGATGACGCGGCCGGGCGACACGTCCTTGGCCCGGGCGATCCGGTCGCGCGCCTCCCACAGCTCGCGCACGATCGCGAGCTGGCGGCGCCGCCGTACCCGGTGCAGGCCGGAGGTGCGGCGCCACGGGTCGACGCGCGGGGGGGAGGGCGGCGCGGCGGCGATCGCCGCGAACTCCTCCAGTGCCCAGGAGAGCTTGCCCTGCTCCTCCAGCACCTCTTCGAGACGGTCGCGCAGCTCGACCAGCACCTCGACGTCGAGGGCGGCGTAGCGCAGCCAGGGCTCGGGCAGCGGGCGCGTGGACCAGTCGACGGCGGAATGGCCCTTCTCCAGCGAGAACCCGAGGACCGTCTCGACCATCGCGCCCAGGCCGACGCGCGGGTACGCCGCGAGGCGCCCGGCCAGCTCGGTGTCGAAGATCCGCGCGGGCGCCATGCCGACCTCGGCGAGGCAGGGGAGATCCTGCGAGGCGGCGTGCAGAACCCACTCGGTGTCGGCGAGGGCGGCCCCCAGCTCGGACAGGTCCGGACAGGCGATCGGGTCGATCAGTGCTGTGCCGGCTCCCGCGCGACGCAGCTGGATCAGGTAGGCGCGCTGGCCGTACCGGTAGCCCGACGCCCGTTCGGCGTCCACGGCCACGGGACCGTCGCCCGAGGCGAAGGCTGCGACCGTCCCGGCGAGGGAGTCGGGATCCGCCACGACCGGCGGGACGCCCTCGCGGGGTGCCAGCAAAGGGACCGGCGCCGGCTGTTCGGAAACTGTGCAGTCGAAAGCGTCGGTCACCTTTACAAAATACGCCGAAACCCCGGCAGGCGATGACGCTGCCTGCCGGGGAGCCGGGTTGAGTGCCCGGTTTGCACCGGTACGGAGGTACCCCCGCACCGGAAATTCCCGGATCGGTCCGGCCGTGTCGAACGGCCGATGCCGGATTCGGCCGCGGAACGCGGCCGGGGGGAGAGGCGCGGACGCCAGTGCTGTGGCCGGGAGGGTCCGCAAATACCGGTGAACCCTCCCGGTCGCGGCGCTAGCTGATGATGCCCGCGCGCAGCGCCAGGGCCACCATGCCGGCCCGGTCGCCCGTGCCCATCTTGCGCGCGATACGCGCCAGGTGGCTCTTCACGGTCAGCGCGGACAGGCCCATCGCCTGGCCGATCGCCTTGTTGGAACGCCCCTCCGCGACGAGGCGAAGCACCTCGATCTCACGGGCGGACAGCTCGCGGCAGCCCGAAGTGGGGTCGGTTCCGTTGTGGTCGGGGCGGAGTCGTTGGGCTGCGGACATGCCCGCCATGCCCGTCATGCTCGCCTGTCGTGCGTGTCCAGGAGTCAATCCCGCCCGCGCGCCGGTCACGACATAGCCCCGAACACCCGCGGCAAGCGCGGAGCGGACGGCACCGATGTCATCGGCGGCGGAAAGCGCCAGACCGTTCGGCCAGCCACAGGCCCGCATCTCAGTGAGCAGGGCCAGGCCGGAACCGTCGGGCAGGTGCACGTCGGCGATGCACAGATCGCGAGGCGTGCCGGCACGGGATCGAGCCTCGGCGATGGTGGACGTCCCGACGACGTCACTCGGCGACCTCGTCGGTGCAGGGCACACAGCCCACGACGTTGAGGAACTCGCCCTGGCGGATCATGTAGTGCACGAGATGGCGGTCGGGGCCGT
>NZ_JBEZFP010000132.1:0-25749 GCF_040649515.1 Streptodolium elevatio
AAGTTGGCGGCACGCGGCGTCCGCGTGTATGCCGACGAGCCCAGGGAGTGGCACCTCACGTGCCGGATGCACGCTGCAGGCGTCCCGCTCAGCTGTTGGAAGTCCGGCAGCGAGCATTTCCTGTACGCCCCGGGGCTGGGCACCACCGCCGACCCGTGGCGGAATCGTGTCGCAATCCACGTCGACGAGTTGGAGGCCGTCGTCAGCCGGAACCCCCACGAACTCGCCACGCTCTTCGAGCGCTTCGCCCAGGACGACGCACGTCAGCAGAGCTGAAGCCGAATCACATGGCAACCACCACGGCCAGCCCTGTACGCGAACTCGTACCTGGATCTGCACATGAACCCGTACGCCGACACCAGGCATGGGAGATGACCCGCGACGTCCTCGACATCGCCTCTCGCGCCCCCTGGGGATGTTCCCAGTGGGACCGCGCAGGGTGCGCCGGAGGAGGCTTTGGTGCTGCTCGCCCGGATGACGGCAGAGCACGCGCTCGCCGACAGCCGCCGGGAGGCGCTGGCGGTGCTGGGCCGCAGTCCCGCCGCGGACGCCGCCCGTGCGGCGGCGCGCCGCGGGCGGCGCGGCCGACGTGGCGCGCCGGTGGCCGCGGGGGAGGCGGAGGCTCGGCGGCGCTGTGCGGAGCGGCTGCTGGTGACGGCGGTCGCGCCGTACGTGCCTCGGCGGGCGGGGCGGACGTGTACGCGTTGGGCGCCGCGCGGGTTCGGGCGGGGATGCGGGCGCGCCTGGGGCGGACCGGGTGAGGTGCGCCGGACCCGCGCGGGCACATGAAGGCGAAGTGCCTTTTCCGGTGGGGAAGTTACTGGAGGGCTCTCGGGGTATTCGGAACTCCCTGGACGGTGTCCTTGGGGCCGATACCCTGGCGGATCACCGTGAAAAGGGGGATCGGTGGGCAAACGTCAGCGCCGCCGCGACCGCCGAAGGTCCGGAGACGGCGCGGCCGCGGGGTACCGCGTCGTGCTGCCGAGCAGCGAGGTGCCGTGGGTGGAGGTGCGTATCGCGGCGGGCGCGACGGCTGCGGAGCGGGATTTGTGCCTGGCCTACTGGAAGTTCACCGAGCCCATGGGGGTGGGCTCGCCACGTGGACGACGCCCGATGGCGGAGCCGCGGTACAGGGACGCCGAGCACAAGAACGACATGCTCGCCTATCACCGCAGGCGTCTGAGCTGACAAGACCCGCTGGCACCCCGCTCCCGCTCGTACCGGCCCTTTCGGGTACACCGAGGGCTCGTGGGGTTTGCGGCATCCCATCGCTCTTGGGTCCGGGCCGAGACCGGGGAAGGGCGGCCGGGCGCTCGCGTCGCGATGCCGAGCGTGAAGGACGCCGAAGACTTCCGTCGGCCCGCAGGTCGGGACGCCGGAATTCGAGTCGGCGGCGCAGGAGCTGAGGCGGCGGTCTACCTCGGGGAGGGTCTTCGGGGGGCGATCGTGCTCGGAGTCCGGGCTTGAAGCCGGTGAACAGGAACGCGTCCTGATCGTTGTCGCGGGGCGCGGACCGGCTCCTGTCCTTTTCCCCGTACCAGGTGAGCGTCTGAGATCGGGTTGCCCGTCCCGCCTCGCGGAACTGTACGAGGCGGGACGGGGCGTCCGGGCAAGCAGAGTGCCGGGGGCCTGGCGTGGTCAGGCGGCGGGAGGCTCGGGTGGGAGGACGCGGTGGAGGTAGTCCTCCAGGGTGTCCCGGGGGAGGGTGCTGTCGAGGGCGAGGGCTTGGCCGATGGTGCGTGCGGTGACCTGGTGGGGGATGTTCATGCGGCGTTCGGCTTCGCCGATGATGTCGCCGATGGCGCCGCGTGCGTGGTGGGGTGCGTGGCGGATGAGCCAGTCGAGCATCTGGGCGACGTGGGGGGCGATGGCGTAGGTGTTCCAGCCCTCGTCGCGGGGCGGCTGGTCCTTGTCCTGGATGGTGCGGCTGATGGCGAGTTCGTCGAGGACGGCGTGCTCGACGGTGGAGGCCAGGGCGTCGAAGGGGATGACGGCGTCGATGTCGGCGGCGACGTTCCAGGCGAGTTCGTCGGCGAGGGCGGCGGCGGCGGTTTGGGTGCGGTGGCGCAGGGCCCACATGCGGCGGCGGGTCGGGTTGTCCCACAGCAGGTTGGTGAACTGGGCGGTGTAGCGGGCGTGGACCTCGGCGGCGCCGGCCGGGAGCGGAGTGTCCGAGGTGTCGTCGGTGACGGCGGCTTCGACACGTTCGGGGGAGCGGTGGCGCTGTTCGGCCCAGTCCTGGGCGACGGGTCGGGACCACAGGCTGCGGCTGCCGGGGGTGGCCTGGGGCGGGGGGACGTCGCCCTCGCCGCGGGAGATGTAGGCGCGCAAGGTGGAGGCGGCGATGCCGCCGATGTCGGCGAGCTGGGCCACGCCGATCATGCGGTTCGCTGCCAGTTCGGGGGCGGTGACGTCGACGTAGCACGCGTCCAGGGGCCGGGCGTCGTCCTGGTCCTGGTGGTGGGCGGCCCACATGGCCAGGTCGTCCGGCCAGGTGGAGGCGCGTTCGGCGTCCGGGTCCAGGTCGATGACGGTGAGGAGGAGGCCGCGTTCGGCGTCGCCCCCGTAGGAGTCGAGGGTGTCCGATGCCGTGACGGTCGTGGCGCCGGTGGCGGGGCGGCGTTCGTGGCGTTCGTTGGCGGTGTTCCACACCTGCGGCGGCCGGTACCAGGTGTCGCCGTCCCACCAGTAGCCGCCGCAGCGTTCCAGGACCGGGCGTTCGCTCCACCAGCCCATGTGGGAGGGAGAGGCGTCCGCGTCGCGGTAGAGCATGACGGAGCGGCCGTGTACGGGGTGGTGGCGGACCACCCAGGCGAAGTCGGGGCGGATCGGGTCGGTGGTGAAAGCCCACCATGCGCCGCCCTGCTCGGTGTCGACGCGGCCCCAGGTGCCAGCCTCCTCCCGGCGGCCGACCGCTTCGACGGCGCGGCCGTCGTGGACGGGGATGTGACTGTCGTCGACGAACGGCAGATAGGGGACGGGGTGGTCGGTGCTGATCCCGTTGGCGACGGGCTGTTGAATGCGCATCAGATCGCTGTGCCCTTCCACACGAGAATGCTGTAGATGACTACAGCATACCCAGGCGAGTCGGGCCGCATGGCAACTTTCCTCAAAATGGAAAGAGTTCGTCAGCGAGGCCCGCGCGGCTCGCGAACGCTGGCGGATCACCGGGAGGAAAATGCCGCGCACCTACAGCGCGGTGTGACGGCGCCTGTCGTCAACCAATGTCCGCAGCCGACCTCTGGAGCTGTCCATGACGGCGTGGGCGGACACCCGCCCTGTTCGTCGGGGAAGCGGTCCCTGGGTGCCGCCGCGTGCCGGGTGGGAATGACCGCTGTCCCGGTCGTGTTGTGGCGTGTGGTCGGTGAGTTCGGTGCCCCCGGGCCTCACCTGCTGCCGCCGAGGAATACCGTCAGGCTGGAGCCTCGGTGAGCCTACCGCCGAGAGGCGGCCCGCTCACCGCCCACCTATGTTGCCTGGCCCGCACACCAACAGGTGTGCGGGCCCGACGCGTTCGCGCGGCCGCCCGCGAGATGTCGCACGGAACGGACGCCGACCCGCGTGATCTCCGAAGAGATTTGTCGGCCGTGCGGCCTGGAGTGGCTGGTCCGTTGTCTCTTGTGTCGGTGGTACGCGTATTCCCCCGCGCTACGCGTACCCCGCCGACTGCGGTAGGGGCGCCGAGCCCGTTGAGCTCGGCGCACGAAGAGATGGATGGACGGAAGCGGTCGAGGCTCAGTCGCGGCGGACCGCGCGGACGAAGACGACGACCGGGGCGGCGGTTGCGAGTACGAGCAGCGCGACGACGGCCGGCCAGGGGACGTCGGCGACAGCGAGGCCCCGCGGCATCCAGATGGAGATGCCCGCTATGCCGAGCACGGTCGCCACGCCGTGGAGTGTGCGGAGCGCCAGAGGCGACTGCTGGGCGGGTACGCGGGCGCTAGCCCGCCACCCGGATAAGGGCGTGTGTCCAAAGACCACCACCGCGTCCCCGGTGGGTTCTTCGTCCGCCGGGGCCGGGGCTTGTCCTGGGCTCCGCTCGCGGCGGAAGCGGACGTATGCCGACGGCCGGTCGGGCCCGTCTTCGTCCGCAACCGACGCCGGAGGGCGTTTGGCCATGTGTCATGACCTTTCTGTGAGCTGGAGACTGCCCCGGTGATCAGAGCAGTGCCGGTGATGCCGTCTTCCCCTGCAGGAACGCGCCGATTGTCGGGCGGCTGTTGCACCCACCCCGCCCGCTGCGCCGCGCCCGTGATGGAGACCCCGGCCCGCCACGGCCACGCGGGTTCCTCCTGGTAACACGGGCGCGCAATCGGCAGGGGAGCAAAGCCAGTTACCGCTTTGCCCCCGCGCGAGTGTACTTGTGGCACACCACACACGCGCCTAGAACACATCAATAAGACACCAGATTGGTGTTTGATAGGTGCTACTAAGGTGCACACATGAGATGCTGGATACGGCGGCTGCCCGATTTGGGCGCTCTCGATGGGATCGCCACGAAACGGGCGGCTGAAGGGCGGCACTACAGGTCAAGGGGAGACTCACGATGGGTGAACAGGCACTGCGGGCGGTAGACCCGCAAACAGCCAAGGAGGAACAGGGCGAGGGGACAGGCACCGTCGTACACGAGGACCCGTCGCCGGCGACGCGGTTCTCGGTGAAGCTGATCCCCGCGGCGCAGAAGGCCATGGCCAAGCTCATGGCACGTACCGGGCTGTCGAAGACGGACGTGACCAACCGTGCGGTCCAGGTGTACGGGTACCTCGAGGACCGCAAGGGGGAGGGGTACGAAATCCTCCTGCGCGACCCCAACGGCGCGGTGGAGCGTCTGCAGATCATGTAGAACCCCGGCGGCCGCATACGGCGCTGCGTGCCGCCTTTGAGGCCAGGTGCAGGTGGGGGACGAAGCCGCACCTGGCGTCACCGCGGCCTGAACCGCGCAACCTCGTACGGCCCCCGTCGGTTCGCACCACACGCGGCGGGGGCCTCGCCGCGCGTACGACCGCCCAGCGGGCAGGCTGCCTGTTGTGTCTGCCGGTATGACCTGGTCGGCGCAGTTGGGGTGCCCCCCAGCGCACAGCGGGCCGTTGTCGGAGTGTGTCGACTCCCGCCAGTGCTCCTGCCGCGCCCCCGTTGCCGTTCTTGTTAACACCCAGACGGGCGGACGTCGCACCGGCGTTGGGGGTGGGAAGTGAGTCGCTGCCGGGTGTGGCTGCGGCCCCGGCCCGGGGGAGTGGGGGCGGGGCCGCAGCGCGGGGAGGCCGCGTGCCCGGTGGGGGGAGGTGGGCACGTGAGTGGAGGACCATGCAGCGTCTTACGCGTCGCCGCACGCCTCCCCGGTTGTCTTCCACCGTAGGCAGACCGCCGCTCAACAGCCGCACCACACGCAGTCAAAAACGATCAACATCAAACGATTCGCGGCGGCGGTCGACCGCTCTGGCGTCCACGGATGGCCCGAGCCGGGTGAGGCGCTGCGTCCGTCTGGGTGAACGGGCCTGTGGTGCCGTGGACTTGGGTAGGGCGGGGCCGGTACGACTACCGGGACCAACCAGACCGTCGGGGTCTGGTCGGCGACCGGCAGGACGGGGCTCGGGGATGTCGAGGACACGTTTCGCGTACGGGTGCGCCATGGCGGCGGCCGCTGCACTGCTCGTAGGGGCCACGGCCGTGCCCGCCGCCGCAACGCCGACCGAACGACACGCGGCGGGGGAGCAGTTCAGCTTCCGGCTGCATGAGGCGGTGCGTGCGCTGCCGCTCGCGCAGGAGAGCCGCGACGGTTACGTGCGCACGAAGTTCAAGCACTGGGTGGACGCGGATAAGGACGGCTGCGACGCCCGGCGCGAGGTCTTGATCGCCGAGGCTGTGGAGCCGGTGGAGGTTGGGGCGCGGTGCGCGCTGACCGGCGGCCGCTGGTGGTCGCGGTACGACGACCGCTTCCTCGACCAGGCGACTCAGCTGGATGTGGACCACATGGTCCCGTTGGCGGAGGCGTGGGACTCTGGGGCGTCCGGGTGGAGCGCTGCGGAGCGTCAGGCGTACGCGAACGACCTGGACGACGAGCGTTTGTTGATCGCGGTGTCGGCGGCGTCGAACCGTTCGAAGGCCGACAAGGACCCGGCGGAGTGGATGCCGCCGTACGCGGAGTACGCGTGCGAGTACACCGGGAACTGGATCGCGATGAAGATCCGCTGGGGCCTGTCGGTGGACCAGGTTGAGTACGACGCGCTTGCCGCGCAGGCCGCCTCCTGCCCGGACGTGGAGATCACCGGCGCCCGCGCACGCTGAACCAGGTGTGCCGGCGGCGTGCCGGGAGTCCGGGAGTGGGGAATGACGGGCGTCCCGGTCGTGTTGTGGCGTGTGGTCGGTGAGTTCGGTGCCCCCGGGCCTCACCTGTTGCCGCCGAGGAATACCGTCTGGCTGGAGCCTCGGTGAGCCTTCCGCCGAGAGGCGGCCCGCTCACCGTCCACCTTCGTTGTCGGGCCCGCACGCCAACAGGTGTGCGGGCCCGACGCGTTCACGCGGCCGCCCGGGAGATGTCGAACGGGACGGTGCTGCTCTTCCGCCAACGTGTTGGGCGCGGCACACTCTGCTGTCCCGGGCCGTGCATCCACGGCCTGAGAGGTGCGGCCCGGCGTGGCCAGGGACGGCGGCCGGGCCGCACCGCCGGGCTACCGCGCCTTGTTGACCGCTGCGTTCGCGGGTGGTTGCGGGGTGAGCGGACTGGGCAGGCCCTTGATCGCCGGGTCGTGGGAGGCCCCGCGGGCGCCCCTGCTGGGGCGCCGTGGCGTGAGTGGAGGGGACCGGTCGATGGCGACGGGCACTGTGAAGTGGTTCAACGCGGAGAAGGGCTTCGGCTTCATCAGCCAGGACGGCGGCGGAGCCGACGTGTTCGTGCACTACTCGGCGATCAACGCCACCGGCTACCGCGAACTGCAGGAGAACCAGCGGGTGTCCTTCGACATCACCCAGGGCCAGAAGGGCCCGCAGGCCGACAACGTCACCGCCGCCTGAGCCTCCCCGCAGCCTGGGGGAGGGGCGGGGCGCTGGTTCCTGCCGCGTGGGGAGACGCGGCAGGAACCGGCCCGGTACACAGCCCGGCCGACGGGGAGCCTGGTGGCTCAGGCCGGGGCGACGAGCAGCGCGATGCCCGGTGACCGCAGGGTCCGGCCACCCGGCTTAGTGGCAGTGTGCGCGAAGGCGACGAAGTTCCCGGCGGACCAGGCGATGGTTCCGGCGGGTGCGGGGATGTCCGCGGCGGGGGTGAAGGTGGCGGCGGTGCCGTGCCAGGTGGTGGTGCGGAGCGCGCCGCCGGGTCCGAAGCCGGTCCAGGCGACGTCGATATCGGTGCCGGCCGGGAACGGGCCGGGAAGGTACAGGCGCGCGTGCCTCACGCGGCCGGGGTCGATGTCCTCGTCCAGGACGACGTGGTGCCCGTCCGCGTAGAGCAACCGGCCGGGGACGGCGTCCGGTTCTTCGGTGACCACCAGGGTCCTGGTCGGGAGCGACCATTCGGACCGGAACCCGTCGGCTTGCTCCACGTGGTACGCGGTGATCAAGTGGCCGTCACCGGAGAGGGCGACGACCTGCGGCGGCACCCATAGGTCGACTGGCCCGACGCCGTGACGCTCGAGGATGTCCGGGCCGACGACGCGGTCGATGATGTGGGTGCCCCACGCCAGATGCACGGTGTCGCCGGCGCTCATGCCGGGCCAGCCTGGTACCCGCACGGTGACCCCGCGCTCGGCGCGGGTCTGGTCGACCCAGTCGACCCCGGGTAGTGGTCCGAGCAGCACATCGTCCATGGCGGTCGTGGTGGTCAGCTCGCCCGGCGGCCGCCGCCGCGGGAGGTGGCCGTCTTCTTGGCTGCGGTGGATTTCGTGGCGGTGGTCTTCTTGGGGGAGGCCTCCGTAGTCGTCTTCGCCGTCTTCGTGGCAGTGCTCTTCTTGCCGCCGGCGCCCTTGGGCGCGGTGCCTTCCTCGCGTTGGCGGGTGGCGTCGGCGACGCTCGCTCGGAGCGCGGCCATCAGGTCCATTGCCGGAGCCGCTTCGCGTTCTGGTTCGCCCTCGGGTGGCTGTTCGCCTTCGAGGCGGGCGGTGACGAGTTGGTCGACGGCGCGCTGGTACTCGTCCTCCATCGCGTCCAGGTCGACCGGGCCCAACGCGTCGATGAGGGCGTCGGCGGCGTCCAGCTCGGCGTCGGTGACCGTCACCCGGTCCGACGGCGCGATCCTGGTGGGGGAGTTGACTTCGTCGGGCCAGTGGATCTGCTGCATCACCAGCACGTCCTCGTGGACGCGCACCAGGACCAGCTGCTCGCGGCCGCGCATCGCGACTTTCGCCACCGCGGCTTTTCCGGAGCGGCGCAGCGCCTCTCGCATCAGGACGTACGGTTTGACGCCGGACTTGTCCGGCGTCAGGTAGTAGGGCTTGCCCCAGCGGACCAGAGCGACGTCCTGAACCGGAATGAAGCCGCTGACTTCCACGGTGTGGGCCGTCGGCAGCGGCAGGTCCTCGAGCTCCTGGTCGCGGATTACGGCGACGCGGCCGTCCGGCGCGGTGTACCCGCGCACGATCTCGTCCTGGGCCAACTCCTGGCCGTCCAGCTCGCACACCTTGCGGTACCGCACCCGGCCCTGATCCGTCCGGTGCATCTGGTGGAACTTCACCGCGTGCTCGCTGCCGATCGCCGAGACCACCTTGCACGGGATGCTCACCAGCCCGAAGCTGATCGCCCCACTCCAGATCGGTCGGGCCACAGGTGCTCCCAGGGGTCAGACGGCCCCGAGCCCCTCCATGATCCCACCTGGATGATCACGACGCGGGGCGCGTGGTGAACGCCGCTGCGGCGGGCCCGGCCCGGCGGGGTCCGGCTACAACAGCGCGACCAGGGCGACGACGAGCGCGACCACGGCGAGGGCGAGCAAAGCGCCGATGGTCTCGACGGCGACGTCCCGGGCGAACCGCGGGAGCCAGGGCCAGCGATGCGTCGGCGCCGGGGTGGCGCGAGCGGGGGCGGCGGCCTCGCCGGCAGCGTCCGGACTCTCGGACTGCGAGGGCGGATCGTGGCGTATTTCGCCGTGGGGCGTCAATCCGGTTTCCTGGTCAGGATCCGCGTCGTCGGTAGTACCGTGCATGCCGGACTCTCCCTTGATTTCAGCGAACAGGGCGGGGTCTACGGCGGGCCGCCCGGAACTTTGGCGAGAGACGGGCGGCCTGCCCTGGTCGGCGCCAACACCACGCTGCGTAGATGACCCGCCACGCTGCATTGGTCGCCGTGCGGGATTCAACCACGCACAACCACCCCCGAGAGCCAACCTCGCGAAAGCTCGGGAACCGTGCAGGTCACAGCCTTGATCATCGGCTGACCGGCGCAGGTTCCGGTCGTCGATTTCGGCCAGTCGCCGCTGGGCAATCTGCAAGGTGGCACACCGGGAGTGGAGATCTTCGCCAAGGAAGGTGGACAGAAGCGAGCCTGCCACCGCGCGGCCTCCAGTCCCATACCAAGGGCGTGGATGGCATTCACGCCCGGCGCGGCCGCAGGCCGAACGGACGGTCGTCGCGGACCCGTAGTGTGGTCCCGCACCCTCGGGGAGGCCCGGGTGTGGAGGGAGTTCGTGTCGATGACCGCGCAGCCGCACGGTTCGGAGCCGATCATTCCCCGACCGGAGCGCACCGTCGGGGCGCTGCGTGTCGCCTTGGCGCAGGTCGCGCCGTACCGCATCGCCGAGTTCGAGGCGCAGAAGGACCAGGCGTTCGACCAGGCCGCCGAGCAAGGCAGCGTCTCGCCCGTGCAGATGTTCCTATTGGCCTGGTTGCGAGACATCGAGATCGAACGCCACCCCGCGACCGCCACGCGGTACCGCAACGCCGTGCACGCCGCCCAGGTCCTCGACCGGGACGATCCTGATTGGAGGCCGGCGATGGACGAGGTCTCCCGCATCCTCGGCGAGGCGATGCAGGCCGTCCGTGACTGACATCCCCGACACCACACGCTCCCTCGCCCATGCCGTGACGCGAAACCGGGGCCGGGGCCGGTGAGCTGGGGCTGGGAGTACCACCCGGACGAGGAGACGCGTGTCGGCGGCATGCCGCCGGTGTTCGTCGCGCTCGTCGAAGAGAAGGCCGCCGAGCTGGTGCGCGCCGCGGAAGCGAAGTATCTGGACGGCACCCTCTACGAGGGGTTCTCCGAGCCGGGCACGGTGTTCGTCGGCGGCGGCATGTTCGACTACCTGATCATCCAGCGCCACGAACGCGTGTACATCATGCAGGTCACACCCCCGCTCTGAACGGCGGCGCGCTGACAGGCGCGCCATGGCGCGCGAGGCGCTCGTTAGGCGAGTCCCTTGTTGACGGCGACGAACAGCGCCTGCCAAGCCTGTTGCTCGTCGGCGGTCAGGTCGCCCCATCCGTGGGTGGCGAGCCATTGCAGGAACGCCTTGGCCAGCTTGTACTTGGAAAAGCCGGTGATCTCGGCGGTGAAGATGTCGACGATCCTGCGGCCGGGCTGGGCTGCGGCGGTGGCGGTGACGTTCCAGCCGAGCGCGTCGACGGCGACCTGGACGAGGGTGTCGCGCAGCAGATCTTCGACTTCGGGGCCGGAGACCTGACCGCCGCCGAAGTCTTTGGTCCGCAGAATTTGGTTCTTCTTGAGCAGTCGCACCAGGTCGTCCTGGGTCGCGGCCTTCTCGCCGGCCGCGTCCGAGTCGAGCAGCGCGGCGACCTTGAGGCGTTGGCTGTGCAGCAGGGTGCAGTAATAGACGACCTTGCTGGCGCTCTGTGCCGGGACGATCGCGATGTTCTCGCGCAGGGTGGACTCGCCAGCCTCGCGCATGGCGGCCGCGACGCCTTCGAGGAACCACATGTCGGTCAGTCCCTCGCAGACCAGGTTGCGGGTCTGGCTGAACATGCTCTGGGCGAGGTCGTATCCGAGGGCAGCCTGCAAGGGGAACACCGAGCGCGGGTCGTCGGAGACCAGCCGGGTGTGGACCTTGGTCCCGGTGGTCCGGTCGGTCATCTCCACGATCCGCACCCGGTGCAGTTCTTCGGGGCCGACCATGAACGGCGAGTGGGTGGTGTAGAGGATCTGGTTGTCCTCGGCGAGGACGTCGACGGTGCGGCGGAACTCTCGCTGTTTGAGCGGGTGCAGGTGCAGGCCGGGTTCGTCCAGCAGCAGGATCGCGTTGTTCAACTGGTTCTTGGCCTGGGCGCGGAAGACGGTGAAGAAGCTGACGAGCCAGCGGAAGCCCTCGCTGCGCTGGTCCAGCTCGACTTCGACACCCAAGTCGTCGACCACCACGACCTTGAGGTACTGGCCGTCCACGACCAGGCGCAGCTGCAGGTTCTCGTCGCCCCACACGTCGCGGATCTGCTTGGTGAGCGCGACGCCGGCCGCGTTGAGCTGGTACTGCCGGTCGTCGCGTTGGTTTTGCCAGGTGCGTTCCTGCTCCCGGTAGGCGGCCATGGCGTTCTGGTCCGCCTGATTGGGAGGCAACGTCGGCGCGGGCTGGCTGTCCATCTGCGCGAGCTCCTGGGCCGTGAACCCGAGCAGGTCCAGCAGGCACAGGTTCCCGAAGTCGTACCCCTCGTCGATCTCCCCGCTGGCCTGCCGCTGCGCCAGGTTCGCCAAGTGGATCCGGGGGCGCACGGTGAAGTACTGGGAGTAGTAGACGAATACGGGGACGCGAGGGATCAGGACCGCGCCCGCCTTCGACCAGGTCTGGCCGTGGCGTACTGCGGCGCGGATCCGGTCGAACTGTGCTTCGGCCTTCTCGTCGTCCTCGTCCATCACCACCAAGGCCCGCTCCAACCAGCCATCGAGATCAGTGGCGAGCTTCCCGGCCAAGGCCCTCGCGGGGGTCACCCCCTTGAGCAGCGCCTCGATCTCGGCGACAAGCGCAGCACCTTCCTCGCGGCCGTTCAGGTGCGTCTTCAGACGCGCAACGTCCTTCTCGATGTCCTTGAACAATCGGTTCCGCAGGACCCCGTAGAGCATCCAGGTGCGGCTGTTGTCGAGGTAGCGGGTCAGTTGGAACGTCTTTGCCCCGGCGAAGAAGCCAGGGTCGATCTCGGCGAGGGCGGCCAGGTCGCCGGCGTCCAGGGTGAACCTGGCCTCGGCGACCACGACATCGCCTGGATCCTGGCCTTCGCGGACCAGGTCGTTGTAACGCCCGCGCGGGTAGTCCCGCAGCGTCTCAACGAGGTCCTTCTCGTCCTTGGGCGGGTTCACCGTCTGCAGGGCACGCAGCACGGCGGTCTTGCCCGCCTCGTTCGGGCCGACCAGGATCGTCTTGTCCGACTCCACCTCGAACTCGGTCGAGTCGATCACCGACCGGTAATTCGTCACCGTCGCCTTGATGAGCCTCATCGCGCACCCCCTGTGATCACCCGGGAAACGGTACGCCGGATTCCGGGTGACGCCGGGGATTTTCGCCGAGGCGCACTACTTCGGACGCCGGGCGCGTCAGGGGCCGACGTGACGGGCTCGGCGGTTGTTCGTCAAGCCGCGCCAGCGTTGCCGGGTGGCGTTCTCGCCGTCGATCCAGCGGGCCCTGGCGGAAGGGCCGGCGGGGTCGGTGGGGCAGTCGGCCATGAAGCAGGCGAGGTCGACGTAGTACGCCTGGTCGCCGCCCGTGGTGCACTGCCTCAGGCGTTCGATGGCTGCGTCGACCTGTTCGTGGTCGTTGCGGACGGCGTGGTGGAACGCGAGGGCGAGTTCGAGGTCGGGCAGTTGTGTGGCGCTGAGCCCGGCGACGTCGATCTCGGTGCGGAGGATTTCGGCGCGGTCGGTGACGTCGTCGCCTCGAGTTCCGGCGTCGCGGATCAGGGCGGCGATGCGGGTGGTCATGGTGGTGGCGCGCAGGTCGAGTCCAGCCAGGAGCTGGGCGGCGAGGTCCAGTTCGTGATCGGCGGCCGCGGGGTCGGTGAACGCGAGGGCGAAGGCGCGGTGGGCCTGGTGGATGGCGCGTTCGCCCGCGACGCTGTGACGTTCGGCTTCGTCGCGTCCGGCCGCGTACGCAGCGGCCGCGGCGGCGACGTCGCCGTGGGGCCACAGGACGTCGCCTTCGACGCGGTGGTGGCGGCCTTCCCAGCCGAGGGTGCGCGCCATGTCGAGGGCGGTGGGGAAGTCACCGGCGC
The DNA here is from genome assembly GCF_040649515.1 of Streptodolium elevatio. Taxonomy (GTDB): domain Bacteria; phylum Actinomycetota; class Actinomycetes; order Streptomycetales; family Streptomycetaceae; genus Yinghuangia; species Yinghuangia elevatio. The sequence goes on from NZ_JBEZFP010000132.1 coordinate 13,134, forward strand.
GGCGGGCGAGGTGGGCCAGGCCGCGGCGGGCGTCGGGGGCGAGCGGGCCGCCGCCGTCGGCGACCTGCCGCATGCCGGCGGCGGATTCGGAGGTGCGTCCGAGGTCGCGCTGGGCTTTGGCGAGGTAGTAGACGGCCATCTCGGTCAGGTCGGGTGGCAGCAGATGTGCGGTGGTGACGGCGGTGAGGCGTTCGGCGGTGCGCTCGCGGTGTTCGTGCTGGCGGCGGGCGAGCGCGCTGAGGAGTTCCACCAAGGCGTCGGCGGGTGTCACCAGGTCCTCTCCGGTCTGCTCGGTGGCTGCGGAGGCGCCCGTAGGCGGTGGGGCGAGGGGTTCCCAGACCAGGTCGGCGACGTACCGCCAGGCGGCAATGGCGAGCCAGTCCAGGTCGAGGCGGTGGTCGCGGGCCAGGCGCAGCCCTTGGCGTAGGCAGCCGACCAGCAGCCGCCGGTCGTGCGGGGCGCCGGCGGCGTGCTGGGCGCCGAGTTCGGTGAACGCCCGGAGCGCCGCGGCGTGCCAGTCGGTGGGGGACCAGCGGTCGTCGGTGTGGTCGTCCGCGGAGCGGATGGTGGAGCGGATCAGGCCGTGCAGGTGGTAGGGCCAGATCCCGAACGGGTCTTCGCGGACGAACGGCCGCTCGACCAGGCGCAGCGCGGCGGCCTGGTGGATCAGACCCGCGGCGCGGGAGGCGAGGTCGAGGTCGAACGCGTCCAGCAGGCTGACGGCGCGCAGGACGTGCCGCTCAGGCTCGGTCAGGTCCGACAGGGTGCGGGCGACCAAGGCGGGGAAGTCCGCGTCGAAGTGGTCCGGTTCGGGTTCGCGTCCGGAGCGGCGGATCTCCAGGAACCTCATCACCGCCAGGTCGAGGTAGAGCGGAAGACCGTGGGAGCGGCCGGCGATGACCGTGCGCAGCTGCTCGCCGATGAGGGGTCGGCCGTCGACGGTCAGGCGGCGGACCAGGTAGCCGTCGCAGTCTTCGGAGGAGAAGTCCCCGACCAGCACCTGGCGGCCGGTGCCGGTGTACGCGGGCCCGCGCACGGGGGAGGCCCCGGGGTCGGCCAGGCCGGGCCAGCAGCCGGGGCCGGCGTAGTCGAGCTGCCCGGCCAGGCCGGGGTCGGCCCAGTCCAGGCGGGAGCGGCCGGAGACGACGAAGGCGGCGTTGGGCATCAGCCACACCACGCGCTGCAGGAGCCGTTCGAAGTCGCGGCGGGTGCGGTCGCCGACGTCCTCGAAGGTGTCGAGCAGCACGACCGGCAGCACCCGCTTCTCCTGCGGCAGGCGTTCCAGCTCCCAGGCCAGCAGGTGCGGGTAGAAGCTGAGCGCGTCCAGGTCGGGCTCGGCGTCCAGCAGGTCCGCCAGCCGCGTACAGTCCGCGAGCGCGCGGACGGCCTGGCGCCGTTCGCGCAGCGCCCGCACCAGCGACCCGGCGGCGCCGACCGCGGCGCCGACGCCGGGCAGCGGCAACAGCGCCTGGGCGACTTCGGCGGCTGCGCTCTCCATCTGCCGGGGCAGCGCCTCCCCGAACCGTCCGAGGCCCCCGCGGCGCAGGTACTCCTCTAGCGGCTCGCCGGGGTGGTTGTGCTCCCAGTAGCGGCGCAGCGCGAGATCGAACGCTGGGAACGGGGTGCCGAGTTCGGCCAGTGCAAGGCGGATCGCCAGGACGACGCGTTCGAAGTCGGCACCGGCGGACCGGGCGAGGTCGATTCGCACCGGCAGGACCCGGCGTCCTGCCGGCCAGATGGGCGCGCCCCACTGCTCGGGCCGCCGCTCCCCGGCGAGGGTGGCCTCGATCGCCCGGGACAGCGTCGTCTTGCCGATGCCGCCCACGCCGTGGAACACCACGACGTTGTCCCGCGGGCCTTCGAAGTCGCCGACGTCGAACCCGGGGGCGGCGAGTACGCGTATCCGCTCGGTGAGCAGGTCCGCGACCACGGTCCACTGCAACTGCCTGTTGACGAACGCCGATTCGGCGGTGATTCCTCCGTCGTTTGTGCTGAACAGCGCCCGCAGATCCCGTCCGCCCGCCCCTGCCACCGTCATCCCCCCGATACGACCAACGTCCCCTTCAACCTACGTCGTTGCGTGCTGTGCCTGACAGGTCGGACGGCGCAGCCAGGCAACACGTTGTTGCGCCCGATCCGGTGGGCGACCGCAGGGGTAGGGAACTGTTGGGGTGGTGACGCAGGGGGCCGGGGGCGCCCGACCATCCCGTGGGGGAGTAGCGATGGTCTTCGTCGGCATGCACGGCCAGTGGGGCCGGATCGACACCACCCAGCCGGACCTGGGGTGCGGCCAGGACCGCGAGAGCATCTACAAGCCGAAGTCACCCGTACCGCTGACCTGTTACGACTGCGGCTGGCGCCTTCACCTGGTGCACCGGACCCACGGCCGGTACGACCTGTGGTTCCTGCGGCACGCCCCGCACGCACCCGACTGTGCGGCGAAAGCGGCCGGCGAAGGGCTGCAGCACCACCTCCTCAAGCTCGACCTGGCCCACCACGCCCGCGCCGCGGGGTGGACCGCCGAGTTCGAAGTCGCCGCCCCCGACGGGTCCTGGCGCGCGGACGTGCTGGCCACTTCCCCGGACGGCGAGCGCCGCGTCGCCCTCGAAGCCCAGATGTCCGCCATCACCGTGACCGACATCGAAGCGCGCACCGGCCGCTACCGAGCGGCGGGCATCGAGGTGTGCTGGTTCACCGACCGCAAGACCGTGCCGTGGCTCGACTACGTGCCCTCGGTCCAGATAGCCCGGGTCGACGACGGCCCGGTCCAGGTCACCGCCGGCCCGGCCCGGTTCGTCCCCGAGTGGTGTGAGGACCGGGAGGACTGCGGCCTGTGCGCGTGCGCGGGCTGCGGGCCGGGCGTCGACGGGCCGTTGCCCTGCGGCGGACACGGCACCTGGGCGATGGCGGGCCCCTTGCCTTTGGAACGGTTTGTCGCCGCGATCTGCGCAGACACCACCCGGCCCTACCGCCTGCGGACCCAGGGTTGGGACGAGCACGGCCGATGGCGGTGGATCACCCGCGCCTACTTCGCGCTGGAAGACGAACAGGTCCGGGCCGAATCCCGGCGCCAGGAGGTGATCACTCGAAGGCTCGAACCCGAACGGCGTCAGGAGGCCCAGCACGCGGCGGGCGAGGACAACGACACCGCGGCCCAGGCCCACCACGCGGCGATTCTGGCTCTGCTCCAGCGCCAGCGGGCGCTCATGAAGCCGGTGTTCGAGTTCGTCCGCCACGAGACCGGGGCGTTGCCGAAGGTCGCCGACGAGGGCAGTCCCGACTTCGCCATGGGCGTTCCTGTCTACGTCCGCGGTGCCCCGTACGCGGTCATCTGCCCCGTCGCCGGCCGCGTGACCCGGCTCCGCGAACAGCTCGCCAAGGTCGTCTTCTTCGCGGCGACCGACCGCGAACGCTGGCGCATCGCCGCCCAGGCCGTCCCCGGTCAGCGCATCGAGGTCATCCAGGTCGACCACGCCCCGTCCGCGCCGGAAACGCCACAGCGGCGGGGTGACAGTGAATTCACCGTCAAGCAGGCGGTGAACCGGATGTTGGGGCTGGACCGGATGTAGCAGACGCCGCGAGACCGACCTGCCGGGAGTGGTGCGGTGTCGGTGATGATGGCGCCACGGCCGGACTCCCGGCTCGTACGGCCACCCCAGGCACCGGCAAGGAGCACAGCATGGACGACGACCCCGGCAAGACCTCGATGACCCCCGTCGGTCATGCGGACGCCTTGGTGCGGCAGTTTCTGGAGTCGTGCGTCGACCGGGTCACCGTCGCGCGCGCCGCCGATCCGGTCGACGAGGCCCTGGTGGGTCGGCTCCTCGAGTTGAACGCGACCGCACAACGCGACCGCCGCACGCTGCCGGACGCCGACGAGGAGGAGACAGCCCGTATCGCCGCCCGCTATCAGGCGCTCCTGGACGAATTCGAGAAGTAGCCGACACCCGCGGTCTCTTCGAGGAACGGAACACCCCCCCGAGCAGAACACGGACGTTCGCCCTGCTATTGCCATGGCGGGACGCATCCCCGAGTTGGTCTCGCGCCGCAACCGGTATTCATCGGTCGGGCAGGTGTCCTTGTGGCGGTGCCGGGCGGCCGTCCGCGCCCTCTGCAATCCGTGTCCGCCCTGGCGGCCGCGCGGATCCGGCAGGCTCGCCGGTCGTGCCGCGGCCGCCGAGGCGGACGGCAATCATCCGACCGGCCACCCCCCGACCATCACCCCGAGGACGGTGAGGACGAACACCACAGCTCCGGCGAAGACGGCGCCGGACTGGATGATGACGTCGGACCACCGCACCCGCTGGTGCCGCCGCAAAGCGGCGAAGACGGCGGTGACAAGGACGGCGAAGAGGAACACGCCCAAGGCGATCGCGGTGATCTCGGCACCGGTGGCGCCGGATGCGATCGCCGAAGAGGCCCCCCCACGCACCGATGTGCGTGGAAGGGCGATAGCGTCAGCCATAGCGGCTCGCTCCATACCCGAGTAGTCGCAGATGTAGGAGACCGCTCGGCACTTCGTTTCCCGCGACGCCGGGCGGTCCCCGCAAACGCTACTCGCGCCAGGCGACCAACCCTGTCGTTCCCCGCCCGTTTACCCCGCTCGGGGCACTGGATACCCACCCGACGCGGTAACCGGATCGAGTGAAAGCACGCCGGGCGATGTAGCTGGATCGGACGAAAAGCGGCGTTTCCCGGCGTGACCCCCTCTGCGAGTCTGCTAATCGTGCGCGACGCCGGCACACGCACACGATCTCGAACCTGAGCGCCTCGGCTCTGCCGGTCAGGCGGTGGCACGACGGGCGGGCAGCGCTGCCGCGCTGTGCACACGAGCCACGGCGGCAGGCCGCCATCGTGCCGGCAGCAGCGGGCGCGCCAACCGGGCGATGTCGTGCAGATCGGTCCGATACTGCGGCATCGCCGCGAACAGCCACCGCTGCGCCGCGGCGTACCGACCGGCTTCCTCGTCGGTGTAGGGGCGGTGGTGTTCCGCGAGCAGCACCGCCGCCGCACGGGCAGGGCGGCCCCAACGCCCTGACAGGCTTCGGGCGTTGCGGTAGACGGCGGTGTGGTCGCGGCGCATCACGGTGACGGCGTCGACCAGGTGCTCGGCTTCGGCGGCCGCCACCAGCTCGGGCAGCACGGCCAGGGCCGCGGCGTGGTCGGCCGGGTCGAGGTAAGCGGCGGGGCCGGTGCGGGACAGCAGCGCGTACCGTGCAGCGGCGTGCTGGCGGCTGTCGGTCGGCCGCACCCCCAGTACCAGCAGCTCGACCCGGTACCCGGCCGCGCGGTCGGCGGCCACGTTCGCCCGGAACGCGCCGACGCTGTCGGGGACAAGTTCGACGACCATGTCGCCGCGGTGCTCCCGCACCCGGGCCTCCGCCATCCGCTGCCAGGCCTGGCTGTCGGCCCGCACCCGGACGTGTGCACGGCGCGGGTCCTCCTGCATCAGGCGCCGGGTGTCCGGGTGCGAGGCGGCGAAGGCCCCGGTGTCGAGGCCGATCGGGTCGCGGTGCCGCAGCGCGCGACGCACCAGCTGCCCGGCGTCGAAATGGCCTGCGCCGTCCTGGCCGACCACATAGGTGACCAGGGGATCGTGGTGGGGGGTGATGTCGTCCAGCCAGCCGGGGACGACGAGGTTGTCCCAGATCCACCGGAACTCGTCGGCGGACAGCCGGTGGTAGTCGACCCCGGGCGCGCTCAGGATCGGCTGCGCGATGCGGCGCACCGGCTCGGCGAGCGCCGCCGCGCGTTCGACGTCCCGCTGCACCGCCAGCCGCCGGTCTCCGGAAACCTCGCGGTGCACCCGCCGGTCCGCATCCGCCAAAGCGCGCCGAAACAGGGCGGTCTCCCGGGCCGACCACGGGCGCCGGTGCTCGGCCTCGACCGCGACCACCGCGCCTGGTTCCTCGGTCCACGACCCTGCGGTGTTCAGGTGGTTCGCGTACAGCACGGCGCCGTCACGCCGTACGACCGTGATCCGGTCGACCAGACACTCGGCTTCGACCGCAGCGAGGGTCACCAGCATCGCGGCGACGCAGCCGTCGTGGTTCTCCCACGACACCCACCGGCCGCCGCCGTCCTCGGTATCGGTGTTCAGGTAGCGGTCCACGATGCCCAGCGCGCTCGCCGCCGGCGGCGTCGCGACCACGACCAGGTCGACCCGCTGGCGCACCGCGCGGTACGCGGCAGACGCGGCCCGAACCTCCGCGACGTCGGCCAGCGCCGTCTCCACCACCGCGTCCAGCCGATGCGCGCGAACGTGGTCCTCGACCGCGGCCTGCCAGCGGCGCACGTCCAGGCGGACCCCGGCTCCGGCGAGTCGCACATCAGCCGCCAGGAGCGCCGCGTAGTGCGGGTGCTCGGACTTGTACAGGTCGCTGCACACCCGCACGACCGGCCCCCGCACCTCGAGCACGGCCTGGAGCAGATCGCCGGTGACCGTCTTGCCCGCACCGGGCTGGCCTGCGACCAACACGGCCACCGGCTGCGGATGCGCGGACGCCGCAGTCGTCCACGTCGGCAGGATGCGCGTCGCCAGGATGTGCCGGTTCAAGTTGGTAGGTAACGCAGCGCCCGCTTGTGGCCCCGGGCCGGTGTCTTCCCCGTCAGACAACATGGGGAAATTCAAGCGGTAATCCATGAGTAATTTCAAGCGGCAATCTAAGAGGTAATCCGTGATAGGGTCTGGGCGGAGGTGAAGCATGCCAACTGAGGACGAGCTCTTCGCGGCCGTGGACGCCCTGCTGGCTGGCGGCCCGGAACTGCCGCCCCCGGGCGAACGCGCCCGCCTGCGTGAAGCCGCCGGCGTAACCCAGGCACGGCTGGCTGAGGCCCTGCAGTCCACGCTCAAGACCGTGCGGAACTGGGAGACGGGCGCATCAGAGCCCCGGCCCCCGCGCCGCGAGGCGTACCTGCGCCTACTGGACGGCTGGGCGGAGCGCTACCCCGCCCCGGAACCCGCGCCGGAGATCCCGCCGACGTTCGCGGCCGCCCCGCCAGTTCCCGCGGCACCCGCCGAGGACACCGCGTCCGCCGCCACGACGTCGCGCCGCCCAGCCCGCAAGACCGCCCCCGCGCCCACCACCACGGCGGCCGCGGGCGGCAAGTACCCGCACGGCCCGCTTCTCGTGCTGGACGGGGACGGCACCGCGTACGGCGTCGGCGGCATCATGCTCGACTGCCCGGCGACCACGGTGCCGGAGCTGGTGGAGTGGACGCTGTCCGAGGCCGGGATCGGCGCCGAGCGGCTGCACCACCACGGCCGGGACTCGGATCCGCTGGTCGTGCTGACGGAGTCGGCCGCGGTCCGGCTCGGTCTCCCGGCCCGCCTGGAAGGTGCCGAAGCCCGCCGGGGTCTGCGTCTGCCCGACGACCACCCGGTGGTCAAGCAGGTCGCCAAAGCGCGGTGGCAGTTGACCAAGCGCGGGTTCGGGCCGTGGGCGCGGATCTACCGCCCGGCCAAGGGCAGCCAGCGCACCTGCGTGCAGCTGGCGATCCTGTCGTGGGACGCCCTGGACTCCCGCGCCTGGTCCGACGCCGGCGACCTGCCCGCGCCCGAAGTCGCCCGCATCCTCGGCGTCTACGCCGAACGCGTGCTCACCCCGCGCGGGTCGACCGCGGTGTGCGGGCTGGAGCTGATGACCGCGCTGCGCCCGCCCACCCGCGCGGCCCGGGACGAGACCGGCGTCAAGGAATGGGTGCAGACGACCAACAAGGGCGCGCTCACCGCTGCGGTCGACCCGGCCCCGCCGGAGGCGCCGACCGAGCACCCCGTCGCGCAGGGCTGGGACCGCGGGTTCTTGGACGAGGAGGCGTACCAGTGGGTGCGCCCCGTGGAACTCCTCCAGGACGCCGAGTGTCTGCTGCCCTGGGCGGTCGGCCTGGACATCAACACGGCGTTCCTTGCGGCCGCGTCGCGGATGAACGTCGGCCTGGGCGCGCCGGCCCACCTGGTGGCGCCGGCCTTCGACAAGAAGGTGCCGGGCTCGTGGCTGGTCGACCTGTCCGGCGTCGAGATCGACCCGCGCCTCCCGTCGCCGTTCACCCCGACCGGCAAGCGACCCGAGGGCCCGGCCTGGTACGCCACCCCCACGGTCGCCTACGCCGAGGAACTGGGCGCGCGTGTGCGGCCGTTGGAGGCGTTCGTCCGTCCCGAGACAGGCGCGTACCTAGACCCGTGGCACGACCGGCTCAAGACGGCGTACCTGGCGACCATGGCCGACCTCGGCGTCCCGATTCCCAAGGACGGCAAGGACGTCGTCGACGAACGCGACTTCCTCGCCGCGATGGAGCACCACAAGGCCGTCGACCCGGGCATGGCCGCGGTGCTGTCCGCGATCAAGGCGACCGTGAAGGGCGGCATCGGCAAGCTGAGGGAGCGGCCGCAGGGCCGGCACTACCGCGAGGGCGAGCGCTGGGGCGCGCTGGAGCGCCCGACGTGGCGGCCGGACATCCGCGCGGCGATCATCTCCAAGGCCCGGGTGAACATGCACCGGAAGATGGCCAAGACCGCCGAGGCCACCGGCCGTTATCCGCTCGCGGTGCTGTCTGACTGCGTTGTCTACGCCAGCCCCGAGCCCACCCCGCTGGGCTTCCTGCCGCTCACCGACGCCGACCACAAGCTGGGCGCCGGTCACGTGCTGCCCGGCAGCTTCCGGCTGGGTGCGACACCGGGCCTGGCCAAGGTGGAGGGCGTCCAGGAGCTGCTGACGGTCATCGACCAGATGGAGCAGGGGCTGAACCCTGCCAGGCACATCAAGGGCGGCGACGCCGTCCTGGACGAGGGGGAGTAGCCCGATGGGGGAGATCGACGAGGCCCTGGACCGTGCGGGGTACGAGCAGGTCACCAAGGACCCGCCCAAGACCCCGGCGGCGCGGTTCCGGCTGCTCATGAAGGCGGAGCGCGGCTCCACGCGGGCCGTGGCGGCACGCCTGGGCGTCTCGCAGCGCACGGTGGAGCGCTACCTCGCCGGGACCCGCAAGCACCCCCGCAAGCCCCTCCTGGACGCCCTGGAGCGGGAGGTCCGCAAGTCCTGGCAACCCCGGGTCCGCAAGCGCGCCCGCCGCCAAGCCGCAGCGGGCGGGATCACGGTGGAGCTGCGCGGCCGGTTCGGCTACTCCTCGGCGGCCGGGTCCACCGACGACCCCCGGATGCGGCGTCTGACCCAGCATCTCCCTGGCGAATACGCTGCGCGACTGCTCGAAGCGCAGGACGCGGGAGCCACCGACCGTGAACTTCGCGCGATCGTCGCGGAAGGACTTCAAGTGGTGTATTTCAAGGACGGCGGAAACCGCGCCAATGGCCTGGAAGTCGAATTGCTGGACATCGACTTCTTCGACGCCTCTTTCTGAAGGCAGAACGCCGCATCGGACCGGCCGTCAACCTGGGCACGGAAATCGCTGACGGCCGGAAATCCCGGCGAATATCCGGAAGAATCGAAGGCACACGGCGCGCCGCGGTCAGCGGACACGGCCCCGCTCCAGGGGTGACACTGGCCAAGCGCACCGGAGGAGGTGAAGGGACCGTGAGTGTTACCGCTGCCGAGCACCACGGGCCGTGGACGCTGGACGACGTCCTGGCCCTGCCCGAAGACCCGCGCAACCGCTACGAGCTGGTGGGCGGTGCGCTGCTCATGAGCCCCAGCCCCGGCGTCCCGCACCAGCGCGCCAGCCACCGCCTGCACGTCCTCCTGGCGGCCGCCGTCGAAAAGGCCGGCGCCCCGTACGAGGTCCTGGAGGCCGTCAACGTCGTCGTCCCCGACGGGCTGTTCATCCCGGACCTGGTCGTCGCCGACGCGGACGCCGCGGCCGCCGCCGACACGACGCTGCGCGCCGACGACGTCGTCCTGGTCGTGGAGATCGCCTCCCCGTCGACTCGCGTCTCCGACCGGAAGATGAAGCCCGCGCTGTACGCCGCGGCCGGCATCCCGCACTACTGGCGCCTCGAGCTCGAACCCGCCCCGCGGCTGTACCTCGGCACCCTGGACCGCGGCACCTACACCGACCGTCTCGTCCAGGCCTGCCAGACCACCGCGCTCACCGAGCCGTTCCCCTTCGATGTCGACCCCGCCCGGATCGCTCGGCGCTGATCATGACATCGTCGCCCCGTGATCGGCGGGGTCGTCTCGGACGATCTGGGGCAGGGATTCGGGGGGACTCGCGCTGGCGAGGCGCCTGACGATTTCCAGTAGGAGCGTGTACGGCACGGGTTCCTCCTCACCGAGTCCGTAGAGCTCGGTGAATAGCTCACCGGCGTCGGGGATGCGGCGGCCAAGGGTCCACACCTTCCCCATCGCGTCGCGTAGCTCCACAGCCATTACGGACTCGCGTCGGACGGTCTTCTTGAGCTCAGCGATTTCCTGGCGTGCCGCTTCCAACTGCTGTAGGGCCTCGGCGTGATCCCGCCGGAACCGGCTGGCGGTCCTGGCCGCGTGCATGACCAACCGACGCGGAGCCGGGTCGGTAGCGGCGACTCCGTACTCCTCGTGGATTGCCTCCAGCACAGAGCCGAGGTCAGCGCGTGTTGAATGCTCGACGAGACTGGCGGCGAGTTCCGCCACGGTGGCCGTCTCATACGAAGGAGCGTCGTCAGGAGCCGTGTCGGCGGGCGGTGGAGCATCGGCGGCAAGGCGCCACAGAGTGTGGAAGTCCAGCACGGTGGCGCGGACGTCCGGTTGACGGATCGACAGCTGGGCGAGCTGACGCACGCACGCCTCCAGACGAATCCAGGAAGGCACCCCGCGGCCGTGAAGCAAGGCGGCAATGGTTTCGTGGCTGACCATCGCGCCCAGGTCGTTGTTGTCGCAGATGAGTTTGGCCAGCTTGCGCGTGCCGGGGCGGCCTGCCTCGGTGTAGAGCTGGTGAAACGACATGACCAGGTCCCGCCGTGGGCCTGGCGGCAGTTGCTCCTGGCTCGGCATCGAGATCGCCATGTCGCTCCTTTGCTCACGGTGCCTAGTTTTGCCAAGTGTCGTGTGCTCAGCGTAAGGCACTGCTGGGGGCGCGGAGCGGGCTTCGCCTAGAAACGAACGAGTTCGAGCCGCCTACTGACGGCTTGCGCCTAACCCGCGACATGCAGTCCCGCCGGGGCTTCACGCTGGTTGATACGCCCTGGCGTTCGGTCTGGGGCGTACGAAAGCCCCACCGTGTCCTGTGGTCTGTGGCGCAGAGGACGGAACACGGCGGGGCCCGAGCCCGAAAGGGGCCTCAATGCACAGTAGCGTTGCGGCAGCAGGAAACCCGGGGGCACCCGGATGACGACCATCAGGCTGCTCACCATGCTGACGCTGATCGCTATCGCAGCGTCGATCGGACTTGCCTACGCGGCCATTCGACGCCACCAGGGCACACGCTGGTCCGAGGCCTTCGTCGACGGCGTGAAGGGCTTCGCAGCAACAGTCGGATTCGGGGTCTTTGTCGTCGCTTTCATCTGGATGGCGGACACCACGACGGCCAGCACGGCCTCAAGCCCTTCCTCGTGCGCGGCAGCAGCAAGCCCGCCACACTGACCAACCTCGGTAGGCGTACTGCGGGGCAGCCAACCTGCCCCGCAGTACGCCGTTCGATTAGCTCCCCGGTTCCAGTCCCCAACGGGCGTTCCAAGACCGGCACCGACATCGACCGCCTCGTCCAGGCCGGGCAGACCACTCCGCCACGGAGCCGTTCCCGTTCGATATCGACCCGGGCGCGCCTTGTCCGCCGCTAGGGCACGCAGCGCGACACAGAATGTCGGGGTCGGCGGCTAGCGTAGTCCGATTCGGCTGTGCAACCTGCGCAACCAGGTCCGCAGAAGGACATCGAACGCCCATGACGAACATCCTTCGGGCCGCGTGGGTCCCGGACGACGACCCGCATCGGGACTGGGAGATCGCCGCTCAGCTCGCCGTCGACTGGATCCGCGAGGAATGCGCCGACCAACGCGCCAACGGCGTCCTGGTCCTGAACGCCTTCGGCGCGGAGCAGTCGGTCCCCGCACTGCGCCGGTTCACCGCCCAGCACGCAGCCACGACCCCGCGGGCTGGCCGGAACCGCGCCGACAGCGGCCTCGGCCCTGTACTTGCCTACGTCCCCACCGAGCGCACCCTCGACTTCGCCGCAGGCCTGGCCCGCGGCTCGTCGCTCGCGGTCGTGGAGGGGAGCAGCTCCCCCCTGGAGGGCAGGGCCCGCGAACTCGGCGCCGTCGACCTGACCCGCCCCGACGAAACGCCGACGCCGATCGAGTCCGCGCTGACGGCCGCGATCGGGCGACTGCACTTCTACTCGAACAACAGCTTCAGCGTCCAGTTCGGCAAGCAACGAGCCCAGCGCATCCTCGAGGACCTGCGCGGCGAAGACCTCCTCGACCGCGAGCTCATCCTCGGAGCCCTCGTCGCCCGAGGCGTATCCGACCGCGGTGTCCGCAACCTCGACAAACTCATCGAGTCGGTTGTCTCAGGAGACTCGTCGCGGACTCACGTCTCCTGACGAGGCTGGTCGATGCGGCGTTCCCCACCCCGGGTCGCCGTCTGCCGGGGATGGTCAACACCACCGTGGTGGGTTGGACCAAAGCCGGTCCGGCGGTCCTATGCATCCCGCTCGGGTCGGTTAGTGCCAGGTCCCCCTGCGGCTGCTTTAG
>NZ_JBEZFP010000133.1:0-25737 GCF_040649515.1 Streptodolium elevatio
GGAGTGCACATTTTCGTGACGGAGCGAGGAACGAGCGCAGTCACGAAAATGGGTGCTACGGCCGCACTCAAACAAAAGCGCCCACCCCGACCAAGACCTGACCAACCCCGAACCAACCCCATCTCCCACCCCAACACCCAACCCCCACCCCCTGTTTACTCTTCCCATAGTAATCACTATGGTCCGTCATGCCGGACGAAGCACCGACTCCCGCCTGGAGGCGATCTGCATGGTGCCCGCGGACCTGAAGGTGCTGGACGTATCCCACGGCGTGGCCGGTCCCATGACCGCGATGCTCCTCGCCGACCACGGCGCGAGCGTCACCCGCATCGAGGCGCCCGGCGGCGGCCCGCTGCCGGACCTCCCCGGCCGCCGCGTGTGGAACCGCGGAAAGCGCAGTGCGGTGCTGGACCTCAAAACCGCGTCGGGCCGCGGGGCGCTGTACGCACTCGCGCAAGACGCCGACGTACTCGTCGAGTCGTACTCACCCGCGACCCGCGGCCGCCTGGGCCTCGACCACGCCGTGCTCGCGGAGTTGAACCCGCGGCTGGTGCACTGCTCGATCACCGGGTACGGCGAGGGCACCCGCGACTCCGCCCGCCCCGGATACGACGCCCTGGTCGCCGCCCGGTCCGGGCTGCACTGGGAGAAGCGCGGCCGCCCCGGCGGGGGGATCAACCACCAAGCAGGCCTGCCCGATCCACTCGCGGGCATCGAGGTCCCGGCCGGCGTGATCGAAGGCCCGGACCGCGACGGTCCGTTGTTCTCCGGTGTACCGCTGCCCAGCATCGGGGCGTTCTACCTCGCCTCGGTGGGCGTCAACGCCGCACTGCACGCCCGCGAGCGGACCGGACGCGGGCAACACGTCCGAACGTCGCTGCGCCAAGGGGTGTTCGCCGCGGTGATCGGCGGATGGCAGCGTATGGAGCACACCGACCGGCCGTTCCTCCAGACCTGGATCTTCGACAGCCGCGCGCCGATGGGCGTGTTCCGCTGCGCGGACGGGGCCTGGGTGCACAATTGGGTGCCGAACCCGTCATGGATCATCGCGATGGGCGAACTCGATTCCCTGGACGACGCCTCCGACGACCAAGTGACCGGCGGCGGACGGCACCGGGACGACCCGGACCGGCTGGGCACCGAGCCCGAGAACCTCGTCGTCCTGCACCACTACCACCCGCTGATGGCCGCGGCGTTCGCCAAGTTCCCCGCCGCCGAATGGGAACGGGCGGGGGCGCGCAAAGGCACGCCGATCCAGATCGTCCGCCCGCCACATGCGGCACTCTCCGACCCGTGGTGGATCCAGGACGGATGCGTTGCGGAGGTCGAGGATCCCGACGAAGGCCCGATCCGGATGGTGGGGCGCACCTACACCGTGACCGGGAGCGAGGGCCGTCCGCACACCGGCGCACCGCGCCCCGGGACGCACACCGAACAGGTCCTGGCCCAAGCCGGCCACGTCCGAGCCACGCACACCGCAGCCACCGCAACCCCACCCCGTACCGCAACACCATCGCCCCATACCGCAACCCCATCCCCGCCCCGTACCGCCACCCCGCCCCCTCCCGAACCCACCGCGCCGCTCGCCGGCGTACGCGTGCTGGACCTCGGCCTCGCGATCGCCGGACCGTACGGCTGTCAGGTGCTCGCCGACATGGGCGCCGACGTCGTCAAGATCAACGCACTGCACGACGGCTACTGGCAGTGCAACCACATCGCGATGACGGCCAACCGCAACAAGAGGTCCCTCGCACTCAACCTCAAGGACCCGCGCGGCCTGGCCGTCCTGCGCCGCATGGTCGCGAACGCCGACGTCGTGCAGCACAACATGCGCTACGACGCGGCCGTACGCCTCGGCGTCGACGAAGACGCACTGCGCACTATTCGTCCGGACCTGGTCTATTGCCATACCCGCGGCTTCGAGGAGTCCGGCCCGCGCGCCGGACTGCCTGGCAACGACCAGACCGGTGCGGCACTGGCCGGCGTCGAATGGGAGGACGGCGGCGTCGACGACGGCGGCCGCCCGATCTGGTCCCGGACGAACTTCGGCGACACCGGCAACGGGTTCCTGTCGGCGATCGGCATCATGCAGGCGCTCACGCGCCGCGCCCGGACCGGCGAGGGGGCCCGCGTCGACACGTCCATCGTCTACGCGCAGTTGCTGTCCTCCGCCGCGGCCGGAGCGTACGTACGCGCCGACGGCACCGAACCGGACCGCCCGCGCCTCGACGCCGACCACTACGGACTCGGCGCCCTCTACCGCCTCTACCGTTGCGCGGACGACCGCTGGCTGTGCCTGGCCGCGGTGACCGCTGCCCACCGCGCCGCGCTCGCCAAGGTGCTCACACGACGGCCCCACGGCATTGATCCGGCCCACGCCGACGCCAACGCCAACGCCAACGCCGAAACCGAAGCCGCCGTCGCGGCTCTCACCACGGACGACCCCCGCACACCCCCCGACGACGGGAAGCTCGCCGCCTTCCTGGAGCGCACCTTCGCCCAGGACCCGGCCGATACATGGCTGCGGCACCTCGACGAAGCCGGTGTACCGGCGGAGATCAGCTCGGAGACCTACTCGCTCGAGGTGTTCGACGACCTGGAGATGGTCGAACGCGGCTGGGTCGCGCGCTTCGACCACCCGTACGTCGGCCGGCTGGAGACCACCGGGCTGGGCGTCGAGTTCAGCGACACACCCGGCGAACTGCGCGGGCCGACCCCTGTCGTCGGCGAGCACTCGCGGAAGGTGCTGGCGGACTACGGCTTCGCGGCGGACGAGGTCGACGAACTCGTCGCGGCGGGTGTCGTCCGCGCCTGGGACCCCGGCACGCCAGTACTCCCAGGCACCTGACCCAGCTCTCGCGCCGACACCTGCCCCCGTGCCGACACCTGCCCCGCAGCCGACCCGACATCTCAACCGGCACCCGGCCGAACTTCCGCTCCTGACTCCCGCCCCCGACTCCCGCCCCCGACCACCGTCCCGAATCCGGGCGGCCACCGACGACGTGAGGTGAGGACCTTGTCCCTGGTCGTGCCCCCGAAACCCGGCCCGGACGACGCGTTCTTCTGGGACGGCGTCGCACAAGGCCGCCTGTTCCTGGCCCGCTGCGCGACGTGCCGCCGCGTACTCCAGCCACCCGGTCCGATGTGCCCGTCGTGCGGCGGCGTCGACCGCGAGGTGTTCGACGCCGAGCCGCGCGGCCGACTGCTCAGCTGGGTCCTGCCACGGCACCCGCCGGCCGCTCTTCCCGAGCAGGAGGTCGTCGCGCTCGTCGAACTCACTTGCGGCGCACGCCTGGTGACCAACCTCCGGTACGCCGGACCGGACGACTTGCGCATGGACCTGCCTGTCGAGATGTTCACCGACACACTCGACGGCGTCGCCCTCCCGCAGGCCCGACCGGAGAGGCGACCCGCATGACCGAGTCCCCCGGCTTCGCGCCCAGAGCCGCGATCGCCGGCATCGGCCACACCGAGTTCTCCAAGGACTCCGGGCGCAGCGAACTCCGGCTCGCCTGCGAGGCGTCGCGCGCCGCGATCGCGGATGCCGGGCTGACCCCGGCCGACATCGACGGCACCGTGACGTTCACGCTGGACGCCAACAGCGAGAACGAGGTCATGAACAGCCTCGGGATCCGCGAGGTCGGCTGGATGTCGCGTACCCCGAACGGCGGCGCCGGAGCCGCCGCGACCGTCCAGCACGCGGCCGCCGCCATCCACGCGGGCCTGTGCCGCAACGTGCTGATCTACCGGGCGTTCAACGAGCGTTCGGGCAAACGCTTCGGCGTGCAGACCGGCCCGGTGCGCTCCGGCGGCGAGAACTGGCATGTGCCGTACGGACTGCGCACCCCCGCCCAGATGTACGGCCTCTGGTACCACCGCTGGATGCTGGAGCGGGGCATGTCGAACGCCGACCTCGGCCACTACACGGTCACCGCCCGGGCGTACGCCGCGACCAACCCGCACGCCTGGTTCCACGGCCGTCCGATCACCCACGACGACCACCAGAACTCCCGCTGGATCGTCGAGCCGGTGCTCCGCCTCCTGGACTGCTGCCAGGAGTCCGACGGGGGAGTCGCGCTCGTGGTGACCGGCGCCGACCGCGCCCGCGACCTGCGCGACGGCCCGGTCGCCCGGATCGCCGCCGCCGCGCAGGCCGATGTGTTCGGCGGGGTGACGACGACGAACTACTACCACGACGACCTCGCGGCGTTCCCCGAGGCCGAGTCGGTCGCCCGGCGCCTGTGGGCGGCCGCGGGCCTCGGCCCCGGCGACATCCAGGCGGCCATGCTGTACGAGAACTTCAGCCCTGTCGTGTTCATGCTCCTGGAGTCGCTGGGCTTCTGCGGACGCGGCGAGTCCGCGGACTTCGTCCGCGACGGCCACCTCGGTCCGGGCGGGAAGCTGCCGGTCAACACGCACGGCGGCCTGCTGGGCGAGGGCTACATCCACGGCATGAACAGCATCGTCGAGGCGGTCCGGCAGATTCGCGGCGGCGCGGCCAACCAGGTTGCGGGGGTGGAGCACGTCCTCGTATCCGCCGGAGCCAGCGGCCTCATCCTGGCCGCCGACTCCTGACCCACCCAACACACCAAACCCGCAGACCCAAGAGGAGCTGCCATGACCCTCGCCCCCGAGCGGCTGATCTCCGCCGACTCCCACGTACGGCTGTCGCAGGCGCAGATCAAGGCCCACATGCCCGCCGCGGTCCACGACGAGTACGACCAGGCCCTCGGCGTCCTGGCCGCGAACATGCGCCGCTCTATGGGCGCGGCCCAGGCGAACACCCAGTCGCTGGAAAACCGTTCGTACCCCTCGGCGAACCGCCCCGGGTACGCCGACCCGCACGCCCGCCTCGCCGACATGGACATCGACGGCGTCGACGTCGAGGTCCTGTACTGCGAGGTGTCCGGGTTCCGGTACATGTATCTGATGAAGGACGGCTGGCGGGCCGCGTCCCGGGCCTTCAACGACGCGCTGGCCGAGTTCGCCGCCGCGGATCCGGCGCGCCTGGTGCTGTCGTACCAGATCCCGATCCACGACATCGACCACGCCGTCGCGGAGGTGCGGCGGGTCGCCGCCGCCGGTGCGAAGTCCCTGCAACTTCCGGTCAACCCCTCCGAGTTGGGGCTGCCCGATTACTACGACGAGCGCTACGTACCGCTCTGGACCGCGATCAGCGACCTCGGGCTGCCCGTCTGCCTGCACATCGGGCTCAACACGGCCCTGGACGACCTCGCCCGCCGCGACCCCACCAAGGGGAAGGGCATCATGGTGCCGGTCACCGCGCTGATGACCGCCGAGGCGTTCGGCATGTTCGTGTGCGCCGGCGTACTCGCACGCTTCCCGGACCTCAAGCTCGTCTTCGTCGAACCCGGGCTCGGCTGGGTGCCGTGGTGGCTGCACACGGTCGACGACCAGGTCACCCGACAGGACTACGACTTCGGCCTCCCGGAACTGCCGAGCTACTACTTCCGGCGCCAGGTCCACATCACGTTCATCGAAGAGCCCCTGGCACTCTCCAGACTGCGCTACGACATCGGGGTGGAGAACATCCTCTGGTCCACCGACTATCCTCACCCGGTGTCCAGTTGGCCGCGGTCCCGTGCGCTGGTGGAGGAGCAGTTCGCGGACGTGCCGGCCGACGAGCGGGCACTGATGCTGTCGGGCAACGCCACCCGCATCTGGAACCTGTGAGGCCGACGAACGGAGCACCGCCGACCGTGGAACGAAGCAGGCCGCCGGCCGCCGGGCACGACCACGACACCACCAGGGCCCGCGTCATTCAGGCCACCCTCGGCTGCATCCTCGACAAGGGCTTCTACCGGGCCAGCTCCAACGAGATCGCCCGCAGGGCCGGGGTCTCCTGGGGGGTGATCCAGCACCACTTCGGCACTCGTGAGGCGCTGATGGTCGCCGCGCACCGGGACGGCGGCGCGCTGCTGGAGCAGCTGGTCGAACAGGCCGACGTCGGCGGCGAGCACGTCACCGAGAGGCTGACCCGGTACTGGGAACTGCTCGACTCCTACTACGGACGCCCCGAATACCTGGCCCGGCTCCAGATCTCGTTGAACCTGACCCGCGATCCGGCCGTCTCCGCCGAGGCGGTGGCCACCATCGTCGAGACCGACGAGCGCATCCGGAAGCGCTTCGTCGACCTCGAACACCAGGTGGCCGGCGACTGCGCCGCGCCGCCCGACACGGGCTTCCTCTTCCACACCCTGCGGGGACTCGCGCTGAGCCATGCCACCCTGGCCGGCACCACCCCGGCGGAGCTGAAGGACCGGCGGCACCCCGAGGACCGGCAGACGCACGCGCGGCTGCTCATCGCCGCCCTGGCCCGCCAGTTCGGCGGCGACGCCGTGTCCGGCGACGCCGTGTCCGACGTCTGAGCAGCCGCGCGTACGTAGCCCTCCCAACCCTCGCCGCCCCCGCGGAGCAGCAATCCGCTACATCGGGTCCACCTCCGTCAGCCCGTCCGCGTCCAGGTTCATCCACCGCGTCACACCCAGCCCGCGCAGGAACGGCACGTCGTGGCTCGCCACGATCAGCGCCCCGCGGTACGACTCCAGCGCCGTGGTCAACTGCCGCACGCTCGCCATGTCGAGGTTGTTCGTCGGCTCGTCCAGCATCAGCAGTTGCGGGGCCGGTTCCGCCAGCATCAGCGCCGCCAGCGTGGCCCGGAAGCGCTCCCCGCCGGACAGCGTGCCGGCCGGCTGGTCCGCCCGGCGGCCCTTGAACAGGAAGCGCGCCAACCGCGCCCGGATCTCGTTGTCGGTCGAGCCCGGCGCGAACCGGCCGACGTTCTCCGCCACCGTCAGGTCGTCGAACAACAGGTCGAGGCGCTGCGGCAGGTAGCGCATCGGCACATCCCTGCGGACCTCGCCGGTACGCGGCTCGATCAGCCCCGCCACCGTCCGCAGCAACGTGCTCTTGCCGGAGCCGTTGCGGCCGACCAGCGCGATGCGCTCGGACCCGCGTACGTCGAACTTGACCCATGGCCCGGCCTGTTGCCCGACGCCCGACCCGGCCGACCCGGACCCGGCCGCCCCCGACTCGGCCGCTCCCGACCCGGCCATTCCCGCCCTGACCCCCGCCCCGAACCGCAGCCCGATCCCCGGAAGGGCCACGACCTGGCGGTCCTGCGGGACTTCGGTCGCCGGCAGGTCGACGCGGATCACGTCGTCGTCGCGTACCGACCGCTCCGCCTCGGTGAGCCGGTCCCGGGCGTCCGCCAGGCGCTCGGTGTGCATCGTGCGGTGCTTGCCGGCCGCGACCTGGGCGGAGCGCTTGCGCTGACCCATGATGACCTTGGGCTCGCGCTTGTTGTCCCACATCTTCTGGCCGTAGCGCTTGCGGCGCGCGAGCTTGTCGTGCGCCTCGGCGAGTTCGCGCTTCTGCCGGCGTACGTCGGACTCCGCCACCCGCACCATGCGCTCGGCGGCGTCCTGCTCGACCTCCAGCGCCTGTTCGTACGCGCTGAACGTGCCTCCGTACCAGCGCACTTCGCCGTCGCGCAGGTCGGCGACCTGGTCCACGAGGTCGAGCAGGTGGCGGTCGTGGCTGACCACGACGAGGACGCCCGGCCACGCCTCGACCGCCTCGTACAGCCGCTCGCGCGCCACGATGTCGAGGTTGTTCGTCGGCTCGTCGAGCAGCAGCACGTCCGGTCGGCGCATCAACTGGCCCGCGAGAGCGAGCATCACGGACTCGCCGCCGGACAGCCGCCCAGTGGGACGGTCCAGGTCGAGGTGTGCGAGTCCGAGGCGGTCGAGTGTGGCCAACGCACGCTCCTCCACGTCCCAGGCGTCGCCGACCGCGGTGAAGTGGGCGGGATCCACGTCGCCCGCCTCGATGGCGTGCAGGGCGGCCCGCTGCCCGGAGATGCCGAGGACGGCGTCCACGCGGGCGTCGGTGTCGAGGGTGAGGTTCTGCGGCAGGTAGCCGAGTTCGCCCGTGACGCGCACCGTGCCGCGCGTGGCGGCGAGGTCGCCCGCCATCAGGCGCAGCAGCGTGGACTTCCCGGCGCCGTTGAGGCCCACGAGGCCGGTCCGGCCCGGGCCCACGGCCATCTGGAAGTCGTCGAAGAGCGTGCCGCCGTCCGGCCACGTGAAGCCGAGGTCGGTGCAGACGATGGACACGGTGAAGGTTGACATGGTGGATGCCTCCGGGGCGCTCGCGGACAGGGCGGCGTCTGGAGACCCGCGGGCACGCGGACATCGACCGGGGAGGCAGGAAGGCCCGGGATCAGGAGGGCGGCTCCGTGCCGAGGACGAGAACGCGCGCCACCGCGACACGGGTGTCCGGTGCGGTGCGGGTCTCCGTCCTCAGAAGAGCAACGGCCTTCTCCTTCAGGTCCTGGGAGCGTGGGGCCAGGGCTCGGAATCGAACTCGGGCTTGAATCCGGGCTTGAACCAAAGCTTGAACTCGGGGTCGAGTTCGGGCCCACGCTCGGGCCCTTGAGAAGCTACGACAGGGTCACTCCTCCGGCAACGCCTTTTCCGCGTCGTACGCCTTCACGAGCCGTTTCGGCGCGGTCAACCGCCAGGCCTCGGCGACCAGTTCGGCCAGTTCGCCGCGGTCGACGCCGGCCAGGGCGACGTCGACCCAGCCGTGGCGGCCGACGTACGCCGGGAAGGTGAACGTCGCGGGATCCGCGGCGAGCAACTCGGCCTGCGTCTCCTTGGTCGCCTTGAGGCACACCTTCGGCGAGCCCTCGGAGGTCGACGCGAACATCTTGCCGCGCACGCGGTACGTCGGATGCCCCCAGGCCTCGACCATGACCTCCTCCGCCTCCGGCAGCGCGAGCAGCATCGCGCGCAGTTCCTTCTCCGTCACGCCGACCGCCATGGCGGGCTCCTCTCCTCTTCACCGTGTTGGGGTGTTCACGTCCGGACCCGTCACGTCCGGACCTATAGGGAACTTCACAGCGACACATTCACCTCGCCATCGCCGCCATCGCCGCCATCGCCGCCATCGCCGCCATCGCCGCCATCGCCGCGGTCGCGCGGACCCGGGCCGCGGTACGCGAGCAGCACCGCCGCTTTCTGCTCCTCCGGCACGCGCTTCAGCCCCTCGCGCAACGTCAGCCCCGAGATCCGGTCCACCCGCGCGCCCACCCAGGCCACCACCTCGTCCGGATGGTGCTTGGACGCCTCCCGCAGCACCCACCCGATCGCCTTGCGCACGAAGAACCTGGTGTCCGTCAGCAGCGGATCGGCCACCTCGGCGAACACCGGGAACCACCGCGGGTACGCCTGGACCGACCGCACCGGCAGCAGGAACGCCAGCACGCCGGAGCGCCGCAGCCACATCTCGTCCTGCGCCGCCCACGCGCGGTAGGCCGCCTCCGCCCGCGGAACCCGCAGCAGCAGCCGTCCGGCCACCGAACCCGCCAGCACGTCCACGAGCGCCCAGGTACCCGATTCCCCGATCAGTTCCGCCAGCAGCGCGGTGTCGTCGAGGGCGAGCCGGTCCGCGTACGCCTCCAGCCACAGGCACGCCGCGAGCCGCGACTCGTGCACGGGTGGCGCCCACAGGTCCCGGGTCACCGCGACGATGTCGGTGTGCGTCAGGTCCGGGTGCGCCTTGCGCCGCGCCCCGACGACCGCCCGGACATCCGGCACCGCGACTCCGTAGTGGGTGAGTTCGCTGCGCAGGTACTTCTTCGCGCCCGCGGCGCGCACGGGGTCGGAAAGGCGGGCCAGGGCGGCGTCGATGTCCGCGGCCAGAGCGGCGTTATCAGGCGTCGTCATGTCTCCTGCCTACCCGACCGACCCGACACGTCCACGGATATGCGCTGGTCGGGCGTGTTCCCAGCGGTAATGATCAGGACACCCCGGCGTCAGACCGCGGACGTCCGGGGCAGCGAGGATCGCACGCGACAGGCAGCAAGGAGAGAACAGCATGACCACGAGCAGCACAGGCCGGGCGCACCACACGGAGCCGTCGGAACCGATCGGCGACGGCCGCTTCGTCGTCCGCCGCCCCGTGGAGGACGACTTCGCACGGGTGCAGCACGGACTCACGCACTGGTGGGGCGGCCTGGGCGGCGAGGCCGGGGCGCAGCAGCGGCGCCTGCTCGTCCCGCGCCTGTTCCTCCAGCACTTCACCGGCACGAGCCTGGTCGTCGAGAGTGCGGAGGACCCGGGCGGCCGCGGGCCGCTCGCCGCGTTCCTGATCGGCTTCCTCTCCCAGGACCGGCCCGACGAGGCGTACATCCACTTTGTCGGCGTCGCCCCCGAGCACAAGCGGGCGGGCATCGGCTCGGCGCTGTACGAGCGGTTCTTCGCACTGGCCCGGGAGGCCGGACGCACCCGCGTGCGCTGCATCACCGGCCCCGCCAACCTCGCGTCGGTGGCGTACCACACGCGCATGGGATTCCGGATCGAGGACGGCGACCACGAGGTGGACGGGGTTGCCGCCAAGGCGAACTACGACGGCGAGGGGCTGGCGCGCGTGTGCTTCGTACGCGACCTGTGAGGCGTCCGCGCAGGCGTTGGTGACGGGCCGTCAGGCAAACCATATGGTTGGCATCGCGGCTCCTTGACCACTGGTCTGGACCTGCGTACTGTCGCCGAAGATAAGTCCAAGCACCTTTAGTAAAGCGGGAAGCATAATTCCCGCCAGGGGGGCGGCATGGCGACGACGGCGACCGTCGAGGTGGCAGCCGAGCCGAAGTACTGGCACCTGCGCACGGTGCTGGTCCAGGCGATCGAATCGGAGTTCACCACGGGCCAGACGCTCCCCAACGAGCGCGACCTCTCGGCCCGCTTCGGCGTGGCCCGCGCGACCCTCCGCCAAGCCCTCGAACAACTCGAACTCGAGGGCCGCCTGCACCGTCGCCGCGGCGCCGGGACGGTGGTGGCCGGCCCGCGCGTCGACATCACCATCGGCACCCACGACGAGGGCTGGCCCGGCGTCGAGCCCGGCGACCGCGACCTCGTCGACGGCACCACCGCCGCGGTCCCCGGGCGCCTCGCCGCCCAACTGGGAGTGCGCCCGCGCGCGATGGTCCACCGCGTGCGCCGCAGGCAGCTGTCGATGCGTCAGCCCGTCGGCATCGAGTGCCTGTACGTCCCGCGCGCCGTCGTCCCGCGCGTGCCCGAACTGCTGGGTGACAACCGCCGCGCCGCGCTCGTGCTCCGCCACCTGCGCAACAACACGCTCGAAGGCCTCACCCGGTCGGTCGAGGTCGGCGTCGCGGAACCCGAGGAGGCCCGCCTGCTGGAGCGGCCGCCCGGTACCGCCGTGCTCGTGGTCACCACCGCGTACACCGCCGGCGGGCGTACCGCGGCCCTGGCCGTCGCCACGTACCGCGCCGACACCTGCCGTCTCGCGTTCGGCGAGGACGCCCCGATCGGGGCCCGCTCCGCCTCGTGACCGGCTTGTGATCGCCTCGTGACGCTCAGCACCGTGAACCTCGTCGGCCAGGTCGGATACCATCCGCCGACGCGGACCGAACGGAACGAGCGGAACGGGAAGGAGCGGCCGCCGTGGCGGGATTGACCGGCGGGGACTCCTCGCTGCTGCGGCGCATCAACTCGGCCGCGACACTCCGCGCGCTGCGCGGCGGCGCGCACCTGACCGTCACCGAACTCATGGACGCCACCGGCCTGTCCCGGCCCACCGTCGAAGGCGTGGTGGACGGCCTGCTGCACGAGGACCTGGTCGTCGAGTCGGAACCGGACACGTCCGCCGCCGGACGCCGCCGCGGCCGCCCGGCACGACGGCTGCGCTTCCACGCCGAGGCCGGGTACGTCCTGGGCCTGGACATCGGCATCCACGACGTACGCTGCGTCCTCGCCGACCTGACCGGCACCGTCGTCGCCCGGCACAGCCGGCCCGCCGACGGCCTCGGCCCCGAGGACCGCCTCGACCGCGCGCGTACCGCGGTCGCCGAACTACTGCGCCGCGCCCACGTCGCACGCGACCGGCTGTGGGCCGCAGGGGTCGGCACCCCCGGCATCGTGGACCGCAAGGGCGTCGTCACGTTCAGCGCCGCGATGCCCGGCTGGACCGGGACGGACCTCGCCGGACGCCTGGGCCGCTCGCTGCGCTGCCCCGTGCTCGTCGAGAACGACGCCAACCTCGCGGCCATCGGCGAGCGCTGGCAAGGCGTCGCCGTCGGCTCCGACGACGTCGTCTACGTGCTGGCGGGGCTCAGCCCCGGTGCCGGGTCGCTGATCGACGGGCGCGTGCACCGCGGGTTCGGCGGCGCGGCCGGGGAGATCGGCGCACTGCATCTGCTGGGCCGCCAGGCACCGCCCGAGAGCCTGCTGTCGACGACCGGGACGCCGCTGGTGCCGCTGGACGAGACCGCGGTCGCCGAGGTGTTCCGCCTGGCGCGTACCGGGGACTCGGTCGCGCAGGAGGCGATGGACCGCTTCGTCCAGCGGCTCGTGCACGACATCACGGCGCTGGTGCTCACCTTGGACCCGGAGATCGTCGTGGTGGGCGGCTGGGCGGTCGGGCTGGACGACGTCGTGGAACCGCTGCGCGGCGAACTCGCCCGTTTCTGCCTGCGGTTGCCGCGCGTGGAGTTGTCCGCGCTGGGCGCGGACGGCATTTCGCTGGGCGCGCTACGGGTCGC
Source organism: Streptodolium elevatio (assembly GCF_040649515.1). Taxonomy (GTDB): domain Bacteria; phylum Actinomycetota; class Actinomycetes; order Streptomycetales; family Streptomycetaceae; genus Yinghuangia; species Yinghuangia elevatio. The sequence continues at coordinate 12,590 of NZ_JBEZFP010000133.1, forward strand.
TCTCGACCGGGCCGAGGAGCGGCTGTTCGCGGTCGGCCACGACGGGGCGGCACACCGGTAGCGACGCGGTCCGCGTTTCGGCGAGACGGCAATGCGGTCCGCGGCCCGGCGAGACCGCGTTTCGGTCCGTGTTCCGGCGAGATCGGTCCGCGTCCCGGTGACGCCCGACTGGCTCGGTCAGTTGGCCTGGCCCTGCGGGCGGACCACCACGGTGTTGACGTCCACGCCTTCCGGCTGCGACACCGCCCACACGATGGTGTCCCCGATGTGCTCCGACGTCAGCATCGGACCCGCGTTGGCGCCGTCCGGGCGGTCGTCCCAGAAGGGCGTCAGCACCCGGCCCGGCGCGATCAGCGTCACGCCGATGCCGTCCTTGGTCACCAGCATGCGCGTGTTCTCGGCGAGCGCGGTCACGGCCCACTTCGTCGCCGAGTACAGATTGCCCGGCGTGTTCTTGAAGCCCGCGACGCTGCCGACCAGCACGATGCGCCCCCGCGTCGCCCGCAGCGCGGGCAGCGACGCCTTGATGAGCAGGCTCGGGCCGAGCACGTTCGTCAGCACCATGTCGTGCCATTCGGCGGGATCGCCCGACTCGACGGTGCCCGCCGTGGAGAAGCCCGCGTTGGCCACGGCGTTGTCGAGCCGTCCGAACGTGGCCACGGTCTCCTCGACCGCGGTGCGTACCGCGTCCCAGTCCGACGCGTCGCCGGGCAGCGCGAGCACCCGGTCGCCCGCGTCGAAGCGCTCCACGGCCGCGGCCAACTTCTTCTCGTTGCGGCCGGTCAGCGCGACGCGGTGCCCGGCGGCGAGCAGCCCGCGCACGGCGGCCTCCCCGATGCCGCTGGTGCCGCCCGTCACGAGGGTGACCGGGGACGATTGCGCGTGGGTGCCGTCGGACGGATTGCTCATGTTCTCCCCGCGAGATGGGTGGTGCCGGACATACGGACCCGACGCTAGAGGGGCCGGGCCGCCGCGTCCACGCAATTGCCCTCGGCGAGTCGCGGGTCGTCGGCAGGGCTCGGGATCGGGTTCTCGGACCGACGGATCGCGGGCGGTGCGGGCGGTCCGGGCGGTTCGGGCGCTGTGCGTGTGTCAGACCGCTGGGATCCGGCTGGCCGGGGCGCGTGGAGAAGGCCGGCCCTGGCACGTTGCAGCAGGCCGATGACCTGGATCTCCTCGTCCCGGCCCGACACCAGCAAGCGATTGCAGTGCATATGGACGAAGCTCCCCGCGAGTCGGTCCATCGGCTGCCACAGCTCCCCGCGACCGCGGAGGTCGGCAAACGCCGCAGCCGCCGCGGCGGCTTCCCGCCGGAGCGTGGCCAGGACCGCCAGCGCCTGCGGCCCGCCGCGACGATCGGCGAGCCAGTCGTCGTCGGCCAGAAGCCTGCGCAGGTCGGCGGCGTGGCGGCGGTATCGCAGCCCCACGGCCCGTTGCTGGGATCGGCCGGCCCGATCGATCCGGTCCCGGCACCAGCGGGCGCGGGCGGACTCGTCGAAGCCGAGGCCGGCGAGGAGTTCGTCGACGCTGCGGACGGCGAGGAGTGTCCGGTCGAGGCGGCCGCTGTCCGCCTCCTTGCCGTCGGCCTCGGTCGCGGCATCCGTGTCGACCCCGGAGCCGGAGCCGGAGCCGGTGCCGGTGTCGCGCAGGAGCGCGAGGAGTTCGGCCACGGCGTGGCTGTCGGCGGCGAAGAGCGATTCCGCCCACGGCATGGCGAGCGGGCCGCCGTACCGTTCGATCTCTCGCTCGTAGGTGTCGACGGCGAAGCGCTCGCAAAGGCCCTCGCCGGTCAGCGAGTTGGCCCAGGCCAGAAGCTCCGGCAGCACTTTGGCGGAGAGCGTACGCGGGTCGCCGTGCAGTCTCAGCCGCAGATGCGGGGACGAGTCGTGGTAGCGCAGGAAGAACCAGCGCTCCGCCCAACCGCGTTCGGTCATGTCGCGGCAGAGGTCGCGGACCGGTCCGGCGACGAGGTGGTCGCCGAGGCGGGGCGGGTGGTAGAGCTTGGCGTACAGCCAGTCGCTGCCCGGCGGCCGCAACACCTCCTCGGGCAGCGGCGAGGAGGTGCGGACCACGCGTGACCGCCGCTGAGACGGGCGTACCGGTGCGGCGTGCGCGGCGTCCAGCACCACCGGCACCACGAACTCGCTGACGTAGCGGCCCTGCGGCCCCGGCAGCCAGGCGTGCTCGGGACCCGGCAGCGCCTCCTGGAGGAACACGCGTCCGCCGTTCGGCCGTTTGTCGATCTCGGCGTGCAACTGCCCTGCCTGCCGCGGGTCCGCCAGGTCCAGCAGCAGCCGGTTGTCGCCGGACGCGAGGTAGACGTGCCGGGGGACCAGCCACCGCTTCCGCCAGGCGGCAAGCGTGTCCGGTCGTACGTCGGAGCCGAGGGTCCACATGGCAGGGGACAGGACCACGCGACCGGACTGGACGCGGGGGAGGAAGGGGAGATCGGCGACGGACGCCCAAGGCGCCGCGCCGAGCTGGGGCTGCCGGTCGCGGGAGATGTCGTCGAGCAGTCTGATGGCGGAAGGTGCCTGCGTGGTGGTCAGCATGTGGCCGGTGCACGGCACCACTTCGAGGTCGCGGGCCGGCCAGCGCACCCTGAAGCGGCCGTCGTCGTCGAGGCCCACGACCAACTCGTCCAGCGGGATCGTTCGGGTGCTCTCGGGCGTGGTGCCCAGGACGATCTCGCCGTCGCGGACCATCGGGCGGATCACCACGTTCGCCGACCGGGTGCGGCGCGGGAGGTAGACGATCTCGGCCGTCAACCGGCCGGGGCGTACCGCCGCTTCGCCGTCGGCGACCGAGCGCAGTGCCTCTTCGGCCGGTGGCCCCAGGAGGTCGGCGAAGCGCCCGAGGTTGCGTCCGGCGGACTGACCCCCGAGGTTGGGGCCCACGACAAGCTGGAAGTCACCGGCGTCCAGGGCCTGCGCGGAGCGGGCCACGACGAACACGGCGATGTCGAGGGAGGCGGGGGCGGATGCCCCGGACACCGGCCAGGTCTCCAGCTTGCGCAACGCCGCCTCGTCGAGGTCGACGACGGTGCGGCCGTCCCTGATCGCGTCCAGGGCGAGAGAACGCAGAAAGTGGTGGCGCTCCTCGTTCTGGGCGCCGGAGCCGCCCGGCCCGTGGTTGGGCGGGCCGAGGCCCGTGACCGGGTCGAGAAGCGCGAGGATCGGCACTTCCTGTTCGTCGCCGTACTTGGCCTCGAACGCGCGGCGGTAGCCCTCGATCGCGGCGGGGGCATCGGGCGCCGGCGAAAGCCGCATGAGGAGTTCGGCCGCGTGCGCCGCCTCCATGGCCACGGCGCGGTTGACCCGGCTTCCCGCAAGGGGGAGGGCCATGTCGGTCTGCAAGGGGACCTGGGCGCCGTCGGCGGGGTGCAGGGCGTGGGCGCCTGTGGCGAGTTCGGCGTATCCGGAGCTGTCCCGCGTGGCAACCTGCTCGCCTTGGGTCCCGGTTGCCGGTGCCGCAACCTGGCGGTCCCAGTCGGCCATCGCGGACAGCAGACCGTACAGTGCGTCCGCGTCGGCCCGCGCGGCGGGGACGCGGCGCAGCCGCTCTGCCACGTGTGCCGCCGGACTTGCGATGGTCAGCGGCGGGCGCAGATCCGTGAGGAGCACGGTGTGCTCCCACAGCTGATCCATGAGGCGTACGGCCTTGGCCTCCGGCGCGCCCGCCGCCACCAGCGCGTCGACGAGCTTGCGGTGGGGTGTCGGCGTGCGCGCGAGTTCGAGCAGGCGCAGCACAGGTGCCGTGGCGCGCAGGGAGACCGGTTGGCCCTCCGTGCCGTCGAGGGACGCCGCCTCGCTCAGGAAGACCCGGCCGTCGTGCACGCAGGCGGCGGGGTTGGCGTACCACCGCAGTCCGGCGCGCACTTCGGGCCGTTGCTCCGCCGCGGCGACCACCGACATCAGCCAGCCCATGTCCGGTCGCGTACGCGGCCGGGGAGGCTCGGAGGCGAGCGCGAGGTCGGTCGTGTCGCCCCAGGACGCGAGCGCGACGCCCGCGAAGAGGCCGTACGGCGTGGGCCGCGTGGACATCCGGATCAGGTAGCGCAGCAGCTTGCGCGCAAGCCTCGCCCGCGCGGCCGCACCGGTCGGCGGGTGGGCGAGGGCCCGGGCGAGATCGCCGCCGCCCACCTCCAGTGCGCGGCGCACCCAGGGGTCGTCGTACGGCAGATCGTCAGGCGGCGCATCGGCCAGTGCGAGGTACGCCTCGATCGGTCGCAGCGGCGCGCGCACCATCAGCCAGTCGAGCGGCCGGTACAGGGGGCGGCGGCTCATGACAGCAGGAAGAGCCGGTCCCAGGCGGGCGGCACGTCCGCACCCGCCGCGAGCAGCGCCAGCGCGACGCCGGGTGCGCCGCTCAGCAGTCCGGGCTGGTCCACAAGCTGCCCCTCGGGTTCGATGTCGCGGAATCCCAGCAGGGAGTCCCGGTCGTACATGCCGAGCAGTTGTCCGGTCAGGTCTTCGGCGGCGCGCGTGAACACCGGGTCCCCGGTGTCCGCGGCGAACCGCAGCGTGACTTGGAGGAGCCCCGCGACGCCGTGGCACAGGTTCGGCCCGTCGATCGATCGCCTCGGCACCGGACGCCGGTACGTGGCGGCCATCGCCTCCACGGCGAGGCCGCGCAACTCGTCGTCCCCCAGCGCCGATCCGGCGAGCCACAGGGCACGCGCCACCCCGGGCGACCCGTAGCACCACGCGTTGCGCGCCGGCTCCGGCGGCTGCACGGTCCCGGCCTCGTCCGGCAGCGCGACGGCCGAGGGCCAGTTCACGCCCCACTCGTCGTCGGCCCGGTGGTCGGTCAGCCACCGCGCCACGTGCGCGACCGCCTCCCGCTGCCCAGGGACGACGACGCCCTCGGCCATGGCCAGGGACAGCAGCGCGAGGGGGCCGGGGACGCCGTGTGCGAGGCCGCAGTTGAGGTTGCCGTTCGGAAAGCTCCACGCCATGACGTTGCCGGGGCCCATGGACTCATACGGCGTATGCCAGTTGGGTACGCCGGCCTGCTCCCCGCACAAGGCCACCAGAGCGCCGAGGACCTTGCGCAACGTGCTCTGCACCGCGGGATCCTTCTGCCCCAGAAGCAGGTAGGCGCCGGTCCCGGAGAGGCCGGAGATCACATCGAACGCCCCGACCGAACAGCCTGTCGCGTGCCGCAGATGCTCGGCCCCCCGTTCGGCCTGCGGCAGCAGCCCGCGATCCAGTTCGGCCAGCAGCCGCCGGTAGCGAGTGCCTTCGCGCGAGAGCATCCGGGCGGCGAACGCGACGCCGCCGAGTCCGCCGAACAGCCCGGGCGGCAGATGCGGGATCCACTCCGTGGCCCGGGCTCCGGAGGCCAGGCACCGGTGCGCCTCGGCGTCCCACCCGGAGCCCGGGAAGCATGCGTCCAACTGGCCGAACAGCACGGCCAGTCCGATGTCGCCCTGGGCCAGATCGTGCGGCGCCCAGCGGATGTACTCCGGGTACTTGCTCTGCTCCAGCGCGGCAGTCGTGGCTGCCTTGGGGGCCTCTGGATCGCGGAGCCGGTTCGCGACGTCCCGGGCGGCTGCCAAGGCGTCGGCCGCCGTCTCGGCCGACAACGCGCGGACCCAGCCCGCCTGCTGCGTGGTGGCGGTCACGTGTGGTCCTCGGTCTCGTCCTCGTCCGGAGCGGCGCAGGCCTGGGTGTCGTCGCACTTCTTCGACACCGTGCCGCACACCGGCCCGCCGCACGTGCCGCAGTTGGTCTCGCAACTGCAGGTCCCATAGCAGGTGTAGCCGCACGAAGGCTGGCAGGTGTTCTGGTTGCACTTGGTCTGGCACGTCTGGCATGTGTTCGGACACGTCTGCGCGCACGTGTTGCAAGTGTTCTGGTTGCACTCCGTGTTGCGCGTGCAGTAGCTGGGACACGTATTGCACGTCACGCACGTGGTGCTGCACGTCGCGCCCTGCGTGCCCCCGATGGTCATGCCCCACGCGCCGCCGTCGGGGGTCTTACCTCCGAGGCGGATGTCCAGGTCGAATTCGTCGTCGGTCATTGCGGTCACTCCTCGGCACGGGCACACGGCTCGCGCCGCGGAGACGCGGGCGACGCCGCGCCCGGATTCGGTGAGGCAGAAAGGGCAGGCAGGCGGGAAGGCAGGCAGGGAGGAAGCACGCGGGATGAAAACCCAGGAGGCGGAAGAGGCACAGGGAGACAAGCAGAGGGAGACAAGCAGAGGGAGACAAGCGGAGCGAGACGCCGCAACCACGCTGCGGCGTCCGCGAGTTGAGGGGCTCGGCGGAAGGTTCCGCTTGCCATCCTGATGGTTGGATCGCGCGCCCGACAAGACCATTCACCCGTACGGCCGAACCCACCGCCGAACGCCACCCCTGAGCCCTGCCGCCGACCCCAGTCACCGATCCGCCGCCCGGGCCGCACTGCCCCAGCCCCAAAGGGAGTTCGCCGCCCCGCACGCAGGGACATCGAGTTCGCCGTGGGCACCTCGTTGGCGCCCTACCGACACATGAACCCGGCGAGCCGTCGGGGAGACTGGTTGCGTGACCAAGCGCTATACCCGCGAAGAACTCGCCGCCACCGCCGGGCGGACCATCCCGGACGTCATCGGCCCAGGCCTCGACGTGTTGTTCTGCGGAATCAACCCCGGCCTGATGTCGGCGGCGACAGGGCACCACTTCGCCCGGCCCGGCAACCGCTTCTGGCCCGCGTTGCACCGGTCGGGCTTCACACCGCGGCTGTTGCGGCCGGACGAGCAGGACGAGCTTCTCGGCCTGGGGCTGGGCATCACCAACGTGGTCGAGCGGGCGACCGCCGGCGCGGCCGAGCTGACCGCCGACGAGTACCGCACGGGAGGGAAGGCCCTGCGCGCGAAGGTCGAGCAGTACCGGCCGCGTTGGCTGGCGGTGGTCGGGATCGGCGCGTACCGCGTTGCGTTCGGAGACCCCAAGGCCGCGCTGGGGCGCCAGGACACGACGCTGGGGAACACAGGCGTGTGGGTGCTCCCCAACCCGAGCGGCCTCAACGCCCATTTCACGGTGGACACCCTGGCCGACGAGTTCGCCCGCCTGCGGGTGGTCGCCCACAACAGCGACGAGGGATCGGAACTCTCCGGCTGACCCGGCCATGACGGCGATTGCCGCTCGTGCCTCGCCGACCTCTGCGCGGCGGGGGAGGTTCCTCGGCCGTGGCGTGGGGCTGGGTGGGTGAAAGCGTCAGCGCGGCGGCGGCGAACCGCAGCTTCCGGGACATATCGGGTTCCACGATGGCGGGTGAGCCCGCATCGGCGTCGACGTCCGGTAGCGGGCGCATCGAAGCCGAAACCGAGGAGCCCGACGTGCTGGAGCGCACTCGCCGCAAGGACACGACCCGTGTCACGTTCATCCTCCCGCCCGACCCGGCATGCCCGGCGGTGAGCGTGGTCGGCGACTTCAACGACTGGACACCCGGCGCCCACGAACTCCTCGTACGCACGGACGGCACCCGCGCGGTGACCGTGGCCGTGCCCGCGAACGAGCGGCTGCATTTCCGGTACCTCGCGCACGGTGGCCACTGGTTCGACGAGGCGGACGCCGACGGTCACGACGGACGCAACAGCTACCTGGAGCCCGCCCGGGCATGACCCGCGAGAACTCCGGCTGTCGTACCGCCGGCGGGGAGCTGTGATGCGGGGCGTCCGGGACGTGCCGGACCGTTTCGGCGCGGTGCTGCCGCCGTGGAAGCAGACCAAGTCGGTGCTCGTGATCCTCGCACCGATCCTGGGTGCGGCGGCCGCGGCGTACGCGGTTGCCGGGACACTCCCGGCGGTCGCCCTGCTGTTCGCGGTGATCGTGTCCGTGACCGCGGTGCCCGCCCTGCCGCTGTGGCCGGACTGCGTCGTGCTGGCCGCGGCGACGGTCGCGGCCACGGTGGGCGGACTGCTCGCCGCCGGGCACACGGGCTGGTCGGTGGCCGTCGTCTCGGCCGCGGGGCTGTGCCTGTACGTCGCGAACCGCCGTACCGCGGGCGCCGCCTCCTACCTGCCGATGGCCGCGTTCGTGCAGGCGGGCAGCGGCGGCGCCGCGTCCGACAAGCCACTGCTCGCGGTGGGCCTGGCCGCGGCGGCGGGGGTGGCGTTCGCGGTGCTGATGATCAAACCGGCCAAGCTGCACCTGCCCCGGTCGCCCGTGGACCGGCGCACCGCGCTGCGGCACAGCCTGCTGATGGCCGCGTGCTGCGCGGTGGCCACCTGGGTGTCCTTCGGGTTCCACCTCATCCACGGGATGTGGGTGATGCTGACGCTGTGCGTCGTGTTCGTGCCGACGCCGGGGCAGGGGCCGCGTAAGGCGGTGGACCGGGTGGTGGCCACGGTCGCGGGCGGGGTGGCGTCGTTCGTCCTGCTGGTCACGGTGCCGAAACAGGTCACGCTGCTGGTTGCGGTGGTGTGCATCGTGTTCAGCGTCGCGTGGTCCCTGAAGGGGCTTGCGGTGTACCGCAAGACGGTGTTCTGGACCACGCCCGGCGCGCTGCTCATGGGCGGCGCGGCGACCCCGGGCGACCTGGTCCTGAACCGGGTCGTCATCACGATCGTGGTCGCGGCGGTGGCGGGGACGCTGGCCTCGGTGTTCCTCGTACAGCCGCCGGCCGCCGAACCCGCGGCCGATCCCCAGGCCGATCCCGAGGCCGAGTCCGGGACCGAATCCGAGTCCGCGCCCCTCCGCCGGACGGGACGGTCAAATCGCACGGGTCACTCCGGGCTCACCGGGTAGCGGCGCCTCCGCGGGAAGGCCCCGCGCTCGATCCGGCACATGAGGAGGCAGAACCTGTGTCGAACTCCGCCATGAACCGCGCCCAGGCCGCGAGGCTCCACGACGACGATGTGGTGGGCATATTGATGCACCAGCACGCCCGAATCGAGGAACTGTTCGCCGAGGTTAAGCGGCACGGAGACCGGACGGCGAAGCAGAATGCGTTCGACGAACTGCGTTGTGTCCTCGCGGTCCACGAGGCCGCGGAGGAAATGGTCGTACGTCCCGCCGCGAAGAAAGTGGCCGGGTCGCGGGAAACCGATGCCCGAAATCGCGAGGAGAAACAGGCCGCGAAGGTGTTGGCCGAACTGGAGGGCATCGACGTGAACACTTCCGCCTTCGACGCGAAGTTCGCCGAATTCGAGGCGGCGGTCAAGGCACACGCGGACCGTGAGGAGCGTCAGGAGTTCCCGGCTCTCCATGACGGATATTCCGCGGAGGAACGCCGCACGATGGGTGTCCGGGTGCGCGCCGCGGAGAAGGTCGCCCCCACTCACCCGCATCCGGGCAGCGCCGGATCGACCGCCGCGCAATGGACCGTGGGGCCGTTCGCGGGCATGGTCGACCGTGTCAGGGACGGCCTGCGCGGGAGCTGAGGGAGCTGAACCGGACGGCGAATCGACGGTGCGGAGCCAGGATTTCCCGGTGCGTCGACCGACGTGTTGGTTGTCGCGCCGGGCAACTCCTCTGCCGGGAAAGGGCGCAGTGCCCTGGGTGACGTGGTCGCCGGAGGCCCGGGAGGTGTGCCGGCTCGTTTCCGGCCATCCTTCCCGGCGCGTCGCCGGGTACGGACGAACCGTCCGGTGTGGAGTTGGTGGCAGCGGGCAGTAGCGGCCAAAGGTCGTACGCCGGTGCCCGCCGAGGTGCTCGGGAGAACGCATGGATGAGGGCTGCGTGCACGGTTCCCTTTGCCGTGACTGTCGCACGGACGGGCCGTCCGCATCGGCCGCGGTTCCCGCCGGACTCGGCGGGAACCGCGCGGTGTTGATGGAGATGGCGGTGGACGCGGCGATCCGCACCTGCGGCGGGTGGCCGGTGCCGGCCGCGGACCCGTTCGCGGTGCTGCAGCGGGCGTTCGCCCTGGGGGTGACCGACGCGCTGTACGACGAGGCGTTGGAGGCACTGCAGGCCCGGCTGGTGATCCGCGGATTCCCGCGCTACATCCCGCCCTTGCGGTGGACCGCTCCCTGAGGGCGGACGCTGCGGCGCCGGACGGGCCGCGTACGAACGGCTTGTGCGCGTAACGCTCAGCGCAGACCCGCGCGCCGGCCGCAGACCGGCCACGCGCCGGGTCCCTGGCTGGCGAGCACCTTCTCGGCGATGCGGATCTGCTCCGACTTCGAGGCGTGGTGCGGCATGCCCTTGCCGCCGTGTGCCCGCCACGTGCTCAGCTTGAATTGCAGGCCGCCGTAGTAGCCGTTACCGGTGTTGATCGACCAGTTGCCGCCACTTTCACACTTGGCGACTTTGTCCCACGTGGCGACGCTCACGGCCTCGGCCGAGCCGGCCGTGGTGACGCCGACCGTGACGAGTACGAGAACGGTGGTGAGAACGACGTCGGCGCCGCGGGCGCACCGGGAACGGCCGGTCGTTGTACGAGCGTTGCTGCCGAGAACACGACGGAGAGACATGCGCAGTCCTTCCGGAATTCCCGCGGGGCGATGCGGCGGCACGAGCCCGAAGGCATTGCCGCGTCGGGCGCCGGGACGTCATCTGCTTTGCGATGTCCGGGCATTCGCTGGGTCCGCGGCCTCATGAGGCGCGGATCCCGACCCGATGAATCGGACCGGGAACCCTCGGGGTGCGATTTGCACATGCCCATGACCAAAGCAAATCAACGGCGGTGATATCAACCGTCTTCGGGATTCACGCAGGTCAACGCATTTGTTTCCGGGCGTGTCCCGGGGATTTGCGCAATCCGGCCAACTGGCGTGTCGGGCAGGCGATCCGGGCCCGGCTGCTTCCGAAAGATTTCGATCACCGGCGCGTCGATCCTGCGGAATGCGCAGCGAAAGGCGCACGATGGCCGGCGTGGTTCGACAGCCGGGAAGGCGGTGCGCGGTGTGTTGTGTCGGTCGAAACGAATCGACCGCAAAAATGATGCGGAGTTTTTCCGGCCCCGGGCCCGCCTCATTGGTCCGCGTAACTCGGCATTGGTGTGACAAGTGATCGGGTGTGCGCGGGAATCCGCGCCGGAGGCGCATCCCGTCGACTCCTCGTCCGGTCACCTCGATGAACACCTCGATGAACACCTCGGGTACGCGCCCCGTCCCCGGACGGCGCGCGACGCCGACGCGGACGCCGACGCCGGGGGCCGCCCGGGGGCTCGCGGGCCTGGCGGCCGACCGGGTGGCCTTGTGCCCGGCGGGCGGCGCGTCTCCGCCATGGGAAGCCGCGTGGCTGGTGTGCTGGGGCCTGCCTGCGGTGATCCGGTCGCCGCGCCGTGCTGCCGCGGCGACCGGACCGCAGGACCGGTTCCGGCGTTGTGCGAAACCGTCGTCAGGAGGCCTGTGGGGCGAGCTCCCTGACCGCGTCGATCAGGTCCCGGACGGTGTCGAAGGCCTCGATGTCGTCGTGCGACAGCGCGACCTCGAACTCCTCGCTCACGCGCAGGGCCAGACCGGCCACCGCGAACGTGTCCATCCCGAAGTCGTCGGCGAACTGCGACCGCTCGGTCACCTCCGCCTCGGGGATGCCCAGCTCGTCGGCGACGACGGCGATGATGCGGGTTTCGAACGCGTCCACAGGATCCTCCTTGGGTGATCTCACGCCGGGCTGTTTGTCCGGCATCGCACCGGTACCACCCGTGCTCCTGTGGAACGCATGTCGTGACCGCAACGTGACAACAAGTAGGAATATGGGGCCAAATGGACCGATGGCGTCTAGTGTTCAGACGACATCAAGGGTCCAGACGACGTCAGGCGTTCGGCCGACGCCAGGCGCTCAGCCGACGCAGGCCGCTCCGGTGACGCGGGTCGGTCAGATGACGCCGGTCAGATGACGCGGGGCGGGGCAGGGCGTACGGCCGCGCGCATCAGGGCCGAGAGTGCCACGATCGGCAGCGTGGCAAAGGCCAACAGCCACAGGCCGTGCCCGGTCAACGCGAGGCCCAGCGACCACGCGAGCAGCGCGGTGTTCGCGACGGCGCACATCGTGAACCCGACCGACTTGCTGCCAACCGAGCGCTTGACCGCGCCGAAGCCGCCCCACCAGTTCAGGACCACCATCGACAGCGCCACGCCCGCCGACACGTCGCCGGCGGTCGGCGGGGTCAGGAACGGCCCGGTGAGCGGTTGGGCCAAGTCCGGTGCGAGGGCGAAGCGTTCCGGCGTGACGAGCATGGCGTATGTCAGCCACGCCAGGCACTCGGTGAAGAGCAACGCGCCCAGCCCGACGGTCAACTTGTCCACCGCACGAACGGCCAGGGGCTCGGACTTCGCGCTTGCCTGGGTCATCCTCGCCTCCAAGAGTCGGTCGTCTCTGCACCACTGGTGCCCACGCTCGCCGAGGTTACCCACAAGTTCGGCGGGAAACCGGGCGGTCGCGGCGGCCGGGCCGGCAGACGATCACCTGCGTGGCGCAAGGGCATTCATGGTCAGGCCTCGCTGTCGACCGCCGACGGGGTGATTTCGACGGCGAGGTGCTTCATCAGCGGCTGGTCGCTCTGCGCGCTGAAGTCGCCCAGCGGGCACAGGACGTTCAGCTCCGGCATGTACCCGACCGCGCAGCCGGGCGGCACTTCGTAGGGGACCGCGAGGTAGCCGTGCACCGTGCGGCGGCCGCCGTCCTTGGCGACGCTCGTGATGTCCACGCGGTCCATCGCCGACAGGCCACGTTCGCGCATGTCCGCGGGGTTGAGGAACACCAGCGTGCGCAGATTGCGCACGCCCCGGTAGCGGTCGTCGGCGGAGTAGATCGTGGTGTTCCACTGGTCGTGCGACCGTACGGTGGCCAGCGTCAGCAGCCCTTCGCCAGGCGTCGGGTCCGCCAGCGGCGCGAGCGAGAACTCGGCACGCCCGGAAGGCGTCAGGAAGATCCGCTCACGGGCGGGCTGCCGCAGGCGGAACCCGTGCGGGCCGCGGACCCGGCGGTTGAAGTCCTCGAAACCGTCCAGCGCACGCTGCATGACGTCGCGGATGCGGTCGTAGTCGTCGACGTACTCCTGCCACGGTGTGGGTCCGTCCGGCAGGGTGGCGCGGGCGATGCCGGCGATGATCGCGGGCTCGGACAGCAGGTGGGTGGAGGCGGGGCGCTTCATGCCGCGCGACAGGTGCACCATGCTCATCGAGTCCTCCACGGACACCGATTGCACGCCGGTCACCTGGACGTCCTTCTCCGTGCGCCCCAGGCACGGCAGGATCAGCGCCTTGCGGCCGTG
>NZ_JBEZFP010000134.1:0-25638 GCF_040649515.1 Streptodolium elevatio
GTACGGCCCACGGCCGGCCGCGGGGCGGCCCTACGCCGTGCCCTCGCCGCAGCACGGGCCCGCGTACTTGCCGCCGCCTTCCGGCGCCAGTGGCGTGATCTCGATGTTCTTCACGACGTTCATCCTGCTCAGCGCGGGTGCGCGCAACAACCGCAGTTATCGCAATGACCGTTAAGCCACGCTTCACGAACGGGGTCGGTCGGCCGCGTAGCGGGAGTCGTACGGAAGGTCGGGCGAAGAAGTCGGGAAGACGTCGGAAAGACGTCGGGAAGAGGCACGGAAAAAGGTCCCCGGGCACCGATGAGTCCGTGCCCGCGTTGCCGTCCTATCTGATGACACGGCAACCACCACGCACGAACCTTCGGAGGAACCGCCATGAGGAAGATCACCGCCGGCCTGTTCATTTCGCTCGACGGCGTCGTCGAGGCGCCGGACCAGTGGCACTTCCCGTACTTCAACGACGAGATGGGCGAGGCGGTGGGGTCGCTCATGGGGTCGGCCGACACCCTTCTGCTCGGCCGCGAGACGTACGACAGCTTCGCCGGGGCGTGGCCCGGGCGCGAGGCCGAGGGCGGCGACGACGCGGGCTTCGCCAAGTCGCTCGGCGACATGCGCAAGATCGTGGTGTCGAACCGTGCGCTCGAGTTGACGTGGCGCAATTCCGAGCAGCTCACCGGCGATCTCGTGGAGTCGGTCACGGCCCTGAAGAACGAGCCGGGCGGCGACATCTCGCTGAGCGGATCGGTGTCGGTGGTACGTCAGTTGCTCGCCGCCGGGCTGCTGGACGAACTGCACCTGCTGGTCCACCCGATCGCGGTCCGCAAGGGGCTGCGGCTGTTCGACGAGGCGGAGACCACGCTGCCGCTCGCGCTGAAGTCGTCGACCGCGTTCAGTACCGGCGTTGTGCACCTCGTGTACGGCCCGGCCGAGGCGCCCGCGGACGCCGGGTACGAAGAGGCCAAGGCGCACCTCGCGCAGGGCGAGTAGCGAACGGGCACCCCGCCTCCGCGGCGGCGGGGTAGCCGTGCGCGGGTGGTGGTGTGCTCGTCCGTCCGTCCGTCCGGTCCGGGCTCGGGCCGGACGGACGACCGCCACCTGCCTCCGGGCTACTGCGACAGCTTGCGCCAGTCGGCCACCACCGACGCCCAACGCTCCACGTCCGCGGGCGAGTTCCAGGTGCTCACCGCCGAGTACGCGATGAGCCGGTCGGCCGCGCCGCGGTAGCGGTCGGCGAGGGCCGCGGCGAGTTCGTGCCACGGAGCCGAGACGGTCAGCGCGTCGAGCACCTCGTCGCTGATGGCCGCCGCCATGCCGGCGGTGTCCTTCGCCGCGAACAGTCGGTTCAGGGACGGCTGGAGGTCGTCCCAGCCGTGCGTCTCGAACACCTTCGCGTAGCCGGGCGTGGACCCGTAGAACGCGAGGCGCATCCGGAGCTTGTCGCGCTGCGCGGCAATCTCCTCGTCGGTTTCGCCGGTCGCCGTCATGACCGGGACGACCACCGTGACGTCGGCGGCGCTACGCCCGGATCGGGTTGCTCCCGCGGCGAGTTCGGGGCGTACCACCTCGTCGAGGTAGCGGGTGCTGTGCAGCGGGTGCACGTGCAGGCCGTCGCCGATCTCGCCGATCATGCGGAGCATCCACGGGTTGACGCCGGCGAGGTAGATCTCCGGGTCGGGGAGGTCCGTCGGGCCCGGCGACCACTCCGGCGTCATGAGGCTGAACCGGTAGAACTCTCCCTGGTAGCGCAGACGTTCCTCGCCCCGGAAGGCCCGCCAGATGGCACGTACCGACTCGACGTACTCGCGCAGGCGGGGGCCGGGGCGGTCGAACTCGGCGGAGTAGCGGCGTTCGACGTGTGCGCGGACCTGCGTGCCGAGGCCGAGGACGAAGCGCCCGCCGGTCGCCTCCTGGAGCTCCCGGGCGGCGGCCGCGGCGACCATCGGGCTGCGCGCGAACGCGACCGCGATGCCGGTGCCGACGGTGAGCGAGGAGGTGGCGAGCGCGGCGGCGGTCGCGGCACCGAAGGCGGTACGGCCGCCCTCGGTCAGCCACAGGCCGTCGAAGCCGGCGCGTTCCGCGTCGGCGGCGGTCGCGCCCGTCTCGCGCAGGCCCTTGCCCGCGGCCATGACGTCGAGCGGGGGAAGTTTCGACACGTTCGGCTCCTGGTTCACTTGCGTCCGTCCCGTTCCGTCTCCAGCACACGGTCCCACTGCTCGGAGACCCGCGACGTCCAGTCCGGCGTCCGACGCTCCATCCACGCGCGCGGCCCCTCCTTGGCGTCCGGGGTGCCCATCAACAGGCGGTGGTACGCCGTCTCCAACTCCTCGACCCGGTCCCCCGTCCCCGCCTCGTCGAGCCACAGCAGCCGCTTGCTCAGCGCGGACGACAGCGGGTTCACGTTCGCCGCGATGTCGCGCGCGGTCTCCAGTGCCGCGGGCAGCACCTCGTCCGCGGGCAGCGCCCGCGACGCGACGCCGAGGGCGACTGCCTCCGTCCCGAGGAACGTGCGGCCGGTGAGCAGGATGTCGGCGGCCACCGCCTGCGAGGTGGCCCGGGCCAGCGTCCAGTGCGAGCGCGCGTCCGGCACCATGCCGCGCCGCACCTGCGGCACGGCCAGTTTGGCGTCCGTCGCGACATACCGGATGTCGCACTCCAGGGCGATCGTCAGGCCGATGCCGATCGCGTGCCCGTTGACCGCGGCGATGACCGGCTTGCGCACCCGGAAGGCCGGCGGCGAAACCGGCGAGGCGGTGAACTCCCCCGGCGACCTGGGCGCGTCGAAGCTGCCGGACGACGGCGCGATGTCCGCCCCCGCGCAGAACGCGCGGCCCGCGCCGGTCAGCACCACCGCGCGCACGCTGTCGTCGGCGTCGCATCGGGCATAGGCTTCCCCGAGTGCGACGCCCATGCCGCCCGAGAACACGTTCAACCGGTCCGGCCGGTCGAGGGTGATCACGGCGACGCCGTCGGCGATGTCGAGCCGGACCGGCGGCCCGTCCACGGAATTGTTCGCTGTTGTGCCCACCCGGCGACGCTAGGCAGCACTCTTGACCGTGTCAAGCGACGGTTATACGTTGACCGGGCTCCCGCACCACCTCGGAGGAGATGCCCACATGACCAGCCCGTTCAGCTACGCAGGCAAGCGCGTCGTCGTCACCGGCGGCTACTCGGGCGTCGGCGCCGCCCTGGTCGAGCTGCTGACCGACCTGGGCGCGGAGCACATCACGGTCCTGGACGTGAAGGAGCCGACGGGTTCGGCCCACACGTTCCTGCAGACCGACCTGAACGACCCCGCGTCCGTGGACGCCGCCATCGCCGCGATCACCGCCGCCGGGCCGCTGGACGTCCTGTTCAACAACGCGGGGGTGGCCGGCACGCTGCCCGCCCCCGTCGTCTTCGGCGTGAACTACCTGGGCCTGCGCCGGCTGACCGAGGCGCTGGTGGACAACGGCACGATCCGGACGGGCGGCGCGATCGTCAACACCGCCTCCATCGCGGGCTTCGGCTGGGCGCCGCACCTGGAGGACATCAAGGCCCTCATCGCGATCGACGGCTGGGACGAGGCCCAGGCGGAGCTGGCGACGCGCGAGGTCGAGGCGTACTCCTACTCCAAGGAGATCGTGCAGGTCTACACGATGCACTACGCAAAGACCGCTGCCGCCAAGGGACTTCGCGTCAACAGCATCTGCCCGTCGCCGATCGACACGCCGCTGCTGCCGGACTTCCGCAAGACGATGTCCGACAAGGTGATCGACTGGAACGTGTCGCAGGGCAACGGCCGCCTCGCCACCGGCCTGGACGTGGCGCTGGGCCTCGCGTTCCTGGGAGCGGACGCGTCCGTCTTCGTCAACGGCGTGAACCTCAACCTGGACGGCGGCTTCAACGCCAGTCTCACGGTCGGCAACGTCGACTTCTCCGGCCTGGCGTAGCCCCGGCACAGCGCCTGGCGCCGGCGTGGCACATGCCCGCCGAACTCCGGCAACCGACGGCCCCCGGCCGCCCGTTCGCGATCAGAGACCCGGTTCCGGGCGCCTGATCCAGGGCACCGGGGGCCGCTGCAGGAACCAGTCCGCGGGCGTCATCGGGCGGGACGCGCCGACCTCCTCGGGCTGCGAGTCGTACCGGATGCGCTCCGCCGGGAGCCCGCCGAGGCCGCTGAGCCACGAGCGCGCGACCCCGACCATCCCGGCCGGCCCGGCAAGGTACGCCTCCGTCTCCGGCCCCGGGAAGTGCCGCCGCAACGCGACCGGCAGTTCGTCGCCGGGACGGTCCCGCGCCGACAGGATCGCCCACGCTTCAAGGCGCGGGCAGCGGTGCAGCAACTGCTCGACGGCCGCCGCGTCGTAGACGTCGTCGCTGCCGCGCGCCGCGAGCAGCAGTGTGGCGTGCCGGTCGGGGCAGCGCAGCGCGTAGTCATCACGAGCGCCTTGACCGCTCCCCAGCCGGTCCCGCCCGCCACGAACAGCAGCGGCCTGCCGCTGCCTTCGACGAGGGTGGTGGTACCCATCGGCATGCCGAGGCGCAGCCGGTCGCCGACCGTGACGCGGTCGAGGAGCAGGTTCGAGACCGCGCCGCCCGGGATCCGGCGCACGTGCAGGTCGACGGTGTTGTCCGGCCTCGGCGCGTTGGCGATGGAGAACTGCCGCCATACGTTGCGCACTTCGGCCTCGTGCAGCGTCAGGCTCAGGTACTGTCCGGCCCGGAAGGGGTAGTCCGGCTCGACCTGGAGCGTGAACGTCGCGACGGTCGGCGCGGGCCGTTCGCGCCGCAGCACCTTGGCGTCCCACACCGCGGGCTCCCCCGCCGCCTCCGCCTGCCGTGCCGCCTCGACCATCACACTCGCGAGGACGTCGTACGCCGCCTTCCACGCGGCCTCGACCTCGGCACTCCACGCATCGCCGGAGAAGAACCGGATCGTCGCCACGAGGCTCTGCCCGACCGCCGGGTAGTGCGCGGCCACCGCACCGAACCGCCGGTGGTCCGCCCCGAGGCCGCGCAGGAACGGCACCAGCACGTCGGGGTCGTCCACGTGTGCGACCGCGGCGGTCAGCGCGCCGAAGAGCCGGTCGCGCTGGTCGGCCATGTCGTCCGGGAACAGGCTTCGTACGCCCGGGTGTTCGCGGAAGAGGCGGGCGTAGAAGTACTTCGCCATCCGGTCCGCGCGGCGTTCGACGATGGCGAAACTGTGGCGCAGGACTCGGGGGTCGAGGGTCACATCCCGCGATGCTACGGGCAACTGCCCGTTGCCGCATGAACGTTCGGTTGTCCGCCCGGCAAAATACCCGGATGGCCTTGGCTCGGCCGGGCCTGGCCACCGGTGGTCGCGGTGGCTGCGGGACGGATGCCCGCCCGGGAACCCCGGGCCTCAGGCCGTCTCGTCCTCCACGGTCGCGTGCAGCTCGGTCGCCGCCATGTCCTCGACGAAGCGGTTCAGGAGCACCGCGAACGCCGCACGGTCCTCCTCGCTCCACTTCGACAGCATCTCGTTCAGATGCTGGTCCATCACCGATGTGAGGCGGCGCCGGACCGCGTCCCCGCGGGGCGTCAGCGACACGAGGCTGACCCGGCCGTCGTCGGGGCTCGGCGAGCGCTTGACGTAGCCCTCGCGCTCGAGTTGGCCGACCTGCCGGGCGGTGGCGCCCGGGTCCATGTTGGTCAGCCGGGCGAGCTCGCCCATCGGAAGCGGGCCGGCCTTCTTGACGCGGCGCAGCAGCACATACGCGGGCTGCGAAATGGTGGCCCCGGCGACCGCTGCCTGGCGCGCGTAGACTCGGCGGCTGGCATTGCGGCGGAAGAGGGCTTCCAGTGCCCGCTGGATCGCGTCGACATTGTCGGTGGAGTTCACGATGCCATCGTACCAGTACTTGACTTCGTCAATTTAATAAACCGATTTCCGGAACGTTACACCGGACCGGGTTATCGCCGTACGCAATCCCCGGCGGCCGTCTCGGTCTCGACGGAGGAAACGAGACCGAGACGGCCTGTCGGTCACGGTACGCCGCACGGGTCATTCCGTCCGGCACACCGAAAATTCGGGGCCCCTGCGAACCATCTCCGAACTATGGCAGCGCCCGACCGTTCAGACAATGGCAACCGGGTTGATGGGGCTCCCCGTTGCCCCGGTCACCGGGAGCGGTGTCACGGTCAGCAGACACGACCACGTGCCGGCCTCGGCCATCCCGGCGGCGAGGTCGCTCAGCCACAGGTGCTCCATGAGCGGTACGCCGGACTCCACGAGCAACGCGATGTGCACCGCGAGGAACGTCTCGGCGTCGAACGGGATGACCTCGATCGCGCTGTTGTCCGCGCCGACCGCGCTGATGTCGTGGTCGCGGATGTAGGAGACGGCGTCGAGCCCGAGTCCCGCCTGCGCGAACGACACCTCGCGCCCGGCGGAGGTCTCGGTGCGCCAGTTGTCCAGGTGGCCGGTGCGCACCAGCAGCGCGTCGCCCGGGCGTACCTCGACCCCCTGCGCCTCGGCGCATCCCTCCAGGTCGGCGCGGGTGATGGTGGCCCCCGGCTCCAGGAATTCCACACCCTGGTGCCGCGGCAGGTCGAGCAGCACCGCGCGCGTGGCGAACGCGCCCAGCTTCTCGATGCCGCAACGCTCGGCACCCGTGTGGGTGCGGAACGTCGACGCGTCGAAGCCGTTGTAGAACTTGCCCCGGTGCTGCACGTGGCACAGCGCGTCCATGTGCGTGATGCTGTGCGACGCGATGACCAGGACGTCCTCGTTCGCCCCGACCTCCTTGCCGCCGGGGAAGTCGTCGAACATGTTGTCGGTCTGGCTGGTCAGGGTCAGCCGCTGGGGCGCGCCCCGGTAGTCGAAGATGGGCGCGCCCTCACGCTGGATGGGCAGGCCGAGCGCGTACGCCTGACCGGTCCGCACCTCGTGCGCCGCCGCGGCGACGCCCTTGGGCTCGATCAGGTTGAGCGTGCCGCGCTCGTCCTCGTCACCCCAGCGACCCCAGTTGCCGATGGCCGTGCCGGACTGCTGTTCCATCTGATCCTCCCCGAAGCTCGGTGGAACGCGTTCTCACCACTCGGACACGGCCGACCGGAACCCGGTCAGAAAGCGAGTACGCCGCGCGCGATGCGGCCGTTGTGCATGTCGTCGAGAACGTCGTTGAATGCGTCCGACGGATAGACCTTCGACACAAGCGCGTCGAGGTCGAACTTCCCCTGCCGGTAAAGCTCGACGATCGCCCGGATGTCCTCGTGCGGCCGAACACCGCCGGCCCGGGTGCCCAGGATTCCCCGGTCGCACTGGAGAAGGTTGGCGATGCGGATGTTCGCGGTGGCGGTCTGCGAGGGCTGGCCGACGGCGATCAACGTGCCGCCCCAGTCGAGGGCTTCGAGGGCGTTCTCCAGAACCGCCGGAACACCCGTGCACTCGAAGATCCAGTCGACGCCGCCCGCGCCGAACGTGCCGACCTTCTGGTCCTCGCTGTACGGGAACAGCGTGCGGATCTCGTCGGCGGCGTCGACGCCCTTGCCGGCCTGCACGAAGTCGGTCGCGCCGAACTGCCGGGCCAGGTCGAACTTGCCGGGCACGGTGTCGATGCCGACGACCCGCCCGGCGCCCTTGAGGCGCAGCGCCTGCACCGCGGCCAGCCCGACGCCGCCGAGCCCGATGACCGCGGCGGTCTGACCGGGCAGCACGTTCGCGCGGTTGAGCACCGCGCCCGCGCCGGTCACCACGCCGCAGGGCACCAGGCACGCGGAGGTCAGCGGCACGTCCTTGGGGATCGTGACGCACTGGATCTCCTTGACGAGGGTCATCTCGGCGTACGTCGAGGCCCCCGCGAAGTTCCACACCGGCTCGCCGCCGATCGAGAACGGCGTGCTGCGGTTGCCCAGCGTCTGGCGGCAGCGGTTGGGGTGGCCGGTCTGGCAGTAGCGGCACATGCCGCACGCCGCGATGGTGGTGATCACCACGTGGTCGCCCGGCACGACGGCGGTGACGCCCGCACCGACCTTCTCGACTATGCCCGCGCCCTCGTGGCCGAGCACCGCGGGGGCGGGCCACTCGATGACGCCCTCCAGGACGCTCACGTCGCTGTGGCACACACCGGTCGCGGCGATCCGTACGAGGACCTCGCCGGCCTCGGGGTCGCGCACCTCCACGTCGTCCCGAGTCTCGACACCCTTGTCCGTGTGCAGGATCGCGCGCATGTACTTCTCCTCCTAGCCGATCGGCCCCCGGAGATCCCCAGGCGACCGGCTCCGATTTAGCCACCGGCCCCTGCAAGGGTCAAGGGCGTCCGTCACCCGACATCGGGGAGTGGGCGCAGGTGGCGGGCGGGGTGGCCGCGAGGCGGGCACGGCCCGGAGATTGAGGCGACACTTCATGGCGCGCTCAGCGGATTCTCAGAAACCGGGCCGAAGCTCTGATGCATGGACACGACACCACGGAACCCCGGTCAGGACCCGTACGCCGATGGGGCGTCTGAGGCTGCTGTGCCGCAGGAGGCGGCCTTCGGCGCCGCCCCCGCATCGCCTCCGCCTCCGGCCCCCGTCGAGGGGGCCCCGATATTCGTCATCGACTCGCCGACGCCCGGCGACCACGCGGCCGCGGGTGCCGCGGGTGCCGCGGGCGACGGGGCCGCGTGGGGCAAAGCTCCGACGGGCGGGGCCGCGGCGGGTGGAAGCGTGGCAGGTGGAAGCGTGGCGAGTGCGGGCGTGGCGGCCGGTGAGGGCTCGGTCGGCGGTACGTCTGCCCCTGGCGCACCGGCCGGGCCCGACTCGAACTCGAACTCGAATCGGACCCCGCACCCGCACCCGTTCAGGGCGTACCCGCTCGGACCGCCGCCGGTCGGCCCGGGGGCCGCGGACGGCACCGAGGGCACGGCTGCCGGTACGTCCGGCCCGGCCGACACGACCGGCTCGTCCGCGAAGCGGCCCTCGCTCAAGCGCCGCGGCGTGGCCCTCGCCGTCGCGGCCGCGCTCGCCGCCGGGCTGCTCGGCGGCATCGCGGGCGGCTGGGTCGGCGGCGAGTTCGCCGACGACTCGCCGTCCGCCACCTACACGGCCACCGGCAGCGCGCCCGTGCAGTCGGTGGCCGACATGAATGCCACCGGTATCGCCGCGGTCGCCAAGGCGGTCCTGCCGAGCGTGGTCGAGATCAGCGTCACGACGCGCCGCACCTCCTCCAGCGGCTCCGGCCTCGTCCTGAGCGCAGACGGCAAGATCCTCACCAACGCCCACGTCGTCGAGGGTTCGGACGGCGGGACCATCACCGTCAAGTTCACCGACGGCCGCACCGCCGAGGCCACCGTGGTCGGCACCGACAGCGCCAGCGACCTGGCCGTCATCAAGGTCGACGGCGTCGACAACCTCAAGCCGGCCACCCTCGGCGACTCGGACTCGGTCGCCGTCGGCGACTCGGTCGTGGCGATCGGCTCCCCCGAGGGCCTGACCAACACCGTGACGTCCGGGATCGTGAGCGCGCTGAACCGTGAGGTGACCGTGCCGTCGTCGGACTCCGGCCAGGGCAGCGGGCTGCCGTTCGGCGGTACCGCCGAAAGCGCCGACCAGTCGGACGGGACGACGTACCACGCGATCCAGACCGACGCCTCCATCAACCCCGGCAACTCCGGCGGGCCGCTGCTGGACATGAACGGCCGCGTCATCGGCATCAACTCGGCCATCTACTCGCCGACCTCGGGCGCGCTCGGCGGCGACGCGGGCAGCGTCGGCCTCGGCTTCGCGATCCCGGTCAACCAGGTGAAGGCCCTTCTCGGCGACCTGGAGTCCGGTGCCAAGGCGTGAGTGAACGTGCGAGCCGAGCCGCGACACACCGCCCCGGCACCGTGCGCCCTCCGGCGCACCGGTGCCGGGGCATGGCAGCGTGAACCACCGGACACCGCGGCCGCCCACCACGCGCCCGCGGCCACGCGCCCGACAGGAGATCCCGTCCCCGATGAATCCCGTGAGTCCCCGATGAGCGGCCCCGCGCCCGGCGCCCGGATCCTGGTCGTCGACGACGAGCCGGCCGTACGCGAGGCGCTGGAAAGCAGCCTCCGCTACGAGGGCTACACCGTCGCGCTCGCCCCCGACGGGCTCGCCGCGCTCGACGCGCTGGAACGCGAAGTCCCGGACCTGGTGATCCTCGACGTGCTCATGCCGCGCATGGACGGCCTCACGACCGCCCGGCGGTTGCGCGGACGCGGCGAGACGGTGCCGATCCTCATGCTCACCGCGCGCGACGCGGTGGGCGACCGGGTCACCGGGCTCGACGCGGGCGCCGACGACTACCTGGTCAAGCCCTTCGAGCTGGACGAACTGTTCGCCCGGGTACGCGCGTTGCTGCGGCGCAGCGCGATGGCCGGGGCGGTTGGCGAGACGGCGGACGACGCGGTCCTGGAGTTCGCCGACCTGCGCATGGACACCCGGTCCCGAGAAGTCACCCGTGCGGGACGGACGATCGAGCTGACACGCACCGAGTACACGCTGATGGAACTGCTGCTGACGCACCCGCGCCAGGTGCTGACGCGCGAGCAGATCCTACGCAACGTCTGGGGGTTCGACTTCGAACCGTCCTCGAACTCGCTCGACGTGTACGTCATGTACCTGCGCCGCAAGACCGAGGCGGGTGGCATGCCGCGCCTCGTGCACACCGTGCGCGGGGTGGGCTATGTGCTGAGAGCGCCGGAGGGTTCGTCGTGAAGCGGCGGCTGCCGCTGCGTGCCCGGCTCGCCATGATGACCGCCTCGGCCGTCGCCATCGCGATCATCGGTGCGGCCATCGCCTGCTGGTTCCTGACCAGGGACCAGTTGATGCACCAGATGGACGAAGGACTCAAGTTGACCCGCGTGGGGGTCGGGCCGGAACTCAGCCGCCTGATCTACAAGCCCGCCGGGTGCACGTTTGAACAGGACGTGACTCGTTCGCCCGCCCCTTGGCTGCTGGACGAGAACAACAAGATGGCGCGGGCACCCGAGATCCGGCAATACCTCATGGCGGACGGCACGGTGTGTACCGACCCGTCGTCCTACCGGGTCCCCGTCAGCCAGGCGGACATCGACGTGGCCCAGGGCAAGTCCCGTGAGGCCCTGCACACCGCGACGGCGGAGGATGGAACGCGCGTGCGCGTCCTCACCCGTAGCGCCCCGCAAGGCGAGCTGCAACCCGATGGTCCGGCCCCGATGCCGTTCACGGCCACCAGCGTGGCCCGGCCCCTCACCGAGATCGACGAATCCCTCAAGAACCTCGGCATCCTCCTCGGGATCGTCTCCGGCATCGGCATTCTCGGAGCCGCGACGACCGGTGTCCTTGTCGCCCGGGCAGCCCTCAAGCCCGTCGACAAGTTCACGGACGTCGTCGAGCACATCGCACGCACCGAGGACCTCGACACGACCATCCCCGTCGAGGGCAAGGACGAAATCGCCCGCCTCGGAACGTCGTTCAACGCCATGACGAGCGCGCTCAAGGCGTCCCGCGAGCGGCAGCAGCGGCTGATCGCCGACGCGGGCCACGAACTGCGCACGCCGCTGACCAGTCTGCGCACCAACACCGATCTGCTGCTGCTCAGCGAGGAGCAGAACCGTCCACTGCCGACCTCCGACAAGCAGCGGCTGCTGCGCAACGTACGCGGGCAACTCCGGGAGCTCTCGGGACTGGTGATCGACCTGCTGGAACTGGCCCGCCCCGATCGGGCGCGCAACGCTCCGACGAGCGGTGTCGCGGCCCTGCACACGGCCGTCGGGAACGCCGTCGAGCGTGCCCGGCTCCGCGGACCCGAGGTGGAGTTCGCCGTCGATCTGGAACCGTGGCACGTGCGGGGTGAGGAACAGGAGTTGGAGCGCGCCGTGCTCAACCTCCTCGACAACGCCGTCAAGTTCGGACCGCCCGACGGCGTGATCGACGTGAACCTGCGCGACGGCGAGTTGACGGTGCGCGACCACGGACCAGGCATCGACCCCGCGGACGCGCCGTACGTCTTCGAGCGGTTCTGGCGGTCCACGAGCGCCCGCGCCCTGCCCGGCTCCGGCCTTGGGCTGGCGATCGTGGCCCGCACCGTGGCGGAGAGCGGCGGCACGGTCGGGCTCGAACCGGCCGAGGGCGGCGGTACGCTGGCCCGCGTCCGGCTCCCCGGGACCGGCAGGGCGCCGGGTCAGGCGTAGGCCGCGAGCCTCGCCTGCTCGAGGTCCTGAAGGATCGCGTCGAGGTCCGCGGGGTTGGCGACAAAGGCCAGGACCGCACGGTGGAACGCCCCGCGCATCGGCCCCGGCATCCGGTCCGACGCGTCGAAGCGGATCGCCTCCGCGTCGGCGAGCGCCTTGCCGAGCCGCTGCGCGACCGGCTGCGACGGGTACGCGGTCGGCGGGACGCCGCGGTTCGCGCTCAACGCCCCCTCGCGCACCCACAACGTCTGCGCCTCGGTGCCGGCCAGGTAGGCGATCAACTCCCGTGCCGCCGGGGTGTCGTCGAACATCGCCATCACGTCGCCGGCCACTTCGCGCGCGGGCGCGCCGGGACCGGCTCCGGAGGCTACCGGCGGCGAGAAGGCCGGGAAGGGCACGAAGTCGTAGTCGACGCCCGGCACCGGTCCGCCGGGGGCGGCCGCGTACCAGCCCGCCGCGAACGACGCCTGGTGCTCCAGGCCGCAGCCCGGCTCGGCGGCGACGAGATCGGCGCCCGCCCGGTCGTAGGGCGTCAGCAGCGCGCGCATCGGTCCGCCCGACCCGGTTCCGGTGCCGGTTCCGGTGCCGCCGTCAGCGCCGACGGCGAGCAGGTCGCCCCATGTACGCCAGGCGCCGCGGATCTGCTCCGACGTCCACTCCAGTTCGCCGTCCACCCACCGGTCGTAGACCGCCGGGCCGTAGCGGGACAGCACGATGTCCTCGATCCAGTCCGTGCCGGGCCAGCCCGAAGCGGAGCTGGACGCGAGGCCGACGCACCACGGGCGGATGCCGTCCCGGGCCAACGCCTGCGCCACCGAGGTCATTTCGGACCAGGTGGCGGGCGGCCGGAGGCTGCGTTCGGAAAGCGTCCGCGGGTCGTACCAGATCAGGCTCTTCAGCGCGGCCTTCACCACGACCGCGACGCGCTTGCCGCCGACCCGGCCCAGGGTCACCCAGTCCGCCGCGTAGTCCCGGTCGCTCGCCGCGAGCCCGGGCAGGTCGTCCAGCGCGACCAGGCGGCCCGCCTGGGCGAACCGGATCAGGTTCCCGGGCGAGGAGAGCGCGGCGAGGTCCGGGGGCGTGCCGTCGTCGACGCGGGCGGCGAGCACGGCGTCGACGTCGCGGGTGCCCTCGTACACCACGTCGATGCCGGTTCGCTGCTCGAACGGCGCCACGACCCGCTCGAAAGCGGTCGCCTCGGCGCCGGTCCAGGTGCCGAGCACCGTGACCGTCGGGCGGTCGTCGTCGCCCGCGCACGCCACCACGCCCGTCGCACACGCCGCGAAGGCGACCAGGAGCGCGGTGCGGCGGCGCAACCGGGCACGTATCCGGAATCCCACGGCTCAGCCCCCCGTCCGGTATTCGTCGTACCTGCGCCACAGCCCCCACAGCCCCGCGGCGAGCATGCCGGTGCACAGCAACGGGCCGCCCAGGCCCAGGCCTTCGTCGTCGGCGGCCTCGGCGAGCCGCCGCTCGGTGTCGAGGCGGGCCGCGGCGATGGCGTCGGCGATCCCGTTGTCCGCGGCGGCGGCCACCACAGTAAGCGTGCCGGTGCCGCCGCCGATCAGGAGTTGCACGGACCGTTCGTCCCGGGGCGTCAGGTCGATGCCGTCGGGTTCGGGCCCGAAGCCTCTGCCGCGCAACTGGGCGACGATGCCCGCCATTTCCGCCGCGCGGGTGCGTACCGTGGCCTCCGGGAGGGCCGGGTCGGCGAGTTCGCGCAGCGCCACGTCCGCGGCGGCCCGGTGGTCCACGCCGACCCCGCGCGTGACCAGCGCCAACGACTCGGCTCCGACCACGCGCTGCACGGCGGTTCGGGCCTGCCACAGCTCCGCCAGGCGGGTCACCCCGGGGCCGGCCGCGGTGTCGATCCGGTCGCGCGTGCGTGCGGCGTTCGTGAGGTCCCATACCGACAACGCGAGCAGCGCCGCCAGGGCCAGCAGCAACGGCAGGTTCAGGTGGCGGCGGAACCGGCGCCGCAGGTACCACAGGGTTCCGACGAGCAGCAGCAGTGCGGCGACCGCGCCGACCGCGAGCGGCACGGCCGCGACGGTCGAAGTCCAGTAGCCGTCCCGCGTGTCGCGGATCGCGGCGAGTTCGGTGTCGCGCAACTCGGCGACGCGGGCCAGGATTCCGGTGCCGGGCGCGTGCAACAGGTCGGAGGCGTAGGCGATCCCGGCGACCGCCTGCGGTCCCTCGCGTCCGGACTGGGCCATCCCGACGAGGCCGGTGAACTCGATGATGAGCCCGTCCACGGCGCGGAGCCGGGACAACGCGCGGTCGGAGCCGTCCATGCGCTCGCGGGCGTCCGCGAGGGCCTGCCCGGCGGTCTTGACCGCGTCCTGGTAGTCGGTGCCCGGCCCGGTCAACGGGAAGGCCCCGGAGGCCAGTTGGCCGACCGCGGCCCGGTCGGCCTCGGTGAGCGCCTCGGCGACCTGCTCCAGCGCCAGGACGGCGGGCAGGCGCCGCTCACGCAGGTTGTCGGCGTCCTCTCCGGCCTGCGCCACCCGGGTCCAGGTTGCCGCCGCCACCAGGAGAACGGCGGACACGAGCAACATCGCGAGCACCCGCAGTCGTTGCGGTGTCGTGCGAGGCATCATGGAGCGGGCTCCCCTCGGCCGGTCCCCCACCTTAGGAAGCCGCAGCCCGGGAAGCCACACGGCACTCCCCGTTGACGCGGCGCTACTGATCGTGTAAGTCCGGATCGTTGGGCCGGGAGGCGCCGGTACAGCGTGCGCACCGGCCCCGCGCACCGGCCCCGCGCTCCGCACCGCACGCATCGCCACGTCCCGTCCCGTGTCGTCCCGTCTCGTCCCGGCATTCTCATCCGCCGTTAAGGATCGGCTCAGGCGCCTCCCAGCCCCCGCCCCGAGCGTGGGGCCCATGAACCACTCGCCCGCACACTCGACAGCACTGGACACCGGTGCCGGGACGGACGAACCGCCCGGCGTACCGGCGCACTCCGCACCACGCCGCCAACGACTCGTGGACGTGGTGGTGCCGGTCTACAACGAGCAGCACGTTCTGGCGCGGAGCGTCACCCGGCTGCACTCCTACCTGCTGGCCGAATTCCCGTACGCCTTCCGCATCACCGTCGCGGACAACGCCAGCGTCGACGACACCTGGGCGGTCGCGTCGCGGCTCGCCCGGGAGTTGCCGCACGTGCGCGCCGTGCACCTCGACCTCAAGGGGCGGGGCCGTGCGCTGCGCCATGTCTGGGCCGCGAGCGACGCGGACGTGGTGGCGTACATGGACGTCGACCTGTCCACCGACCTCGACGCCTTCCTGCCCTTGGTGGCGCCGCTGCTGAGCGGGCACAGCGACGTGGCGATCGGCAGCCGACTGTCTCGCGGCTCCGCCGTGGTCCGCGGCCCCAAGCGGGAGTTCGTGTCGCGCACGTACAACCTGCTGCTGCGCACGACTCTGGCGGCACGGTTCTCGGACGCGCAATGCGGTTTCAAGGCCGCGCGCAGCGACGTCGCGCGGGAGCTGCTGCCACTGGTCGAGGACGAGGCGTGGTTCTTCGACACCGAACTCCTGCTTCTCGCGCAGCGGTCCGGCCTGCGCATCCACGAGGTCCCGGTGGACTGGGTGGACGACCCGGACAGCCGCGTCGACGTGGTCCGCACCGCGGTGGACGACCTGCGCGGCATGGCCCGGGTGGGACGCCGGATCCTCGCCGGGACGTTCCGCGCCCCGATGTCCGCCCGGACGCAGGCCGCCCGGCTGCCCACCGGCATGCGCCGGCAGTTGCCGCGCTTCGCGGTGGTGGGGGTGCTCAGCACGCTGGCGTTCATGGGCCTTTACGCGGTGCTGCGCACCGGCATGCCGGCCCTGGCCGCGAACGCCCTCGCGCTGCTGGTCACGGCCGTCGCCAACACCGCCGCCAACCGGCGCTTCACCTTCGGGGTCCGCGGGCGGTCGAACGCGCTGCGCCACCAGGCCCAGGGCGGCATCGCGTTCGCCCTCGGGCTCGCGGCCACCAGCCTCGCGCTGGGCGGCCTGCACCTGTTCGCCCCCGGTGCGTCGCGGGGCGTCGAGCTGACCGTACTCGTCCTGGCGAACGCACTCGCGACACTGGTCCGCTTCCTCCTGCTGCGCGTATGGGTGTTCCGCACCGCCGCGCGGCCCGACACCACTGCCGAGGTCTCCAAGTGACCACGACCCATCCCGAACACACCGCGACCGTCCCGAGATTGACGGCACCTCAGATCGCCCGCGACCGCAGCGCGCGGTTCGTCCGGGGCAACGAGGCCGATCCGCGCTGGGTCCGCCCGTCGCTGCTGGGGCTGCTGCTGCTGACCGGGGTCCTCTACATCTACAGCCTCGGCGAGTCGGGCTGGGCCAACTCGTTCTACGCCGCCGCCGTCCAGGCGGGCAGCGAGAGCTGGAAGGCGATGTTCTTCGGTTCGTCGGACGCGGCGAACTTCATCACCGTGGACAAGCCTCCGGCGTCGCTGTGGGTGATGTCGTTGTCCGCCCGGGTCTTCGGCATGAACTCATGGAGCATGCTGGTGCCGCAGGCGCTCGAGGGCGTGGCCGCGGTCGGCCTGCTCTACCTCACGGTGCGCAGGCGCTTCGGGCCGGCCGCGGGGCTGGTCGCCGGCGCGGTGATGGCGTGCACGCCCGTCGCGGCGCTGATGTTCCGGTTCAACAACCCCGACGCCCTGCTCGTGCTGCTGATGGTGGCCGCGGCGTATGCGGTGCTGCGCGCCCAGGAGACGGCGTCGACCAAGTGGCTGGTCTGGGCCGGGGTGTTCCTCGGCTTCGGCTTCCTGACCAAGATGATGCAGGCGTTCGTCGTGGTCCCCGCGTTCGCCGTCACCTACCTGTTGTTCGCGCCGACCGGGTGGTGGCGCCGCGGCCGGCAGCTCCTGGCCGCGGGCGGCGCGCTGATCGCGTCGGCGGGCTGGTGGATCCTCACCGTGGAGCTGTGGCCGGCTTCCTCGCGCCCGTACATCGGCGGCTCGCAGGACAACTCGATCCTCGAACTCACCCTCGGCTACAACGGTTTCGGGCGCCTCAACGGCGAGGAGACCGGCAGCGTGGGCGGCGGCATGGTGACCTTCCCGAACGGCGCGACGCCCGAGGCGGGCAACATGCCGACGATTCGAGGCGGTTGGGGGGAGACCGGCTGGGACCGGATGTTCAACACGGAGAACGGCGGGCAGATCGCCTGGCTGATCCCGGCCGCCCTCGCGCTGGCGCTCGCCGGCCTGTGGGTGACGCGCCGCCGGGCGCGGGTCGACGGCCAGCGCGCGGCGTTCGTGCTGTGGGCCGGCTGGCTGGTGACGACGCTCGTGGTGTTCAGCTACATGAAGGGCATCTTCCACGCCTACTACGACGTGGCGCTCGCCCCGGCCGTGGGCGCGCTGGTCGGCATGGGCGGCGTGCTGCTGTGGCAGAAGCGCCGGTCGTGGAAGGCCGCGGTCTTCCTGGCCGCGACGGTGGCGGGTTCGGCTTGGTGGGCGTACGTCCTGCTGGACCGCACGCCCGACTTCCACCCCTGGCTGCGGTACGCAGTCCTTGTGGCGGGCGGGCTCGCGGCCGTCGCCCTCCTGGCGACGACCCGGTTCGCGGCCCGCACCGTGGCGGTGGGCGCGGCCGGACTGACGCTCACCGCGATCCTGGCGGCACCAGTCGCGTACTCCGTCGAGACGGCCAAGACCCCGCACGAGGGTTCGATCCCCACGGCCGGTCCGGCGGGCTTCGGCGGTCCTGGCGGGCGCGGCGGTCCGGGCCGCGGCGGAGGCCCCGGGCTGTTCCTCGTCGGTCCCAACGGCCAGGCCGTCCAGGCGCCGAACGGGCAGATGCCCGGCGGTCAGGCTCCGAATGGGCAGGCACCGGGCGGCCAAGCGCCGGGCGGGCAGGTCCCCGGAGGCCAGACGCCCGACGGGCAGAACGGTTCGCCGGGTGCCCCGCAGGGCGGCACCGGTCAGGACGGCGCCCGACAAGGCGGTCCGCAGGGCATGCCGAACGTGCGGGGCTACAACGGCGGCCCCGGCAACAGCCCGGCAGGCGGCCTCCTCGACGGCAGCAAGCCGAGCAAGGCGGTCACCGACCTGCTCGAGAAGAACGCCTCGGACTACACCTGGGTGGCGGCCGCGGTCGGCTCCAACAGTGCCTCGGGATACCAACTGGCGACCGGAGAGCCGGTCATGGCGATGGGCGGCTTCAACGGCAGCGACCCGGCGCCGTCCCTCGACCAGTTCAAGGAGATCGTCGCGGACGGCAAGGTGCACTACTTCATCGGCCAGGGCAACGGGATGTCCATGACCCGCATGGGCGGCAGCGGCGCCTCGGAGGAGATCGCGAAGTGGGTCGCCGACAACTTCACCGCGCAAACCGTGGACGGCACCACGCTGTACGACCTCACCCAGCCGAAGTCGGCGGTCTGACGGGTCGTCACCCGACGGGGTGAAATCGGCGGACGAACCGCCATGCGTGGGTCGCGGTCCGGGGGCGGACCGCGACCCACGTGCGTCCTACGGCGCCTCCCCCGGTCAGGCAAGCCCCTTTCCACGCGCGGAGCGGGGCCTGGAGGCGGCGACGGACGCGATTCGAGGGCCGCCACGACCGCGCGGCCCGCCGACGGACACGCCCGATCCGCCACCCGGCGAGCGTCGGCGTTTCCGACCATACGGGCCGGATTCGCGGTCTACTGGGCTGTGCACGCACACTTGTCGGCTGCGCGTGCATCAGGCCGCGCACCCCGCCGTCGGGACTCCCGGCCACGGCCGGTCGGACCCGCCCGGCACCGGGAACGTCCGGATCACGGGGGCGCCTCGTTCGGAAGGGTGTGCGATGACCGTCCTCATCGACACGACGGAACTACCCGTCGCGGAAAGGGTCGACGCGGTGTACACCGCGATGGTCGAGGCTGTCGCGCCTTGTTACGTCATCCATGAGGCACCCGCGCACACGCTGCACACACGCGTCGAGGAATGGCAGCTCGGCGGGGCCCGCGTGCTGCGCACCTCGTCCTCGGGCTTCCGGCTCCTGCGCACCCCCAAGCAGTCCCGCAAATCGATGTCGCCGATGATCGCATTATCGGTGCAGACCCGCGCGGCCGGCCGCCATGTGCAGTACGCCGCCGAACAGCTGGTACCGCCGGGCGGGTTGATGATCGCCGACCTCAGTGCCCCGTACGACTTCTCGTGGTCCGGCGCGGGCGGCGCCGCGACGCTCCAGGTGCCGATCGACCAGCTGGGCGTGCCCGTCGACGTCATCCGCCGCGCCATGACCCGGCTGCCGGCAAGTCCGGTCTACAACCTGGTGATCGAGCACGTGCGGCGCATCACCGCCGAGGCGGCGCTGCTGTCCGACGACGCCGGAGCCTTGGAACTGGGCTCCGCGAGCATCGAGTTGGCCCGCGCGCTACTCGTCTCCGCCGGCCGCTCGGGCGCATCGGGACGCCCCGTCCTCGCCGAGATCCTGCTCACCCGGGTCCGCGAGTACGTACGCGCCCGCCTCACCGACCCCGATCTGTCCCCCGAATCCGTCGCGGCCGCCCACAACATCTCGGTCCGCTACCTGTACAAGATCTGCGCCCAGGCCGGCTTCAGCCTCGAACAGTGGATCATCGGCGAGCGTCTGCGCGGCGCCCGCGACGAACTCGCGGACCCGGCCGCCGCCACGCGTACCGTCGCGGTGATCGCCCGCCGCTGGGGCTTCAGCGACCCGACCCACTTCGGCCGCCGCTTCCGGGCCGCGTACGGCGTCACCCCGAGCGCCTGGCGCAGCCGGGCCGGCGACGAGAGGTAGCGGCGGGTCAGCGGGTGCGGATGTCGGGGGTGGTCTTGGCGCGGAGTTCGGACTCGGTGACGTCGGGGGCGAGTTCGACGAGGTGGAGGCCGTCCGGCGCGACGTCCAGGACCGCGAGGTCGGTGATGACGCGCTGGACGCAGGCGCGGCCGGTGAGCGGGAGTGTGCACTCCTCGACGATCTTGTGGCTGCCGTCGCGGGCGACGTGCTCCATGAGCACGATGACCTTGCGGGCACCGTGGACCAGGTCCATGGCCCCGCCCATGCCCTTGACCAGGCTGCCGGGCACGGCCCAGTTGGCGAGGTCACCGCGCGCGGACACCTGGAGCCCGCCGAGGATCGCGGCGTCGATGTGGCCGCCGCGGATCATGCCGAAGGCGAGGGCCGAGTCGAAGGTGCTCCCGCCGGGGAACAGCGTGACGGTCTCCTTGCCCACGTTGATCAGGTCCGGGTCGACGTCGTGCACGGCCGGGTACCCGCCCACCCCCAGCAGGCCGTTCTCGGACTGGACGACGACCTCGACGCCGGGCGGAACGTGGTTGGGCACCAGGGCGGGCAGTCCGGCGCCGAGGTTCACGTACGTTCCGTCGGTCAGTTCGGTCGCCGCGCGGGCCGCCATCTGGTCGCGGGTCCAGGCCATCAGCGCGGCCCCGCCGGAACGGCGCGGACGGTGCGCTTCTCCAGGTGCTTGTCGGCCGCCTGCTCCCAGGTGAGGGGGACGACGCGCTGCACGAACACGCCAGGCAGGTGGATCTCGTCGGGGTCGAGTTCACCGGGCGGGACGATCTCCTCGACCTCGGCGACGGTGACGCGTCCGGCCATCGCCGCGAGCGGGTTGAAGTTGCGGGCGGAGCGCTCGAAGACGAGGTTGCCGTGCCGGTCGCCGCGCGCGGCGCGGACGAGGGCGTACTCGGTGGTGATGCCGTGTTCGAGGACGTAGTCGACGCCGTCGAAGGTGCGGACCTCCTTGGGCGGCGAGGCGACCGCCACGCCGCCGTCCGGGCCGTAGCGCAGCGGCAGGCCGCCCTCGGCGACCGGGGTGCCGACGCCCGCGGGCGTGTAGAAGGCAGGGATGCCGCAGCCGCCGGCCCGCAGGCGTTCGGCGAGCGTGCCCTGCGGGGTGAGTTCGAGTTCGATCTCGCCGGCCAGGTACTGCCGGGCGAACTCCTTGTTGTCACCCAGGCAGGAGCCGGTCGCGCGGGCGATGCGGCCCGCGCCGAGGAGCAGTCCGAGCCCCAGGTCGTCCACGCCGCAGCTGTCGGAGACGACGGACAGCGCGCCCGTGCCCTGCTCGTACAGCGCTCGGATGAGTGCGGACGGGATGCCGCAGAGCCCGAATCCGCCGACGGCGATCGTCGCGCCGTCGGCTATGTCCGCGACCGCGTCGGCCGCCGAGGCCACCACCTTGTTCATGGGATTCCCCTGCCGGATTCCTGTCGTCGAATGTCGCCTTCGGCGGGCTCGCGAGACACCCGCCGACGGCTACCCGCCGACGGACGCCTGCCGCCGAAGTCCGGTGCGTCAGCCGCGCGTCGGGACGACGCGGCCGGCCACCTCGCCGAAGCCGATGCGGGTGCCGTCCGGTCCCGGCGCGGTCGCGGTGACGACGACCTCGTCGCCGTCCTCCAGGAAGGCGCGCGTGGACCCGTCCGGCAGCTTGACTGGCTCGCGGCCGTTCCAGGTGATCTCGATGAGCGCGCCTCGCTGGTCCACCTCGGGCCCGCTGACCGTGCCCGAGGCGTAGAAGTCGCCGGTACGCAGCGACGCGCCGTTGACCGTCATGTGCGCGAGTTGCTGCGCGGCGGTCCAGTACATGGTGCGGAACGGCGGCCGCGAGACCGTGTGTCCGTTGAGTGCGACCTCGATCGCCAGGTCCAGGCCGCCGGGTTCGCCCGCCCGGTCGTCGAGGTACGGCAGCGGCTCGACGTCGCGCGCGGGTGGTTCCACCCATGCGTGGGCGAGCGCGTCCAGCGGCACGACCCACGGGGAGACGGAGGTGGCGAAGGACTTGCCGAGGAACGGGCCGAGCGGCACGTACTCCCACGCCTGGATGTCCCGCGCCGACCAGTCGTTGACCAGGAAGACGCCGAAGGCGTGGTCGCGAAAGGCGCTTAGGGGCACCTGCGTGCCCATTTGGGTGGGCGTGCCCACGACGAAGCCGACCTCGGCCTCGATGTCGAGGCGCAGGCACGGGCCGTAGGTCGGGGCGGCGTCGGCCGGAGCCTTGCGTTGGCCCGACGGGCGGACGATGTCCGTGCCCGACACCACGACGGTTCCGGAGCGGCCGTGGTAACCGATGGGCAGGTGCTTCCAGTTCGGTGTCAGCGGTTCGGCGTCCGGCCGGAAGATCCGGCCGATGTTGCGGGCGTGGTTCTCGGACGCGTAGAAGTCCACGTAGTCGCCGACGGCGAACGGCAGCCGCATCGCCACGTCCTGGCGGGGCGTCAGGTTCGCCTCGACCTCGCGGCGGTACGCGGTGTCGGTCAGCCAAGCGGTGATCTCCGCGCGCACGGTGGTCCACACCGCGCGCCCCGCGGCCATGAGCGGGTTGAGGTCGGCCGCGGAGAGGACCGGGGCGTGGTCGGAGCCGGTGGCCTGGGCGACCGCCCCGGCGTCGAGCACGTGGTCGCCGATCGCGACGCCGATGCGCGGCGCCGGGTCCTCGGTCGTGGTGTGGACGCCGTACGGCAGGTTGCCGATGCCGAACGGGTGGTCGGCGGGGACCGCGAGCCAGGTGGACGTCACGGGGTGTGCTCCTTCGGGTCCGCGGGCAGGGCGATCAGGCCCAGGGCGACGAGGTCGGCGAGGGGTTCGGCGATGCTGCACGAGCCGAAAGCGGTGAACGCGGCCCGGTATTCGGCGCCGTGCGCGGCGGCGGTACGGCCGGTCCGCTCCGCGACGACGGCCGGGTCGGCCTCGCCCAGGGCCGCGGCGATGCTGTGCACGACCGGTGGCAGGCCGGCCGCCTGGTCGGCCTGCGCGATGCGCAGCGCGGTCAGGACGTTGAGGAAGCCGTGGTGTCGGAAGCCGGTCACGGGGTCGGTGTGGCGCACCGCGTTGTGCAGTCCGGCGGTCAGCTTGAAGGGCAGTTCGCGCGCGACGCATCCGGAGAGGAACGCGGCGAGGCGGCCGTCCTCGGGGAACGCGTCGGCGACCGTGCCGCCGGTGCGGAACTTGGCGCGGTGCCGGGTCTCCGCGATGGCGTCGAGGGCGTCCGGCATGCTCTCGTCGGCGGCGACCTCCACGGCTCCCGGAACGCCCTCGGGCAGGTGTTCGTGGTACGCCCGGACGATGTCGGCCGGGTCGCCGGCGGCCTCGACGCCGGCGAGGACGAGTCCCGGCGTCTCCAGCACGATGCGTACCGCGTCGCCGACGGCCGCCGCGCCGCCCGCGACCACGACGCCCACCCGCAGCGGGCGTTCCGGGTCGGCGAGGGCCGCGAGGTCGGCGGTGCGGGCGGAGCCGACCAGGAACTGGCCGACGAGGTCGGCGTACCAGGCGGCGCGGTGCGCGTGGTGGGCCTCGACCGCCTCGGCGAGCGGGAGGTTGCCGGGCGGGAAGATGGCGGCGTCGTCGACGAGTTCGGTGAACAGCGGGGGGATCACGGCGGGTTCTGGCGGGTTCATCGGGCGGGCCCCCGTCCGGACCAGGTCCAGGCGTACCCGGGGTCCTCGGCCGCCGTGCCGCCCTCACCCAGTTCGAGCGGGCGGAAGGTGTCGACCATGACGGCGAGTTCGTCGAAGAAGTCGGCGCCGATGCTGCGCTCGTACGCCCCCGGCTGCGGGCCGTGCGCGTGGCCGCCCGGGTGCAGGGAGATCGAGCCCTGCCCGATGCCGGAGCCCTTGCGGGCCTCATAGTTGCCGCCGCAGTAGAACATGACTTCGTCGGAGTCCACGTTCGAGTGGTAGTACGGCACCGGGATCGAGAGCGGGTGGTAGTCCACTTTGCGCGGCACGAAGTTGCAGACGACGAAGTTGTTGCCCTCGAACACCTGGTGTACGGGCGGGGGTTGGTGGACCCGCCCGGTGATCGGCTCGAAGTCGGCGATGTTGAAGGCGTACGGGTACAGGCAGCCGTCCCAGCCCACCACGTCGAAGGGGTGCTCCGGGTAGGTGTAGCG
Source organism: Streptodolium elevatio (assembly GCF_040649515.1). Taxonomy (GTDB): domain Bacteria; phylum Actinomycetota; class Actinomycetes; order Streptomycetales; family Streptomycetaceae; genus Yinghuangia; species Yinghuangia elevatio. Next base: position 24,010 of record NZ_JBEZFP010000134.1, read on the forward strand.
GGTGCCGACCGGGCCGCCGTGCGCGCCGCGGTGCTTGACCAGCACGTCGACGTCGGCGCCTTCCGCCGTCAGGGTCTCCTCGGGGCCGCGCAGGTCGCGCTCGCAGAACGGGGCGTGTTCCAGGAACTGGCCGTACTTGGAGAGGTAGCGGCGGGCCGGCGCGATGTGGCTGTTGGCCTCGATGCAGTACGCCCGCAGTGGCTCGTCGCCGGTGGGCACCCACCGGTGCGTGGTCGAGCGCGGCAGCAGGACGTAGTCGCCCTGGCCGACGGTGAGCGCCCCGAAGACCGTCTCCACGAGGGCGGTGCCGGACTCGATGTAGACGCACTCGTCGCCGAGCCCGTTGCGGTACAGCTCGCTGGGGGCGCCCGCGACGACGTACGAGATGCGCACGTCGGCGTTGCCGAGCACGAGGCGCCGGCCGGTGACGGCGTCGGCGGCCTTCCACTCCTGCCCGGGGAACAGGTCGTGGAGCTTGAGGTGCCGCGGCTTGAGCGGATGGTTGGGGGCGGTGGCCTGGTCGGGCAGGTCCCACACGCGCGCGTCGACGATCGCGGAGGGGATGCCGCGGTGGTAGAGCAGCGAGGAGTCGGAGAAGAAGCCCTCCTCACCCATCAGCTCCTCGTAGTACAGGCCCCCTTCCGGGGTGCGGTGCTGGGTGTGCCGCTTGGGCGGCACGGACCCCAGTCGCCGGTAGTAGGCCATGACTCACACCTTCGTCCTCGTCGCCGGGTGCCGGTCTGCGTTGTCCCGTTCCCGGCATCCGCGGGATCCAATCGGATCACTCTGTAAAACCTTTTACTATTTCTAGCACCGGGTTCGCGGCCTCCGCCAGCCTCGCGGAACGGCGATATTGGTACCGCGGTCAGTCCCTGCGCCGCACCCAGTCGCCTGTCGCGTGCGCCGCGACCTTGCCCAGGAGCTCGACGAACGTCGCCCGCTCGGCGTCGGTCAGCGCCTCGGCCCACTGCCGCTCACGGGCGTTCTGCGCGCGGTAGGCGGCCGCCAGCGCGCCCTCTCCGGCCTCGGTGAGCCGCAGGGTGACCGCCCGGCCGTCGTGCGGGGCGGGCTCGCGCGCGACCAAACCCTGCTTCTCCAGCGTGTTGGCGAGACTGGAGATCGCCGCACGGCTCATCCCGGACATCTCGGCGATGCGCTTGCCCTCGGTAGGCCCGGCCAGCCACAGCACGTTGAGCAGCCGGAAGGCCGACCAGGTCCAGCCCTGCGGGCGGTGCACGGCCGACTCCAGGTCGTACGTCACGACGTTCGACACCCGGTTGATCAGCAGGATCATCCGCAGCGCCTCGGTGTCGATCCCCGGCTGGCGGCGCGCCGCGCGCCGCACCGCGAAATCGACGAACGAGAGGAAGTCGACGCCGTCCGCCTCCCCCGGCGCGGCCGACGCGGGCGCGGCCCCGGTCCGGGGCGCGGTCGGGTGAGCCGGCGAGGCCGGCGACGACGGGGATGACGCGGGAGGGTCTGGCACAGCGTCAGGCTACGCGCAGCCCACACCCCGGCGGGATCGAACACACAGCCCTAAGGGTTGTCCCGTAAATGATCTCGGTTGTCGGAGTGTGGCGGCTTGATTCGCCGGTCATCCGGCGAGGGTGAGGTTGTGCAGGCGGGCGA